>NZ_CP016162.1:2428000-3035000 GCF_001941865.1 Pseudomonas alcaliphila JAB1 | reverse complement strand
TCGAAGACATCAGCTTCTTCATAAGTATCCACACGAATTGCTTGATTCATAGTCGAAGACGATGCTGTAACGCGACCCTGTTATAGGTCTGTAGCTCAGTTGGTTAGAGCGCACCCCTGATAAGGGTGAGGTCGGCAGTTCAAATCTGCCCAGACCTACCAATTGCTTGGTGCAGAAGAATACGGGGCCATAGCTCAGCTGGGAGAGCGCCTGCCTTGCACGCAGGAGGTCAGCGGTTCGATCCCGCTTGGCTCCACCACTCTCTCGTGTTGCGGTGAGTGTTAAAGAGTTCAGAAATGAGCGCTTCAGGGAAAGCCTGTTGAGTGCTGATTTCTGGTCTTTTGACCGGTACGAATATCGTTCTTTAAAAATTTGGATATGTGATAGAAGTGACTGATTAATTGCTTTCACTGGCAATTGATCTGGTCAAGGTAAAATTTGTAGTTCTCAAGACGCAAATTTTCGGCGAATGTCGTCTTCACGATTGAGACAGTAACCAGATTGCTTGGGGTTATATGGTCAAGTGAAGAAGCGCATACGGTGGATGCCTTGGCAGTCAGAGGCGATGAAAGACGTGGTAGCCTGCGAAAAGCTTTGGGGAGTCGGCAAACAGACTGTGATCCAGAGATCTCTGAATGGGGGAACCCACCCGGCATAAGCCGGGTATCTTGTACTGAATCCATAGGTGCAAGAGGCGAACCAGGGGAACTGAAACATCTAAGTACCCTGAGGAAAAGAAATCAACCGAGATTCCCTAAGTAGTGGCGAGCGAACGGGGACTAGCCCTTAAGTTGATTTGAGTGTAGTGGAAGGCTCTGGAAAGTGCCGCCGTAGTGGGTGATAGCCCCGTACACGAAACGCTCTTATCAATGAAATCGAGTAGGACGGGGCACGAGAAACCTTGTCTGAACATGGGGGGACCATCCTCCAAGGCTAAATACTACTGACTGACCGATAGTGAACTAGTACCGTGAGGGAAAGGCGAAAAGAACCCCGGAGAGGGGAGTGAAATAGATCCTGAAACCGTATGCGTACAAGCAGTGGGAGCCTACTTTGTTGGGTGACTGCGTACCTTTTGTATAATGGGTCAGCGACTTATATTCAGTGGCGAGCTTAACCGAATAGGGGAGGCGTAGCGAAAGCGAGTCTTAATAGGGCGCTTTAGTCGCTGGGTATAGACCCGAAACCGGGCGATCTATCCATGGGCAGGTTGAAGGTTAGGTAACACTGACTGGAGGACCGAACCGACTACCGTTGAAAAGTTAGCGGATGACCTGTGGATCGGAGTGAAAGGCTAATCAAGCTCGGAGATAGCTGGTTCTCCTCGAAAGCTATTTAGGTAGCGCCTCGTGTATCACTGCTGGGGGTAGAGCACTGTTTCGGCTAGGGGGTCATCCCGACTTACCAAACCGATGCAAACTCCGAATACCAGCAAGTGTCAGCACGGGAGACACACGGCGGGTGCTAACGTCCGTCGTGAAAAGGGAAACAACCCAGACCGTCAGCTAAGGTCCCAAAGTTATGGTTAAGTGGGAAACGATGTGGGAAGGCTTAGACAGCTAGGAGGTTGGCTTAGAAGCAGCCATCCTTTAAAGAAAGCGTAATAGCTCACTAGTCGAGTCGGCCTGCGCGGAAGATGTAACGGGGCTCAAACCATACACCGAAGCTACGGGTTCATCCTTTGGATGAGCGGTAGAGGAGCGTTCTGTAAGCCTGTGAAGGTGAGTTGAGAAGCTTGCTGGAGGTATCAGAAGTGCGAATGCTGACATGAGTAACGACAATGCGAGTGAAAAACTTGCACGCCGAAAGACCAAGGTTTCCTGCGCAACGTTAATCGACGCAGGGTTAGTCGGCCCCTAAGGCGAGGCAGAAATGCGTAGTCGATGGGAAACGGGTTAATATTCCCGTACTTCTAGTTACTGCGATGGAGGGACGGAGAAGGCTAGGCCAGCACGGCGTTGGTTGTCCGTGTTTAAGGTGGTAGGCTGAGATCTTAGGTAAATCCGGGATCTTAAGGCCGAGAGCTGATGACGAGCGTTCTTTTAGAATGCGAAGTGGTTGATGCCATGCTTCCAGGAAAAGCTTCTAAGCTTCAGGTAACTAGGAACCGTACCCCAAACCGACACAGGTGGTTAGGTAGAGAATACCAAGGCGCTTGAGAGAACTCGGGTGAAGGAACTAGGCAAAATGGCACCGTAACTTCGGGAGAAGGTGCGCCGGTGAGGGTGAAGTATTTACTACGTAAGCCCATGCCGGTCGAAGATACCAGGCCGCTGCGACTGTTTATTAAAAACACAGCACTCTGCAAACACGAAAGTGGACGTATAGGGTGTGACGCCTGCCCGGTGCCGGAAGGTTAATTGATGGGGTTAGCGCAAGCGAAGCTCTTGATCGAAGCCCCGGTAAACGGCGGCCGTAACTATAACGGTCCTAAGGTAGCGAAATTCCTTGTCGGGTAAGTTCCGACCTGCACGAATGGCGTAACGATGGCGGCGCTGTCTCCACCCGAGACTCAGTGAAATTGAAATCGCTGTGAAGATGCAGTGTATCCGCGGCTAGACGGAAAGACCCCGTGAACCTTTACTATAGCTTTGCACTGGACTTTGAGCTTGCTTGTGTAGGATAGGTGGGAGGCTTTGAAGTGGGGACGCCAGTTCTCATGGAGCCAACCTTGAAATACCACCCTGGCAACCTTGAGGTTCTAACTCTGGTCCGTTATCCGGATCGAGGACAGTGTATGGTGGGTAGTTTGACTGGGGCGGTCTCCTCCCAAAGAGTAACGGAGGAGTACGAAGGTGCGCTCAGACCGGTCGGAAATCGGTCGTAGAGTATAAAGGCAAAAGCGCGCTTGACTGCGAGACAGACACGTCGAGCAGGTACGAAAGTAGGTCTTAGTGATCCGGTGGTTCTGTATGGAAGGGCCATCGCTCAACGGATAAAAGGTACTCCGGGGATAACAGGCTGATACCGCCCAAGAGTTCATATCGACGGCGGTGTTTGGCACCTCGATGTCGGCTCATCACATCCTGGGGCTGAAGCCGGTCCCAAGGGTATGGCTGTTCGCCATTTAAAGTGGTACGCGAGCTGGGTTTAGAACGTCGTGAGACAGTTCGGTCCCTATCTGCCGTGGACGTTTGAGATTTGAGAGGGGCTGACCTTAGTACGAGAGGACCGGGTTGGACGAACCTCTGGTGTTCCGGTTGTCACGCCAGTGGCATTGCCGGGTAGCTATGTTCGGAAAAGATAACCGCTGAAAGCATCTAAGCGGGAAACTTGCCTCAAGATGAGATCTCACTGGAGCCTTGAGCTCCCTGAAGGGCCGTCGAAGACTACGACGTTGATAGGTGGGGTGTGTAAGCGCTGTGAGGCGTTGAGCTAACCCATACTAATTGCCCGTGAGGCTTGACCATATAACACCCAAACAATCTGCGAAGGCATAAGCCGGAGACAGAGGGTGTCGATGGTGAAGTCGACAGAAAGCCGAAAATTTGCAAGAACTACAAATCATCTATCACGTATCCAAGGGATAGCGCCTAACCGCGAGATCCCAACCGAATTGCTTGACGACCATAGAGCGTTGGAACCACCTGATCCCATCCCGAACTCAGTAGTGAAACGACGCATCGCCGATGGTAGTGTGGTGCTTCACCATGTGAGAGTAGGTCATCGTCAAGCTCCTATACGAAACCCCAGATCGCGCAAGCGGTCTGGGGTTTCTTCTATGTGCGCAGAAAATGGCGCGTGGCGGTGAGAGTCCCGGAGCGCCGGCCGGATCCTCGTCAAGCTCCTATACGAAACCCCAGATCGCCGTAAGCGCTCCATAAACCCCGTCCTGGCGGACGGGTTTGTTTTCAGGAAGCAGAGGCAGAAGCTGGCGAGCAGTTCCACGGCAGCAGCGCTTCGTAGTCTTCGACGCTCTGTGCCGCAGGCAGGCGTTCAAGGATGTGGCGCAGCCAGGCGTAGGGCTCCTGCCCGTTGGCTTTCGCGGTTTCGATCAGGCTGTAGATCTGCGCGCTGGCCGTGGCACCCTTGGGCGTGTCGCTGAACAGCCAATTCTTGCGGCCGATGACGAACGGTCGGATGGCGTTCTCGGCGCGGTTGTTGTCGATCGGTAGATGCCCACCTTCGATGTAGCGCACCAGCCTGCTCCAGTTGCTGGCCAGGTAGTTCACCGCCTTGCCCAGGGCCGTCTGCCCAGCGACCTGCGACTGGGTTTTGTCCAGCCAGGCCTTGAGTTGGTCGAGCAGCGGCTGGCTGCGTTGCTGGCGGGCGGCCAGGCGTTCGCTGTCGTCGACCTCTTTAAGATCGCGCTCGATGCCGTAAAGCTTGTTGATCAGGTTCAGCGCCATGTCGGCACGGCCGGTCTTGCCCTTGGGCTGCACTTTCTGCGCCTCGACGAACTTGCGCCGCGCATGCGCCCAGCAGGCCAACCGCTCGATGCCGTCGCGTGCAGCCACGGCGTTGTAGCCGGCGTAGTCGTCGGTCATCAGGTAGCCGCGGTAGCCATCGAGCAGGCGTAGCGGCACCTCCTGCGCACGGCTGGCTGTGTAGTCGAAAAGGATCACCGGCTTGTCCGGCGGCCCACCGCTTTGCACCCACATCCAGGATTGTGCCGAGGGGTCGCGTCCCAGTTCATGCAGCACCTGCAGACGCGTTTCGTCGCAGTGCAACACGGGGTATTCGAACAGTTTGTCGCGCATCAGGTTGAGCAGCGGTTGCAGTTGCTCGCCACTTTGGATCACCCAACGCGCCAGGGTCTGCCGTGGGATGTCGACGCCGTGGCGGCTGAGCATCCTCTCGAAGCGGTACAGCGGGATGCCGTCGGCGTACTTGGTGGTCAGCAGCATCGCCAATACGCTGGGGCTGGCCAGGCTCTTCTCGATCAGTTGTGCCGGCTTGTCGGCGGTGACCGGCGCGGTTTCACAGGCCTTGCAGGCGTAGGTCTTGCGGATGTGGCGGATGACCCGCACCTGCATCGGGATGATCTCCAGCTGCTCGCTGGTCTCTTCACCGATGACCTGTTTGCAGGCGCCGCAGGCGCAGGTCAGTTCGTGCTCGGGCAGCTCATGGATGACCTCCACACGCGGCAGGTTGGCCGGCAGCGGCTTGCGTTTGCCACGGCGCTTGACCGGCGCAACGACTTCTTCGGCTTCGGCTTCGGCTGGCTCGGCGGCCAGCGCTTCGATCAGCTCTTCGGCCTCGTTGAACATGGCCAACTGCGGTGAGTCGGCATCTTCAGGGCTGCGCTCGGACTTAGGCGAGAACAGCTTGTGGCGCAGCAGGGCGACCTGTTCCTGAAGTTGTTCTATGCGAGCATCTTTCGCAGCCGCCTGTTCACTGGCCAGCAGCAGTAAATGCTTGAGCAGGATTGGGTCGTCAGGAAGGGACTCGGGCACGGCGATCATGGCCGTGGATTATACCGGCTCAGGTTACGAAGCGCGGCGTCAGTATCTGGTGCGGGCGATTACGCCACAGGTCGATGCCGTCGAGCAGCCAGTTCAACTCATCGACCGTCAGCTCAATGGCCTCGTCACCGGCATCGGGTTTGGTCTTGAAGCGCTCGGCTTCCAGACGCTTGAGCCACAGGCAGAAGCCATTGCGCTCCCAGTAGAGAATCTTGACCTGGCTGCGGGTGCGATTGAGGAACACGAACAGCACCGGGTTGAACACTTCCACCTTGATGTCCAGCTCGACCAGCGCCGCCAGGCCATTGATGGATTTGCGGAAGTCGACAGGCTTGGGATACAGATAAACCTTTTGGACCTTGGCGTCGGGACGCATCATGGGATGAACTCCAGAGAAAACAGGAGTTCAGCATCCGCTGATCTGCGGGCTATAGGCAGGTGGGGTTTATGGAGCGCTTACAGATCGCCTAGCGGTCTGGGGTTCTTCTTTGCGGCGCGGAAAACTTCGCGGCAGAAGTCGTTCCTGCAAGCGCGTAGGGGGCGCTGCGCGCACCGACAAGGACTCGGTTACAAAGGTGCGCATGGCGCACCCTACGGTTGATCCGCTGACACCTTCGCGAGCAGAGCTCGCTCCTACAACTTCGCAGTGCACTGTGCGCACCGCCAATGGTGCGGTCACACCGGTGCGCGTGGGATTGCGGTGCTTTGTCGGCATCAATAAAAAGGCCACCTTGAAGGTGGCCTTTGCTGTTGCTGGGCGCTGATCAATCGCCGCGATATTCGCAGCCGCTGGTGCAGGTCTCGTGGATGCGTACGCGCGACAGCTCCGGTAGCAAGGGTTTTACCTGTTGCCAGATCCACTTGGCCAGCACTTCGCTGGTTGGGTTTTCCAGGCCGGGGATGTCGTTCAGGTAGTTGTGGTCGAGCTGCTCGTAGATCGGTTTGAAGATCGTCTTGATCTCAGAAAAGTCACGAATCCAACCGGTATAGGGATCGACTTCACCTTCAATATAAATGGCGACTCGAAAGGAGTGGCCGTGCAGGCGGCCGCATTTGTGGCCTTCCGGTACGTGTGGCAGGCGATGGGCCGCCTCGAAGATGAACTCTTTGAACAATTCCACTGAACAGCGCTCGCGTAAATGATTCCGCCTGATTGGCGTTGAGCGGCACAGTTTATCAGGTATGGCCCGATTGCCGCCTAATCACGTCCGCTCAAAAGGTTGGCCGGATCAATCAGAGGGGTTGCAGGCGTTCTGCCAGGCGGCCGCTTTCGACCAGTTCGAGAAATTCGTCGCCGAGCCGCGCGCTCTCGGCCATGGCCTGACGCCAGTAGCGCTCGCGCCCCTCATCATTGCCCAGGTAACGCTTGAAGTCGGTACGATCCGGCAGCTTACCGTGCGGCAGGCGCGCCAGGTAGTCGCGTGATGGTGCCAGTAGCAGTACGTCCTGCAGGCGGCTGCGGTCGCCACGGCGCCAAGGCATGCTCTTGTCGAACCAGCCCGGTATCACCCGGTCGGTGAAGTGCGGATAGAGCACGATGTCTTCGCCGCTGTAGGGCAGGTCGAGGTGATAGTCGAGTAGGCCGCCGTCGCGGTAGGCGCCTGGTTCCAGGCCAGGAATTTCACGAATCGCCTCCATCACCATGGGGATCGAGCCCGAAGCCAGCAGGGCGTGGCGCAGGTTCTTCGAGGTCAGCGCATGGAAGTGCGAACGGAAGTCGCTCAACTGAGCCAGGGGCGGCACCTGTCGCGCATCGTGCAGAATCATTCGGTCGAAATGACGGCCAAGGCGCTGGCGGGCCAGAAAGTTGTTGCCGATCACCGATGACAGGCCAAGGCTGAGTTTGCCGCGATGATCGTGTTGCAGCAGGCCATGGCTTTTCACTACGACAATGTGCAAACGGTAGTGCGGGTTGGCGACGATGGCGGCATCCTGATCGGCGAGCAGCTCGTTGAGCATCTGCCGGCAACTGCCCGACACCTCGGCCATGCTCACGCCTTTGGCGAAGCGCTGGGAGGTGTACAGCTCACCGAGTCGTCGAATCCCCGTTGCCGGATCGGGCAGGCAGGCACTGGCGAAGCGCCAGGAGCCGATGGAGGCGCCGATCAGAGCGCGTTCGCGTGGGGCGCGCAGTAGCCAGTCGCCGAACAGTGCCAAGTCCAGCCCCTGGATGCCAATACCCTTTGGCCCGCCTGCAGCACCAGGCAGGATGCCGACATCCGCAGGGCTCAAACCGTTTTGACGAATTCGCGCCAATGCCCGAGGGCCAGCCTTGATGATCAGGGCTGGGGACTTGATATGGATCGCGCTCATCAATGCCTCCGTTATGCAAGCTGGCGATTATAGAGGCGTGGGCGAGCAGGCCAAGCCACTTCATGAGGTGAATGATGCGGCCGAATTCAGCTTGAATTAAGTGCCTGGGCCTAGAGTGGCAGTCACTGATTCACTGCTGGAGAAACCCATGAAACGATTGATCAGCCTCGCAACACTTGCCACCCTCGCCAGCGTCGCTACCATTGCCCAGGCGCGTGATCTCGGCCCGGATGAGGCCCAGCGTCTGCGTGATGCCGGGACCATCAAATCCTTCGAACAGCTCAATGAAGCGGCACTGGCCCAGCATCCAGGCGCGCGCATCGAAGAAACCGAGTTGGAAGACGAATACGGTCGCTATATCTATCAGATCGAGCTGCGCGATACCCAGGGCGTGCAGTGGGACCTGGAGCTGGATGCCAGCACCGGGGAAATCCTCAAGAACCATCAGGACGATTGATGAAGTTTCGACGTACCACCGCGCTGTTGCTGGTTCTGGCATGCGGTTTCGCCAGTGTGCCGGGGATTGCGCGCGATCTCGACCAGGATGAGGCTCTGCGCCTGCGGCGCGAGGGTGTCATCATGCCCTTCGAGCAGCTGATGGAGCACATCGGCAATGCCTACCCCGGTTCCACTTTGCTCGAAGCGGAGCTGGAGGAAGAGGATGGCGTGCTGGTCTATGAAGTCGAGATTCTGATCACCTCGGGCATGGTGCGTGAGCTCGAACTGGATGCCCGCAACGGCAATATTCTGAAGGATGAGGAAGACGACTGATGCGCCTGTTGCTGGTGGAAGACCATGTACCCCTGGCCGATGAGCTGACCGCCAGCCTGACTCGCCAGGGTTATGCCGTGGACTGGCTGGCCGATGGTCGTGACGCGGCCTATCAGGGTGCCAGCGAGCCTTATGACCTGATCATTCTCGACCTTGGCCTGCCAGGCAAGCCAGGGTTGGAGGTGCTACAGGAGTGGCGTGCCGGCGGACTGGCAACACCGGTGCTGGTGCTCACTGCGCGAGGTTCCTGGGCCGAGCGCATCGAAGGGCTTAAGGCCGGCGCCGACGACTACCTGACCAAACCCTTCCATCCCGAGGAACTGGCCCTGCGCATCCAGGCGCTGTTGCGCCGCGCCCATGGCCTGGCTAACCAGCCGCAACTGGAGGCCGCCGGGCTGCAACTGGACGAGAGCCGTCAGTGCGTGACAGCAGGCGGCGAAGCCATCGACCTGACTGCCGCCGAGTTTCGTCTGCTGCGTTATTTCATGCTGCATCCGGGGCAGATCCTGTCCAAGAGTCATCTCGCCGACCACCTCTATGACGGCGAGACAGAGCGTGATTCCAACGTCATCGAAGTGCACGTCAACCGCCTGCGCGGCAAGCTCGGACGCAACGTGATCGAGACCCGTCGCGGGCAGGGCTACCGCTTTACCGGAGAGCAGGGTTGAGGTCCATTCAGCGCCGGCTCGGTATTGGCCTGGCCGCGACGCTGCTGCTGGTTGGGCTGGTACTGGCGCAGGCCAGCCTCTGGGTCTTCGACCGCGGCCTGCGCGCTTATCTGGAAGAGAATCTGCGTGACGAGGCGCAAGGCCTGCTGGCCGCGCTGATCCGTGGTCCGGCTGGTTTGCAACTGGATGAGCGACGTCTCGATCCCTCGTTCCAACGGCAATTCTCGGGGCATTACTTTCGCATCGATTTTTCCGACCGCAGCTGGCGTTCACGCTCGCTGTGGGATCGTGAGCTGCTCAAACCCAACGGCATTGGCATGCAGGCCGAGCTGGGCGATGGCCCGCAAGGCCAGTTGCTGCTGATCTACCGCGCCGACTACCGTCGCTATGGCGAGAATCTGTCGATCAGCGTGGCGCAGGATTACCAGCCGATACTGCAGAGTTTTCGCCGCATGCAGTGGGTGGGTTTGGGCCTGGGAGGCGCTGCGCTGCTGCTGATCCTTGTTGCCCAGCGCTACACCGTTCGCCGAGCCCTGCGCCCACTGGAACAGGTGCGTCAGCAGATCGCGCAACTGCAGCAGGGTCGACGTACCGATCTGGATGCCGAGGTGCCCGAGGAGCTGGAGCCTCTGGTCGCGCAGATCAACCACCTGTTGGCGCATACCGAGGACACCCTCAAGCGCTCGCGCAATGCGTTGGGCAATCTTGGCCATGCACTTAAAACGCCGCTGGCAGTGCTGATCAGCCTGGCAGGTCGCGAGGAGTTGGCGGCTCATCCGGCATTACGCGCGAGCCTGCGTGAGCAACTGGAGCAGATCGAGCAGCGTCTCAGCCGCGAGCTGGGGCGTGCGCGCCTGGCTGGTGAGGTGCTGCCGGGGGCACGCTTCGATTGCGCGCAGGAGCTGCCGGGACTGTTCGCGACCTTGTCGATGATTCATGACCGCGGCCTGAGTCTGGACTGGCAGGCGCCGCCGGGCCTGGTGTTGCCGCGTGATCGTGAGGACTTGCTGGAACTACTCGGCAACCTGCTGGACAACGCCTGCAAATGGGCCGATCAGCGCGTGCAGTTGACGGTGGAGGAGAGTGCCGAAGGCTATCGCCTGTCTGTCGATGACGACGGCCCCGGCATCGATGCCGAACGCCGCGAGGCCGTGCTAGGCCGCGGTACTCGCCTGGATGAACAAGTGGCGGGGCACGGCCTGGGTCTGGGTATCGTGCGCGACATCATCGAGGCCTGGCATGGCCGTATAGAACTGCAGGACAGCCCGCTGGGCGGGCTGCGAGTGGTGGTCAGTCTGCCACGGCGTTGAGCCTCAGGCTCACGCCGGTCACTCCATCGTCTGGTGGGTTACGCGGCGCGGTAAGTTCGCTGGCGCCTGCAAACGCTGCCTTCAGCGCCGCTAACCCATCCTGCGATTCCCTTACATGCCGTTGGCGAAGGCCGGGTTATCGAAGTTGATGGCGGCGCGTACCGGCTGCAGGGCGTGGGCGTAACGCACCAGGACATCGAGCGCGTAATCGACGCGGGCGCGGAGTCGCTCATCGGCTTCGTCCACCGCCTGCGGGCCGTTCAGTACCTTCTCGACCTGACGCACGATCAGGTGCTCCGGCAGGTAGCACAGGCGGCAGTTCTTGTAGCTGGAGGCGCGCAGTTCGCTGATCGGGTAGGCGCCACCAATTCCCGAGGAAACGCCAACCAGCAGGCCCGGCTTGTGCGCCAGTTCGGCCTTGCTGGCGTAGATGAAGAAGTTCTTGATCGCCGGGCAGGCCATGCCGTTCCACTCCGGCGCGATGATCACCACCGCATCGGCGGCGGCCAGTTGCTGTTGATACATGCCCCAGGGGCCGGCATCTTCAGCGGGCCACAGCGGTAGCGGCGCCAGGCCCAGATCGATGATGCTGCTGGTGTCCTGAGTGGTTTGCCCCATCTCGATCAGGCGCTGACGCAGCACGCGAGCGACCTTTCCCGATTGGCTGTTGTTGCGACTGGAGCCGGCGACCAAGGCGATATTGAGCATGCTGCTTCCCCCGAAAAAAGAACGCAGGCTAGGCGATTGCCTGCCTGCGCCGCAAGGGAAGCGCCGCCAGATCGAGGATGATTTGGCGTCATGTCCACCTGTGCGCGCCCGGATTTGAGGTGCGCGCGGCGCACCCTATCTGAGGTTACACGCGGAACTGATCCATCAGGCTCTGCTGGTGATTGGCCAGGCGATTGAGGTTCTGGCTCACCTGCGCCGACTCGTCGGCCTGCGCGGTGATGGCTTCGGTGACGTCGCGAATCGAGGCAACGTTGCGGTTGATCTCCTCGGCCACCGAACTCTGTTCCTCCGCCGCGCTGGCGATCTGCAGGTTCATGTCGGTAATGGTGCTGACCGCCTGGCTGATACGCTGCAGCGCGGCCACGGCCTGCTGCACCTGCTCGACGCTGCCCTGAGCCTGGCGATGGCTGCTGTGCATGGTGCTGACCACCTCGCGCGTGCCGTTCTGCAGGCCTTCGATCACCTGGCGGATTTCCTCCACCGAATCCTGGGTGCGTTTGGCCAGGTTGCGCACTTCGTCGGCGACCACGGCAAAGCCGCGACCGGCCTCACCGGCACGCGCGGCCTCGATGGCGGCGTTGAGGGCGAGCAGGTTGGTCTGCTCGGCAATCGAGCGAATCACTTCCAGCACCGAGCCGATCTGCTCGCTGCTGCTGGCCAGACCTTCGACTTCCTGCATGGCCACATTCATTTCATTGGCCAAAAGATCGATGGTGCTGGTGGTGCGGTCGATCACCTGCAGGCCTTCGCGGCTGGCCTGGTCGGCATTGCGCGCGGCTTCTGCAGCCTGGGCGGCATTGTGCGCGACATCCTGAGCGGTGGCGCTCATTTCCTGGAAGGCGGTCGCCACCTGGTCAACCTCGCGATACTGCTGCTGCATGCCGGCGCTGGTCTGGCTGGCGATCGCTGCCGACTGATCGGCCGTGCTGCGGGCGTCGATCACGCTGTTCTTCACGTCGGCGATGATGGGCTGCAGCTTGTCGAGGAAGCGGTTGAACCAGCCAGCCAACTCGCCCAGCTCATCCTGACGGGCGTATTGCAGGCGGCGGGTCAGGTCGCCTTCGCCGCTGGCGATATCCTTGAGCATGGCGGCCACACCAAGAATCGGCCGCGTTACGCCGCGTGCCGTCAGCCACATCAGCAGCAGGCCGGCGATCACCGCGACAAGCCCCATCAGCAGCGCGACCAGGCTGTCGCTGGCACGGTTGGCATCGAGCTGTGCGCCCAGCGTGATGGCACGCTCGAGCAGTACGTTCTGAGGTACTTCGAGCAGCACCGACCAGGGCTTTGACTCGGGGATGGGTTTGAACGGGCTGATCTCGCGGAGCATGTCACCGTGATGCAGCTCGGCATCGCTGCCGCTCTGGATCAGGCCGCGCAGTTCGCTGGCGTTTTCGGGAAAGGCGCGCTCGACCGGCTGGCTCAGCAGGCTGCCGTCGCGGCTGTGGCCTGCCAGCAGGGCGCTGGGGCTGAAGATACTGATATGGCCCTGGCCGTCGTACAGCTCGCGATTGGCCTCCTGGCTGATCTGTTGCAGGCTGGCCAGGCTGATATCGACGCCCATCACGCCGATGATCTTGCCGTCGAGTTCCAGCGGGAAGGCGATGCTGGTCATCAGCGTCTTCTGCCCGCCGACCTCGTCGTAATAAGGCTCCAGTACGCAGGCCTGACGGGTCTCGCGCGGGCAGGTGTACCAGGCGTTGTAGGCCACGCCGTTGTCACCCGGCGTGGTGTCGCCGAGCAATTCTTCGGTCATGGCCTCGGCTTCCAGCTTGCCGACCGTGGGCTGTGCCCAGTACAGCGCGAAGCGCCCTGCGTCATTGCTGCCCAGGTCGGGCTGGTCGGCGAACAGCTCGTCCTTGCCGTCCAGAGCGTTGGGTTCGAACACCAGGTACAGGCCGAGCAGGGCGGGGTTGGCTTCCAGGCTGCTGTGCACCTGGCGGGTCAGGTCTTCACGCAGGTCGAAGGCATCGAGAAAGCGCTTCTCAGCCTGCTCGCGCAGAAACAGGATCTGCCGGGAAAACCCCTTGCCGTACTGGTAGGCGTCCATGAAGTAACGCTGGATGCGAATCGCCTGTAATTCACTGCGCGCCTTCAGGCGCAGTGTCGCGCTCTCTTCCAGCATGGCAGAGCTTGCGTCGCGCACCAGGCTGGCGCTGCGGCTGGACTGATACTGCGAGGCGCCCACCAGCAAGGTGACGATGGCGAGCAGGCACAGGCCGGCGAGCAGGGTGATCTTCCATTGGATCGAAAGACGGCTGAACAGCATGGTGCGTTCCTTTCTACATGGACTTACAGGGTTATCGGTGTGCGGCCCGTATTCTTGATCGATACGGTGTGTGGTCGGAATTAT
This sequence comes from Pseudomonas alcaliphila JAB1, assembly GCF_001941865.1. NCBI lineage: Bacteria > Pseudomonadati > Pseudomonadota > Gammaproteobacteria > Pseudomonadales > Pseudomonadaceae > Ectopseudomonas > Ectopseudomonas alcaliphila. The sequence goes on along the minus strand of NZ_CP016162.1, from coordinate 3,021,451 downwards.
GCACGTTTCGATTTAAATAATGAACGAGCATGGGTTTTGACAGGTGTGGCTCGCTTACGGCAGAGTACGCGGCTTTTTGCGCCGTGCAGGTGGAGTGCTTTATGAACGCTGTAATCGCTGCGGTCGGCATCATGCTGGTCCTCAGTCTCTGTCGCGTACACGTGGTCGTGGCGCTGATCATTGGTGCGCTGGCCGGTGGGCTGCTTGGTGGGCTGGGCGTCGAGGGCACGCTGAAGGCGTTCAACCAGGGGCTCGGTGGCGGGGCGACCGTTGCCCTTTCATACGCGCTGCTGGGGGCTTTCGCCGTGGCCATCGCCAAGGCGGGCCTGGCCCACGCCCTGGCGGACAAGGCTCTGGCGCTGGTCGGCAAGCAGCAGGAAGGCGCCGGTGGTGCGCTGAAGTGGCTGCTGATCGGGCTGCTGCTGGCGGTGGCGATCTCCTCGCAGAACCTGCTGCCGATTCACATCGCCTTCATTCCGTTGCTGGTACCGCCGCTGCTCTATGTATTGAGCAAGTTGCAACTGGACCGTCGCTTGATCGCCTGCGTGCTGACCTTCGGTCTGATCACGCCATATATGTTCCTGCCGGTGGGTTTTGGCGGCATCTTCCTCAACGAGATCCTGCTGGCCAATGTCGCCAAGTCTGGTGTCGACGTCACGGGCATCAACATCACTCAGGCCATGGCCATTCCGGCACTGGGCATGCTCTTCGGTCTGCTCGTGGCGGTGCTGTTCAGCTATCGTGGCAAGCGCGTTTATGACCTGGAAAAGGTCGCGCAGGCCGAGCGCGTGAACGTGCAGTACAACCCGTTGAGCCTGCTGGTGGCAGGGCTGGCCATCGCCGCGGCGTTCGTCGTGCAGCTGTGGCTGGACTCGATGATCATCGGTGCGCTGGTCGGTTTCGTGATTTTCTCGGTATCCGGTGTGGTGCGCTGGAAAGAAGCGGACGGCCTGTTTACCGAAGGCATGAAGATGATGGCCATGATCGGCTTCATCATGATCGCCGCGGCCGGTTTCGCCGAGGTGATGAAGACCACCGGTGAGGTCAAGACGCTGGTCGATAGCTCCGCAGCCCTGATTGGCCACAACAAGGCCGTTGGCGCGTTGCTGATGCTGCTGGTCGGGCTGCTGGTGACCATGGGCATCGGCTCTTCCTTCTCGACCATCCCGATCATCGCCGCGATCTTCGTGCCGCTGGGCGTGCAACTGGGTTTCAGCCCGCTGGCCATCGTCTGCATCGTCGGCACGGCCGGGGCCTTGGGCGACGCCGGCTCACCCGCCTCGGACTCGACGCTCGGGCCAACCTCGGGGTTGAACGCCGACGGTCAGCACAACCACATCTGGGACAGCGTGGTGCCTACCTTCCTGCACTACAACCTGCCGCTGCTGGCGTTCGGTTGGGCCGCCGCTATGCTGCTGTAAAGGCGTGAACAGACGCCGGATTAAGTTCTCGGCGCCTTGGGTCGCTTAATTCTTCCACGGGGTTGCCGATATATCGGTAGCCCCGTTTTTGGTTTCGCACACAAGGACAATAAGAATGCGCCTGACATTGAAAGCCAAGGTAATCCTGCTTGCGCTGGTTCCCGTCATCCTCTTCGCGCTGGTGCTCAGCGGTACGGCGGCGAGGGTGTTGCAGAATCTGGCTGCTGACGAAGTGGCCGAGACCCGCGAGCGTCTGCTGCAGGAGAAACGCAGCGAGCTCGAGCACTATATCCAGATCGCACTGGGCTCGGTGAAGGGGCTCTACGATGGCGCCGCGCAAGGTGACATGGCCAGTCGCGAACAGGCCATCGCCATCCTCTCGAAGATCAAGTACGGCGCCGACGGCTACTTCTTTGGCCACGACTCCAACGTGGTGCGCCTGTTCCGTGGCGACAGCCCGGTGGATGTCGGCAAGAGCCTGGCCGACCGGCGTGACCCGAACGGTGTGTACATCAACCGTGAGTTGGTCAACGTGGCGAAGAACAACAGCTACTTCGTCAACTACTCCTCGCCGCTGCCGGGTAACGAATCGGTAATGGTGCCCAAGCTCGCCTACAGCTACTACCTGCCCAAATGGGACATGGCCCTTGGCACCGCGCTCAACCTCGACGGTATCGAGGCGCAGATCGCCGAAGTACAGGCCGAGATCGACCGCCGCATCGGCACCATCATCACCAGCATCATGGTAGTGGCGGCGATCCTTCTGCTGGTGTTTGGCGTGATAGGTGTCTGGCTGAGCAACGCCTTCCTGCGTCCGCTGCAGCAGATCAAGGCCAACCTCGACGATATCGCCGCGGGTGAGGGCGATCTGACCCGCCGCCTGCCCGTCACCAGTGAGGACGAGTTGGGCCAGTTGGCCGGGTCCTTCAACCGGTTTGTCGAGAAGGTGCATGGCCTGGTGCGGCAGATCGTCGAAATGACCGGACAGCTCACCGAGCTGGTCGGCCAGGTTTCCGAGCAGGCGCAGCGCTCCGAGCAGGCCATGGGGCAGCAGCGCCATGAAACCGATCAGGTGGCCACGGCGATCAACGAAATGTCCGCCGCCGCGCACGAAGTCGCCAAGAGCGCGCAGAACGCCGCCGAAGCCGCGCAGCAGACCGACCGCGAAGGGCAGGCAGCCAAAAGCGTGGTCGATGGCAGCATCCAGCGCATTCACTCGTTGGTCGAGGACATCCGCAGCAGTGGCGTATCGCTCGACAACCTGCAGCAGGACGTGCTGTCCATCGTCAGCGTGCTCGACGTGATCCGCTCCATCGCCGAGCAGACCAACCTGCTGGCGCTCAATGCCGCCATCGAAGCCGCGCGTGCCGGTGAGGCCGGACGCGGTTTTGCCGTAGTCGCCGATGAGGTGCGTGCGCTGGCCAGCCGCACTCAGCAGAGCACCCAGGAAATCCAGGGCATGATCGACCGCCTGCAGCAGGGAACCCAGCAGTCAGTGACCTCGATGCGCCGTTCCAGCGATGCGGGTGAGCTGACCAGCGAGCAGGCCAACAAGGCCGGCGAGTCGCTCGATGCCATTGCCCAACTGATCGCCACCATCAATGCGATGAACGCGCAGATCGCCAGCGCCGCCGAGGAGCAGACGGCAGTGGCCGAGGAGATCAACCGCAGCGTGCATCAGATCGCCGTTGCCGTGGATAGCGTTGCCGACGAAACCGAGCGTGGTGCGCAGACAGCGCGCAGCCTGGCGGGCCTCGGTGATCGCCTCGGCGCGCTGGTGCGTCAGTTCCGCATCTGAGTCAGAGCGGGAAGCTCCAGCGGCTGAAGGCGTCGCTGAGCAACTCGATCCAGGCTCGGACGGCCGGCGACATGCCGCGCCTGTGGGTGTAGGCCAACTGGACATAGCCCTCAGGCACCGTCCAGTGCGGTAGCAATGACACCAGGCTGCCATCGGCCAATTCCTCATGGCAGTACGTGGTGGGCAGCAGGGTAATGCCCACCCCGGCCAGGGCCGCCGACTTGCGCATGGGAAAGTCGTCGACGGCCAGGCGCGCCTCCAGGGCGATTTCGCGAGCCTCCTGCGTCGTGTTGTGATGGAAGCGCAGATGAATGCGCCGGTCGGCTCCAATGGCGCCCAGCGCAGGCAATTGCTGCAGATCTTCGGGCTGCTCCAGGCGCAGCCCGGCTATCAGATCCGGGCGCGCCACCACCAGCGCGCGCGCCGGTAGCAGCCGGCGAGTGATCAGGCCCGGTTCTTCGTCATCGGCGTTGCGCACGCGCAGGGCGACGTCCACGGCCTCGTTGAGCAGATCGATACGGCGGCTGGTCTGCAAGACCTCCAGCTGCACCCTGGGGTAGCGCGTCAGAAAATCATTGATCACGTCGGGCAGCAGGGCCACGCCCGGCAGCAGCGAAACCACCGGCTTCCACTACCTTGGCGAAGTAGAACAGGTCATTAAGGTCATGCATGTCATCGTCCTATCAATGGGATGAACTATCGCATTTTTGCCGTCTTATCGGCTATTGGTTACATCGGTAGCCTCTGTGCAATTGCGTCACCACGTCGCATAGCACTCTGGAGAGCACCTATGAAACTACTGCACCTCGATTCCAGCATCCTCGGCGATGCTTCCGCTTCCCGTCAGCTCAGCCGTTCTGTAGTCGAGGCCTGGAGCGCTGTCACTGCAGATGTTCAGGTGACCTACCGCGACCTGGCCAGCGATGCGCTGAGCCACTTTTCCGCTGCCACCCTGGTCGCCGCCGGCACGCCGGCCGAGCTGCGTGACGCCGCGCAGAAACACGAGGCCGAGCTGGCCGAACGCACCCTGGAAGAGTTTCTCGCGGCCGATGCCATCGTCATCGGTGCGCCGATGTATAACTTCGCCATTCCCAGCCAACTGAAGGCCTGGATCGACCGCATCGCCGTCGCCGGCAAGAGCTTCAAATACACCGAGAACGGCCCGGTAGGGCTGGCTGGCGGCAAGACCGTGGTGATCGCCTCCAGCGCCGGTGGCATTCATGCCGGCCAGCCGTCTGGCCAGGCGCATGAGGACTATCTGGTGCGCATGCTGAACTTCGTCGGCATCGACGATATCGAGATCGTTCGCGCCGAAGGCCTGGCTTACGGCGAAGAGCCGCGCGCCGAAGCCATGAAAGGTGCAGCGCAGCGTATCTCCGAGCTGTTCGCCACTGCCTGAGCAGAGCGCTGAAACAACAAAGCCCGCGAAAGCGGGCTTTGTTGTTTCTGTAGCGTATGGTCAGACGATGATGCCCTGACTGCGCAGGTAGTCGTCGTAGGTGCCGCTGAAGTCGGTCACGCCGTTGTCCGACAGCTCGATGATGCGCGTGGCCAGGGAGCCTACGAACTCGCGGTCATGGCTGACGAAGATCAGCGTGCCCGGGTAGTTCTCCAGCGCCAGGTTGAGCGCTTCGATCGACTCCATGTCCAGGTGGTTGGTCGGTTCGTCCATCACCAGCACGTTGGGCTTCTGCAGGATCAGTTTGCCGAACAGCATGCGGCCTTGCTCACCACCGGAGATGACCTTCACCGACTTGAGGATTTCGTCGTTGGAGAACAGCATGCGCCCGAGGGTGCCGCGGATCACCTGCTCACCGGTCGTCCACTGGCCCATCCAGTCGAACAGGGTCACGTCATCTTCGAAATCGTGGGCGTGATCCTGGGCGTAGTAGCCAACCTCGGCGCTCTCTGTCCATTTAACCGAACCGGCATCCGGCTCCATTTCGCCGACCAGGGTGCGCAGCAGGGTGGTCTTGCCGATACCGTTAGGGCCGATGATCGCCACGCGCTCGCCGGCTTCGACGGTGAAGCTGAAGTTCTTGAACAGCACCTTGTCGTCGAAGGCCTTGGACACCTTCTCGATGGTCACGGCCTGGCGGTGCAGTTTCTTGTTCTGCTCGAAGCGAATGAACGGGCTGACGCGGCTCGACGGCTTGACCTCGGCCAGCTGGATCTTGTCGATCTGCTTGGCGCGGCTGGTCGCCTGTTTGGCCTTGGAGGCGTTGGCCGAGAAGCGGCTGACGAAGCTCTGCAGCTCGGAAATCTGCGCTTTCTTCTTGGCGTTGTCGGCCAGCAGCTGCTCGCGCGACTGGGTCGCGGCAGTCATGTACTCGTCGTAGTTGCCCGGGAACAGGCGTAGCTCGCCGTAATCCAGGTCGGCCATGTGGGTGCAGACCGAGTTGAGGAAGTGACGGTCGTGGGAAATGATGATCATGGTGCTGTTGCGCGCCGTGAGGATCGTTTCCAGCCAGCGGATGGTGTTGATGTCCAGGTGGTTGGTCGGCTCGTCGAGCAGCAGCACGTCCGGGTCCGAGAACAGCGCCTGGGCCAGCAGCACGCGCAATTTCCAGCCGGGGGCGACTTCGCTCATCGGGCCGAAATGCTGCTCGAGCGGAATGCCCAGGCCCAGCAGCAGCTCGCCCGCGCGCGATTCGGCGGTGTAGCCGTCCATCTCGGCGAACTCACCTTCGAGTTCGCCAACCTTCATGCCGTCTTCTTCGCTCATTTCCGGCAGCGAGTAGATGCGGTCGCGCTCGGCCTTGACCTTCCACAGCTCCTCGTGGCCCATGATCACGGTGTCGATCACGTTGAATTCTTCGTAGGCGAACTGATCCTGGCGCAGCTTGCCCAGGCGCACGTTCGGCTCGAGCATCACCTGGCCGCCGGAAGGCTCGAGGTCGCCGCCAAGAATTTTCATGAAGGTCGACTTGCCGCAGCCGTTGGCGCCGATCAGGCCGTAGCGGTTGCCGTTGTTGAACTTGACGGAAACGTTCTCGAACAGCGGCTTGGCGCCGAACTGCATGGTGATGTTAGCGGTGGAAATCAAAGGACTTACCTATCAATAACTTGAGGTGCGCTGTTTAAAGGGTGATACCGCTTTCGAGCCTTTCAGCCCGGCCCGAACCGAGGAAGACGAACCTGCGCATATAAGTGAACGCTACGCCCCTGCCGGCAGACGAGCCGATAGGCTGGTGAGGCATGGGGGGAGTGTCGGGCATCGTGGCGCCGGGGCCTGGTAGTGCTCAGGGCGACGTCGAAGCGCGCAATGGTATCACTTGGCACTTCGAACCACAGCCCGTCATGGGCCGCTCGATATAAAAGGTGGCAAGGCGGCGGTCATTTTAGTGCCTATCGCTAGCTGAAAAGAGCGAGGTGGGACGACCTGACTCGCCAGGCTGGTGCTTCGCAAGTTGAAAAATTTGTAATAAGAATGATTCGCTATTAATGTTCGCAGCGGTCGCCATGCTTATCCATGGTGTTTTCAGTCTGTTGGTATGCGCCGCTTTATGTCCCCGTCCGAAACCGATTCGATCATTCCCCTTGAGGTGCTGTACGGCACGCATCAGGGCTGGCTGCATGGCTGGCTGCGGCGTTCGGTCGGCTGTTCGCAGCAGGCGGCGGATCTGGTTCAGGACACCTTTCTGCGCCTGCTGGTGCGTGACCAACCTGTCGACAATCGAGCGCCTCGTGCCTTGCTGGCGCGTATCGCGCGTGGCCTGTTGATCGATCACTGGCGGCGCGATGCGCTGGAGCGCGCGTATCTCGAAGCCCTGGCGCTGTTGCCCGAGGCGAGCCATCCGTCCCCGGAGGTTCGCTACGAAGCCTTGCAGTCCCTAGAGCGCATCGCGCAACTGCTCGAAGGGTTGAAGCCCGCTGTGCGCGAGGCATTTCTGCTGTATCAGCTCGGTGGCCTCAACCATGCGCAGGTGGCGCGGCAACTGGGCGTTTCCAGTCGTACCGTTGAGCGGCATGTAGCCCACGCCTTGCTGCATTGCTATCGCCTGTGCTTCGAGGTCGCGCCGTAATGGCCGTCGGGCAGCCTTCCGAGTCGATCGTCCGTGCGGCCATCGAATGGCAGATGCGCCTGCGCGCCGAGCCTGCCAGCGCCGAGCTGCAACGCCAGTTGCACGACTGGCTGGCGCAGGACGAACAGCACGACCAGGCCTGGCAACGCCTGCAGCAGATGGCCGGGCTGTTTCGGCTGAATCCGCTGGGCGATGCGGCGCAGGCCATCCCCTTGTTGCAGCGGGCCGAGGCTGATTTGAGCCGGCGACGCATGCTCAAGCTGCTTGGCCTGACGGCTGGTAGCGCCACGCTGCTGGCGGCGGCCTCGGTACCGGTGTGGCGCGCTGACTTCGCCACGGCCACCGGCGAAACACGGCGTTTCGAACTGCCGGGTGATGTTGAGGTGCTGCTCAACACGGGTAGCGCGATCGATATTCACGGCCAGAAGCTCTCGTTGCGTAGCGGCGAGGCGCTGGTCGAGGGCGAGCAATGGCAACTGCGCTGCGCCTTTGCCGAATGCGTGGGGCACCGCGCGCGCATGTCGGTGCGCGAGTACGACAACCGCAGCGAGATACGAGTCGAGCAGGGTGAGGTGCAGGTTCGCGTCGCCGCGGGGCAGCATCAGTTGCAGGCGGGCGAGGGGCTGGCGGTATCGGCGAGGGGTGTGATCCCGCTGGGGCGAAGCGCGCTCGATCCCTTCGCCTGGACACGTGGGCTGCTGGTAGTCAACGACATTCGCCTGGCGGATTTTCTCGCCGAGGCCGGGCGCTACCGGCATGGCTGGCTGGGTTGTGATCCGGCGATAGCCGACTTACGCCTGTCCGGCGTTTTTCGCCTCGCTGAACCCGAGCTGATGTTGCACAACATCACTCATCTGCTGCCGGTAACGTTGGTGGAGCGAACCCGCTGGTGGGTGCGCGTTGTGCCCATCGCTTAAAAAATTTGTCGGACTTTTGCGGCTCATCCGGTTAGGGGTGATCACTCCCTGAATGGATACCCTCATGCGCTCTACCTGCTCTCTGCCGTCGCGCCTGCAACCGCGCAAGCTGTCCACTGCCATCTGTATCGCCCTAGCGCTGTGCGGCGTTGCCACCAGCCCCGCATTGCTGGCGGCCGAGCCGACGCCACGTGCGGCCGCCGCTGATGTACCGGGCGGGGCGCTGGACCAAACGCTGAGCCTCTATGCCGAGCGGGCTGGCATTACCTTGTCGTACTCGCCGGAGACAGTCCGCGGGCGGGTCAGCCCCGGCTCGGCAGGCGCACAGTCGGTCGAGGAAGGCTTGGCGCAGATTCTGGGCAGCACCGGGCTGGTGGCCGAGAAGACCGCGTCCGGCTATGTGGTACGGCCGCAGCGGGCCGACGACAGCTACCAGCTACAGCCTGTGACTGTCGAGGCCGCACCGACGCAGAGCGCTTTCGCGCCGCTGCCAGGTTATTTCGCCAGCAATGCCAGCACGGCGACCAAGACCGATCTGCCGATTCTGCAAACCGCGCAGAGCATCAGCGTGGTCACCGCCGCGCAGATCGCCGATCGCAAGGTCGACCGCGTCGAAGACGCCGTGGCCTACAGCGCTGGCGTGCGTACCGGCGGCTCGGGGCTCGATCCGCGCTTCGATCAGATCAACATCCGCGGCTTCGACACCACCATGTCCGCTGACTTCCTCGACGGTCTGCGCCAGCCCTACAACGGCTGGTTGTCGATCTACGGCACGGAGGCCTACGCCCTGGAGCGCATCGAGGTGCTAAAGGGCCCGGCTTCGGTGTTGTACGGGCAGATCAGCCCCGGCGGCATGGTCAACCGGGTGAGCAAGCGGCCCAGCCTGCAGGCGAAGAATCAGGTGGAAATCCAGGCCGGCAATCATGATCACCGGCAAGGACAGTTCGATGTCGGCGGCAAGCTGGACGAGGCGGGCGACGTGCTGTTTCGCACCGTCGGCGTCTATCGTGACGCCCACTACGACATCGAACAGCTGAACAATGACGTGCGCATGCTGGCGCCGTCGTTGAGCTGGCAGATCGATCCGGCCACCAGCCTGACCCTGCTGGCGCAATATCAGGAGCGCGAGACCGCCGCCTCGCCGATGCTCTATCACGACGGTAACCGCCTCACCGATTTCTGGCAGGGCGATGAGTACTTCGACAAGCTCGGCCAGCGTCAGTGGACCTTCGGCTACGAGTTCGAGCACGCCTTCAACGACACTTTCAGCCTGCAGCAGAATCTGCGTTACGGTCAGTTGGACACCACCAACCAGTATCTGCAGCCCAACGGTACGATCACCAACGGAGTGATGGAGCGTTATGCCGTCGGTGTATACGAGGATATGGAGTCGGTGAGCAGCGACACTCGCCTGGTCAGCCGTTTCGCCACTGGCGAGCTGCAGCACACCCTGCTGACTGGCTGGGATTACGCCTGGTTCGACAGTTCGGTGCTTTACGCCACCGGGCCGGCGCCGTCGATCGACATCAACGCACCGGATTATCACCAGCCGGTCAGTCGTCCCGGCAATTTGCTGGCTGACCAGGACAGCCTGACCCAGCGTAGCGGCATCTATCTTCAGGACCAGATCGAACTCGACCGCTGGCGTCTGTCGGCCGGCGTGCGCCGCGACTGGGTGCATGTACGAACCAGCAACAACCTGAGCGATAGCAATAGCAAGCGCAGTGACTCTGCTACCACCTATCAACTGGGGGCGTTGTACCTGTTCGACAATGGGTTGGCGCCCTATGCCAGTTATGCCGAGTCCTTCCTGCCGCAGAGCGGCAGCAACGCTGGCCGCCCGCTCAAACCGACCGAAGGCAAGCAGTACGAGATAGGCCTCAAGTACCAGCCGCCTGGCACCAGTGCACTGTTCACCGCGTCGCTCTATCACCTGACGCAGGAGAACGTGTCGACCCGCGACCCACTCAATTCGCTCAACACCGTACAGACCGGCGAACAGGTATCACGTGGTCTGGAGCTGGAGGCCGTGGCCGACCTCAGCGAGCGCCTGCATCTGACCGCCAGCTACAGCTACAACGACCCCGAGGTGACCAAGAGCAACGATGGTAACCAGGGCAAGGACCCGAAAAATACGCCGCGCCACATGGCGGCGCTGTGGCTTGATTACAAGCTACCGTTTGGTCTCGGTTTCGGTGCTGGCGCGCGTTACACCAGCAGCGTCTACGGCAACAACATGAACACGGTGAAAAGCGAGGACTACACCTTGTTCGACGCCGGGGTGCACTACGACTTCGCTGGCGACCTGGACGGTGTGCGTCTAGCCGTCAATGCCCGCAACCTGACCGACAAGCAATACGTCAACTGTCAGGACGGCTATTGCTATCGTGGCGAGGCGCGTAGCGTGATCACCAGCCTGAGCTACAGCTGGTGAGTGCGCTGAGCTGGCTGCGCGGCGCCCTGACGGCGCTGCTGCTGGGTGGTTTTGCCTTTGCCCAGGCCGACCAGGTGAGTCTGGACGGTAGTGAACAATGGCTGATGAAGAGTGCCGAGGGCCGTGACTACCGCATCATGGTCAGCCTGCCGGAGGGCGACGTGCCTTACACCGGCGGCTACCCGGTGGTCTATCTGCTCGACGGCAATGCCTACTTTCCGGCATTCCATGCAGCCAAGCGGGCGCAAAAGCAATGGCGCAAGGCGATTATCGTGGCCATCGGCTACCCCAGCAGCACGCCGCTGGATTTCGAGCGTCGTGCGTTCGACCTGTCGCCGCCGCAACTGCCCGAGCGCAATGATCCGCCGCAGGGTGGCCAGGACCTGTTTCTCGATTTCATCGAGCAGCGCCTAATGCCCTGGGTCAACCAGCGCTTCAAGGTCGATCAGGACCAGCTCAGCCTCGTCGGCCATTCCTTTGGTGGCATGTTCGGCATCTACGCGTTGTTTACCCGGCCGCAGCTGTTCCGGCATGTGGTCGCCATCAGTCCCAGCCTGTGGTGGCGTGACCGCTACCTGCTGGAGCATGAGCGGGCATTCACCAAACGAGCGCATGCAGGAGAACTGGATCTGACCCACCGCAGCCTGAGCATGTGGGTGGGTGACCGGGAAATGCCGCAGGAAATTCAGGATGTGCGCTCACTGCAGCTGCGTCTGGAACCCCTCTCGCAGTACGGTCTGCGCAGTGATTTCCAGCTAGAGGCGGGCGAGGACCATATGTCGATACCGTTTCGTGTCACTACCCGGGTGCTGGAAGAGCTGATGAGCACGCGGCGCTACTGAGTAGAGTTGTATCCGGTGCTGAGCAGGGTGTGCAGGGGGCCTGATCGGGCTGATTCAGCACCCATGCATAGACAAGACGACGGCTGGCGCGTGTGCGGGCAGTAGGCAAGCTGCCGCACAGCGCCATGCAAGGTAGCTACAGTCTGAGCTCGCTGTGCCTGGCATATTCCTCAGGCTTTGCAACGGGGTCAATTGTTGAACAGGGGCAGATAGCCGAGTTCGACGAGCTTCGTGTCCAGCGTACCGACAATTCGGAAGTGCTCTCTATTGCGTTCATCCATAACCTGGGCGCAGCTCACCAAAACTGTGCCGCGGCCCGGTATGTCAATCAGTTCATCCGCATCCGGAAAGTCGCTGGCCTTTAGCGAGTGCGGGCAAAAACCGATCCAGCCGATGGTTTGCCGTTCGTTGAAGGTCTGGCCATCTAGGTAGTACCTGCCGGGGGCGATCACCCCCCAATCGATTTCGGGCCAGATGGATACCGCTTGTCGCAGCATTTCCACCAACACCGGACGTGGGTTCTCGATTGCTGAAACCAGAGCACCGGCATCTTCGAAATCCATGCTGGATATGGACTCCATGTCGTGTGCGTCGTAACTGAAAGCCAGACCCCCTTGCAGCGGATCTTCCTGTCCATTCCACACGGATAGCGACAGCCATGACGGATACTCGGCGTCGAAACTTGCGGCTGCAGCCGTGGACAATGCTTGAGGAGCGCTCAGGACGTCATTGCTCAATGCGTCCTGAACTGAGGCGCCTTGTAGATACCATTTACCAAGAAGTGGATGTAATTGGCCCAAGGTGCTCAGGTAGTAGCGTATGCGTTCCAACTGCTCCTCATGGGAGACCGTGGCGATCGCGTGTTTGTTGAAGCGCATCTTGAATACAAAGGACCGGAAAGAACTTGCCATGCTGGCTCCTTAGGCAATCAGATCGGGATTATCCCGGTAGTACTCGTCGAATTCGCGTTGTTCACGCTCACGGTGTTCTTGGTATTCGTCGTGCTCAGGGGTGTTCGGCATAGGATTCCAGAAGGCGGTCAGATTGGTCAGACCCAAGCGGCGATATTGACTGGAGCAGTGCTCGTAGACGATGCGCTGGAGAAAGTGCCATTCGACTCTGACGGGGGGTGTAGGCCTCGCCTTGGCCGAGTGGCGGCGCGCCGGGTCTACAAGGACTGATTTGACCGGTGCCCAGGGCTTTGGAACACCCAGCAAAGGTACAAACATGAAGGCGTAGTTGGCCTTGGCCTCCAGTAGGGTACAACGCGGTTCTTCGAATCCATCCCACCAGGTTTCGTTCCATCGCCATTCGTAAGGCGGAGGAAATCCGGTTACCCAGGCCTGGTATCGCGAAGACAGATCCGACATGGAGTGGCCTTTGCCGTTGTTGGCTACAGCCATGGCGCCCTCTGTGGGAGGACAATCAATGCATTCGTCGTCTCGTTCTGCATCGCAGGTGCGTGTGCGCTCGTCCGCCTTGTCAGCAGTACGCGTTTGCGGCAGTACCTGAGGCTGTGGAATGGGGCGTGGAATGGGCCGAGCTCCCGACTGGGGAAGTGTCTCTGGCACAGGGCGAGGGGATGGCCGAGCTGTAGGCATTGGAAGGCGGGGAGCCGGTGGGCGGGCCAGAGGCATACTGTTGTGGTCAACAAAAACTGGACACTGGTTTAGGTTTATCCGGCCAGTGTTTCGGTTTCCGCTGGCGTTCTGTATCCGTTGTAGCTGTGTGGTCGTTGATGGTTGTAGTAATCCGTCAGGTAGCGCAGCACATCAGCCTCAGCTTGCCCTTGGCTGGCATAGCCATGCTCCGGCATCCACTCCGTTTTCAGGCTTCTGAAAAAGCGCTCCATCGGTGCGTTGTCCCAACAGTTACCGCGGCGGCTCATGCTCTGCTTGATACGGTAGCGCCAGAGCATCTGGCAGAACTCAATGCTGGTGTAGTGGCAACCCTGGTCAGAGTGAAACATCAGCTGTTGCGGGCAACCTCGGGACTCGTAGGCCACGCGTAACGCGCGCGTCGTGAGCTGCGAGTCAGGTCGATTGGACAGTGCCCAACCGACGATGCGGCGCGCATACAAATCTATGACTGCTGCCAGGTAGATCCAGCGATTACCCGCCCAGATGTATGTCACATCACCGCACCACACTTGGTTGGGGCCGCTCACTGCGAATTGCCGATCCAGTGTGTTGGCCGCAATGGCGCTTTCGCCATCTGCTCTGCGGTAACGATGCTTGCGGCATTGCGTGCTGAACAGTCGAGCCTCTTTCATCAAGCGTCCGGCCAGAAAACGCCCCACCGCGACACCTTGTATCCGCAACGCCGCTGACAATGTTCTGGCCCCAGCTGAGCCTCGACTTTGTAGATGAAGCTCAGTGGCCAGCTGACATAGAGCAACCCGTCGATGATCTATCCGATGACGTCGCATGCAAGCGTCATAAACACTGCTGCGATTTACGCCAAACACGCGGCACAGTTCGGCTCGTGGATACCGCTCGCCCAATGCCTCAATCAGCGCTACTGATCGAGGGAGTCCGACATCAAGAGAGCGGTAGCCTTTTTTAGGATCTCTTTCTCCCGCTCCAGGCGCCGAACCTGGGCTTCCAGTTCCTGTATGCGCCTTTGCTCAGGAGTCAGGGCTTTGCTGCGTGGTGGTGTAGTGCCGCCACGCTCGCTGCGCAGTTGCTCTACCCAGCGACGCAATGCAGTCGGGCCTACGCCTATCGATTTGCAGGCTTCGGGAACAGAGTACCCCTGGTCCAAAACCAGGCCGGCTGCTTCGAGTTTGAAATCTGTACTGAATGATCTTCTGGTCACGCAAACACCTCATGGCTGGGCGAAGCTTAACGCCCTATCGGGGTGTCCAGAATCATTGAGCCACAACATACCCGGCCCGAACCGAGGTGTCGCGCGAAGCCCCATGGTTGCGCCGGGACTACCCAGCGCGGTTCCTGCAGCGGTGATCAAACCACCCATATCCGACTCCTTGTCAGTTCCATGTGGCGTTCTTGAGCTTCCAGACGAACCTCATCACGCTCTGATAGTCCTTGAAACGTTGCTCAGGCGAGTCATCGACCGGACGTGACATCCAAGACACAAACGCATCATCTCTGTGAAAGTCAGGGAACATGAGCCCGTAGCGCATGAAGTCCTCTGTCGACTGAGGATCGGTTAGTCCGAACTCCTCGGCGTACCGCCGATATCTGGCCAGGTAGCTCGTGCCTCCCGTGAGGCCGTGCTGAGCAAACCAATTCGGATCCTGTGCCCGCACCTCCAGGAGCAACTTCTCGATGACTTCGTCGCGGCGTACTGCGTCAAGCTTTGCTATCTGCTCGCTCGACAGTTCAAGCATGCTGCCCCCCTTGAGTATCTTCATCCAGAGGGAGGTAGCGGGACTCCAGCGGCTGCCATACCAGCCAATGCTCGATAGGTCGCATCATTTGTTGGCGCTGCTCCTTGTTCAGGACGCTATCAAGTGCCCGCCGAACAACGGGATTGTAATAACGGAAGAGTGACTTTCTACCGTCGGTTAGCCGAGTGAACAGAAGCGAGCCAAGATGCTGGGACAGAACCTCGAAGCTCTTGGTGCTCAGTAGCCATGACACCAGAGGTTCTTTGCGGTCTCGGTCTACGAGCCAGTTCTGCAAATCGCTACGCTCTTCCAGCTGAATAAGAGCTGGTCCACCTTGCTTGATCGCATCTAACTCCGTGCCGTCCAACAGCCACTGCCATCTATCAGAGGCTTGATCTAACCGTTTACCCAAAGTCAAGTAGCGAGCCCCGTCTACAAGCGCGAAAAGCTTAAGCCCTGGCTTGTCCGAGAGGCGTATCCGCAGTTCGTCTTCGATACTGCGAAAGCCGTTGGTCATACTCATCCCCGGACTCCGATTGATTCCAGCGGTACGAATGTTTGGTTGCGACTGGCAGCGAGAAGTAAGCAGGGCAAGCAAATCTTTGGAGCCATGGGCACAGCAAGCGGAGTCGTAAAGGCGGCAGCCGCATGTGTATTGCCGATGATTACTGTTCCCGACCCACCGACTACCACATTCCCGTGACTCCCTGTGCTGCCTAGTGTTGCGACGGGCAATCCGTCGATAAACACATTGGCAACAAGGTTGCCCACCAGCGCTGAGCCGCAAGCAGTGGGGTCGCCTTGGCGGGCCGCTGGCAAACCATCGAATAGGACGTCTGGGGAGCCAGAAACGATGGGGTTGGTGCCATGGCCTGGCAGTGGGCAGGCAGTCGGATCGGTAACTCGTGCTGCTGGTTTTCCACTCATTCTGCAGATCCTTGCATGAGCGCGAAGTCGCTTCGAAGACGATGGCCAGAGGAGCTGGCGGGTTATATCAAGAAGCCCGAATACGACTCGCTCCAGCCAGATTTCGCACGCGACCTTAGCAGGATGAAAGTGCGCAAAATATTGCGCGAATGGCCCCGGGGCAGCGAGATATGCGGGCTTGCTGAGAATGTAAGGAAATATTACTTTGCGTGAGCCTTAGTGTGGCTGGCGCCTGTGCGAGCAACCCGCAAGCTGCCGCACAGCGCCACGCCGATTGCCTATAGCCTGAACTCGGTGCGCCTGGCCCCGTGCTCGCCACCCAAGGGTGAACACAAACGCTGGTGGATGCGGCTGAGAAAGCCCAGCTCGAAGGCATGGCGCTGCGCACCCGGCGGGTACAGCTGGCGCTCCAGTAACAGGTTGGCCCAGAGCCAGCCGCTGTTGGCGTCGTCCAGCCAGGCCTGCGCGGTCTGCACGCCGTGGCCGAAGCTGGCCTGGCAATCTTCGCTCCAGCCGAAGTCCGCTGCTGGTTGCTCGTCATGGGCGGGCAGGTGGGTGAGGTGCCGTTGCAGCTCAATCATGCTCGGCCCTCCCGGCTGCCTGGGCGATGGCTCGGCGATAGAGCACGACCAACTCGCTCAGCAACGCATTGGTGGTGCTTGCCAACTCCGGCTCCGGCACCCGCCGCAACAGCTTGGCCAGCAACGCCGCCCGATACTCGGCAGCCGCCTGGTGCGGACACTCGTCGGCCACGTGGCTATGCAAGGGATTGCGTGGTGTAGGGAAGGGGATAACGACGGATTCAGACCTGGCCATGCGGTACCTCCAGAACGGAAGTCGACACGACAACAGCCAGCAGCCCAGGGCGGAGCCCTTGGGTAAAAGGGGGATAGTGCATTTTCCTTATGCTCCTCGGACGATTTAAGGAGCCGCCATCCAACCTTCCTACGGGCGTGGGTGGCGGACCGTGCAAGGGTAGGAAACCGGCGTCCGAGGGAACCGGCCAGGCCGAGGCCTGCCTCACACGGCCCGCCATAAATGCACGAGAAAACAGCAGGCACAAAAAAAGCGCCTGCTCTCGATTATGGCGCTACCGCGCCCGGACAAAACGGGTTCCTACACCCGGTCACGGGATTGACCGTGACAGGGCGGACTTTAACGTGGGGGGAGGGAGCAGGGCAAGGTGTGTATCGGCAGCTATCGGCCAACAGCGGCCGGTCGTAACCGGCTGAAATCGACCCAAAACAGACGCTTCACATTATGAGTACAATGGTTCCAATTGTGTATGCGCTCCATAGACCCCATCTTTAACTGACCTCTCCGTATCCCGGATGCTGGGCTCCCTATTTTCCCGTGGAGTTCCGTCATGATGCGTCCCGACGCCAAAGTGCAGAAGGTCTATCTCTACCCAAAGCCCGTCGACTTCCGCAAATCCATCAACGGACTGGCCGCGCTGGTCGAGCTGGACATCAAGGTGGAGGTGTTCAACCCGGTGCTGTTCGTGTTCCTCAATCGCACGCGCAGCCAGGTCAAGATTCTCTACTGGGAGCGCAATGGCTTCTGCCTGTGGCTCAAGCGACTGGAAGCCGAGCGTTTCAAGACCAAACCCGATGCCGGTGACGAGGCCATCGAGCTGACGGTCGACGAGCTGAACTGGCTGCTCGACGGCATCGACCTGTGGCGTAACCGTCCGCACCAGATACTGACGCCGCGCTTCGTAACCTGAGCCGGTATAATCCACGGCCATGATCGCCGTGCCCGAATCCCTTCCTGACGACCCAATCCTGCTCAAGCATTTACTGCTGCTGGCCAGTGAACAGGCGGCGGCGAAAGATGCTCGCATAGAACAACTTCAAGAACAGGTCGCCTTGCTGCGCCACAAGCTGTTCTCGCCCAAGTCCGAGCGCAGCCCTGAAGACGCCGACTCACCGCAGTTGGCCATGTTCAACGAGATCGAAGAGCTGATCGAAGCGCCGGCCGCCGAGCCAGCCGAAGCCGAAGCCGAAGCCGAAGAAGTCGTTGCGCCGGTCAAGCGCCGTGGCAAACGCAAGCCGCTGCCGGCCAACCTGCCGCGCGTGGAAGTCATCCATGAACTGCCCGAGCACGAACTGACCTGCGCCTGCGGTGCCTGCAAGCAGGTGATCGGCGAGGAGACCAGCGAGCAGCTGGAGATCATCCCGATGCAGGTGCGGGTCATCCGCCACATCCGCAAGACCTATGCCTGCAAGGCCTGTGAAACCGCGCCGGTCACCGCCGACAAGCCGGCACAACTGATCGAGAAGAGCCTGGCCAGCCCCAGCGTGCTGGCGATGCTGCTGACCACCAAGTACGCCGACGGCATCCCGCTGTACCGCTTCGAAAAGATGCTCAGCCGCCACGGCGTCGACATCCCACGCCAGACCCTGGCGCGTTGGGTGATCCAAAGTGGCGAGCAACTGCAACCGTTGCTCAACCTGATGCGCGACAAACTGTTCGAATACCCCGTGTTGCACTGCGACGAAACGCGCTTGCAGGTGCTGCATGAACCGGGGCGCGACCCCTCGGCACAATCCTGGATGTGGGTGCAAAGCGGTGGGCCGCCGGACAAGCCGGTGATCCTTTTCGACTACACAGCCAGCCGCGCGCAGGAGGTGCCGCTACGCCTGCTCGATGGCTACCGCGGCTACCTGATGACCGACGACTACGCCGGCTACAACGCCGTGGCTGCACGCGACGGCATCGAACGCCTGGGCTGCTGGGCGCATGCGCGACGCAAGTTCATCGAAGCCCAAAAGGTGCAGCCCAAGGGCAAGACTGGGCGTGCCGACGTGGCGCTGAGCCTGATCAACAAGCTCTACGGCATCGAGCGTGACCTGAAGGACGCTGACCATAGCGAACGCCTCGACGTCCGCCAGCAACGCAGCCAGCCCCTGATCGACCAACTCAAGGCCTGGCTGGACAAAACCCAGCCGCAGGTCGCTGGGCAGACGGCCCTGGGCAAGGCGGTAAACTACTTGGCCAGAAACTGGAGCAGGCTGGTGCGCTACATCGAAGGCGGGCATCTACCGATCGACAACAACCGCGCCGAGAACGCCATCCGTCCCTTCGTCATCGGCCGCAAGAACTGGCTGTTCAGCGACACGCCCAAGGGTGCCACGGCCAGCGCGCAGATCTACAGCCTGATCGAAACAGCCAAAGCCAACGGGCAAGAGCCTTACGCCTGGTTACGCCGCATCCTTGAACGCCTGCCGACCGCCAGTAGCGTCGAGGATTACGAAGCGCTGCTGCCGTGGAACTGCTCGCCAGCTTCTGCCTCTGCTTCCTGAAAAAACCGTCCGCCAGGACGGGGTTTATGGAGCGGTTACCCAATTGTTTCTCTGGATGACCAGCCAGTACCAGTTGCGCGTCCAGCACTGACTCGGTCGACAGTCGCCGAACCGATGCGACACCGGCCCCCGCAAAATCCGACACCTGCCCCTGGCAGTCGGCTTATCCGACATTTTTATAGGCATAGTGCTGTAGTGACTATCCTTACACCTGTGAAACGCGCCATTCCCAGCAGGGAACGAGGGCAATGAAGATAGGCATCGGTCGGGAGGCTTTGTAGCGAATGGGGCAAGGAAGCATCTTTTTCATGAAGCGGCCATACCTCGTAGCAGCCATTCTCCTGGCTCTACTGACAAGCGTATTGGCGTTCAGCGTTCTGGAGATCGGTGGCGAAGACGCTCTGACCCGTTACCAGCACGGCTTGCCGCTGCGAGTCGGCTATGCCCTCGAAGCCCCCTTCGTCATGCTCGATGCCGATGGCGACGTCACCGGGGAGGCGTCGGAGGTGTTGCGTCACGTGCTGCATACCCTGGGGTTGGAGCGCGTGGTCTGGTTGCACAGTGATTTCGGCAGCCTCATCCGAGAGCTCGAAAGCGGCCGGATCGACATCATCGCGGCCGGCATGTTCGTCACTGCGGAGCGTCGCGAGCGTGTCCTGTTCAGCCGTCCGACTGCGCTCATTCGTCCCGGCCTCCTGGTTCGGCGCGGCAACCCATTCAATCTTCTTTCGCTGGCAGATTTTTCCAGCCAGTCAGGGGCTCGTCTTGCCGTTATCGACGGCTCGATTGAGCAACAACAGGCACATGCCGCCGGAGTTCCCGAGCGCCGGCTCAAGTTCTTTCCCGATGAGGTGAGCGCAATGGCGGCCATTCGTGCAGGGCAGGCCGACGGCCTGCTCTTGTCGGCCGTGTCGCTGCGCTACCTCATCGACAGGAATGGCGCCGAGGCATTCGAGCTGGTTGCGGCGCAAACGGAGCAGGCGCCAGGTGCCCCGGCCTTTGCCTTCCGTCGGCAAGACTCCCGCCTCCACGAGCAGGTAGATCAGGCGCTGGCCTCCTTCATCGGCAGTGCCGAGCATCTCCAACTGGTGGAAAAGTTCGGGTTTGTCGCCAGCGATCTGCCGAGCGCAACGGAGGAGTCGGAACGATGAACAGAAGCTCAGCACGCACGGTCAATCCCGTACCAGTTCTCGTCGCCTTGGCGCTCTTCGTCACTGCAGTCATGGCGCTGATGGTGTTCTCGAGCTTTCGCTGGGACCAGATATTGCGGCAAGGGCTGCTGCCCCTCGATCAGCTGTCTGAATCGCGGCGGGCGGCGACCGTGGCCGAAGTGCATCTGGAACGGGTCCTCGATGGCGACCCCGCGGTGACCGCGGAGCTGGTGATCGCCAGCCTGGAACGAGCCCTGGCGGCAAGCAGAGAGCTGGCCGCCGGCAAGGGGCACCTTGCCGGCCTCACCATCAACCGGCGTCCGCCGGCCGAGATTGTCCAAGCGACCGAGGCGTATGTGCGGGCTCTGAAGGCAATGGCGCAGGCAATTCGCGATCGCCTGGCCAGCCCCTCACCGACTTCCGCACTCGCCTTGCGCGTGCATTATCGCCAGATCGATGTCGCCGCATCCGAGCTGGAAAGCATCATTCTTCACGAGGTTGCAGCAAGGCATGAGCAGCAGCGCTGGCTCGCGGCCCTCAACATTGCCCTGACAGGCGGCTTGGCCCTGCTGCTCCTGCATATTCTGGCGCGCATCGAACAAGGCCGCGCCCAGGCCTTTACCGAACTGGCTGTCAACGAGTCGCGTCTGCGCGCTTTCGCCTCGGGCATTCCGGAACGCTCGTTTCTACTCGATGCCAGCGGGCGTTACCTCGAAGCCTATGGCATCGGCACGGGCGGGTTTGCCATGCCGACAGAGCAGCTTATCGGCCGGCAGATCACCGACATGCTGCCGCAAGGCGTGGCCAGCGGTTGCCTACAGGTCATCGCGACAACCCTTGCCAGCCGGCACACCAGCAATTATGAGTATTGCCTGCCGATCGATGGCCAAGAGCGCTATTTCGAGGCGCGCATTGCCCCGGTCGGGGACACCGACACGGTCATCTGGTTGACCTGGGACGTCACCGCACGTCATGCCAGCGAACAACGCGTGCGGGATCTGTCGCGGTTATACGGGTTTCTCAGCCAGGTCAGTCAGGCCATCGTCCACAGCACGACCCAGGATGAGCTGTTCGAGCGGATCTGCACCTGCGCACGGGAGCAGGGACGCTTTCATGACGCGCGTATCGAATTGCTCCAGGCTTCGGAGTCCGAGCCGCAGCAACCCGAAGACCCGGGACCGACGACAGCCTTGGCATCGACCTATAGCGGCGAGGTGGTGGAGGCATGGCAGAACAACAAGGTGGTATCTCTGTCCCGGCTGCAGCGCCTGGTCAGCGTTCCGCCATGGATCGAGACGCTGACGGCGGCCGGCATGGAGGCCTGGGTCGGCATCCCGTTACGCCGCGGACAGCGCCTGACGGGGGTGTTGCATCTCGCCAGCCCCAGGCTCGATCTGGAGCGCGCCGACGAGCAGGCACTCTTCGAAGAGATTCGGGACGAAGTCTCACTCGCGCTCACGCGCTTCGAGATCGACCAGCAACATGCCGCGCAGCAGGCCCATCTCGCACTCCTGGCCGCGGCGCTGGAGAACTCGCGGGACGCGGTGCTGATCACCGACCTCGGCGGGCACATCGTCATGGTCAATCGCGCGTTCAGCGATCAGACCGGATACAGCGCTGCGGAAGCCGTCGGCCGTTCCCCGCGCCTGCTCCACTCTGGGAGTTATCCCGAAGCCCTGTTCATCGACATGATGAACACGCTCGCGCACGCAGGCTGCTGGCAAGGCGAGGTCATGAGCCAGAGCAAGAACGGCATGCCACTGCCGCACTTCATGTCGATCGGCAGTGTTCCCGATACCGAGGGCAAGGCCGCCCACTATGTCTACGTGATGACCGATCTGACCCGGGTGAAACAGGCCGAAGAGCGACTCGATGCGCTGACCTATCTCGACCCGCTCACCGGGCTGCCCAACCGGACCCTGATCTGGTTGCGGCTCGAACAGGCCGTGGCGCAAGCCCAGCAAGCCAACGCCGGCGTCGCGGTGCTGGTCATCGATTTCGATGACTTCCATACCGTCAACGACGGTCTTGGCCATGCGGTCGGCGATGAGCTGCTTTGTATGGCGGCGCAGCGGCTGTCCCGCGAGCTCGGGGCGCATCGCATCCTCGGCCGCCAGGGCGGCGATGTGTTCGTCGCCGTCGTCGACAATTTGGCCGACAGCGCAGCGGCCGGGATTATCGCGCAACAGCTTATCGATGCGTTCAGCGAGCCCCTGCAGCTGGCCAGCGCAGGCGAGCTGTTCGCCCAGTTCAGCATAGGTCTGGCGCTCTTCCCCGATGACGGTGCGAATGCCGCCGAATTGCTGCGCAACGCGGAAGCCGCACTGAATGACGCGAAGCGCTCGGGGCGCAAACTGTGGCGCAGCTATGCCCATCACCTGACCACTGCTGCCAGCTCGCGGCTGACGCTGGAAGCGCGTCTGCGGCGTGCCCTGCGGCTGGGGTTATTTGAATTGCACTACCAACCCCTGGTTTCCTGCGCGGATGGCAGCATCATCGGCGCGGAGGCCTTGGTGCGCATGCACCCCGATGCCGACTGCCCGGTGGGCCCGGCCGAATTTATTCCCCTGATGGAAGAAACCGGCCTTATCGTCCAGCTTGGCGAGTGGGTTCAGCGCGAGGCTTGCCGGCAGGGTCGCCAATGGCTCGATGAGGGGCGTACGCCCGGCATCATCGCGGTCAACCTTTCCTCCATGGAGATCCACGGCGGCCGAGTCAAGGAACAACTGCAAAGGATTCTCGAAGAAACCGGATTTCCTCCGGCATGCCTGGAGCTGGAGGTCACGGAGTCCGGCCTGATGGCGTATGGGTCACAGGCCGAACACTTCCTGCACGACCTGAAGAGCCTCGGTGTAGGTCTGGCGATCGACGACTTCGGTACCGGCTACTCTTCGTTGGCCTATCTCAAGCGCTTTCCCGTGAACAAACTGAAAATCGACCGCAGCTTCATCAACGACATCCCCCACGATGCCACGGATGTGCAACTGGCGATCACCATCATCGCGATGGCCAAGAACTTCGGTTTGAACGTACTGGCCGAAGGCGTTGAAAGGGAGGAGCAGCGGCGTTTTCTGGCCGAGAGCGGCTGCGATTTCTGGCAAGGCTACTTGTGCAGCAAGCCCCTGCCTGCCAGGGAGTTTGCCGCGCATTTCCTTCCAGTTTGCGACAATTCAAGGCGTACTGAACTGCTCTAACTGGAGGCTGCATACGGTGTTGTTAAGCATGCGCCGTATTTTTCCAGGCCCTTATAAGTTCTGGTTTTGCGCCAAGGCGCTCGCGCTAAACCGGGTAGGGAGGGCAAGTCGCTCCCCGCCTGACGACTTGGGTAAGGAGATTTATTTAGGCTATGTCTGAGTTAACTGTTGCATATCCCTATACCCCAACGCCTCTTTCAAGCAAATCAATGGGTTGAGCTGTGTTTTGTAGCGCTCAAGCAGGCGGCGCCAGCCCAGATAGTTCGTTAGGTACTTGGTGGCCACACCATGAAAAGGAATCATCCAGCTCTTGAGTCGGCTGTCGTAGGCATTCACGTTCTGGATGTGGAAAGCACCATCAACCCGTCGATTCTGGCTCGGGTTAATCGGTCGGTGAGTGATGCCTTCAACCTTGGCGAAATGGGCGTAGACACCTGCGCTGTCAGTACAGAGAATCGCATCCGCGTCTATCAGCGGGCGTAGCCGCTCCCCTATGTGCTGTGCATCCAGCTTTTCCAACTTGAAGTCTGCCTGCTGACCACTGCGATCTCTTACCACCAGCACAGGAATTTGCTCGGCAGACAGTCCGCGTCGTTGGGCGCTGCCACCGCGCCGACGAGGCGGTCGAGGCAGTTCGCGTTGCCCTTTGAAGGACTCCAGGAAGAAGGTTTCATCTGCTTCAACAATGCCTGACGCGTGCTGGGCCTGGTGATCGGCAATCCGAGAAAGAAACCTATGTCGCCACAGGAAAGCTGTGTTTTTGCTGACGCCACAATGAACGGCGGCCTTGCGCACGCTCAGGCTCTGGGTCAGTGCGTCCGCATAGTCTTGCCAGAGATGGCGCTTTCTCAGTCGCGCCATTGGGGTGCCCGTCAGGGCATTGCTGGTTTTGCCGCAAACCTTGCAGCGGTATCGCGGCAAGTCACCACTGGAACCCCAGGGGCGCAGTTCCCGCGATTGACAATGCGGGCAATGGCTTGGGGCCTTGATTGCGTCCTGCCAGTGCCTGGCAGCTGGCAAGAGCTTGGATCTCAACTGGTCGCGTTGCTCTGGGTTGAGGCTGGAGAGCTGTGCCATCCACCGCGAAAACTGAACCGCTTTCATGATAGATCCCTCATGCTGGGAAAGATCACGATTCAGTTTAGACCACTGCAACAGATAACTCAGACAGAGCCTTTATTTATAGAGGTGACTGGCCGCTCCTGGCCGACAACTGCCGATTATGGAGGGCAGGAATCGGCCAAAAGCTGGAACGGAAAACTTGTAACGCACAGTTACGTGAAGGGGTGCAACTCAGATCAGGCCACCTTAAAACGCCCTACCAGCTGCTGCTGGCACTCAGCTAACCGCGCCAGCTCCAAGCTGGTGGTCGCCGTCTGCTCTGCGCCAGCGCTAACCTGTATGGTGACGTCATTGATTTCAACCACGTTGCGATTGATGTCTTCCGCCACCACGCTTTGCTCTTCTGCAGCCGTCGCTATCTGAATGTTTCGATCACTGATGGCGGAAACCCCATCGGCAATTTCGGCGAGCAATTCCCCTGCCCTACCAATGTTGCTGGCGCCAGCCTGGGCTTTGGTTAGCGTTTCCTGCATTGACCGGGCAGCGCGATCGGCGCCGGCCTGCAGCTTGCCAATCATGTCTTGGATGCTTCCGGTCGACTCCTGGGTTTTCTGCGCCAGCGTACGCACCTCCGAGGCTACTACCGCAAAACCGCGACCGTGATCGCCGGCCCGTGCGGCCTCTATCGCCGCGTTCAGCGCGAGCAAGTTTGTTTGATCGGCAATTCCGCGAATGACGTCGAGCACAGAGGAAATCGAGTCGCTCTCATGCTTGAGCTCCTCGATGATCTGCGCTGTTTGGTCCGCCTGGTCGGATACCTGACGAATAAGCTCTATGGTCGTCTGCACCTCGTTTCGGCCTTCCACAGTGTTCTGATTGAGCTGCTGAGACAGCTCAGCGGCATCACTGGTGCTCTTTGCCACGTCCCGAACCGTTGCGCTCATCTCGTTGATCGCCGTCACCACCAGCTCAATGCCCTGCCGCTGTCGTTCTACGCTATGGCTAGTCTGAATGGTCACCGCAGAAGATTGTTCAGCAGCGGTTGCTACTTGCGCCGTAGCGCTGCCAATCTCCCGAACGACCTGTTGCAGCTCTTCGGCCATGATATTGAGATTGTGTGATATCTCGCCAAACTCGTCCCTGCCTACGTAAGCGGCCTTCGCCGTTAGGTCGCGCGTAGAAAGCGCAAGCAGCGTCTGATTCAGATCCCGTACGGCAACCTTGATATTGATGATGTTCAAATACGACAGGCTTACAAAAGCTGCCAGGGCGACGATGACCGCGGCGATAGTGACCCAAAGGGCACTGCTCGCTTCGCCCCGGGCTTGTGCTGCCAAGTTACCAGCTTCCTGCGCTAAAGCCCGTTCTAGCTCGACCATCAGTTCGATTCGGCTCGTCGCCGTTTGGAACCATGCTTCACTGCTAACACCAAGGGGTTCCCCTAGCGGAGCTTCGAGCGCAATACGTTGCAACCGTGCAACTTCAAGCGCGCCTGGCTGTTGCATTTTTTCATCCAGCAGTCGTATGAAACGCTCCGAAGCCGCTCGACGGAAATTGTCCATGTAGGCTGAAAACTCGCCCAAGTTACGAGTGAACGAAGCCTGCGAACCCGCATCAAAGTGGCCTTGCCCAAAAACTCCACTCAAGATTGCGCATTCACGCCCCGCACGCTCTTTCATCTCGATAAGTTGATTAAGCGCACCCAATGTACGGGCGATCGCAGCATTTTCAACCTTCGCTTCGAGTGTGTGAGTAAAACCGATCAGTGACTTGATGACTTCGGAGTAGCGCGCGCCAGATTCAAGAGAGGTGAGCGCCAAGTCGTCAACCTGAGCCCTGATTCCCTGGAGCTCATTAAGCGCCAACATAGCCTTCTCAAGGGGCTCGTCTCGCCGCACAGTATTTAACTGCACAGCACTGGCGGCTTCGTCGGCTGCTTGGCGCAGGACAGGAAGCCTGTCTTGCATGGAACGACCTTGACTGCCGAGATAAACCCCGCTTGCGCCACGCTCGCGCTGCAGTGCGGTAACTAGATCGCTGACTTGCTGGGCTGACGCACTGGCACCAACCATGTCCTCCATTTGACGAAACGTTGAAAAGCTCTCAGCCACATACAGACTTGCAAACCAAATAAAGCCCAGCACGGGAGCAACAAGAATTAAAATCAATTTTGAACTTAGGGGGATATTGTTCAGCATATTGCAACCTCGGTGCTCCGGTTACTGGTACATCTGAATGAAATAGTGACTATCACGCAAAGTCAAGATTTCGAAGGGGAAGGGAAAGCGAAACCAAGCAGTCCTGCATCCGTCGTTACGCCTAGTGTTTGTTAACGCGGATATTCCCCAGGGAATCCGACGACCGAACCACTAGCCTTGAAGAACAGCATTTTGCCACCACCCGCCGCGTCAGGCTCCCTTGATAAGGGACAACAGTCAATAAATTTACTTTTCTGCAGCGTCAAAAGCGCTCAGGTCACCCTGTCCAGCCGGCCAAAGGATCGCTATATGCAGATCACCTCTGCCCAATTCTCTGGTGGTTGCTGCGACTCGACCCTGCCCAGCGGCGTGCAGCAGGTGCCGGGGTTGACCTCGCTGACGCGCAGGAACTCGAGCAGCGCCTGCGCATTCACCGGTCGGCTGAAATAGTAGCCCTGGCCGATATCGTAACCGTTCTCGTGCAGGAACAGCAATTGGTCCTCGGTCTCGATGCCCTCGGCGACCACCTTGAGGCCTAGGTTGTGCGAAAGATTGATGATCGCCTTGGTCAAAGTGCGGGCGTTGGGCATCACCGACAGGTTGCGCACGAAGCTGATGTCCAGCTTGAGGATGTCGAACGGTAGTTGCAGCAGGTAGCTCAGCGACGAGTAGCAGGTGCCAAAATCGTCCAGCGACAGGCCGATGCCCATCGCCTTAAGTTCCAGCAGCGCGGAGACGGTTTCGCCCATGTTCTGGATCAGCACGGTCTCGGTCAGCTCCAGCTCCAGGCAGCGGGTGTCGACGCCGGTCTGATGCAGCACGCGCTTGACCATCGGCACTAGCCCGTCGCCAAGGAACTGCCGCGCCGAGAGGTTTATTGCCACCGGAAAGGCAGTGATGCCGGCGTCCTGCCATGCCTTGCTCTGCAGACATGCGGTGCGCAGCACCCACTCGCCGATCGGGATGATCAGCCCGGTGCTCTCGGCAATCGGAATGAATTCCGCCGGCGAGATGTGGCCCAAGGTCGGATGGTGCCAACGCAGCAGCGCCTCGGCGCCCTCCACCCGGCGCGTCTCCAGATTGACCTTGGGCTGGTAGACCAGACTCAGCTCGTTGCGCTCGACGGCCAGGCGCAGCTCGGCTTCCAAGGTCATGTGCCGCTGGTTCTGGATATCCAGTTCCTCGGAATAAAAATGGAAGCGACGGCCACCCTGACGCTTCGCATCGTACATGGCCAAATCAGCGTTCTTCAGCAGGTAGCTCTGATCGCCGTCCTGAGGGAACAAGCTGATGCCGATGCTAACGCCGACGTGCAGTTCGCGGGTCTGGATGACGAACGAGTGCGCGAGCACCCTGAGGATCTTGCTGGCCACCGCGGCGGCTTCGCCGGCGTCTCCGATGCAGGGCAACAGGATGGCGAACTCATCGCCACCCAGGCGGGCAACGGTATCGCTTTCGCGGACGATGTTGCGCAGGCGCAGCGCTACGGCTTTAAGCAAGTCGTCGCCTGCGCAATGACCGAGACTGTCGTTGATGATCTTAAAGGCGTCCAAATCCATCAGTAATACGCCGACCAGCGCGTTCGAGCGCCGCGCCATAGCCGTGGCCTGATCGAGCTTGTCGAGTAAATGCTTACGATTGGCGAGGCCGGTAAGTTCGTCATGGCTGGCCTGATACTGCAACTGCTCGAGGTATTCGATTTGGCGCTGACGCTGGAGCTTCTTGCGTTCAGTAATGTCAACGATAGTGCCAATCAGCGCGCGCTTGCCATGCAGTTCCATCACCGAGGCGAAGATCTCGACATCCATCGATGTGCCGTCGCGCCGATAGGCGAGCACCTCATATACCGCGTGGTCGCTTTTGCCAGCCAGCCGCTTGCGGGTGTTATTGCGGATCGCGTCGTGGTCACGCTCGTGGACAATATCCAGCATGTTCAGGTTGGCCAGTTGCTGCTCGTCGAGCTGGAACATCTGCGCCAGGGTCTTGTTGGCAAAAAAGAACTCGAGGTTTTCCTGGAGGATGTAGACCCCCATCAGGCTGTTCTCGGCCAGCCCGCGGAACATCGCGACGCTCTGCGCGAGGGCGGCCTTGTCCTGTTCGTTCTTCTCGATCAGGGCGCGCATTTCGCGCGAGGCGAAGTTGAAGGTGTCAGCCAATTCACCGATTTCATCATTCGGCTTGATGCCGCTGTAGGTGCCGAAGCGCCCCTGCGAGAGATTCAGATTGAGTTCGGCGAGTTTGCGCAGCGGGTTGATGAACTGCTTGCGGGTAGTTAAAAGCAGTATCAGCAGGACAAAGAACTCGACGGTAAACAGCGAATAGAGGGTGAAGGTGGCGTGGTAATGGATGCGTTCTGAGCCACGTGTCAATGCCTCCACAATGCTTTGCGCATCGGCCAGCAGTTCTTTAGCGTGGTGGCCCGCGTCCACTGCTGCCATCGAGAGCGCCTTGTCGCGTTCGGAAATAGCCATCACGTCGCTTTTGAAGGTGTCCCACTTGAAGCGCGCATTCTCCAATGTCGGCAGGGCGTCGGGTGCGATCCGGCGCAGCGCAGCACCGGCGGGCTGGTCGCCTTGAAGCGCCTGTAGCACCTCTTCGTAGGCCTTGATCGTGTTGCGCAACTGCGCAAGGTTGGTAGAGGACTCGAAGAATACCTCGAAGGCGGTCTTCTGGCTGAGCAAGCGCAGGCGCCCTACCATGTCGACGGCCTGAGCCACGCCATCAAGCTGACGCAGCATGATCTGGAAGGTCGCGATATTGGCGGCGGCCATGGCCAGCAGGACGATGACCAGCAGAATGAACTTGGTCTGAAGCCCAAACCAGCGCGCGCGCAAGGGCTTCGAGATACACGGTCCCATAACAATCCCTGTGAAGGGTTACTGTTCACGTGCCTCACGAAACAAGGCGAGCAATTAAGGCGGGGCAACATACCGCGGGACCACCAAAACAAAATTGAGTCTGATCAATTTCCTATCGCTAGTTATCGTTCGAATCCATTATTCGCGCGCCAACGCATTTTTACGTCAAAATGCCATCACCATTGACATGCCCGCCCCATTTCCGGACTGATAACGTTCGAGACGCCTAAATAGGACGATGTAACTCCGGCGAGGCGCGCCGCTTTTTCGAGATAACGGCGTGGTGTCCCACCTATTTTTGGTGGAAACCACTTCAAGCCACTTTCTGGAGGGTTTCGTGTCTCGACAGCGCCGGACATTCCCTAAGGCCTTCAAGGCCCAAGTCATCGAAGAGCACGCCCTGTCCGGCGCTACCGTCACTGGCGTTGCACTCAGTCACGGGCTCAATGCCAACCTGGGGCAAAAACGGATTCGCAAGCGACGGCAGCCGCTACCGGTAGTGTCTCAGAATTAAATCGTGGTGCCGCTCGGCTTCTTGCCTACCGGGCGTACCGATTCCGGACTGTCCGCTTCGGGTCGTTTTCTGCCTGACGCGACTGGCTGCTATTGGCCGAAAGCGGTCGCTCGCATACGCCAGCCTTCGCCCTTAATCCCAGCACATTTTGATGTTCTCTTGTTTTCGAAACATGTCTAGTGTGTTCTGGAACTGGAAGCGTTCGAAAGTCTGGGCCGGTATTGAGTCGTACCAATCAACAGCGGGGGCTTGCAGAGTGATTAAATCCTTCAGTAAGCCAAATCGACACCAGTGGACATGGTGCTCATCAGCATGCTGCTCAGCGACAATGACGGTACAGGTCAGGTCCAAGTCATCAGGGCAAACGAGCAGGGGAACCAAGGTCTTCCACCCAGGTGCAGTGGAATAGATCCGGTCCCATACCAAACAGGTGTCGTCATCGCTGTGCAAGCCTGAATGAGCCGCTACGAGGTGGAGCTCAGCTTCTCGATTATGTCGAGGTAGCCAGACCTCCAGAGGTATCCCGTCAATAGCAAAGGTCGGGTAGAAGCCGGAGCTGTACTTAGATTTATGCCTTGCAATGGATAGCAGGTTACTCATTCTACTTCTCGGATCCCTGGAGTCTGTAGAGGTTACTTTTTCCAGGTAGGGCTGTCTGCTCTTGGCCGCAAGCGCCCCAAAGCGCGCTTACTCCCGCTCTCACCTCAGTCTGTCCTCCCAGCAATTGCTCAATGCATTCCTCGCCGCTGCGGGCGGTGCAGTGGGCAGAAGCGGATCTCCAGGGCAACACAGTGAGGTCGCGTGCCTGCGACTGACTAAAGCGAGCGCTCCAGCAGAAACTTGCTGAGAAACTGCCGCGTGCGTTCGTGTTGGGGCGCGGTGAACAGGGTCTTTGCCGGGCCCTGTTCGACGATGTGCCCTTGGTCGATGAAGATCGCCCGATCTGCCACGTCGCGGGCGAAGGCCATTTCGTGGGTGACGATGACCATGGTGCGTTTTTCTTCGGCCAGATCACGGATGGTGGTCAGCACTTCGCCCACCAGCTCGGGGTCGAGCGCCGAGGTGGGTTCGTCGAAGAGGATCACCTGCGGGCGCATGGCCAGGGCGCGGGCTATGGCCACTCGCTGTTGCTGGCCGCCGGAAAGGCGCTTGGGGTAGGCGTCTTCCTTGCCGCTCAGGCCTACCTTGGCGAGCAGGGCACGGGCATGGGCGAGCGCTGCTTCGCGCGGCTCCTTCTTCACCTGCACCGGGCCTTCGATGACGTTTTCCAGTGCCGTGCGGTGGGGAAACAGGTTGAAGTTCTGGAACACGAAGCCGGCCTGCTGGCGCAACTGACGGATGAGCTTCTGCTGGCCCTTGAGCGGCTTATCCGCATTGATATGGATATCGCCCACCGTGATCTGCCCGGCGCTGGGTTGCTCCAGCAGGTTGAGGCAGCGCAGCAGGGTGGTCTTGCCCGAGCCGCTGGGGCCGATGATGGCCACGACTTCGCCGGCTGCCACGTCCAGGTCGATGCCCTTGAGTACTTCGTTGCTGCCGAAGGCTTTTCGCAGATTGCGCACGGAAATCATCAGTTGTCCTGCTCGTGCCGATTGACCCTGGCCTCCAGGCGCGCCTGGAAGTGCGCGAGGATGCTGGCCAGCGCCCAGTAGATCAGCGCGGCCGCCAGGTACATGGTGAAAATCTCGAAGGTGCGCGCGGTGATCAACTGCGCCTGACGGAACAGTTCCGGCACCTGGATGGTGGCGGCCAGGGCGGTGTCCTTGACCAGGGAGATGAAGCTGTTGCCCAACGGCGGCAGGGCCGTGCGCGCGGCTTGCGGCAAGATCGCCCGATACAGCGTTTGCGTCTTGCTCATGCCGATGCTGGCGGCCGCTTCCCATTGGCCGCGGTCGATGGAGGCGATGGCAGCGCGGAGAATCTCCGAGGTGTAAGCGGCCATGTTCAGCGAGAAGCCGATCAGCGCCGCGGGCAACGGGTCGAGCTGAATACCCAGCTGCGGTAGGCCGTAGTAGATCAGGAACAGCTGCACCAGCAGCGGCGTACCACGAAAGAAGGAGACGTAAAGGCAGGTGAGCCAGCGCAGTGGCGCTGGCCCGTACAGGCGTCCGACGGCGAGGGCGAAGCCCAGCAGCAGGCCGAAGAACATGCCGCCCAGGCTGAGTACGACCGTGTAGTAGGCGCCCTTGAGTAGAAAGGGCGCTGACTCCAGAGCCAGCTGCAGGGCGGACTCGATCATCGGGTGACGTCAGCCTTGAACCATTTCTCGGAAAGTTGCTTGAGGGTGCCGTCGGCACTCAGCTTGGCCAGCGCCTGGTCGATGGCGGCGAGCAGCTGCGGGTTGCCCTTGCGCAGGGCGATGCCGGCTTCCTGGCGGGAGAAGGGTTCGCCGGCCACGGCCAGGCGGCCGCCGGTTTTTTCGACCATTTCGAAGGCAGCGAGGCGATCGACCAGGATCGCGTCGATGCGGCCGACATTGAGATCCTGGAATTTGGTCGGGTCGTCATCGTAGGTGCGGATGTCGGCCTGCGGCACGTTGTCTTTCAGCCACTGTTCATAGTTGGTGCCAAGGCCTACGCCCACCTTCTTGCCGGCCAGATCCTGGGCGCTCTTGATGCTGTCGGCGTCGGCCTTGCGGGTCAGCGCCTGGATGCCGGAGACGGTGTAGGGGGTAGAGAAATCGTATTTCTTCTTGCGCTCGTCGGAGATGGTCACCTGGTTGATCACCACGTCCAGGCGCTTGGACTCCAGCGCGGCGAGGATGCCGTCCCACTTGGTCGGCTGGAACTCGGCCCTGACCCCCAGCTCCTTGGCCAGCGCCTCGGCCAGCTCCACTTCGAAGCCGGTCAGCTTGCCGTTCTCGTCCTGGTAGTTGAAGGGCGGGTAGGTACCTTCCAGGCCGACCTTGATGGCGCCACGGGCCTTGATGTCATCGAGCAGGTCGGCGGCGAAACTCGGCGCGCTGAGGCTGGCGCCCAACACGAGGGCCAGGCTGCCGAAGAGGAAGTGGCGACGCAGGGTGGAGAATTTCATGGTGACCTCGTGCAAGTGGGAAGGTGGCGTCACTCTAGGTGAAAATTCTTATGCCTTTAAATAATTAAAAATTATCTATGTATTCATTTTTGTTTGTAGGCGAAAAGAGCGGGCGAGCCGCCCGTGTGCAGGAACAGCAACGGCCCGTTGCCAGGGAAGGAGCCTCGCTTGAGCCCGTCGAGCAAACCAGCGAAGGCTTTGCCAGTGTAGACCGGGTCGAGCAGGATCGCTTCCAGGCGCGCCAGCAGGCTGATGGCCTCGAGGCCGGCGGCGTTGGCTTCACCGTAACGCGGGGCGAAATAGGCATCCCATAACTCCAGGTTCAATCCGCGCGGCACTTCAACCTCCAACAGTTCAGCAGTGCGCTGGAGTAGACCCTCGACCTTGGGCTTTTGTGCCGCCTCGCTACGCGAAACGGTGACGCCGATCACGCGCGTACCCGGGCGCGCACTTTCCAGCGCGAGGGCCAGCCCCGCATGGGTGCCGGCGCTGCCGGAGGCCAGCACCACGGCGGCGAAGTCCTGGCCGCTGGCGGCGATCTGCTCGGCCAGCTCCAGCCCGCCACGCACGTAGCCGAGTGCGCCCAGGGCATTGGAGCCGCCGATGGGCACCAGGTATGGCCGACGCCCGGCTGCACTGAGGCGTCGGCAGGCGACTTCCAGCAGCTGATCGGCGTTGTCCAGATTGGCGACGTTTTCCACCTCGGCGCCGAACAGGTCCAGCAGCAGTCGATTGCCATTGCCCAGGTAGTCGTCGCTCTGGCTGTCTATGGGGTTTTCCAGCAGGGCCAGGCAGCCCAGGCCGAGTTGCGCGGCGACCGCTGCGGTTTGCCGTACATGGTTGGACTGGATGGCGCCGGCTGTGACCAGTACATCGGCCCCTTTGGCCTGCGCATCGGCGGCGAGATATTCGAGCTTGCGTGCCTTGTTGCCGCCGAGCGCCAACGGGGTGAGGTCGTCGCGTTTGATCCAGATATCGCGGCCCAGGTGCAGGGACAGGCGTGGCAGATGGTGCAGGGCGGTGGCCTGAGGGATCAGTTGCAGGCGGGGGAAGCGGGCGAGGGCGGCGGTGAGCATGGGAGCCTCCAGGGAGCGAAGGCTTTTCACTCTAGGCGGGAGGAGGCTGGGCTCACAAGCAGAAGGGGAAGATTATTTTTGGCATAAGAAAAATAATTAATAATTATTTTATGGAATAAAAATTTCTTCGTACTGTCGCGCTCAGCCCGGCACATCCGCCGGGCGCCTGCCAAACGCGCCGGACTGCTGATCCAGCCGGTGCCACAGACCGAGAACAAGGACATCATGAAGAAGACCCTGCTGTTGACCGCCCTGGCCGCTGCCCTGACTGCCTCCCTGGCCCATGCTGGCGAAAAGCTGAGCGTTGCCGCCACCCCGGTGCCGCACGCCGAAATTCTCGAACTGATCAAGCCCGAGCTGGCCAAGCAAGGCGTGGATCTGGATATCAAGGTCTTCACCGACTACGTTCAGCCCAACCTGCAGGTGAGCCAGAAGAACCTGGATGCCAACTACTTCCAGACCAAGCCCTACCTGGACACCTTCAATGCGCAGCGCGGTACCGAACTGGTGATCGTGCAGGGTGTACACGTCGAACCCTTCGGCGCTTATTCGACCAAGTACAAGTCCCTCGATGAACTGCCGAACGGCGCCACCATTGCCATACCCAACGAAGTCAGCACCAGCGGCCGTGCGCTGCTGCTGTTGCAGAAGGCTGGCCTGCTGACCCTCAAGGATCCCAACAGCGCCCAGGCACTGCCGCGTGACATCGCCGATAACCCGCGCAACTTCAAGTTCCGCGAACTGGAGGCAGCCACCGTACCGCGCGTGCTGAATCAGGTCGACCTGGCGCTGATCAACACCAACTACGCGCTGGAGGCCAAGCTCAATCCCAAGCGCGACGCGCTCGTGATCGAAGGTAGCGATTCGCCTTACGTCAACTACCTGGTGGCCCGCCCGGACAACCAGGACAGCGAGGCGCTGAAGAAATTGTCCGCCGCGCTGACCAGCCCGCAGGTGAAGGCGTTCATCGAGAAGCGTTATGAAGGTGCGGTACTGCCGGCCTTCTGATCGAAACTGTAAGGCGGCTCTTTTTGTGGCTCGCCATCCCTGGCAGCCACCCTGCGGGCCGTCGCGGCGCGACGTCAAAAACTTCTCCCGGAAGTTTTTTGTGTGCTAGCTGCCCACCGTTGAACACGGTAGTAAACCTGTGCAAACGGGTTTGCGTTTACGCCGAGCCGGCTCAGCCGACTCGGCGTTCTTTTTTTCGCACGATGGGTCAGCGCAGCCAGGCTGCCCCTGCCGGCGTGCATGAATGGCAAATTGCCTTCCCGGCGCTATGTGCCTACGATTCGCTGGTTTGAAATGCCATGCCGATGGCCTCTGAAACGCAGAGAGAGGCTAGGGCGCACATGATTTGCGTCAAAGCCTCAGTGCTAGGCTCCTGTTGCCACCTCTCAACTTGCGCGAACCCATGGTCACTACCGTCATCCTTGGCATGCTCTGCGTGTACCTGCTGTGCTTTTCCGTGATGTTCCTGCTGATCAGCACCCGGCTGAACGGCAAGAAAATGGGCGTGGAAGTCTTCGCGCTGGGCAACCTGCTGCTTGGCCTCGCCTACATCCTGCAGTTGTTCGGCGGCCCACCGGATGAGGTACTGGTGAGTGTGGTCAACCACACGCTGACGCTCAGTGCCCCTGTCGTCTATGTGCTGGGTGCCATGCACTTTTTCGAGCGTCCGACCCCGGTGCTGCGTCCGTTGCTCACACTGGCGGCCGGTTACACGGTGTTGCAGCTGCTGGTGCAATGGCTGCTGGGAACCGAAGCCCGCCACGCCATGCTGGCCGCGGCCTGCGCTTCACTATTTCTGGCCATGACGGTGGCGGTGCTCTACGGCCGGCGAACCTTCGCCAGGGATCTGCGTGTCGAGATGCTCGTGTTCGCCGTGCTGATCGGCGGCATCTGCATCCTCAATGCCATGAAGTTCGCGGTGATTCTCGATGGCGGCCTGGCTGCCATCGACATGAGCAGCGGCTTCCAGAAGATTTTCTATATCTACATGTCTTTCCTGGCGACCGTGCTACCGCCCTGCGCCGTTTGGCTGGTGCTGCGCCGCCTTACCGATGAACTGCGCAACCTGGCAGCGCATGACCCACTGACCCAGTTGCTGAACCGGCGCGGACTGATGGATGCCCTGGACGCGTACTTTCGCTCGCGCACAGCCGGCCCGGTGTATCTGCTGATCGTGGATATCGATCACTTCAAGCGTATCAACGACACCCATGGCCACAAGGCCGGTGACCGTGTTCTGAGCCACGTCGCCGCTGTGCTCAAGGCTACGGCACGCCAGGGCGACCTGGTCTGCCGCTTGGGCGGCGAGGAATTCGTGGTCATCGCCCTGGACACCGACAGCGCCGGCGCTCAGCAACTCGCCGAGCGCATGCGAGCGGCGATCGAGCACAACGAAGTGGCCGGCACAGGCGTGAAGCAACCGATTCGCTGTACGGCGACCCTTGGTGCTTCGGGGGCTTTTACAGCTGCGCAGGACTTCGACGCGTTTCTGCAGCAGGCGGATGCCGCCCTGTACCGGGGGAAGACACAGGGGCGGAATCGGGTGGAGTGGGCAGGGGGAGTAGAGCGGTCAGTGCAGATGTACGGGCTATAACGGCTGGCCAAAAGCGGTCACGGCATTTCCTCATAAAATAGAGGCGTTTTGGGCGGGTTAGGTACGAACGGCATGGTTGTATCGAGTGCCCGATCTCGAGTTCGCATTTGTATTCAAATGTTAGAAATTCGGCTCACAGTGCTAGAAACCACAATCTACGGGCCTGCGTAAGCAGTTTCTGCATTGATCATCAAAGTGGCATGGGGCCTGGGAAGGAATATAATGGCGGCCCTTTGTCACTTCGGATCCATTGTGGACACATCAAGCCCCAGCGGTTGTAGACGCTCTTCTGAAACGAAAAATGATGAGGTGATGCGGTGATCGAGCCGACCCTCACTCTCCTGTTCGGTACCCTCGTTATCCTGGCGATCATTGCGGCAAACGGCTATTTCGTCGCCCAGGAATTCGCCTACATGGCCGTCGACCGTACGCGGCTTGCCGTACTGGCTGCCGACGGTGATGCCTCCGCCAAGCGCGCGCTTGAAGTGACCAAACGAACCAGCTTTATGCTGTCGGGTGCCCAGCTGGGCATCACTGTGACAGGTCTGCTGGTCGGTGTCGTGGCTGAGCCATTGGTTGGACAGTCACTCGGTATTCTGCTGGGCGGGGTCGGCATTCCGTCCGAGGTCGGGGTAACCGTAGGTACGCTGCTTGCCCTGGTGGTCGCCACGATTATCCAGATGATTTTTGGCGAGCTCTATCCGAAGAACCTGGCAATCGCCAATGCCGATCCTCTGGCCAGAGGTCTTGCGCGCTCGACCCTGATTTACCTGACGGTATTCGGTTGGTTGATCGGCTTCTTCGACAAGTCGGCCAACATTTTCCTGCGCATGCTGCGCATCGAACCCGTCCACGATCTGGACGTAAGTGTCTCGGCCGACGATCTACCACACATCATCTCTGACTCGCGTGACAGCGGAGACCTTCCTGTAGAGCTCTCGCTGATGCTGGATCGCATTCTTGACTTCCCCCAGCAGGACGTCGAACACGCCATGATTCCGCGGTCGCAGGTTGACTGGCTCACGCCTGAGACGACGTTGGTCAAACTGCGCGAACTCATGGCCAGTGGTCATACCCGTTACCCCGTCATCCACGAGGACACCCCTGTCGGCGTCGTTCACCTCACGGATGTCCTGTTGCGACTATTAGCAGGGGATACTGAAGACACTGTTGAGTCGGTGATGAGACCAGCCACGGTTATGCCTACCCTCATGGCGCTACCGGATGCCCTTGCTGAATTGATTCAGACCAACAACCAGCTGGCCTGCGTCATCGATGAATACGGCAGCTTCGTGGGTGTGCTGACCCTTGAGGATCTTGCCGAGGAAATCGTCGGCGAGATTACCGATGAGCATGATGAAGAGAGCGCCGATCCGCTCATGCCTGGCGGTGACGGCATCTGGATCATGGATGGCGACGTGCACCTGGACGAAGTCGAGCGTGCGCTCGGCTATGACCTGCCTTGCGAGGACGTCGAAACCATCGCGGGCCTGTTGATCGCGGAGCTGGGTGCTTTGCCCGCCGAAGGCGACATCGTGACGATAGCCTTGCCTGAGGATCCTTCAGAGCTGGTTTCCGATCTGCCCGTGGCGCGTCAGCTAGTGATCGAGGTACTGCGGGTTGAGCGGTACGTGCCGACGCAGGTGCGTGTCACGCTCGTCGAGACGTTGCAACAGGAGGAAGCGCAATGAATGATCCCCTGATCATCACATTGGTGACCATTGTCCTCATCGTGCTCAGCGCAGTCTTCGTCATCATCGAGTTCGCACTGCTCGGTGCCCGTCGTCACCGCCTCGAGGAACTGGCTCCGACCAGCAGCTCTGCACGCGCCGCGTTGCGCGGCATGAACGACCTCACCCTGATGCTGGCTGGTGCTCAGCTGGGCATCACGTTCTGTACCTTCGCACTGGGCGCCGTGACCAAGCCTGCTGTCGACACCTGGCTGGGCCCGCTGCTGATCGCCTGGGGTGTGCCCGAGTGGGCGGCGGGTGGTGCGTCCTTCGCGCTCGCGCTCTTCGTGGTGACCTTCCTGCACCTGGTCGTTGGCGAGATGGCACCGAAATCCTGGGCGATTGCACACCCGGAACGTTCGGCACTGGCCGTGGGGCTCATATCACGCGCTTACATCTGGCCGTTGCGCCCCCTGATGAGGTGGGTCAACCGGATTGCGAACCGCCTGGTCAAGGCGTCCGGTGTCGAGCCTGTCGAGAGCGCTGCGGTGGGTGGGCAGGACATCGCCACCATTCGCAAGCTCGTCGAGCACTCTGCTGAGGTCGGAACGCTCCAGCCTGCTCTTCAGCAGCAGATCTCCAGTCTTATTGATCTTGGCACCTTGCCGATCGAAGAGCTGGTAACGAGTAACGCTGTCCCGGTGCATGTCACGTTTGATGCGTCCGTAGCGGATGTACGTGCCATCGCTGCTCAGTCAGGCCATCTGCGTATCCTGATACTCGGCGCCAGCGACAAGCTGCCTCTGGTCGTTCATCTGCGTGACACGCTGCTTGAGCCGGATACGCGTCCGGCGCGGGAAATCGCCCGCCAGGTTTTCGTTCTGGACGCGAAAACGCCGGTCTACGAATCCCTGGCGCTCATGCGTAAGTCGAGCGTTCAGCTTGCGGTGGTCATGCAAGACGGGCAGTTGAAAGGGGTGGTAACGCTCGCCGACATACTGGCGCGCATACTGCCTCTGGCGACCGCTTCCTAGCCGACTCTCCCGTCAGCCCCGGACCAAGTTACTCCGGGGCTGACGGGATCGGGCTCGCGTTGACAGGCTGCCCCTGGCTAACCGACCTGTAGCCTGTTCCAGATGCATGAGATGGATCTGCGATTCTGATGATAGAAACCCTGGTCGTGCAGGCAGCGACGGGCTTTGGCCTCGGCCAGTTGCCGTTCATGCCCGGAACCTTCGGCTCGTTGCTTGGCTTGCCTCTGGCTTGGTGGCTGCTGGGTCATCCACCGAGGCGGCAGGCTCTCATCGCGGTGATCCTGCTGGTTGTAGCTGTACCGCTCTGCCACTGGGCTTCGCTGTGGCTGGGGGGCGGGGATATTCCACAGATCGTTGCAGACGAGTACCTGGTGTTTCCGGTCTCGGTGATGGGGCTCGCTTCAATGCGCCGTCCCTGGGAGCTCCTGACAGCGTTCGTGCTATTTCGCTTGTTCGATGCCCTCAAGCTGCCGCCGCTGAATTTTCTCGAGGCAGTCGGTGGTGGGCTGGGTATCGTCCTGGACGACCTTATGGCGGCCGTTTACAGCTGGATTGTGATCGCGGTTGCTATTTGTTTATGGCGTTGGTTCTGTAAAAAACAGGCCATATGAGCTCAAAGAGAGCCTATCGAATCCGCCCATATCGTTAACACCATGACCTCTTCTCGCCGATAGCCGACCCTCTCTATCTGCTAGTCGAGGTCGGCTATTTGCGATTGATTCATCGGTCTAGGCCGGTCCTGTTTGCCTAAAGCAAGCGACTGCCTGGCTGACGAAGCGCCCGATAGTGGCGGTGAGCGTGACACCTGATGGCGCAACTCGCTGACAGGTCATATTAATATTCTTATTTGGTATTTAAAGTAATTTTCTTATACCTATAAAGTTCCATTCCATGCGTACCTGCCGACCAATCGGCGCGCCGCACTGAACACATGGCCGAACCCTCGGCCGGTCAAAGTGATGCGCCGATTGGCGCCTTTGCATGGAGTTTTCTATGTCGGCAGTAGCCCATACCACCACCGCGGCGTCGGCACAGTCGTTCGAAGTTCGTCCCTTCGATGCGCCAGTGGGCGCCGAGATCATCGGCCTGGATTTGACCAGGCCGCTCAGTGATGACGACTTTGCCCGTGTCCATCGCGCCCATCTCGATCACGCCTTGCTGGTATTCCGTGACCAGCGCATCACGCCCGAGCAGCAGATCGCCTTCAGCCGCCGTTTCGGCCCACTGCAGATCCACGTGCTCAAGCAGTTTCTGCTGGCCGATCATCCGGAGATTTTCATCATCTCCAACATCGTCGAGAACGGTCAGCCCATCGGCCTGGGCGATGCCGGTAAGTTTTGGCATTCGGATCTCTCCTACAAGGAATTCCCCAGCCTGGGTTCCATGCTGCTGGCTCAGGAGCTACCGGAGGAGGGCGGCGATACGCTGTTCGCCAGCCAGCAACTGGCCTATGAGACCCTGCCGGCGGAGCTGCGCCAGGCCATCGAAGGCAAACGTGCCGCGCATTCCTACACCGCGCGCTATGCCGATGAAGTGTTCGCCGGAATTCGTCGCCCGACGCTGACCGAGGCGCAACTGGCCGAGGTCAAGTCGGTCGTTCACCCGGTAGTGCGCACCCACCCGGAAACCGGGCGCAAGGGCCTGTTCGTCAACGAGAACTTCACCACGCACATCCTCGATATTCCCGAGGACGAGAGCCGGCAGATCCTCGCCGAGCTCTATGCCCACAGCGCCAGACCCGAGTTCATCTACCGCCACCAGTGGCAACCCCACGACATGGTGTTCTGGGACAACCGCGCGCTGATTCACCTGGCCACCGGTTGCCCGAGCCACCTGCGCCGGCGCATGCACCGCACGACCATCCAGGGCGACGTGCCGTTCTGATTGACCGCAACACCCTAATTCCCTTTTCGCTTTCATCCGAATGGAGTCACACCATGTCTCTAGGCAAACGCTTTCCCTTCATTCCGCGTTTTGGCCGGCTGGCCAGCGGTATCGGGCTTTCCCTGAGCCTGCTGGTCGGCTCGCTGGCGGCGCCTCAGGCGGCGCAGGCCGAGGGGCAGATTCGCATTGCCGAGCAGTTCGGCATCGTCTACCTGTTGCTCAATGTGGTCCGTGACCAGCAGTTGATCGAGAAGCACGGCAAGGCCGACGGCCTGGACATCAAGGTCGATTGGCAGCAGATCTCCGGTGGCGCGGCGATCAACGACGCGCTGCTGTCCGGCGCCATCGACATCGCCGGTGCCGGCATCGGCCCGCTGCTCACCGTCTGGGATCGCACTCACGGCAAGCAGAACGTCAAGGGCGTGGCCTCGCTGGGTAACTTCCCCTACTACCTGCTGAGCAACAACCCCAAGGTCAAGACCATCGCCGATTTCACCGAGAAGGATCGCATCGCCGTGCCGGCGGTGGGCGTCTCGGTGCAGTCGCGCTTCCTCCAGTACGCCGCCGCCAAGCAGTGGGGCGACAAGGAATTCGACCGCCTGGACAAGTACACCGTGGCCCTGCCGCACCCGGATGCCACCGCCTCGCTGCTGTCCGGCGGTACCGAGCTGACCGGGCATTTCTCCAACCCGCCGTTCCAGAACCAGGCGCTGGAGAACCCCAATGTGCACGTGGTGCTCGACACCTACAAGCTGCTCGGCCCGAACTCGCCGACCGTGCTCTATGCCACCGAGAAATTCCGCAACGACAACCCCAAGACCTACAAGGCCTTCGTCGCCGCGCTGGCCGAGGCTGCCGAATTCGCCCAGAACGACAAGGGCGCGGCAGCCGACACCTACATCCGCGTGACCGGCGCCAAGATCAGCCGCGAGGAGCTGCTGAAGATCATCGACAACGAGCAGTTCCAGTTCAGCGTCACGCCGACCAACACCTACCCGCTGGCTGAATTCCTCCAGCGCGTCGGCGCAATCAAGAACAAGCCGGCCTCCTGGCAGGACTACTTCTTCGAAGACGCCGCCATCGGTCAAGGAAGCTGATAAACCATGAATGCCCCCTTGCAAGGCCACACGGCCAGCACGCAACGCACAGGCGCCTTCGACACCCTGCTTGAGGTGGAGAAGGTCAGCCTCGAATACCGCACCCCACAGCGCGTAGTGCGCGCCACCCACGAAGTCAGCTTCGAGGTGGACCGTGCCGATCGTTTCGTGCTGCTCGGCCCTTCGGGGTGCGGCAAGTCCACCTTGCTCAAGGCCGTGGCCGGTTTCATCGAGCCGGTCGGCGGCAGCATCCGCCTCGATGGCGCCGAAGTACGCGAACCTGGCCCGGATCGCATCGTGGTGTTTCAGGAGTTCGACCAGTTACCGCCGTGGAAGACGGTCAAGCAGAACGTCATGTTTCCGCTGCTGGCGTCGCGCACTTTGCGCCGCCGCGAGGCCGAAGAACGGGCGTTGCACTATCTGGAGAAGGTTGGCCTGGCCGCCTTCGCCGATGCCTACCCGCACACCCTGTCCGGCGGCATGAAGGCGCGCGTGGCGATTGCCCGGGCGCTGGCCATGCAGCCGAAGATCCTGCTGATGGACGAGCCCTTCGCCGCGCTCGACGCACTGACCCGCCGCAAGATGCTGGAGGAGCTGCTGCAACTGTGGGAAGAAGTGCGCTTCACCTTGCTGTTCGTCACCCACTCGATCGAGGAGGCGCTGATCGTCGGCAACCGCATCCTGCTGCTGTCACCGCACCCGGGGCGCGTGCGGGCGGAGGTGGGTAGTCACCAGTTCGACCTGCACAGCCT
Source organism: Pseudomonas alcaliphila JAB1 (assembly GCF_001941865.1). NCBI lineage: Bacteria > Pseudomonadati > Pseudomonadota > Gammaproteobacteria > Pseudomonadales > Pseudomonadaceae > Ectopseudomonas > Ectopseudomonas alcaliphila. Next base: position 2,978,305 of record NZ_CP016162.1, on the reverse strand, counting down.
GGGCGGCGCGGCGTTCCAGCAGACCGCGCAGCGCATTCATCGCCTGTTGTTCGACGAGGACAGCGAGGAGGGAGCCCGCGCCGCTGCCGAGCTGGGTTTCCACGACATCCGCATCGCCTACTGAGGAGAGCGCAACCATGAGTCTTTCCCCCGCACGGCGTGAGGAATACGAAATACCGCTGCAACCCTTGCCGGATCTCAAGCTGGAGCGCGAGCTGCCCCTGGCGCAGCGCCTGTGGCAACAGGGCTGGCTGCGCAAGACCCTGATCCTGCTGGCCCTGGCGCTGATCTGGGAGCTGGCGGCGCGTTATCAGGGCAATGACCTGCTGCTGCCCAGCTTCCTGCAGACGGCCAAGGCCTTCGTCGAAGGCATCGGCACTGGCGAGCTGCTGGAGAAGGTGGCGATCTCGCTGTCGGTGCTGATCAAGGGCTATCTGCTCGGCATCGGCCTGGCCTTCCTGCTCACCACCCTGGCGGTGTCGACGCAGCTGGGGCGCGATCTGCTGTCGACCCTGACTTCGATGTTCAACCCGCTGCCGGCCATCGCGCTGCTGCCGCTGTCGCTGCTGTGGTTCGGTTTGGGCGAGAACAGCCTGATCTTCGTGCTGGTGCATTCGGTGCTGTGGGCGCTGGCGCTCAACACCTACGCCGGATTTCTCGGCGTCTCCGAGACCCAGCGTATGGCCGGGCGCAACTATGGCCTCAAGGGCCTGCGCTTCGTGCTGTTTATCCTGATCCCGGCGGCGCTGCCGTCGATCCTGGCGGGCCTGAAGATCGGCTGGGCCTTCGCCTGGCGCACCCTGATCGCCGCCGAGCTGGTGTTCGGCGCCTCCAGCGGCAAGGGCGGCCTGGGCTGGTACATCTTCCAGAACCGCAACGAGCTGTACACCGACAAGGTCTTCGCCGGCCTGGCGGCGGTGATTCTGATCGGCCTGCTGGTGGAGAACCTCGTCTTCGCCACGGTCGAGCGGGTGACCGTCAAGCGCTGGGGGATGCAGCGTTGATACGTAGGGGACCACGTCACCGATCCACCTGTGCGGCCCACCCTACAAGACCAACTTACTGATCACATAACGAGAAACGACTATGACCCACACCTTCACATTCGGCCGTCTGGCCGCCGCGCTGGGCCTGCTCGGCGCATTGGCAACTCCGCTGGCCGCGCAGGCCGAAGGCAAGATCAGCATCGCCCAGCAGTTCGGCATCGGTTACCTGGTGCTGCACGTGGTCAAGGATCAGCAACTGATTGAGAAGCATGCCAAGGCCCAGGGCCTGGACAAGGTGGAGGTCGAGTGGCGCACCATCTCCGGCGCCACCGCCATGAACGAGGCGCTGCTGGCTGGCGCCATCGACGTGGTCTCGGCGGGCGTGCCACCAATGCTCACTGTGTGGGACCGCACCCATGGTCGGCAGAACGTCAAGGCGGTCGCCTCGCTCGGCTCGCTGCCCAACTACCTGTTGAGCAACCGTGAAGAGGTGAAGACGCTGGACGATCTGTCCGAGAAGGATCGCATCGCCGTGCCGGCCGCCGGCGTTGGCTTCCAGTCGCGCACCCTGCAGATCGAGACCGCCAAGCTGTATGGCAAGGACGACTTCCAGCGCTTCGACAATATTTCCGTCAGCCTGCCGCATCCGGACGCCACGGCCGCGCTGATCAAGGGCGGCTCGGAAATCACCGCGCATTTCTCCAGCCCGCCGTTCCAGTACCAGGCGCTGGAGAACCCCAAGGTGCACAAACTGATCAGCAGCTACGACATCCTCGGCGGCCAGGCTACGTTCAACGTGCTCTATGCCACCGAGAAATTCCACGACGAAAACCCCAAGACCTACAAGGCCTTCTACGACGCGCTGGTGGAAGCCGAGCAGATCATCAAGGCAGACAAGGCCGCCGCGGCAGAAACCTACATCCGCGTGGAGAACTCCAAGCTGCCGCTGGACTTCGTCAAGAAGATCATCGAGGACCCGGAAAACGACTTCACCATCTCGCCGCAGCGCACTTTCATCTATGCCGAGCAGTTGCATGAGCTGGGTGTGCTGAAGAACAAGGCCACGTCCTGGAAGGACTACTTCTTCGAAGAGGCCTACGCCCATCCGGGTAGCTGATCACCGCCGCTGTTCGTACAAGGCTCCCATCTGGGAGCCTTGTTGTTGGCTATGTCTGAGTTAGCTGTTGCAAAGCCGCTCGCCCCAGCGCCTCCCTCAAGCAAATCAATGGATTGAGCTGGGCCTTATAGCGTTCGAGCAGGCGACGCCATCCCAAGTAATGCGTCAGGTACTTGGTGGCCACACCATGAAAGGGAATCATCCAGCCCTTCAGCCGGCTGTCGTAGGCGTTCACGTTCTGGATGTGAAAAGGTCCATCAACCCTGCGCTTCTGGCTCGGATTGATCGGTCGATGAGTGATGCCTTCGGCCTTGGCGAAGTGGGCATAAACAGCAGCGCTGTCGGAGCACAGAATTGCATCGGCATCGATCAGCGGACGCAGCCGCTCTCCGACATGAACGGCATCGAGTTTCTCCAACTGAAAGTCAGCATGCTGTCCGCTGCGATCCCTCACCACCAAGACCGGAATCTGCTCGACGGATAGGCCGCGCCGCTTCGCACTGCCTCCGCGTTTGCGCGGCGGGCGCGGCAAGTCTCGCTGCCCTTTGAACGATTCCAGAAAGAAGGTTTCATCGGCTTCGACAATGCCGGACTCATGCTGAGCCTGGTGATCGGCGACCTGGGACAGAAACCGGTGTCGCCACAGGAAGGCGGTGTTCTTGTTCACCCCGCAGTGTTTCGCCGCCCGGCGCACCGTCAGGCTTTGGGTCAACGCCTCGGCATAGTCGTGCCAGAGATGGCGCTTGCGCAGTCGCGCCATCGGCGTGCCCGTCAGCGGATTGCTGGTTTTGCCGCAGGCCTTGCAGCGATACCTGGGCAGACCCCCACTGGCGCCCCACGGGCGTAACTCGCTGGACTGGCAATGCGGACAACTACTGGGGGTGGCGATCATGTCCTGCGGGAGGGGTCCAGGTGCCGAGAGACATCTCGCCAACTGCTCACGCTGTCCCAGACTGAGTTGGGGGAGCTGAGCAACCCAGCAGTTGAAGTGACTGGTTTTCATGATCCACCTCCCATATGTGGAGACGTCATGATCAGCTTAGCCTGCTGCAACAGCTAACTCAGACATAGCCTTGTTGTTTGTCGACGGCCTACAGGCGTGGGCGCAGCTTGAGTTCGGGCGTGGGTTTGGGCGCCCCCTTGGCCGGGTGGCTGTCCGGGTGCTGTTCGATCATCTGGGCGATCTCACGCAGTTTGCCAAGCATGGCCTGGGCCAGACCGGCCTGGGTGCGGTACAGGCCAGTGTCCGGGTCCTGTTCCAGGTCACTAAGACCTTTGAAGGGATAGCTGTAGCGTTTGGCATCGGCGGTGAAGAAGCGCTGGTAGTCCTGCTCGGTGCCGTGCAGTTCGCGGCAGGCTCTTTCCAGGCTCTGCAGCTGTTCGGCGACGCTGGCCAGTTGCAGGCGCAGACGAATGATCTGGTGGTTCTCCCAGTTCATCGGCGAGGCCTGGGCGCCCGGCTGCCAATGCTGCGGGTCGCCGAAACGCAGGACGAACTGCTGGCCGGCTTCGCGTCCGTAACGGGTCAGCCGTTCGATGCGCTCGGTGGGCATGGTCAGGTTGAGGCCGCCTTCTTCGCGGGTCAGCTGGATCAGGCCGATACGGTCGCGAAAGCCGGGCATCAGCGACAGGGTTTCGTGGTTCCAGTCCTTGGCGACGTTGCTGAGCAGGGCGAGGAAACCGCGTAGGGCTGGCAAACCCGTCTGGGGAAAGCGGCGCCAGTAGGCTAGCCGTGCATCGCCATTGTTACGTGGGAAGCGCACGCGTTGCTCGTCGGTACCATCGGTCGGTCCCAGATCGAGGCCGAAGGTGGGGCGTCTGGGCAGCGCGGCATCGAAGAAGTGGATGGGAAAGTTCGAGCTGATGCCGCCATCGGTGAACCAGCAGCGCTCCAGCTTCTTCCCGCTCTTGCGGTAGTCCACGGCGTGCAGTGGTACGGCGCTGAGCAGCAGGGGAAAGCTCAGACTCATGCGTACGGCGACGATTACCGGCAGGTCGTCGGGCAGTGGCAGGCGCAGATACCCGTCGCCGCGATCATCGCCGGGGCGCTGGTGAGCGCCCATCCAGGCCACCACGCGGTGGGGGAATAGCCGCGCGAACTCCTCCTGGCGGAAGTGGAACTGGTTGTTATCGCGTACCTGCTCGTCGTCACGAAAGGGCAGGCGGAAAGGCCGCGCCATGCTCAGGCAGGTGGTCATCACCTGCAGGTCGATGCCATGACGACGCAGGTCGCCGAAGGTCAATGGCCGCTCGCACTCGATGGCATTCGCCTGATTGGCGCAGTATTCGCGCTGGCCGCTGAGCTGATCGAAGTACTGGGTCAGCCAGGTGGTCAGGGCTTCATCTGGGGCATCGTCATCGGCCTCTGGCATGCCGCTGCACAGGCCGAAACCGCTCGCTGGCAATTCACGCAATGCCACCAAGGCCAGGCGCACGATCACGGCGAGCACGCCACCCAGCGCTGCGAACAGCAAGACCCAGAGCCAAACCAGCACGCTGGCGCTGCTGGCAGCGCTCCACCACAGCGGCCCGCCTGCCAGCAGGGCGCCGACCAGGGCGGCGAGCTTGTGGCGCATGAGCATGACCTTCAGTGGCGCGAACAACCGCGTCCAGGGACTTTTTCCCTTGACCTCGAGGATGGCGATGAAGGTATCGAACAGGGCGCGCACTGCCGGGGCAGGCTTGAACAACGCCAGCAGCTTGGTGCCATGGCCATTCGCGGCGGGCACGCAAAGGTGTTGGGGCAGTCGTTCGATTGTCGCGAAGCCGGCTGGGTCGCTGCTCAACTCACCTTGCTGATAGCGCTGGCGGCCCAGTTCGGCAGCGGCCGCTGCAGCCGCGGCGATGGCACCAGCGCTGGTGCCGCCGATGCTGCGCAGGCGAAATGCCTTGGCGATTTCGGTGATGGCGAGCGGGTAGACGATGCCGCTGGTGATGCCGCCTTTCATGATCAGGTCGCATTCCCGGGCAAAGGCCGCTTGGCGCGAATCGCTCATCTACTGCTCCTTGTCGTCATGCCGAACGCTGGCGCGGGCATGATAACGCGGCTTTGACGGCTATATGCCAGTATTGCGAGCGATTGCCAATAATGAACGGTTGCATAGGCGTTGATCGCTAAGTTGTACGCATTTGCTCATTTCTACTGCAAATTGCCATCCCTGGCGTCACTGGCGTTATGTCAGTGCCCTTTACTGCAGGCATCAGAGAGAGCCTTGAATTTCAGGGTCTGGATGTTTCCAGCTGAGTCTATGTATTTCATCAGGTGATCCACAGGCTTGCAGGTATGGGTTTTGGGCTTTGATATGGACAGAACCTTGGCTACATCAAGTTTCAATCCATACTTGTAAGTGGTGGCCGGGCTTTCAGCGAGTGCATTGCCGCATAGAAGCAAGGCAAGGCTGGTAATTAAAATGTTTGCCAGGTTTTTTGCATGTTTGCTGATCATCTTTAAATTCCGAAAAAGCTAAATGGATGTCGAATGCCTCCAGGAGAGTTGAGCGTGGTTGCCAACTCACTCTCGGAGCAAAACGACGGAATTGTGTTCAGGTAAGTTGATCTGACAGTCTTGTATTTCAAATACTGTCAGATCAAATGGTGGCCATGAGTAGCGGCGAAGTCAGGGCTGCAGGCTTAAGCTTTTGGCACTGCAATATCGAAGGCCTGATCGTTTCCATTGGTAAAGGCGGCCCCCTGAATGTGGTAGACAGTCGGCTCTTGCGAGAAGTATTCCTCCAGGCCCTGCATGAAGGTCTGATGGTCGTCACTCGCTTCGAAACCCGGCGCATGGTCCTCAAGTGAAGCCCAACGCACGATCAGGTTGAACGTCTCGGGGCTTTCGATTCCCTGCGCGAACATATGGCCGTGGTAGCCCTTGGCGCGTTGGAGCAAGTGAACCACTTCGGCAAATGCTTGTTTGAACTGTTCGATCTGTGCACTGTGAACAGGCAGTACGGCGATTTCATAAATCATTGCGGTATTCCTCTAGAGTCATTTTGGTAGTTGAACCTATGTACTTACGGGGCGAGCGAGGGCTCGACGGCAATCGCGACTTTGCCGCGAAGACCGTTGTTGGGCGTCTCCAGCAGCGCATGGGCGCTTGAGATATCAGCGAGCGAATAGACCGCGCCAATATGGGGGCGCAACTGGCCGCGCTCGACCAATGCCTTCAGTTCATCGAGCTTGCCGCGGTTCTGGCGGGTGAAGACGAAGTGGTAACTGGCGTTCTTGCCCCAGGCCTGAATCAGGTTCTGCGGCTTGGCGATGTCCACGATCGAAACCACACGGCCGAGCTGGGCGAGTGCGTCGGGGCTACGGGTCAAGGTGTCGCCGCCGATGGTGTCGAAGATCACATCGACGCCGTGGCCATCGGTTTCCCGCAGGACGGCGTCAACGTAATCCTCTTGTTCGTAGTCGATGACCACATCGGCACCCAGACCCCGGGCAAACTCGAAGTTCGCTTCGCGCACGGTGGTGAACACCCGAGCGCCGATGGCTTTTGCCACCTGGATCGCGACATGGCCGACGCCACCCGCACCGCCGTGGATCAGAATGCTTTCCCCGACCCTCAGCGATACGCGCCCGATCAGTGCTTCCCAGACCGTCCCGCCTACCAGCGTCAGGCTTGCCGCCTCGAGATGGCTCAGCGATGCCGGCTTCTTGCCGATGATGCTTTCGGACGCAACGTGGTACTCGGCATAGCTGCCGTCGCCTTCGAAAATCTGCGTGGTGTACCAGACCTCATCGCCTGGCACGAAGCTCGTCACACCTGGGCCGACCGCTTCGACGACGCCGGAGACGTCATGCCCGGTAATGGCGGGGAGAGGCACGTAGTCGACGTAGTCACCACGACGTACCTGGTAATCCAGTGGGTTGATGGAGGTTGCGTGAACCCGCACCAACACTTGTCCTGCCTGCGGTACGGGTTTGGCCACTTCGCTCAGTTCGAACGCGTTAGGGCCGCCAAAGGATTTGAGTACTTGCGCTTTCATTGTGTGGTTCCTTGTTTCTGGAAAAAGGGATATAGAGAATTTTCGATATACTGATGCAAAAAATTACGCGCCTGTGCCTAAGGTCTCTCCATTGTCAGTCCTTGTTTCGGCTAAAAGAGATATCGGGAATAATCGATATACAAAGTTAAAAAATTACAGCTCCTTGCCTATCAGCTCGGCCAGAGCACGGATATTGGCTTCATTGCGCTTGTAGTAGGTCCACTGTCCGATCCGACGGACTTCGACCAGACCGACTCGTTGCAGCGTCGCGAGGTAGTCGGACACCGTCGACTGCGACAGACCGACACCTTCCTGAATACTGCTGACGCACACGCCCACGGTATGAACGTCCCCTTCATCCTGGGGAGGAAAGTTCTTCACCGGATCCTTCAACCCCTTGAGGATTCCAAGGCGGGTGGGATTCGAGAGGGCTTTGAATACATTGATCAGGTCCATGGGCGGCGATAATATCGACATTTACCGATATGTCAATGCGTGAATCAACCGTCTGTCGGGCGCCCGGTTCGAGGGCATTGTCCGGAGTGTCAGCAAGTCTTGGTAGCACACCTCAAATCTCTGGCTTGCGTGAGGCGTTCAAGCTGTTGCGACATAACTCAGCCGCTAGGCACCGTCTCTAACAGTTCGGCGCTTGAACGGGTAGTGGTATGCCCGGGCCGCTTGGCGAATAATCTGCGCCTCGTCGTACCCAGCCAGCAGAGATCGTCATGAGCGCCACGCTACCGCCCCTCGTTCTGTCCATTCAGTCGCATGTCGCCTGGGGCCATGTCGGCAATGCTGCTGCGGTTTTTCCGTTGCAGCGGTTGGGCTTCGAGGTGCTGCCGCTTCACACCGTACAGTTCTCCAACCACACCGGTTACGGCCAGTTTCGCGGCCAGGTGTTCGCTGCCGAGCATGTACGCGAGGTGCTGTTGGGGCTGCGTGAGCGTGGGGTGCTGCCGCGCCTGGCGGCGGTGCTGTCCGGTTACCTGGGCGATGCCGATACGGGGCGGGTGATTCTTGAGGCGGTGGGCGAGATTCGTCAGCACAACCCGTCAGTGCGTTACCTGTGCGACCCGGTGATGGGCGACGTCGGGCGCGGCGTGTTCGTCAACCCGGCGATTCCCGATTTTCTCCGTGATCAGGCGATTCCCTTCGCCAATATCATCACGCCCAACCAGTTCGAGTTCGAACTGCTCACGGGCTCTAAACCGGCCAATTTGCAGGAGGCGGTGAAAGTCGCCCGGCAGTTGCGTGGTCGAGGCCCTGACGTGGTGATCGTCACCAGCCTGGCGACGCCGGATATCCCTGAAAGCGAATTGGGCACGCTGGCGGTGAACGGCGAGGGCGCCTGGCTGGTGAGCACCCCGCGCCTGGCGCTGCATCCATTGCCCAATGGCATGGGCGATGTGTTCTCGGCCACGTTGTTGGGCCGGTTGCTGGCCGGGCAGGCGTTGCCGCAGGCTCTGGAGCTGGCCACGGCAACGCTATACGCCTTGGTCGAGCAGACTGCGGACGGCGCGCGCGACCTGCCGTTGGTCGCCGCGCAGGAGCAGATCGTGATGCCGGGCAAGCGCTTCGTGGCCCGCCAGCTTTCCATGGGTTAAGGCTGAAGCCTACTGACCCCCGCAATCACCGGCGTGCCGCTCATTGGATCGCGCAGCAGCGTGCAGCGTACGCCGTACAGGCGTTCGACCAGCGCCGAGGTGACGATCTCGTTGGGGCGGCCGCTGGCGACGATCCGGCCCTGGTGCATGGCGATCAGGTAGTCGGCGTAGCGACAGGCGCTGGAGAGGTCGTGCACCACCATGACGATGGTCTTGCCGGCGGCGGCCAGTTGGCGGATCAGTTCGAACACTTCGATCTGATGGCCCAGGTCCAGTGCCGAGGTGGGTTCGTCGAGTAGCAGCAGAGGCGTGGCCTGGGCGATGGCCATGGCGATCCAGGCGCGCTGGCGCTGGCCGCCGGACATCGACTCCAGCGGCCGATCGGCCAGTTCGACCAGATCGGCGGCTACCAATGCCGCGTCGACGATGGCCTGGTCTTCCTCGTTCCATTGGCGCAGCAGGCTCTGGTGCGGTTGGCGGCCGAAGCGGATCAGTTCGCTGACCGTCAGGCCATCGGGAGCGGAGGCGTCCTGGGGCAGCAGGGCGAGTCGGCGCGCCACTTCACGCGACGGCAGGCTGCCGATGGCCTTGCCGTCGAGCAGTACGCTGCCGGAGATAGGCTTGTGCAAACGGGCGAGACCGGCGAGCAGGGTGGATTTGCCGCAGCCGTTGGGGCCGACGATGGCGCTGACCTGGCCACTGGGCATCAGCAGGTTGAGGTCTTCGATGATGCGGGTCTGGGCGTAGCCCAGGCTCAGGTTGCGGGCTTCGAGGCGCACGTCGGACTGGCGCGCGTCGCCGAGCAGTGAGGAAAGCAGGGTCATGTCGAACTCCGTGGGGCCTGACGCAGCAGAATCCACAGCAGGTAGGGGCCGCCGACCACGGCGGCGATGATGCCGACCGGGATTTCGATGGGCGCCAGCAGGGTACGGCCGAGCCAGTCGGCGAGGATCATCATCAGCGCGCCGGACAGCGCCGCGTTGAGCACCGGCACGCCGTGTCGGTTGCCCAGGTGGCGGGCCATTTCCGGCGCCGCCAGGGCGATCAGACCGACCGGGCCGACCACGGCAACGGCCAGCGCCGTGAGCCAGACGCACAGCGCCAGGGTGAGCAGGCGCATGCGTTGCAGGTGTACACCAAGGCCGATGGCGACGTTGTCGGAAAAGCGCATCAGGCTCAGGGCATTGACCAGCAACTTGGCCAGCGGCAGGCCCACGGCCAGGCCGATGCCGAGCAGCAGCACCGAGTCGGCCGGGCGTGCATTGAGGCTGCCGACCGTCCAGGGGTAGGCGGCGTTGGCGGCATCCATGTCGCTGCGTGCCAGCATCAGGTTGGTCAGCGCCCCGAACAACGCGCCGATGGCAATGCCAACGACGATGAAGCGATAGCCGCGCGCGCCACCGCCGGCAGCCAGGGCAAAGGTCAGTACCGCAGCGGTGGCGGCGCCGCTCAGCGCCAGGGCCGACGGCGCCAGGCTGGTGGGCACGGCGACGATGGAGGCGACGGCGAAGGCGGTGGCGCCGTTGTCGATACCGATTACCCCCGGCGTGGCCAGGCGGTTGCGCGCCAGGGTCTGCAGCAGGCAGCCGGCAGCACCGAGGGCGGCGCCGCTGAGCAGGCCGGCGATCAGCCGCGGCAGGCGCAGCTCCTGAATCAGGAACACCTGCAACGCCTCGCCCTGGCCGAAGGCGGCCTGCAGGGCTTTGCTGGGCGTCAGGGTGTCGTCGCCTGCCGCCAGTATCCAGGTGGTGACAGCGACCAGCAGCAGACTGAGGAACAATGCGACGATCATGCTGCGCCGGTGCAGCAGCAGGCTGTAACCACCCAGGCGCAGCAGATAATGGCCGGCCGGGGCGAGCAGGGGGCGTGAGGAAGAAATGTTCATGTCACAGGGTCGGCAGGCGGTGGTTGCGCACCACGGCAATCAGGATCGGCGCGCCGACGAAGGCAGTCACCACGCCCACCGGCAGTTCGTAGGGGCGCACCAGCAGGCGCGAGATGACGTCGGCCAGCAGCAGGACGCAGGGGCCGAGCAGCATGCTCAGGCCCAGGGTGCGGCGGATATCGGAGCCCACCAGGCGGCGAGCGATATAGGGCACGATCAGGCCGATAAAGGCGATTGGGCCGGCGGCAGCCGTGGCAGTGCCGACCAGTATCGCCACGGCCAGCAGGGTGCCCAGGCGCGTCAATTGCGGATGGTGACCAAGGCCGCTGGCGACGCGCTCGCCCAGCGCCAGGGCAGCCAGCGGATGCACCACCAATAGCGCCACCAACAGTCCGCCGATCAGTCCGGGCAGGCTCCAGTCGAGCGTGTCCAGTGGGCGGCCCGCCAGGGCACCGATGACCCAGAAGCGCATTTCATCGGCGGTGCGCTGATCCCATAACAACAGCAGGCTACTGAGCGCGCCGAGTATGCCGGAGAAAGCTGCGCCGGCCAGCACCAGGCGCACGGGGTCGTCACCGACGCCACGCATACGCGTGACCAGCAGCACCAGCACGCAACCCACCAGCGCACCCAGCATGGCGACGCCCAGATGCATGCTGGCAGCCGAGGCGCCCAGGTTGATCGCCAGCACCACGGCGAACGAGGCACCGGCGCTGACCCCGAGCAGCCCAGGTTCGGCCAGCGGATTGCGCGTCACCGCTTGCAGCAGCACACCGGCCGCGCCCAGGGCGAGGCCGACCAACAGGGCCAGTTCGGTACGTACCCAACGCAGTTCGAAGACGATGAAACGGGCATCGTCATCGCTGCCACCGAGCAGGGCTTGCAGGCTGGGCAGGATGCCGATGTCACCCGCGCCCAACAGCAGGCTGGCGACGCACAAAAGCAACAGGCACAGAGCCGCATAGCTCAGCGCCTGAGGGACGGAAAGGCGTGCTGCGAGCATCAGTCGAGCAGGGCCTTCTCCACGTCATCGAGTACCCGCTGAGCCGCCAGGTAGCCGGAGCTGCTGCTCCAGATCTGGCCGTCGACGGTCACCACATGACCGTCGGCGACGGCTGACAGACGGGTGAAGGCAGGCTGCTTGCGCGCGTCTTCCAGGGCCTTGCGACCATCCGGATTGAGCGTGGCGAGGAAGATCCAGTCGGCGTTGATGCGTGACAGGTTCTCCAGGCTCAGCACGTCGCTGTGCGGCTTCTGCGCCTGGGCTGCGGCCAGTTCGTTGGCACGCAGGCCGAGGTCTTTCAGCAGTTGGCCAACGAACAGGTGGCTGGACATGATCACCGGCCCCTGCGGGTTCCAGCGCACTACGCTGACTGCCTGGCCCTGCGGCAGACGCTGGCGCAGTTCGGCGCTGCGTTTCTCGATCTCGGCAAGGCGTTGCTGGCCTTCTTCCTGTTTGCCGAGGGCCTGGGCATAGGTCATGTAGGTCTCGCGCCAGTCCTGGAAGGAATTGCCGGCGGGTACCACGGTGGGCGCCATCAGGCTCAGTTTGGCGTACAGGTCGCGTGACAGATCGCTGGAGGCCAGTACCAGGTCCGGTCGCAGGCGCAGGATGGCTTCCAGGTTGGGTTCACGCACGCTGCCCACCAGGGTGATCTTGCCTGCCGTGGTCTTGAGATAGTCCGGCACGTCGTCGCCGCCGCGACTGGCCAGGGTACCGACCGGTTGCACGCCGAGCGACAGCGCCGCATCCAGGGCGCTGTCGCCCAGTGCCACCACGCGCTGCACAGTGCCGCTGATTGTCACTGGACCATAGGCGCTGTCCAGCGTGCGTTCGCTGGCATGCAGGGGCAGGGCGAGCAGCAGCGACGTGGTAATCGTCGCCGCTGTGCGTTGCAGTTGAGAGCAGATAGACATGCTGGACTCCGGGGCGAAACGAGCAGCGGCAAGCGCTGCTTCAGGCAGGATCGAAAGCAAGCTATCTTTTACTAGGCGAGTTAATGAAAATCCATCGCATTTACGAAGTGTTTACAGGATGCAGGCGCTGAATGAGCCGGCGGTGCCCGAGCCTTGTTATGAGGCTCGGGCCTGCTGCCGTGCTCAGTGCTTCAGCTTGGTGAGCCAGGCGCCTAGCATGATGGTGCCCGCTTGCTCGAGGGCGCTGGCATGACGCTTGGCGTCGTGACGCAGGGTGACGGGATCGATGCCCGAGCTGGCCAGTTCGCTGGCATGGCCCAGCAGCCAATGCTCGAAGCGGTCGCCGCGCACTTCCGGGTGAAATTGCAGACCCAGCACGTTCTGCCCGCGAGCGAAGGCCTGCTGGCGGCATAGCGGGGTCGAGGCGAGCAGGGTGCAGCCTTCCGGCAGGTCGAAGGTGTCGCCATGCCAATGCAGCACGGCGACGTCGCGCAGGGCGGCAAGTGGCTGATAGTCGGAGGCTGCCAGCTCCAGCGTCGACCAGCCGATTTCCTTGGCTGGCCCTGGGTAGACGGTGGAGCCCAATGCCGCAGCCATCAGCTGCGCACCGAGGCAGATGCCCAGCGTCGGCTTATCGGCTGCCAGCCGTGCGCGCAGTATTTCCAGTTCATCGGAGACGAGCGGGTAGCGGTCGTGGTCATAGACGCCGATAGGGCCGCCGAGCACCACCAGAAGGTCGGCTGCGAGCGGGTCGAGTTGACTGAGGTCACGTTCCGCGGCGTCGATGTACTCGATCTGATAACCGGCAGCGCGCAGCGGCGCCTCGAAGCTGCCGAGATCCTCGAAACCGACATGGCGGATGGCTTGCAGGGTGCGTTCGGTCATTTGCAATGTCCGTCAGTAAAGGAGGGGGGCATGCCCCCTGGCCTGGAGAATATGTTCGAAGTCCTTCAGTGCGGCGGCTGCTGTGGCGAGGGGTTCAGCGCCGCCGCCAATGGCGATCGTCTCGCCCATGGCGTCGCTGTTGATGCGGATCGCCTTGTTCTTCCCGTTCACCTGGGCGAAGGGGTCGGACAGCGGATAGGTCTTGATCCCGACGCTGGCGCGGATCGCACCGTCCACGGAGCTGAGGCTGCCGACCAGACGGGGAACCAGGCCCTGTGCTTGCCAGGCTTCGATACGCTGCGCGGTGACCGAATGGATGCCATCGACCTCGACGTCAGCCATTGTCAGCTGGGCGCCAAGGCCAAAGTTGGCCAGCAGCAGGAGTTTGCAGGCAGTGTCCCAACCTTCGGTGTCGTTGCGCGTATCCGCTTCGGCGAAACCGCCGGCTTGTGCCTCGCGCAGTGCTGCATCGAAACCAAGTCCCTGGGTGCGCATGGCGTCGAGCAGGTAGTTGGTGGTGGCGTTGAGAATGCCCTCGACGCTGAGCACCTTGCAGCCGGCCAGGCTGTGTTCGAGCAGGTCGAGTGTGGGCAGGGCGGCGGCGGCCGCACCGCTGAGTTTCAGCTGCGCCCCGGAGGCGCGCGCCAGATCGCGCAGGCGCGGCCCGCTATGCACCAGCGCGCCCTTGGCGATGACGATGCAGTCCCGCCCGGCAGACAGCGCCGCACAGAGGTAGTCCAGGCCCGGCCCGCCGCTGCGAAAATCGCTGGGGCCGGCCTCGATCAACACCTCAGCACCACTCGCTGCGACGAAATCCGGCCCCGACAGCCCAGGCTGCAGGTTGTCCAGTTGGTGGGCCTGCAGGCCATTGGCATCTGCCAGGCCGGCGCGTGAGCCACATACGGCAACCAGTCGCACATCCACGCCATAGATCTGGCGATAGTGGTCGCGACGTTGCAACAGCAGGTTGGCCGTGGCGCGGCCGACACCGCCGAAACCGGCGATTGCAACCTTGAGCGTTTGCATGGGGCGTTCCTTTCGCTGTCAGCGGGCGAATAGGTTGTTGATGTCGGCGAAAGCCTTCATTTCGACGGCGTTGCCGCTTGGGTCCTTGAAAAACATCGTCGCCTGTTCGCCCGGCTCGCCCTTGAAGCGGATATAGGGCTTGATGATGAACTCGACACCGGCGGCGGTGAGTTTATCGGCAGCGATCTGCCAGTCGTGCATCGGCAGAACGACGCCGAAGTGGCGCACCGGCACGCCGTGGCCGTCGACTGCGTTGGCCGGTACCGAGCCTGCTTCGTCAGGCGCCAGGTGGGCGACGATCTGATGGCCATAGAAATTGAAGTCGATCCACTCTGACGAGCTGCGACCTTCGCTGCAACCGAGCAGGTTGCCGTAGAAGTCGCGGGCGGCGGCCAGGTCGTCAACCGGAAAGGCCAGGTGGAACGGGCATAGTGCGGTCATCGGGGTTCCCTCGTTGGTGAGTGGAATCATCCTATTCGGCGACAAGCCTCTTAAAAAACTATATGTTCTGATCATGAGCAAAACAAAATCTTATCAATCGACATGATCATCGAACTGCGCACGCTGATAGCGGTGGCTCGCTATGGCACCTTCAGCGCCGCTGGTGAGCGCATCGGCCTGACCCAGGCAGCCGTCAGCGGTCATATGCGCCGCCTGGAAGAAAGTCTGGGGTTCGCTCTGTTCGATCGCACCGGTCGTTCGGCCATATTGAATGCTGCAGGGTTGCGTACGTTGGCGCGTGCCGAGGTGCTGGTCGCCGGTTTCGATGCCTTGGGCGAGCCGACTCAAGACGAGGAATGGGCCAAACCGCTGGAGATTGGCGCGATCGCCTCGGTGCACGCGACCATCCTCACGCGCGCGCTGGTGCCGTTTCGTCAGCGCTTTGCCAACTGCCGGGTGAATCTGTCGCCTGGCGTTTCCCTGCAGTTGATGGATCGAGTCGAAGCGGGGGAGCTCGACCTGGCCATCCTCATCCGTCCGGCGTTCGAGCCGCCGCGGGAGCTGGAGTGGGCGCCGCTGGCATGCGAGAACTACGTGCTGCTTGCCGCCAGCAACGTGGTGGGCGATGACTGGCTGTCGGTGATTCGCGAGCAGCCCTTTATCCGCTATAGCCTCTCGTCCTTCGGTGGTCGCCAGGTGGAGCGCTTTTTACGCGACCACTCTTTAACGTTGCAGGAGTGGATCGAGGTCGACGATATCCAGGCGATGCTGTCGATGGTCGAGAGCGGCCTTGGCGTGGCCGTGGTGCCATTGACGGAAACCATCCTGCCGCTGCCGGCCAGCGTTCGCGCCATCGCGCTCGGCCCGACGCCCATTCATCGGGAGATCGGTGCGCTGTATCCCAGGGTCAGCCGTTCGGCGGCCGTGGCGGGTTTTATCGAGTGTTTGCAGAGCGCCGGTGTGGCTCGCTAGAGGGCTGATGCCTGCATTTTCATCTTTGCTTTGAAACTCCTAGCGGCTTTGCCTGCTTTTTTCATGCACAGGCATGCTGCAGACTGGCGTCCATTTCGCGTCATCCATCGATCAGGAGAGTGTTCATGAGCCCCGTTTCCTTCGCGCGTCAGCGTTACACCACCAAGGCTTACGATGCCAGCCGCCAGGTGGATCAGGCGATCATCGACGAGCTGCTGGAGTTGCTGCGCCTGTCGCCGTCTTCGGTCAATTCGCAGCCCTGGCACTTCGTCGTGGCGAGCACTGCCGAAGGCAAGGCGCGCCTGGCCAAGGGCGCTCAGGGCGGCTTTGCCTACAACCAGTCGAAGATCCTCAACGCCTCGCACGTGATCCTGATCTGCGCCCGCCGTGACCTCGATGATGCTTATCTGGCCGATGTGCTGCAGCAGGAGGCCGATGATGGCCGCTTCCGCGACGATGCGGCGCGTACGACTCAACACAACACCCGCAGCAGTTACGTCGAACTGCACCGTGGCCTTGGCGACATCCCGCACTGGGCAGAAAAGCAGGCTTATCTGGCGCTGGGCACCTTGCTCCTGGGTGCTGCTGCCAAAGGCGTCGACGCCACGCCGATGGAGGGCATCGACCGCGAGGCGCTGGATGAGGAGCTGGGGCTGGCCGCCCAGGGGTTGAGCAGCATGGTCGCGGTGGCGCTGGGGTATCACAGCGACAGCGATTTCAATGCGGAGCTGCCGAAGTCGCGTCTGCCGGCCGAGCGCGTCTTCACTCACCTCTGAGCCTTTCGGCTGCGCCCCTCGTCACGGGGGCGCATCGCTGTTCACTCTGGCAGCTTGGCGATCACCTTGATCTCGAAATCGAAGCCGGCCAGCCAGGTCACGCCGACCGCAGTCACGTTCGAGTAGGGCGCCTCGCCCCAATAGTCGGCTACCACCTCCCAGATGGTTTCGAACTGCGCATGCGGGTCGAGCATGAATACGGTGGTGTCGACCACGTCATCGAAGCTGCAACCTGCTGCAGCGAGGATCGCATTGAGGTTGGCGAAGGCAAGGCGCACCTGCTCTTTCAGGTCGGGTTCGGGCGAGCCGTCCTTGCGACTGCCGACCTGACCGGATACGAACAGAAAACCGTTGGAACGAATCGCCGGCGAATAGCGATGAAGTTCATACAGGTCATGGCGGTCGGCCGGGAAAACCACATCACGTTTGCTGGTCATTGTTGCCTCCATCTGGGCCGCTACGGCCCGCTGTTAACGATGGAATCACTTTAAAAACACGGCCGGGCTGGATAAACGAGCAACTCTGGTCATGACTGTTTGTAGAATCCAAACAATCATGAGCTTAAGAGAGATGCATGATGGATCGTTTCGACGCGATGCAGGCCTTCGTCCGCGTGGTGGAAACCGGCAGTTTCACCAAGGCGGCAGCCACCCTGCACATGAGCAAGACCAGCGTGACCCAGCTCGTTCAGCAACTGGAAGCACGGCTGCGGGTGCGCCTGCTCAACCGCACCACGCGCAAGGTCAACGTCACCGCTGACGGCGCCGCCTACTACGAACGTGTGGTGCGTCTGCTGGCCGATATCGACGATGCCGAGACCAGCCTGTCCAGTGCATTGATGGCGCCGCGCGGCCGCCTGCGCGTGGACGTACCCAGTCCCTTCGCGCGCATGCTGCTGATCCCGGCCTTGCCGGCATTTTATGCGCGTTATCCGGAAATCCAGCTGACCATGGGCGTTAGTGATCGGCTCATCGACATCATCGGTGAGAACGTCGACTGCGTGGTGCGCGGCGGTGAGATCACCGATCAATCGCTGATCGCGCGCCATGTCGGTGATCTCCAGCTCGGTATCTATGCCACGCCGGGCTATCTGCAGCGCGCTGGCACGCCGATGCATCCGCGCGAGCTGGAGGCGGCCGTTCATCATACGGTGGGTTTTCTCTGGTCGCGCACCGGCAAGGCCTTGCCCTATGCGATGCAGCGGGGTGAAGAACGCATCGAGGCCCATGGCCGCCCGCTGCTGACGGTCGACGATGGCAACGCCTATCTGGCTGCGGGGCTGGCGGGCCTGGGCATGCTCTGGCTACCGCATTACATGGCCAGGCCACACCTGGCCAGTGGTGAACTGGTGCGTCTGTTCGAGGACTGGCAGATGAAACCGATGCCGATGTACCTGGCCTTCCCGCCGAACCGCCATGTCAGCGCCAAGCTGCGGGTATTCATCGACTGGGTGGTGGAGTTGATGGCCGAGCATGCGCCAGTGTTGCCGCGGCATTGAGTTATAGCCCAGCGACTGGATCCACCCCTGGAACCGGCGCGGTTGGCATCGGACCAGGTGTCGCGGGTCTCAGCTGAAGCCTGGTTGAGATGCCGTTGATCCTGCGTTTCGAGAATTGAGTTGATTGACGAGAATGATCGTTCTACCTTGTCGAGAACGATCATTCTCTATGGCCAAACCCCATGCTCGAAGACGCCTCGACCCAACAGCGTTTGCTGCAAACCACTGAAAGCCTGATCTATGCCGGTGGTATCAACGCCACCGGGATGGACGCCATCGTCAAGGCATCAGGGGTGGCGCGCAAAAGCATCTATCGCCTCTATTCGACCAAGGAAGCGCTGATCGCTGCCGCGTTGCGCGCGCGTGATGAGCGCTGGATGCAATGGTTCATCGCCGGCACTTCTGCGGGATCGCCGAGCGAGCGGCTACTGGCCGTGTTCCCACTGCTGCGCAGCTGGTTCTCCGCACCTGACTTCCATGGCTGTGCCTTCATCAATGCGGCAGGGGAGGTCGGTGATCCCGACAGCGAGATCCGCGCCGTCGCGTTGCTGCACAAGCAGCGCTTGCTGGCCTATCTGAGCGAACTGACCACGGCCTGCGGCTTTGCCGAAGCCGAGGAAATGGCCAGGCAGTTTCTCCTGCTGATCGATGGTGCTACCGCCGTCGCCATGGTCACCGGCCAGGCGGATGCCGCCGACAGTGCCGCCCGTACTGCGCAATTGCTTCTGCAATCCCTATCGCCCAGTGATGGGCTCAACCCCCCGCAAACCTGAGGTGCCGTCATGTCGTCAAATACTGAAGTTCGTCCTCCGTTGCCGCCGTTCACTCGCGAGAGCGCCATCGAGAAGGTCCGCCTGGCCGAGGATGGTTGGAACAGCCGTGATGCGGCCAAGGTCGCACTGGCCTACAGCCTTGATACGCGCTGGCGCAACCGCGCCGAGTTCGCCAATGGCCGCGATCAGGCGCGTGCCTTCCTCGAGCGCAAGTGGGCCAAGGAGCTGGAGTACCGTCTGATCAAGGAACTCTGGGCGTTCACCGACAACCGCATTGCCGTGCGCTATGCCTACGAATGGCGCGACGACTCGGGCAACTGGTTTCGCTCCTACGGCAACGAGAACTGGGAGTTCGGCGCCGACGGTCTGATGATCAATCGCTATGCCTGCATCAACGACCTGCCGATTCAGGAGGCCGAGCGCAAGTTCCGCTGGCCCCAGGGACGTCGTCCTGACGATCATCCGGGGCTGTCCGAGCTGGGCCTCTGATCCGGGCTATGTGGGCACGGGAGTTGCTGCTTTAATGCGCCCACCAATCCGTGTTCCGAGGCTCCTGGATGAATCGCAACGACCTGCGCCGCGTCGACCTGAATCTGCTGGTGATCTTCGAAACCCTGATGTTCGAGAAGAACCTGACCCGCGCCGCCGAGAAGCTGTTTCTCGGCCAGCCGGCGGTCAGTGCGGCGCTGGCCCGGCTGCGTGATCTGTTCGACGATCCGCTGCTGGTGCGCAATGGCCGTGGCTTTGAACCGACGGCGCGAGCGCTGGCGATTCTCAAGGAGCTGCAGCCGGCGATGGACACCATCTCGGGCGCGGTCAGCCGCGCCCGCGAGTTCAACCCGGCGACCAACCGCGACACCTTCCGCATCGGTCTGTCCGATGATGCCGAGTTTGGCCTGTTCCCGGCCTTGCTCAAGCAGATTCGCGAAGAGGCGCCGGAGGTGGTGATCGTGGTGCGGCGGGTCAACTTCCTGTTGATTCCAGCGATGTTGGCCTCGGGCGAAATTTCCGTAGGCGTCAGCTACACCACCGAGCTGCCGGCCAACGCCAAGCGGCGCAAGCTGCGCGAGATGAAGGTCAAGGTGTTGCGTGGCGATGACCGCCCTGGCGCACTGACGCTGGACGAGTACTGTTCGCGTCCGCATGCGCTGGTGTCGTTCTCGGGGGATCTGTGCGGCAACATCGACAACGACCTGGCGCGTCTGGATCGCTCGCGTCGCGTGGTGCTGGCGGTGCCGCAGTTCAGTGGCTTGCGGTCGATCATCGCTGGCACGGAAATGCTCGCCACGGTACCGGATTTCGCCGCCGCGGCGCTGATCGACGGAACCCGTCTGCGCGCCGATGACCCGCCATTCGAGCTGGTCAATTCGGATCTGTCGATGGTCTGGAGCGGAGTGACCGATAACGATCCCGCCGAGCGTTGGCTCAGAAGCAAGATCGTCGAGTTCATGGGCGAGCCAGGCGCCTGAGCGGGGCTCAGTCGCGATAGAACACCTGGATCAGGTGATAGCCGAACTGGGTCTTCACCGGGCCGTGCACTTCGCGCAGCGCCTTCTTGAAGATCACCTGATCCACTGCACGCACCATCTGCCCGGGCCGCACTTCACCGAGGTCGCCACCTTTCTTGCCGGAGGGGCAGGTGGAGTGCTTGCGTGCCAGCACATCGAAGGCTTCGCCAGCGGCAATGCGCTTCTTCAGCGCGGCGGCTTCCGCTTCGGTCTTGACCAGGATGTGGCGGGCCATTGCCTTAGCCATTGATGGGCTCCTCAATTCTGTCAGGGCGCTATTGTGCCAGTATTCATTGCGCCAGCAGAATGGCGTCAATTTTGTGGGTTGTGCGTTGTCCGCGGTGCGGACGAATCATGGCCTATGGTATTTCAATCGCGCTCACGGAAACGCCGCCATGGATCTCCAAGCAATGCTGAAAATCCTGTCCACCCAGGATGGCTCCGATCTCTATCTGTCTACCGGCGCGCCGCCCTGCGCGAAGTTCAATGGCGTGCTCAAGGCGCTGAGCCAGGAGCCGATGAAGGCGGGCGATGTGGCAGCGATTGCCGAGTCGATCATGGACAGTGCCCAGCGTGAGGAATTCGAGCGCGAACTGGAGATGAACCTGGCGATATCGCTGGCCGGCGTGGGGCGTTTTCGCATCAACATCTTCAAGCAGCGCAACGAGGTGTCCATCGTTGCGCGCAACATCAAGCTGGATATTCCGCGTTTCGAAGACCTCAAGCTACCCGAAGTGCTGCTCGGCACGGTGATGGAAAAGCGCGGCCTGGTGTTGTTCGTGGGCGGCACCGGCTCAGGCAAGTCGACCTCCCTGGCGGCGTTGATCGACTACCGCAACCGCAACAGCGGCGGCCATATCATCACCATCGAAGACCCGGTGGAATACGTGCACCGGCACAAGAAGTCGATCATCAACCAGCGCGAGGTGGGCGTGGACACCCGCAGCTTCCATGCCGCGCTGAAGAACACCCTGCGCCAGGCGCCGGATGTGATCCTGATCGGCGAGATCCGCGACCGCGAAACCATGGAGCATGCCTTGGCCTTCGCCGATACCGGGCACCTGGCGATCTCCACGCTGCACGCCAACAACGCCAACCAGGCGCTGGATCGCATCATCAACTTCTTCCCCGAGGATCGCCGCCCGCAGTTGCTCAACGATCTGGGCAACAACCTCAAGGCATTCGTCTCGCAGCGCCTGGTCAAGACCGTCGATGGCAAGCGCCGCGCGGCAGTGGAAGTGATGCTGGGTACGCCGACGGTGCGTGACCTGATCAAGCGCAACGAATTTTCCGAACTCAAGGAAATCATGGAGAAATCCAGGAACCTCGGCATGCAGACCTTCGACCAGGCCTTGATCGATCTGGTGCATGAAGGGGCAATCGACGAGGACGAAGCGGTGAAGAACGCCGACTCGGCGAACAACGTGCGCCTGAAGCTCAAGCTCCACCGCGACAACCCGGCCAATGCCAGGCCTGCCCCCGCCGCCGCAGCACCGGTGGTAACGCCGGCTCCCGCAGCGAAAGCCGCTGCTGCAGGCGACTGGGGGCTGGAGCTGAAACTGGAGGACATCGAGCAGGAGCAACCGCCGGAAGACCCGGGGCGGCAGGGGATTTAGGGTCTGTACGAAAAGTCGCCGAGCGAAGGTCAGGCAAGGCAAAAACAGGCGAAGAAGCGCAGTTTACGAGCTGTAAATGAGCATTCTGAGCCTGTTTTTAACGCAGCATCACCGAGCGCAGGCATTTTTCGTACAGAGCCTAGGGGTCGGGCTGCAGCGGCAAATAGGCCTGCCGCAGCCGCTGGCTGACGCCTTCCTCTTCCAGTTCGCTGATGGCAGCGCGCAGTTGTTCGACCAGTTGCGCATCGCAGTCCTTCGAGCAGCCCAGATACAGGCCGGTACTGGCCAGGGTCGGGCTTCTGCGCAGATTCTGCTCGCGATAGGCCGAGCTTTCCCAGATGTACAGCGCAGCCAGTACCACGTCACCTGCCATGCCATGGCCGCCCTCGTAGTGATGCAACGACAGGGGGCGTCCGGCATGTATAGCTTGATGGGCTCGTGGGCGGATGCGGTTCCAGCTAGCATCAACGCCAGCAGCAGGCAGAAAAACGTATGCACGACGAACATCCTGTTGTCATTGTTGCTTCAGTATAGGAGGCGTTTGCGGCCAGCTGCAGCGGCCGATCCTGAGCCGGCTACTCGTGCCGAATGCTGCGATTCCTACCCTGGGCTTTGGCTGTGTAAAGGGCTTTGTCCGCTACCGCCAGCAGACGCTCCAGGTAGCGTTCGCATGGTTTAAGGCTGGCGATGCCGATGCTCACCGTGACAGCCTGGTGGGCGATTTCCAGGGCCTTGACCTGATCATGCACGCGCTCGGCGATATCGCCGGCCTCATCGAGATCGGCGTTGGGCAGCCATATCGCGAACTCTTCGCCGCCGTAGCGCACCACACTGTCGCCACTGCGCACGCTGGCCAGAAGACGCTGCGCCATATCCACCAGAACTCTATCGCCCTCGGCGTGGCCGAAGCGATCGTTGATCTGTTTGAAGTGGTCGATATCGATCAACAAAAGGCTACCGCAGGCCAGGTCGCTGACGCTGCCGAGCCAATGCTCGACGTGCACTGACAGTGCCCTGCGATTGCTCAGCGCAGTCAGTGGGTCGGTATGGCTCAGTTGTGCAAGTTGCTCGGCTTCGCTCTGAATTTCCACGGCGTAGTTGGCCAACTGGGCGTAGGCGCTCTGCAGCGCCAGGTTGGCCTTGGCCAGTTGGGCTGCGCTTTCCTGCGCCTGTTCGCGAGCCTTGAGCAGCTCTGCTTCGAAACGTTGGCGGTCCTTGGCGACGAAGAACAGCCAGATGACCTCAGGCGCGCCATCGACTTCGCTGATGCGCGCGTTGGCCATGACGGGTATTGCCTGGCCGCCTTCTGATTGCAGTTGCAGGTAAAGCTCACTGAACTCACCGTTGCGCAGCAGCAAGGGCCAGGCGTGGGTTTGCAGGAAGATGCGGCTGGCTGGCGGAAAGAACTGATCCATGCCTTCGGCCGCGCCTGCACCTGCCAGGCGCTTGAAATCGCAATTGCAGTGCTTGATTCGGCCGTTGCAGTCAGTGACCAGTACCGGGCCGGGTAGGCGATCAAGATAGAACACGTGCTTGTGCTCCCATCAGGTAGCGAAGCATGGCGGCGCTCACCAGTTCAGGATGGCTCATGTGCGCGCAATGGCCGCTGACGTCCAGCGTTTCCAGGGTGCTGCCCGTGAGTGCGCTATGCAGATAGTCGGCAACTGATGTGGGAACCAGTGCATCACGCTGGTGGTGCAGGATCAGGCTGGGCGAAGGACACGACTGTAGCGCCGGGCGGATATCGGAAAAGAAGGTGGCTTGAGCGAAGGCATGGGCCATGATTGGGTCGGTCGAGCAGAAGCTGTCGGAGAGCTGCCGGGTGACTGCGTGAGTCTCGTCGGCCGATACCAGTGGTGCGAACTGCTGGGCCCAGCCCAGATAGTTATGGGCCATCAGCTCCAGCAGCCCCTCCAGGTCACTGCGTTCGAACCCACCGCGATAGTCGGGCGGATCGTTGAGAAAACAGGGGGAAGGGCCGAGAAGAATCAGCCGGGAGAACAGCTCGGGCCGCCTGATGGCAGCAAGAATGCCGACGCTGCAACTGATCGAGTGGCCAACGAAGGTCAGATCACCCGAGAGTTCGAGCGCGTCGCATACCTCCAGAAGGTCTTCCACGTAACCCTCCAACTGGGCATAGCGGGCAGGGTGGAAGGCGCTGGCATCGGAGCGGCCGCTGCCGACATAGTCAAACAGCACCTGGTGCCAGTGCTGACTGAAGGCTGGCGTGACCTTGCTCCACATCTCCTGATTGCAACCGAAGCCGTGGCCGTAGATGAGCGTTGGGGCATCGGCCGTTTCCGCTTTCAAGCGTTGAACGTTGTTGCGCTGGATGATGTTCATGCCGCCACCTTGCCATTTGCCGAGTTGGCCTTGGCCAAGGCTCAGCTGCTGTGAAGACGAAAAATGGCGTCAGTATAGTGATTTTTCTGACTGGTGGCTTTTGGCTACAACTCGTTTCGCAGTTCTGCCAGGCTGCGATACAGCTCCAGCGCTTGTGGATTTGCCAAGGCATCGGTGTTCTTCACCGGGCGGCCGTGGACGACGTTGCGCACTGCGAGCTCGACGATCTTGCCGCTGAGGGTGCGCGGGATATCGGCGACCTGGATGATTTTCGCCGGCACGTGTCGCGGCGTGGTGTTGGCGCGGATCACTCGGCGAATCTCTTCGCGCAGGGTGTCGTCCAGCGTCACGCCATCACGCAGACGTACGAACAGCACCACGCGCACATCGCCCTGCCAATCCTGGCCAATGACGATGGACTCCAGCACCTGCGGCACCTTTTCCACTTGGCGATAGATTTCTGCGGTGCCGATGCGTACGCCGCCCGGGTTGAGCACGGCGTCGGAGCGGCCGTGGATGACCAGGCCGCCATGAGCGGTTTCCTCGGCATAATCACCGTGGGCCCAGACGCCGGGGAACGTGGCGAAATAGGCAGCGCGGAATTTCTCGCCGTCTGCGTCGTTCCAGAAGCCCACGGGTATTGAAGGAAAGTGTCTGGCGCAGACCAGTTCACCTTTTTCCCCTGTCACCGCCTGGCCACTGTCGTTCCACACCTGCACGTCCATGCCCAGGCCCTTGCACTGTAGTTCGCCGCGCCAGACTGGCAGGGTCGGGTTGCCCAGGGCGAAGCAGGAGACGATGTCGGTGCCGCCGGAAATCGACGACAGGCACAGGTCACGTTTCACGTCGCGGTAGATGTACTCGAAGCTCTCGTGGGCCAGTGGCGAGCCGGTGGAAAGAATGGCCTTGAGGCTGTTCAGCTTGTGGCTTTCACGAGGTATGACGCCGGCTTTCTCCAGTGCGGCGATGAACTTGGCGCTGGTGCCGAAGATGGAGATGTCCTCGGCGTCGATCAGATCGATCAGGCGGGCCGGTTCGGGATGGAAGGGCGAACCGTCGTAGAGCACCAGGGTGGCGCCCAGGGCCAGGCCGGAAATCAGCCAGTTCCACATCATCCAGCCGCAGGTGGTGTAGTAGAACAGAGTGTCGTCGAGCCCAAGGTCGGTATGCAGGCCCAGCTCCTTGACGTGTTGCAGCAGGGTGCCGCCGACGCCGTGGACGATGCACTTGGGCACGCCAGTGGTGCCGCTGGAGTAGAGGATATACAGCGGTTGGTCGAAGGGCACAGGCGTGAACTGCGGCGCGCCGCCGGGTTGGTAGAAATCCTGCCAGAGGGTCGTTAGAGCAACTGACTTGTAATCAGTAGGGCTGGCCTCGTCGCGTGAGTAGGGCACGATAACCAGCCGTTCCAGGCTGGGCAGTTGCGGGAGGATTTCGTTGAGCTTGTCGGTCAGGTCGATTCGCTTGCCGGCGTAGCGGTAGCCGGCGGCAGCGATCAGGACCTTGGGCTCGATCTGACCGAAGCGGTCGATCACCCCCTGGGTGCCGAAATCCGGCGAGCAACTCGACCAGGTGGCGCCGAGGCTGGCGGTGGCGAGCATACCGACCACGGTCTGCCAGGTGTTGGGCATGAATGCAGCCACCCGATCACCGATGCCCACGCCCGCGTTGTGCAGAGCGCGTTGCAGCCCGGCGACATGGGCAGCCAGTTGCGCATGGCTGAGCTGTTCGCGACTGTCATCTTCGCCGATGGCCACCAGCGCTGGATGACCGTCACGGCGACGTAGCAAGTGTTCGGCAAAGTTCAGGGTGGCACCGGGAAACCACTGTGCATCGGGCATTGCCGGACCTTCGCGTAGTACACGTTCGGCGGGCGCGTGGAAGTGGATCTGGAAGAAATCGACGATGGCCTGCCAGAAGGCTTCGCGTTGCTCGACGCTCCAGGCATGCAGGGCAGGGTAGTCGGCTAGGTGCAGGGCATGGCGGTCGTTGACGAAACGGCGGAAGGCATCCATTCGGCTGGCGGCGATACGCTCGGCGGAAGGCGTCCACAGAGGTTGCTGCATGGTCAGTCCTCGTCGTTCTTGTCCCTGGGCTTCAGCTTAGTGCGTTCGGGGCATTTGACCTTTAACTCAGACGACCTTTGCTGCTATCGCACCGACTTTCTCATCGGTTCCGAAACTCTGGATAAAACGACGGGGCGATACGCTGCAGCCCCTTGTAGGAGCGGCTTTAGCCGCGAAAATCGCGGATGAATCCGCTCCTACAGTGCAGAAGGCGATGACATCTATCGGCTCAGGCGAGCACGCGCGACCCGCGAGCCGTTGGCCTTGCCCAGCACGTTGCAGATGCGTTGTCCTGCAGCGATCAGCTTATCCATGTCCACGCCGGTTTCGATACCCAGGCCCTGCAGCAGGTAGAGCACGTCTTCGGTGGCGACGTTGCCGGTGGCGCCCTTGGCGTAGGGACAGCCACCCAGGCCGGCCACCGAGCTGTCGAACACATTGATGCCTTCGAGCAGGCTGGCGTAGATGTTGGCCAGGGCCTGGCCATAGGTGTCGTGGAAATGCCCGGCGAGCCTGTCGCGCGGGATGTCGCGGCCGACCACCTCGAGCATCGAGCGCGTCTTGCCAGCGGTGCCGGTGCCGATGGTATCGCCCAGCGACACCTCGTAGCAGCCCATGGCGTAAAGCTCGCGGGCGACGCTGGCGACTTGCTCGGGCGCGATTTCGCCATCGTAGGGGCAGCCCAGTACGCAGGAAACGTAGCCGCGCACGCGCACGTTCGCCGCCTTGGCCGCCTCCAGCAGCGGTACGAAGCGCTGCAGGCTGTCGGCGATGGAGCAGTTGATGTTCTTCTGCGAGAAGGCCTCGCTGGCGGCGGCGAACACCGCCACTTCCTCGACTTTTGCCTCCAGCGCCGCTTCGAGGCCTTTCAGATTGGGCGTCAGGGCGGCGTAGGTGACGCCCGGCTGGCGCTGAATGCCGGCGAACACCTCGGCGGAGCCCGCCATCTGCGGTACCCATTTGGGCGAGACGAAGCTACCTACCTCGATATAGCTCAGGCCGGCTGCTGTCAGATCGTCCACCAGGCGCACCTTGTCGGCGACGCTGATCGGTTGCTTCTCGTTCTGCAGGCCGTCGCGTGGGCCGACTTCGACCAGGCGTACGGATTTGGGCAAGCTCATCAGGGTGTCCTCATTTGTGTTCGACTGGAGAGCGTAGGGCGGACATCGCTTCTTATGTCCGCCGTGATCCGGTGAGTCGTAGGGCGGGTGCAACCCGCCAACACGATCTGGCGGGTTGCACCCGCCCTACACAGAGCAGAATCGGTGGGCTGAAACGGATTGGCGCCTGGCCCGCCCTAGGGTTCGAGCTCCACCAGCACTGCACCTTCGCTGACCATTTCTCCTTCGCGGCAGTACAGCGCCTTGACCATCCCGGCTTCGGGCGCACGAATGCTGTGCTCCATCTTCATCGCCTCCAGCACCACCAGGGCTGCGCCGGCTTCGACTGCCTGGCCGGGTTCGACCAGCACACGGACGATGCTGCCGTTCATGGGCGCGCTCAAGCCACCATGCTGGGCGTGGCTGGCTTCGGCGGCGGCGATGGGGTCGAAGCGGGTGATCGCGTGCAGTTCACCGCGCCATTGCAGGTAGAGGGTTTCGCCACGGCGAATGGCGCGTAGACGCTGGCGTGCGCCGTCGATCTCTGCCAGCAGCTCTTCGCCCTGCAAGCACGCCCGGTTGTTCGCGCACACCTTGCGGCTCTCGCCCTGACTGCTCAGGTGCAGCTCGATTTCCGTCACGCCACCGGCGCGCCAGCCACTGCGGGTCGCCCAGGGCGAATATGGGTCGTCGTTGCGTTGCAGCGGCGCCTCGCTCTGTACCCAGGCATCGGCTGCCAGTTGCCAGAAGGCCTCCGGCAACTCGCTCGGTGCAGGCAGCAACTGCTGCTGATGGCGCGGGATAAAGCCCGTGTCCAGCTCGCACGCGGCGAAAGCCGGATGGGCGAGGATGCGGCGCAGGAACGCCAGGTTGGTCTTCACGCCGCCGACCAGGGTATCGCCGAGCATGGCCAGCAGGCGCAGGCGCGCCTGCTCGCGGTTTTCGCCCCAGGCGATCAGCTTGCCCAGCATCGGGTCGTAGAAGGGCGAGACGCTGTCACCCTCGGCCACGCCGCTGTCGATGCGCCGGCCGTCGCCATTACCCGCTTCGCGGTACAGCGCCAGGGTGCCGGTGGCGGGGAGGAAGTCATGGTCCGGGTCTTCGGCGTACAACCGCACCTCGATCGCATGGCCATTGAGCGGCACCTGCTGTTGGGTCAGCGGCAGCGGCTCGCCGCGAGCGACGCGAATCTGCCAGGCCACCAGGTCGAGGCCGGTGATGGCTTCGGTGACCGGGTGCTCGACCTGCAGGCGGGTGTTCATCTCCATGAAGAAGAAGTCGCCACGCTCGTCGAGCAGAAATTCCACCGTGCCGGCGCCGACGTAGCCAATGGCCTGCGCCGCCTTGACCGCAGCTTCGCCCATGGCGCGGCGCAGCTCGGGGCTCAGGCCAGGCGCCGGCGCCTCCTCGACCACTTTCTGGTGGCGCCGCTGGATGGAGCAGTCGCGCTCGTTGAGGTACAGGCAGTTGCCATGCTGGTCGGCGAACACCTGAATCTCCACATGGCGTGGCTTGAGCACGTATTTTTCCACCAGCATGCGCGAATCGCCGAAGGCCGACTGTGCTTCGCGCTGAGCGGATTCCAGCGTCTCGGCGAGCTGCGCCTCCGACTCGGCGACCTTCATGCCTTTGCCACCGCCGCCGGCAGCGGCCTTGAGCAGCACTGGGTAGCCGATACATGCGGCGGCATCGCGGAAGGTACCAAGATCCTGCTTCTCACCGTGGTAGCCCGGCACCAGCGGCACGCCGGCGGCTTCCATCAGCGACTTGGCCGCCGACTTGCTGCCCATGGCTTCGATGGCAGAGGCGGGTGGGCCGAGGAAGATCAATCCGGCCTGTTCGATGGCGCGGGCGAAGCCGGCGTTCTCGGAGAGAAAACCGTAGCCGGGGTGAATGGCCTGCGCGCCGCTGGCCTTGGCGGCGGCGATGATCTTGTCGATCAGCAGGTAGCTTTCGCCGGGTTTGGCGCCGCCGAGGTTCACCGCGACGTCGGCCTCACGCACATGCCGTGCATTGGCATCGATGGCGCTGTGCACGGCTACAGTGCGAATGCCCATGGCCTTGGCCGTACGTATCACACGGCAGGCGATCTCGCCACGGTTGGCGACCAGCAGGGTGTCGATCATGGTCATTGCTCCTGCCAGGTGGGTTGGCGATTTTCCAGGAAGGCGCGCAGGCCTTCCTGACCCTCGGCGCTGACGCGCAGGCGGGCGATGGCGTTCTCGGTGTAGCGGCGCAGGGCTGGGGTCAGCTCGCCGCTGCCGACTTCGCGCAGCAGATCCTTGCTGGCGCGCATGGCTTGCGGGCTGTTTTGCAGGAGGTTGCCGACCCAGGCTTCGACCTGAGCGTCCAGCTCATCGGCCGGGAAGCACTCGGCGAGCAGGCCCAGCTCGCGGGCGCGCTTGCCGTCGAAACGCTCGGCGGTCAGCGCGTAGCGCTTGGCGGCGCGCTCGCCAATGGCCTGCACGACGAAGGGGCTGATCACCGCCGGAGCGAGGCCGATGCGCACCTCGGACAGCGAGAACAGTGCGTCTTCGCTGCCGATGGCCATGTCACAGCAACTGGCCAGACCCACCGCGCCACCGAAGGAGGCGCCTTGCACGACGGCCAGGGTCGGGATCTTCAGGCCGTGCAGGTTGTACATCAGCTCGGCCAGTTCGCGGGCATCGTTAAGGTTGGCGTTGTAATCCAGAGTCGCCGCGTGCTGCATCCAGGCCAGGTCGGCGCCAGCGGAAAAGTGCTTGCCACGGCCACGCAGGACGAGGAAACGCAGGCTCTTGTCTTCACCGACGGCATCGAGGGCGAGGATCAGCTCGCGGATCATCTCGGCGTTGAAGGCGTTGTTTTTCTCCGGGCGGTTCAGCCACAGGGTGGCGAAGCCGCGCGGGTCTTTCTCAAGTTGTACAGTGGTGAAGTCGGTCATGGTGTCAGGCTCGAAGGGCTGGGTAGGAGCGGCTTCAGCCGCGATCAGCGTGCCAGGATTCGCGGCTGAAGCCGCTCCTACAGGGGGTCACATACGGAACACCCCGAAACGAGTCGGTTCGATCGGTGCGTTGAGGCTGGCGGACAGGGCCAGGGCCAGCACCTCGCGGGTCTGCGCCGGGTCGATCACGCCGTCGTCCCATAGCCGCGCGCTGGAGTAGTAGGCATGCGCCTGCTTCTCGTACTGCTCGACGATAGGTTGCTTGAGGCGCTGTTCGTCCTCGTCGGAATAATGCTGACCGGCGCGCTCGGCCTGCTCGCGCTTGACCTGCACCAGTACGCCGGCGGCCTGCTGCGCACCCATCACGCCGATCCGCGCGTTGGGCCACATCCACAGGAAGCGCGGGTCGTAGGCGCGGCCGCACATGCCGTAGTTGCCGGCGCCGAAGCTGCCGCCGATTATCACGGTGAACTTCGGCACCTGGGCGCAGGCCACGGCGGTGACCAGCTTGGCGCCGTGTTTCGCAATTCCCCCGGCTTCATATTTCTGCCCGACCATAAAGCCAGTGATGTTCTGCAGGAACAGCAGCGGAATGCCGCGCTGGCAGGCCAGTTCGACGAAGTGCGCGCCTTTCTGCGCCGATTCCGCAAACAAGATGCCGTTATTCGCCAGGATCGCCACCGGGTAGCCATTGATGCGGGCGAAGCCGCACACCAGGGTGGTGCCGAACAGCGCCTTGAATTCATCCAGCTGCGAGTCGTCGACGATACGCGCGATCACCTCGCGTACATCGAAGGGCTGCTTGGCGTCGGCCGGGATTACCCCGTACAGCTCCTCGGCGGCGTAGCGTGGGGCGATGGGGGCGCGGCTGTCGAGCTGGCCGAGCTTGCGCCAGTTCAAATTGCTGATGCTGCGTCGGGCCAGGGCCAGGGCGTGTTCGTCGTCCTCGGCATAGTGATCGGCCACGCCGCTGGTCTTGCAGTGCACATCGGCGCCGCCGAGTTCCTCGGCGCTCACCACCTCACCGGTGGCGGCCTTTACCAGCGGCGGGCCGGCCAGGAAGATGGTCGCCTGTTCGCGCACCATGATGGTCTCGTCGCTCATGGCCGGCACATAGGCGCCGCCCGCGGTGCAGGAGCCCATCACCACGGCGATCTGCGGAATGCCCATGGCGCTCATATTGGCCTGGTTGAAGAAGATCCGCCCGAAGTGTTCGCGATCCGGGAACACCTCGTCCTGGCGCGGCAGGTTGGCGCCGCCGGAGTCCACCAGGTAGATGCACGGCAGGCGGTTCTCGCGGGCGATGGCCTGGGCACGCAGGTGCTTCTTCACGGTCAGCGGGTAGTAGCTGCCACCTTTTACCGTGGCGTCGTTGGCCACGATCATGCACTCGACACCTTCCACACGGCCGATACCGGCGATCACCCCCGCGGCGGGCACGTCTTCGCCGTAGACCTCATGGGCGGCGAGCTGGCCGATCTCGAGAAAGGGCGAGCCGGGATCGAGCAGGCGGTAGATGCGTTCGCGCGGCAGCAGCTTGCCACGCGCGGTGTGGCGCTGCTGCGCCTTCGCGCCGCCGCCTTCGTGCAGGCGGGCGAGCAGGGCGCGCAGGTCGCTGACCTGCTCGAGCATGGCCGCGCTGTTGGCGGCGAACTCCGGCGAGCGGGTATTGATCTGGGTATGCAGGATGGCCATCGGTGGCGCTCCGATTTTGATTTGATCGCTCCCACGCTCTGCGTGGGAGTTTCGCCAGGGACGCTCAGCGTCCCCAGAACGGACGCTGAGCGTCCGGTTTCAGGTTCCCACGCAGAGCTTGGGAACCATCACAGATGCCTTACTTGGTTTCGTTGAACAGCTCGCGGCCGATCAGCATGCGGCGGATCTCGCTGGTGCCGGCGCCGATCTCGTAGAGCTTGGCGTCGCGCAGCAGGCGGCCGGCCGGGTATTCATTGGTGTAGCCGTTGCCGCCGAGCAGCTGGATGGTGTCCAAGGCCATCTTGGTGGCCATCTCGGCGGTGTAGAGAATCACCGCAGCGGCGTCCTTGCGCGATTCCTCGCCGCGGTCGCAGGCCTTGGCCACGTTGTACAGGTAGGACTTGGAGGCATTCATGCCGGCGTACATGTCGGCCAGCTTGCCCTGCACCAGCTGAAATTCGCCGATGGACTGCTTGAACTGCTGGCGCTCATGCACGTAGGGCAGCACCACGTCCATGCAGGCGCTCATGATCCCGGTCGGGCCGCCGGAGAGCACGGTGCGCTCGTAGTCCAGGCCGCTCATCAGCACACGCACGCCACCGCCTTCGCTGCCTAAGATGTTCTCTTCCGGTACTTCGCAATCCTCGAACACCAGTTCGCAGGTGTTGGAGCCGCGCATGCCCAGCTTGTCCAGCTTCTGGTGGCGGGAGAAACCCTTGAAGTCGCGCTCGACGATGAAGGCGGTCATGCCGCGCGAGCCGGCGTTGATGTCGGTCTTGGCGTAGATCACGTAAGTGTGGGCGTCCGGGCCGTTGGTGATCCACATCTTGTTGCCGTTGAGCACGTAGCGGTCGCCGCGCTTTTCCGCGCGCAGCTTCATCGACACCACGTCGGAGCCGGCATTGGGCTCGCTCATGGCCAGGGCGCCGATATGCTCGCCGGAGCACAGCTTGGGCAGGTACTTCTGCTTCTGCGCCTCGCTACCGTTCTTGTGGATCTGATTGACGCAGAGGTTGGAGTGCGCGCCGTAGGAAAGGCCCACCGAGGCCGAGGCGCGGCTGATCTCTTCCATGGCCAGCACATGCGCCAGGTAGCCCATGTCGGTGCCGCCGTACTCTTCCTTGACCGTCATGCCGAGCAGGCCCATGTCACCGAACTTGCGCCACATGTCCATGGGGAATTCGTTGTCGCGGTCGATCTGCGCGGCACGTGGCGCGAGCTCGTTCTGGGCGAACTGATGTACCGAGTCGCGCAGCATGTCGAGGGTTTCGCCGAGGCCGAAATTGAGGGTGGGGTAGCTCATGGGGTCACCTGCTGTTGTTCTTGTCGTGGGGGCGATTACGCGGTCGTTTCGGCCAAGGCAGCGAGACAGCGCTCCTCGGCGGTATCCAGCTCCAGCTGCATCTGCTGGATATCCAGTAACTGTTGTTCAAGCTGCAGACGGCGCTCGGCGATCTTGCCCATGAAGGTCTCCAGCTGCTTGCGGCTGCCGGTTTCCGGGTCGTAGAGCTCGATCAGCTCGCGACATTCGGCCAGCGAGAAACCGATGCGCTTGCCGCGCAGGATGAGTTTCAGCGTCACCTTGTCCTTGGCGCTGTAAACGCGTTCCTGGCCACGCCGCTCCGGCGCGAGCATGCCTTGCTCCTCGTAGAAGCGGATGGCGCGAGTGGTGATGTCCAGTTCGCGGGCCAGATCGGAGATGGAATAGGTGGTTGCCATGGTCATTGCTCGTTTACCTTTACGTTAACGTAAACCTGTGCAAATCTGGCTGTCAATCTCACTCCCCAACAATCACAGAGGTTGAGCATGCGCATCGACGAATCCGTATTCCTGATCAGTGGCGGCGCCTCTGGTCTTGGTCTGGCCACAGCCCGTGAGCTGGTCGGGCGCGGTGGCAAGGTGGTGCTGCTGGATATCAACGCAGCACCGGGCCAGCAGGCCCTCGCCGAGCTGGGCGGCAACGCCCGTTTCGTATGCGCCGATATCACCCGCGAAGAGGATGGCCAGGCCGCCGTGGCGCAGGCGTTGGCGGTGTTCGGCGCACTGCACGGGCTGGTCAATTGCGCCGGGGTCGCGCCGGCCGAGAAGGTACTGGGCCGCAACGGTGCACATGGCCTGGACAGTTTCCGCCGTACCGTCGAGATCAATCTGATCGGCAGCTTCAACCTGTTGCGCCTGGCTGCCGAGGCCATGGCGCAGAACACGCCGAACGCTGAGGGCGAGCGTGGGGTCATCATCAATACCGCCTCGGTGGCGGCCTTCGACGGGCAGATGGGCCAAGTCGCTTACGCTGCGTCCAAGGGTGGTGTCGCCGCACTGACGCTGCCGGCGGCGCGCGATCTGGCGCGCTCGGGTATCCGTGTGATGTGCGTTGCCCCTGGCGTGTTCGAGACGCCAATGATGGCCGGCATGCCGCAGGAGGTGCGTGACTCGCTGGCGGCGGGCGTGCCTTTCCCACCGCGTCTGGGCCGCCCCGAGGAATACGCCGCGCTGGTGCGCCACATAGTCGAGAACCCCATGCTCAACGGCGAGGTGATCCGCCTCGATGGTGCGCTGCGCATGGCGGCGAAATAACCAGAATGCTTTTGGGGCGGTCGTGGCCTTTGTAGGAGCGGCTTCAGCCGCGAATCGAGATGCCATGACTTTCGCGGCTGAAGCCGCTCCTACGCTCAGAGAGGGGGCCAGGATTTCATTCGGGGCGCCCCAGCAGAAATTTCCCGGATTGCATCCGGGCTACGTGATTCGAAGGTGAAACTCATGAAACAGCAACTCGATCCCGTCGTTATCGTCAGTGCAGTGCGCACGCCCATGGGGGGCTTTCTTGGTGATCTGGCCGGCCTTAGTGCGGCTGAGCTGGGCGCCGCCGCCATCCGCTCGACCCTGGAGCGTGCCGGCCTCGCTGCGGAGGCGGTGGATACCGTGCTGATGGGCTGCGTGTTGCAGGCCGGCCAGGGCCAGGCACCGGCGCGCCAGGCTGCATTGGGCGCCGGGCTGAGCCAGGCGGTGCAGTGCACCACGCTGAACAAGATGTGTGGCTCCGGCATGCAGGCGCTGATGCTCGGTCATGACCAGTTGCTCGCCGGTAGCAGCGAGGTGCTGGTGGCTGGCGGCATGGAGAGCATGTCCAACGCGCCGTATCTGCTGACGCGCGCCCGTGGCGGTTATCGCATGGGCCATGGGCAGGTGCTCGACCACATGTTCCTCGACGGCCTGGAGGACGCCTACGAGCGTGGCCGGTTGATGGGCACCTTCGCCGAGGACTGCGCGCAGCAGTATCGCTTCAGCCGCGAGGAACAGGACGCCTATGCGCTGGAGTCGCTGCGCCGCGCCCAGCAGGCGATAACGGACGGCAGTTTCGCCAGTGAGATCGTCGCCGTGGAGGCGCCACAGGGGCGTGAGCGGCGCCTGGTCGATACCGACGAGCAGCCGCCCAAGGCCCGCCCAGACAAGATCCCCGGCCTGAAGCCGGCGTTCCGTGAGGGCGGCACGGTCACGGCGGCCAATGCCAGTTCCATTTCCGATGGCGCTGCCGCGCTGCTGCTGATGCGCCTGTCCGAGGCTCAGGAACGTGGTCTGAAACCGCTGGCGCGCATCGTCGGTCATGCCGGCCATGCCCAGGCGCCGAATCTGTTCACCACGGCCCCAGTGTCGGCGATCCAGCGCTTGCTGGCGCGTATCGAGTGGCCACTGGAGACGGTCGATCTGTTCGAGATCAACGAGGCGTTCGCCGTGGTGCCCATGGTGGCCATGCGTGAATTGGGCATCGACCACGCCAAACTCAACGTGAACGGCGGCGCCTGCGCCCTGGGTCACCCCATTGGCGCCTCCGGCGCGCGCATCCTGGTGACCCTGTTGGCAGCGTTGCAGCAGCGAGGTCTCAAGCGTGGTGTGGCGTCAGTATGCATTGGCGGCGGTGAGGCCACCGCTGTAGCCATCGAGCTGTACTGAGTACCCACGTACTTGACCTGTGGGAGGGGCTTCAGCCGCGACTGTCGCCGCTAAAGCGCCTCCCACAGCAATTAACCTGTTTTACCGGAGCCAGCCATGCTGCCCAACGAAGAAGACATCCTTATCCGTGACATGGCCCGCCAGTTCGCCCAGGAGCGCCTGAAACCCTTCGCCGCCGACTGGGATCGCGAGCATCGCTTCCCCGCCGAGGCCATCGCCGAGATGGGCCAGTTGGGTTTTATGGGCATGCTGGTGCCGCAGCAGTGGGGCGGTGCCGAAACCGGTCATCTGGCCTACGCCATGGCCCTGGAGGAGATCGCCGCGGGCGACGGCGCCTGCTCCACCATCATGAGCGTGCACAACTCGGTGGGCTGCATGCCGATCCTCAAATACGGCAGCGAGGCGCAGAAACAGCGTTTTCTCCGTCCGCTGGCCGAGGGCAGCATGCTCGGTGCCTTCGCCTTGACCGAGCCGCAGGCCGGCTCCGACGCCAGCGATCTACGCACCCGCGCCCGGCGCGATGGCGATCACTACGTGCTGAGTGGCGCCAAGCAGTTCATCACATCCGGCAGCCATGCCGGCATGGTCATCGTCTTCGCCGTCACCGATCCGCAAGCCGGCAAGAAGGGCATCAGCGCCTTTATCGTACCCACCGATACGCCGGGGTTCTCGGTGGTGCGGGTCGAGGACAAGCTCGGCCAGCACGCCTCCGACACCTGCCAGCTCCAGTTCGACGACGTGCGCATTCCGGCCGAGCTGCGCCTGGGTGAGGAGGGCGAAGGCTATCGCATTGCCCTGGCCAACCTGGAAGGCGGACGCATCGGCATCGCCGCGCAGTCGGTGGGCATGGCCCGCGCCGCGTTCGAGGCGGCGCGTGATTACGCCCACGAGCGGGTGACCTTCGGCAAGCCGATCATCGAACACCAGGCAGTGGCGTTTCGCCTGGCCGACATGGCCACGCAGATCGCCGTGGCGCGGCAGATGGTGCACCACGCGGCGAGCCTGCGTGAGGCAGGCCAGCCATGCCTGACCGAGGCGTCGATGGCCAAGCTGTTCGCCTCTGAGATGGCCGAACGGGTGTGCTCGGCGGCGATCCAGACGCTAGGCGGTTACGGCTACCTCAAGGACTTCCCGGTCGAGCGCATCTACCGTGACGTGCGCGTCTGCCAGATCTACGAGGGCACCAGCGACGTGCAGCGGATGGTGATTGCGCGCAGTTTATAAGCGCAAGGTGCGCATCCTGCGCACCGATGCCTTGCAAACCAGCCTAGGGTTCGAGGCTCTCGAGCAACTGCAATGCCAG
The DNA here is from genome assembly GCF_001941865.1 of Pseudomonas alcaliphila JAB1. Taxonomy (NCBI): domain Bacteria; kingdom Pseudomonadati; phylum Pseudomonadota; class Gammaproteobacteria; order Pseudomonadales; family Pseudomonadaceae; genus Ectopseudomonas; species Ectopseudomonas alcaliphila. The sequence continues at coordinate 2,940,935 of NZ_CP016162.1, read as the reverse complement.
GCGCACGCGCTCGGCATTGGGGTAGTTACGGTTGGCGAGTATCACCAGGCCGGTATCGCGCGCCGGCAACAGCAGGATGTAGGCGCCGAAGCCATTGGTCGAGCCGGTCTTGTTCAGCAGCAGGTCGCCTTCGGCTGGCTTGGGCACACTGAAACGCGCCACGGTCTGCGGTTGCAGCGTCATTTCGGCGGAGTTGCCAGCTTGCAGTTTCTCCAGGCTGATGGGGTAGGCGTAGCGCTCCCAGCCCAGGGCCTGGGTCATGTCAGCAACCTGGTAGTAACCGCGATGGGTGGAACTGACGGCCTGACGCAGCGGTGCGGGCAGCTTGTCCGGGTGCAGGTTGGCGTCGATGAAGCGCAGCATGTCGGCGGCAGTGGATTTCAGGCCGTAGGCCTCGGCATCCAGCGCGCCGGGACTCACGCGCACGGCCTTGTCATCGCGGTAGCCCCAGGCATAACGCGTCATCTGCTCGGTCGGTATCTGCACGTAGCTTTCCTACATGCCCAGTTGCGGCAACAGGTCCTTCTCCATCAACTGCTGAAACGGCTTGGCCAGACTGGCCGCTGCCAGGTGGCCGAACAGGCCGATGCTGGGGTTGGAATACAGCCGCTGCATACCCGGCGCATAAACCGCCTGCCAGTTGCGGTAGTAGTCGAGCATTTGCCGTTCGCTGCTGACTGCATCCGGAAATTGCAGTGGCAGGCCACCGGCGGTGTAGGTGGCCAGATCCAGCAGGCTGATGTGATCGAAGGCACTGCCGCGCAGCTCTGGCAGATATTGGCTGGCGTTGTCGCTGAGGTTCAGCGTGCCGCGAGCTTCGGCATAGGCGCCGAGGGTGGCGGTGAAGAGTTTGCTGATCGAGCCCAGTTCGAACAGGGTGTGGCGATCCACCGCCTGGCCGCTTTCACGTGAGGCGACGCCGTATTCGAAGAAGTGCTGCTGGCCCTTGTGGCTGATGGCGATGGCCATGCCGGGGATGGCATAGGTTTGCATCATCGGCTTCACGGCAGCATCGACTGCCTGGTTCAGCTCGGCGAAGGCCGATTGGCTGCCCAGGCACAGGCCGAGCGTGACGAGCAGGGGGCGAAGGGATGGGCGCATGATCGTTCCTTGTCAGTTCATCGGGGGCAGGCGACGGGGCACCGAGGTCTTCTTGACGATGGCAGTGTTGGTTTCGGCGTAGCCGTTGATGCGGTCGAGCACCTCGTCCAGTTGCTCCATGGAGCGCACGTGCAGGCGAGCCACGAAGCAGTCCTCGCCGGTGACCTTGTCGCATTCGGTGAACTCGGGCGTGGCCTGAATCAGTCGCTCCACTTCATGCAGCTTGCCGGGCAGCGGCCGCACGCGAACGATGGCCTGCAACTGATAGCCGAAATGGCGCGGATCGATCTCCACCGTATAGCCCTTGAGCACGCCGCGTTCCTCCAGGCGGCGCAGCCGCTCGGCCACGCTGGGGGAGGACAGGCCACTGATCTGCGCCAGGGCTTTCAGTGAACGCCGCGAATCTTCCATCAGGGCGGCGATCAGGGTCTGGTCGATTTCATCGGTCATTGCAGGCCTCGTTAGGTAAAAGCCGGAATATGCCGTTGTAAAAAAGGCGAGGACTGGATTCTGCCTCAGATTCTCCATGGAGAGGGAAGTTGCACCTTCGGATAATTATCGTCATCTCTCGAAGAGGCTCCCCTCATGGATAACAACCTCAAACGCGGTTCGCTGGAAATGGTCGCCGCCATGCTGATTTCCGGCACCATCGGTTGGTTCGTCCTGGTATCCGGCCAGGCCGTGGTGGATGTGGTGTTCTGGCGCTGCCTGATCGGCGGCGGCATGTTGCTGTTGGTCTGCGCCGTGCTCGGCCTGCTGCGTGCCGAGCTTCTGGGGCGGCGCGTATTGCTGCTGGCGGTGCTCAGCGGCGTGGCCATCGTCGGTAACTGGTTGCTGTTGTTCGCCTCTTACGCGCAGGCCTCCATCGCCGTCAGCACCGTGGTCTACAACGTCCAGCCTTTCATGTTGGTGGGCCTGGCGGCGCTGTTTCTCGGCGAGCGCATCACCTGGCTCAAGCTCGGTTGGCTGGCGCTGGCTTTCATCGGCATGCTGGCCATCGTCAGTGCCCACGGGCGGGGCGCGGTGGCCGGTGGCAACTACCTGCTGGGCATCGCCCTGGCGCTGGGGGCGGCGCTGCTCTATGCGGTCGCGGCATTGATCGTCAAACGCCTCAGCGCTACGCCGCCGCATCTGATCGCGCTGATCCAGTTGCTGACCGGTGTGCTGATGCTGGCGCCCCTGGCTGGGCATCAGCTGCCGCAGGGCGAGGTGGCCTGGGCCAGCCTTGCGACCCTGGGTGTGGTGCATACCGGGCTGATGTACATGCTGCTCTACGGCGCCATCCAAAAACTGCCGACGGCGCTGACCGGCGCGCTGTCGTTCATTTATCCGGTGGCGGCGATCCTCGTCGACTGGCTGGCCTTCGATCACTGGCTCAGCCCGCTGCAGTGGCTCGGTGTGGCGGCCATTCTGCTGGCAGCCGCGGGCATGCAGCAGGGCTGGCGGCTGGGCATAAAGACCCGGCGTGCCGTCAGGGTCTGACGCCCTGTTCGCGTAGGCGCTTGTACAGCGTGTTGCGGCTCAGACCGAGGTGGCGGGCAAGGTAGGAAATGTTGCCGCCGCAGGCCTGGTACTGGCTGGCCAGATCGTCGGGCTCGGGGTGTGCTTGCAGGGTCGTGTCCGTCGGCAGGTCGAGAAAGAAGTCGTCCGGCAGGTGTTCGGCGCGTATGGGCTGGTCGTCCGCCATGGCCAGCGCCACGCGCAGCACGCTGCTGAGTTGGCGCAGGTTGCCTGGCCAGGGGTGGTGCTGAAACAGCTCCAGTACCTCGCGGCTGATACCCGCGCGCTGGTGGGGTTCACGGTGCTGCTCCCACAGTTTATGGAACAGCGCCTGCTTGTCGCTGCGTTCGCGCAGTGGCGGCAGCTCGAGGTTCAGGCCGCTGATGCGGTAGTACAGGTCGGCGCGGAACTGGCCGCTGTCGACATCCTGGCGCAGCGGGCGGTTGGTGGCAGAGACCAGGCGCACGTCGACCGGATGCAGCTCGCTGCTGCCCAGCGGCTGCACGCAACGTTCCTGCAGCACGCGCAGCAGGCGCGCCTGCACGCGCAGCGGCATGTCGCCGATCTCGTCGAGAAACAGCGTGCCCTTGTGCGCCTTGCGGATGAGCCCGATGTGGCCCTTCTGGCTGGCGCCGGTAAAGGCGCCTTTCTCGTAGCCGAACAGCTCCGACTCCACCAGCTCCGCCGGAATGGCTGCGCAATTGACCGCGATGAACGGCTGACTGGCGCGCGAACTGGCCTGGTGCAGGGCCTTGACGAAAACCTCCTTGCCGGCACCGGTTTCGCCCTGAATCAGGATCGGAATGTCCTTCTCCAGCAGGCGTTCGGCCTGGCGCACGACCTTGTCCATCCGCGCATCACCAGCGCTCAGAGTATGCAGGCGTGGCTCTTGCGGCGTTCTCTGGGTAGCTTGCGGGCGGAAGTCGCGAGGCTGGATCGGAGCGGGTCGGGCAGGGCGACGTACCCGAGCATGGAAGCGAAAATGGCCACTGGTGCGCAGGCTGAAGGGCTGGCCGTCCGGTTGGTTGAGCAGCTGTTGCAGCGGCACGTCGAACAGCTGCTCGATGGCGCCGTAGGTCAGGGGTTGGCCCAGCAGGTTGTCGGCGCGGCGGTTGGCGGACACCACGTGGCCTTGTTCGTCGAACACCACCAGGCCGGCCCAGGGGCTGTCGAGGTTATCGAGGCTGGTGTTGAAGCTGAGCAGGTGATACTGGTCGGCGAACAGCTTGAGGATCAGGCGGTTCTCCACCGACTGGCTCATCATCTTGACCATGCCGAGGGTGTGCGCCGGCGGCAGGTAGCTGTCGCTGGACACGTCGAGCACGGCGATCATGCGCCGTTGCTCGTCGAAGATCGGCGAGGCCGAGCCGGTCATGAAACGGTTGGCCTTGAGAAAGTGTTCATCGTGCTGGATGTGCACGGCCTGGCCACAACTGAGCGCGGTGCCGATGGCGTTGGTGCCGGTGTAGCGCTCCAGCCAGCTGGCGCCAGCGACGAAACCGGCGGCCTGGCGCGGCTCGATGAAGCGCTGGTCGCCCCAGGATTGCAGCAGCCGGCCCTGCTCGTCGGCGAGCATGATCAGGCAGTTGGAGTTGGAAAGAATGGTGCCGTAGTAGGGCAGTACTTCCTGGTGGGTGGTCTGCACCAGGGCCTGGCGGCTTTCCAGCAGGGCCGAAAGTTCGCCGGCAGGCGGTGGGTCGAAGCGCGGCGAGCTCTGATGGGTCAGGCCATAGTCACGACAGCGCGACCAGGACTCCTGGATGAGGGTGTCGTGCGCCGGGGCGCGGGCAGCTTCTGTCATACATGATCTCTTCTTGTTGGTTCGCGATCTGCGCCGCGATCAATTCAGTTTCGTTCAAGCCTGTTCAAAGTCAACGAACGAATTGTTCAGTTGTTCACATTCGACTGTTCAAAAGTGTTCAGTGGAAAACCGTCGCTGCACCGTTCTTTGGCGGCTTTTTCGATGCTGATCAACGAGATGCGTTGGTTTTTTGGGGGCTGGCACGCTTGTCGCTATCGATGTTCGCAACCGAATGGCACGACAAGAAAAAGGACAGGCCATGTCGCTCAAGCTCGAACACGTCACCCGTATCGTCGATGGCCAGGTGCATATCGACGATGCCTGCCTGAGTTTCGAACCGGGCTCCTTCAACGTCCTGCTCGGTCGCACCCTGGCCGGCAAGACCAGCCTGATGCGGCTGATGGCCGGTCTGGATCGGCCCAGCAGCGGCCGTGTGCTGATGAACGGTGCCGATGTCACGGGTATGCCGGTGCGCCAGCGCAACGTGTCGATGGTCTATCAGCAGTTCATCAACTACCCGACCCTGACGGTGTTCGAGAACATCGCCTCGCCGCTGCGTCAGGCCGGTGTGGCCAAGGAGCAGATCGTCGAGAAGGTCGAGGCCACCGCGCGCATGCTGCGCATCGACAAACTGTTGTCGCGCTATCCGCTGGAGCTGTCCGGCGGCCAGCAGCAGCGCACGGCGATGGCGCGGGCGCTGGTCAAGGACGCCTCGCTGATCCTCTTCGACGAGCCGCTGGTCAACCTCGACTACAAGCTGCGCGAGGAGCTGCGCCAGGAAATGCGCGAGCTGTTCCAGGCGCGCCACACCATCGCCATCTACGCCACCACCGAGCCCAACGAGGCGCTGGCCCTGGGTGGCACCACCACTATCCTGCATGAGGGGCGGGTGGTGCAGAGCGGCAAGACCGCCGAGGTCTATCACCGTCCGCAGCAGATGCTGGCCGCCGAGCTGTTCTCGGAGCCGGCGATCAACCTGCTGCCTGGACGCATCAGTGGCACTGAGGTGAGCTTCGCCGATTGCGTGCATTTTCCGCTCAACCCCGACCTGCGCGGCATCGCCGAGGGTGAATATCGCTTCGGCGTGCGCCCCAGCCATATCGGCCTGGTGCCGTCCAATGACGATGATCTGGAGTTGGCGGTAACCGTCGAGCTGGCCGAGATCAGCGGCTCGGAAACCTTCCTGCATGTGCGCAACGAGCAGTTCGTGCTGGTGCTGCATCTGCCGGGCGTGCACGAGTATGCGGTCGATACGCCGATCCTGATCTACATCCCCACCCACAAGCTGTTCGTCTTCGCCGCCGATGGGCAATTGGTGCAGGCGCCCAGTCGCCGCCAGGGGAGGGCTGCCTGATGGCCGAGATTCGCTTGCACAACCTCGCGCACAGCTACAGCGGCGTGCCGAAGGCGCCGGAAGACTACGCGATTCGCGAGATGAACCATGTCTGGCAGCAGGGCGGCGCCTATGCGCTGCTGGGGCCGTCAGGCTGCGGCAAGTCCACACTGCTCAACATCATCTCCGGCCTGCTCAGCCCGTCGCAGGGCGAGGTGCAGTTCGACGGCAAGGCGGTCAATACGCTGTCGCCGCAGGAGCGCAACATCGCCCAGGTTTTCCAGTTTCCGGTGGTCTACGACACCATGACGGTGTTCGACAACCTGGCCTTCCCGCTGCGCAACCAGGGCATGGACGAGGCGCGGGTGATGAGCAAGGTGCACGAGATCGCCGAGGTGCTGGAGCTGCATCCCCTGCTGCACAAAAAGGCGCGCAACCTCACCGCCGACGAGAAGCAGAAGGTCTCCATGGGCCGTGGTCTGGTGCGTGACGACGTCTCGGCGATCCTCTTCGACGAGCCACTGACGGTGATCGACCCGCACCTGAAGTGGAAGCTGCGGCGCAAGCTCAAGCAGATCCACGAGCAGTTCAACATCACCATGGTCTACGTCACCCACGATCAGCTGGAGGCCTCCACCTTCGCCGACAAGATCGCGGTGATGTATGGCGGACAGATCGTCCAGTTCGGCACGCCGCGCGAGCTGTTCGAGCGCCCCGGACATACCTTCGTCGGCTATTTCATCGGCAGCCCGGGCATGAACCTGATCGAGGTGCAGCGCTGCGAGGGCGGCGTGCGTTTTGCCGGGACGGTGTTGCCGCTGTCCGCCGCGCTCAACCAGCGCCTCGCCGAGCTGGACGGCAAGCGCCTGCAGGTGGGCATCCGTCCCGAGTTCGTGCATGTCTGGGATGGCGCCTATGAAGACGCGCTGTGTGGCCGGGTGCTGCATGTCGAGGATCTCGGCACCTACAAGATTCTCACCTTCGATCTCGACGGCCAGGTGCTCAAGGTGCGCCTGCAGGAGGATCAGCCGGTGCCGCGTGAGCAGGTCTACCTGAGCTTCCCCGCGCAGTGGCTGATGCTCTATGCCGACGACTACCTGGTGGAGGTGGCGCCATGAGGGTGCAGAACAACAAGGCCTGGTGGCTGGTACTGCCGGTGTTCCTGCTGGTGGCGTTCAGCGCCATCGTGCCGATGATGACCGTGGTCAACTACTCGGTGCAGGACATCTTCGATCCGTCCACCCGCTACTTCGTCGGCGTCGACTGGTATCGCCAGGTGTTGCAGGACCCGCGCCTGCACGACTCGCTGCTGCGCCAGTTCATCTTTTCCGCCTGCGTGCTGCTGATCCAGATCCCGCTGGGCATCGCCATTGCCTTGTGCATGCCGACACGCGGACGCTGGGCGTCGCTGTGTCTGATCCTGATGGCCATTCCGCTGCTGATCCCGTGGAACGTGGTCGGTACCATCTGGCAGATCTTCGGCCGCGCCGACATCGGCCTGATGGGCTGGGCGCTGAACAAGCTGGGCATCAGCTACAACTACGCCTCCAACACCATGGATGCCTGGGTGACGGTGCTGATCATGGACGTCTGGCACTGGACCTCGCTGGTGGCGCTGTTGTGCTACTCCGGCCTGCGCGCCATTCCTGACGTCTATTACCAGGCGGCGCGCATCGACCGCGCGTCGAACTGGGCGGTGTTCCGCCATATCCAGCTGCCCAAGCTGAAAAGCGTGCTGCTGATCGCGGTGATGCTGCGCTTCATGGACAGTTTCATGATCTACACCGAGCCCTTCGTGCTCACCGGCGGCGGGCCGGGCAACGCCACCACCTTCCTCAGCCAGACCCTGACGCAAATGGCCATCGGCCAGTTCGATCTGGGCCCGGCCGCGGCGTTCTCGCTGGTGTACTTCCTGATCATCCTGCTGGTGTCCTGGTTGTTCTACACCGCCATGACCCATGACGACAAAACCCGCTGAGGCCGACCATGACGCTACGCAAACGCCTGGTGCTGCTGATCTATTTCCTGTTCCTGCTGGTGCCGATCTACTGGCTGCTGAACATGTCGTTCAAGAGCAATACCGAGATCCTCGGTGGCCTCAGCCTGTGGCCGCAGAGTTTCACCCTGGACAACTACCGGGTGATCTTCACCGACCGCAGCTGGTACGAGGGTTACCTCAATTCGCTGTACTACGTCAGCCTCAACACCCTGATCTCGCTCAGCGTGGCGCTGCCGGCCGCCTATGCCTTCTCGCGCTATCGCTTTCTCGGCGACAAGCACCTGTTCTTCTGGCTGCTGACCAACCGCATGGCACCACCGGCGGTGTTCCTGCTGCCGTTCTTCCAGCTGTATTCGTCCATCGGCCTGTTCGACACCCATATCGCCGTGGCGCTGGCGCACTGTCTGTTCAACGTGCCGCTGGCGGTGTGGATTCTCGAAGGCTTCATGTCCAGTGTGCCGAAAGAAATCGACGAGACGGCCTATATCGACGGCTACAGTTTCCCCAAGTTCTTCGTGAAGATCTTCATCCCGCTGATCCGCTCCGGCATTGGCGTCACCGCCTTCTTCTGCTTCATGTTCTCCTGGGTCGAGCTGCTGCTGGCGCGCACCCTGACCTCGGTGGACGCCAAGCCCATCGCGGCGGTGATGACCCGTACCGTGTCCGCCTCGGGCATCGACTGGGGCGTGCTGGCTGCTGCCGGGGTACTGACCATCCTTCCGGGGATGCTGGTGATCTGGTTCGTTCGCAACCATGTGGCCAAGGGCTTCGCCCTCGGTCGCGTGTAAGGGAGGTTCGTCATGAGCTGGATGGCCTGGACTCTACCAACCGCGCTGTTCTTCGGCGGCATCGCCGTACTGCTGGCCGGCATGACGCTGGTCGAGCTGCGCTGGCCGTGCGTCGAGCGCAAGGGTTTTCTGCCGATCACCACCACCCGGGGTGATCGGTTGTTCATCGGTCTGCTCGGCAGCGCCTACCTGCACCTGCTGGTGATAGGCGTGACCGACTGGAGCGTGTGGATAGCATCGCTGCTATCGCTGTTGTGGTTGTGCGCAGTCATGCGCTGGGGCTGAGCCGGGCTGCCGCCGGTATGCCTCTCCCCAAATCCTGAGATGGAGGTCTCTATGTTCGACAATAACAACAAGACCCGACATAGCATGGCGTTGGCCGCCTTGCTGGCGTTGTCCGGTTTGAGCGGTGCGGCCTGGGCGGATGCCTATGGAGAGGCCGCGAAGAAATGGATCGCCGATGAATTCAACCCATCGACTCTGACGCCCGAGCAGCAGCTCGAAGAGCTGAAATGGTTCATCAAGGCCGCCGAGCCGTTTCGTGGCATGAATATCAGTGTGGTGTCGGAAACCATCACCACCCACGAGTACGAGTCCAAGGTGCTGGCCAAGGCCTTCAGCGAGATCACCGGGATCAAGCTCAAGCACGACCTGCTGCAGGAAGGCGACGTGGTCGAGAAGCTGCAGACGCAGATGCAGTCGGACAAGAACATCTACGACGGTTGGGTCAACGACTCCGACCTGATCGGCACCCACGCGCGCTACGGCAAGGCCGTGGCGATCAGCGACATGATCAAGGGTGAGGGCAAGGACTTCACTTCACCGACCCTGGATCTCGAAGACTTTATCGGCACTTCCTTTACCACCGGGCCGGACGGCAAGCTGTATCAATTGCCCGATCAGCAATTCGCCAACCTCTACTGGTTCCGCGCCGACTGGTTCGAGCGCCCGGAGCTCAAGGCCAAGTTCAAGGAGATCTATGGCTACGAGCTGGGCGTGCCGGTCAACTGGTCGGCCTACGAGGACATCGCCGAGTTCTTCTCGGTGCACGTCAAGGAAATCGACGGTCAGCGCGTCTACGGCCACATGGACTACGGCAAGAAGGACCCGTCGCTGGGCTGGCGTTTCACCGATGCCTGGTTCTCCATGGCCGGCGGCGGCGATAAGGGCCTACCCAACGGTTTGCCGGTGGACGAGTGGGGCATTCGTGTTGACGGCTGCCGGCCGGTGGGTTCCAGTGTCGCCCGCGGTGGTGACACCAACGGGCCGGCGGCGGTGTTCGCCACGCAGAAATACGTCGACTGGATGCGCCAGTACGCACCGCCGGAAGCGCAGGGCATGACCTTCTCCGAATCCGGCCCGGTGCCGGCGCAGGGCGCCATCGCCCAGCAGATCTTCTGGTACACCGCCTTTACCGCCGACATGACCAAACAGGGCCTGCCGGTGGTCAATGAAGACGGTACGCCGAAGTGGCGCATGGCGCCTTCGCCGAAAGGACCGTACTGGGAGGAGGGCATGAAGCTCGGCTATCAGGACGCCGGTTCCTGGACCTTCCTCAAGTCCACCCCGGAGAAGCAGCGTCTGGCCGCCTGGCTCTACGCGCAGTTCGTCACTTCCAAGACCGTGTCGCTGAAGAAGACCCTGGTCGGTCTGACGCCGATTCGCGAGTCGGACATCAACTCCCAGGCCATGACCGACGCCGCGCCCAAGCTCGGCGGGCTGGTTGAGTTCTACCGCAGCCCGGCGCGCGTGCAGTGGACGCCGACCGGTACCAACGTACCGGACTACCCGCGTCTGGCTCAGCTGTGGTGGCAGTTCATTGCCGAGGCCGCCAGCGGCGACAAGACCCCGCAACAGGCACTGGATGGCCTGGCGGCTGCGCAGGACACCATGCTCGGTCGCCTGGAGCGCTCCGGCGTGCTGGGTGAATGCGGGCCGAAGCTGAACGAGCCGCGTGATCCGCAGTACTGGTTCGACCAGCCCGGTGCGCCGAAACCCAAGCTGGCCAACGAGAAACCCAAAGGCGAGACTATTGCCTACGACGAGTTGCTCAAGTCCTGGGAACAGTCGCGCAACTGAATCTCAGGGGCGCAGTGGCTGAAGCCCTTCGGCGAGGGGGCTTCCTTCCCTGTGGGAGCGGCTTCAGCCGCGATAAAAAACGGCACCCTAGGGTGCCGTTTTTCATTCAGCCGTACCGCTTATTTATGCAGATGCTCGGCCGCGTGCAGGGTGTTTTCCAGCAGGCCTGCGCGGGTCATCGGGCCAACACCGCCTGGAACCGGGGTGATCCAGCCGGCGCGGGGCAGGGCGGCATCAAAGGTCACGTCGCCGACCAGCTTGCCGTCTTCCTGACGGTTGATGCCGACGTCGATGACGATGGCGCCTGGCTTGATCCACTCGCCCTTGACCAGCCCAGGCTTGCCTGCAGCGACCACGACGATATCGGCCTGGCCGACGTGAGCAGCCAGATCCTTGGTGAAGCGGTGGGTGACGGTCACGGTGCAACCGGCCAGCAGCAACTCCATGGCCATTGGTCGGCCGACGATATTGGACGCGCCAACTACCACTGCATGCATGCCGTAAAGATCGGCGCCCGTGCTTTCCAGCAGGGTCATGATGCCCTTGGGGGTACAGGGGCGCAGCAGCGGCATGCGCTGGGCCAGGCGGCCGATGTTGTAGGGGTGAAAGCCGTCCACATCTTTATCCGGGCGAATGCGTTCGAGCAGCAGGGACGAGTCGAGATTCTCCGGCAGCGGCAGCTGTACCAGGATACCGTCGATGGCCGGGTCTTCATTGAGCTCGTCGATCAGGGCGAGCAGATCGGCCTGGCTGGTCTCTGCCGGCAGATCATAGGCGCGGGAAACAAAGCCGACTTCTTCGCAATCCTTGCGTTTATGTGACACATAGACCTGGGAGGCGGGATCGGTGCCGACCAGGATCACGGCCAGGCCTGGCGCACGAAGGCCTTGCTGGCGGCGTTCGGCGACACGTTGGGCAATCTGCTGGCGGAGGCTGGCGGCGATCGCCTTGCCGTCGATCAGTTGTGCGGTCATTGCGCTGGTTAACCATTAAGAAGGATGAAAAAAGGACGCGCATTCTCGCATGGGCGCTCACTTGGGCAAAGGCGCCTGCCGTCGTTTTCGCGTAACTCCTTTAAATCGCTGAATTTTTTTGAAAATTTCTGTTGACGAGGTTGGGGGCCGTCTATAACATTCGCCCCGCTTCTCAGGAACAGCCACTCGCTGGGTGAGGCGGCAAGAGCCAAGCCCTGGTGGTGAGGTTGGAGCCAAAAGCTTGTAAGTCTGCGCTAGCAGATGGATAAGTGCCCGTAGCTCAGTTGGATAGAGCATCCGCCTTCTAAGCGGATGGTCGCAGGTTCGAGTCCTGCCGGGTGCGCCATTTGGCGGTCAGGCAAGTTGGGTAAGCAAATGCAATATGGTGGGCGTAGCTCAGTTGGTAGAGCACAGGATTGTGGCTCCTGGTGTCGTGGGTTCGATTCCCATCGTCCACCCCATATTCCAAAGCGCCAGGCCAAAAGCCTGGCGTTTTTGTTTTAAGCTGCAAAGCCACGCGGACGTGGTGGAATTGGTAGACACACCAGATTTAGGTTCTGGCGCCGCAAGGTGTGAGAGTTCGAGTCTCTCCGTCCGCACCATCTTTATATAGCCCCTCCCGACTGCCGCCTGCTTCTAGGGTGACTTCTGCACATTGACCCTCTAGAATGCTTGGCCTTGATTCGGGGCCGGTTCGAGCCGGCTTATGTCTGTGCAACGAGGAATATCCATGCAAGTTTCTGTTGAAAGCACTTCTGCTCTTGAGCGCCGCATGACTGTCGGCGTACCCGTCGAGCGCATCGAGACCGAAGTCAACAAGCGTCTGCAACAGACTGCCCGTCGTGCCAAGGTTCCTGGCTTCCGTCCTGGCAAGGTGCCGATGAGCGTGATTCGTCAGCGCTATGAAGATGCCGCTCGTCAGGAAGCCCTGGGCGACCTGATCCAGGCTACCTTCTATGAAGCCGTGGTCGAGCAGAAGCTGAACCCGGCCGGCGCTCCGGCCGTAGAGCCGAAGTCCTTCGAGAAGGGCAAGGATCTGGAATACGTGGCTACTTTCGAAGTATTCCCTGAGTTCCAGGTAACCGGCCTCGACACTATCGCCATCGAGCGCCTGCAGGCTGAAGTCGCCGACAGCGACGTCGACAACATGCTCGACATCCTGCGCAAGCAGAACACTCGTTTCGAAGCTGTTGAGCGTGCTGCCGAGAATGGCGACCAACTGAACATCGATTTCGTCGGCAAGATCGACGGTGAAGCATTCGCTGGCGGTAGCGCCAAGGGCACCCAGCTGGTGCTGGGCTCCGGCCGCATGATCCCGGGCTTCGAAGACGCCCTGGTCGGTGTCAAGGCTGGTGAAGAGCGCGTGATCAACCCGACCTTCCCCGAGGACTACCAGAACCTCGATCTGGCCGGCAAAACCGCCGAGTTCACCGTTACCGTGAACAGCGTTTCCGCTCCGCAACTGCCTGAGCTGAACGACGAGTTCTTCGCCCTGTTCGGTATCAAGGACGGCGGTCTGGAAGGCTTCCGCGCCGAAGTTCGCAAGAACATGGAGCGTGAACTGCGTCAGGCCATCAAGTCCAAGGTCAAGAACCAGGTAATGGACGGCCTGCTGGCTGCCAACCCGGTCGAAGTGCCGAAGGCGCTGATCGGCAACGAAGTGAATCGTCTGCGTGTGCAGGCCGTTCAGCAGTTCGGTGGCAATATCAAGCCTGACCAACTGCCGGCCGAGCTGTTCGAAGAGCAAGCCAAGCGCCGTGTGGTGCTGGGCCTGATCGTCGCTGAAGTGGTCAAGCAGTTCGAACTGAAGCCTGACGAAGCCCGCGTGCGCGAGCTGATCGAAGAGATGGCCTCGGCTTACCAGGAGCCTGAGCAGGTCGTTGCCTGGTACTACAAGAACGACCAGCAAATGAACGAAGTGCGTTCGGTTGTACTGGAAGAGCAAGTTGTAGATACTGTTCTGCAGAAGGCCAACGTGACCGATAAAGCGGTTTCCTACGAAGACGCAGTCAAGCCGGCGGAAGCTCCTAAAGCCGACTGATCTGGTAACCTCGTTCGAGTACACCACCTTAAGCCAGCCTCCGTGCTGGCTTATGTGTATTTGAGACATGACTATTAGGGAGTGAGCGCAAGACATGTCCCGCAATCCTTTTATGCAAAACATGCCTGAAATCCAGGCCGCTGGCGGCCTGGTGCCGATGGTCATCGAGCAATCCGCTCGTGGCGAGCGGGCCTATGACATCTATTCGCGTCTGCTCAAGGAGCGCGTGATCTTTCTGATTGGCCCGGTCGAGGACTACATGGCCAACCTGATCTGCGCCCAGCTGCTGTTTCTGGAAGCAGAGAATCCGGACAAGGACATTCACCTGTACATCAACTCGCCGGGTGGCTCGGTGACTGCCGGCATGGCGATCTACGACACCATGCAGTTCATCAAGGCGGATGTGTCCACCACCTGCATTGGTCAGGCCTGCAGCATGGGTGCATTCCTGCTGGCTGGCGGCGCCAAGGGCAAGCGTTTCTGCCTGCCGAACTCGCGTGTGATGATTCACCAGCCGCTGGGCGGCTTCCAGGGGCAGGCCTCGGACATCGAGATCCACGCCAAGGAAATCCTCTTTATCCGTGAGCGCTTGAACGAGCTGCTGGCTCAGCACACCGGTCAGAGCCTGGAAACCATCGAGCGTGATACCAACCGCGACAACTTCATGAGCGCTTCACGCGCTGTGGAATACGGTCTCGTCGATGCCGTCCATGAAAAGCGTCAAATGCCGGTCTAGATGAGGCGCCGGCTGTGGGCATCCTTCACTGGCGCGACTTGCGCCCTTGAAAATGCCCGCATTTGCCTTCATCTTGTGTTTCAAGCCTACCGTATTGGATTGATCGAATGACTGATACCCGTAACGGTGAGGACAACGGCAAACTGCTTTATTGCTCCTTCTGCGGCAAAAGCCAGCATGAAGTGCGCAAGTTGATCGCCGGTCCTTCCGTCTTCATCTGCGACGAATGCGTCGACCTGTGCAATGACATCATCCGCGAGGAGGTGCAGGAAGCACAGTCCGAGAGCAGCGCGCACAAACTCCCGGCACCCAAGGAAATCAGCGGCATCCTCGATCAGTACGTGATCGGTCAGGAGCGCGCCAAGAAAGTGCTGTCGGTAGCGGTATACAACCACTACAAGCGTCTCAATCAGCGTGACAAGAAAGACGATGTCGAGCTGGGCAAGAGCAATATTCTGCTGATCGGTCCGACTGGTTCGGGCAAGACGCTGCTGGCCGAAACGCTGGCACGCCTGCTCAATGTGCCGTTCACCATCGCTGACGCCACCACCTTGACCGAAGCCGGTTATGTCGGTGAGGACGTCGAGAACATCATTCAGAAGCTGCTGCAGAAGTGCGATTACGATGTCGAGAAGGCCCAGATGGGTATCGTCTACATCGACGAAATCGACAAGATCTCGCGCAAGTCCGATAACCCGTCGATCACTCGTGACGTGTCGGGCGAGGGCGTGCAGCAGGCGCTGCTCAAGCTGATCGAGGGCACCGTGGCCTCGGTTCCGCCGCAGGGCGGGCGCAAGCATCCGCAGCAGGAGTTCCTGCAGGTTGATACGCGTAACATCCTGTTCATCTGTGGCGGTGCGTTCGCCGGCCTGGAGAAAGTCATTCAGGCTCGCTCCACCCGAGGTGGTATCGGTTTCGGTGCAGAAGTGCGTAGCAAGCAGGAAGGCAAGAAGATCGGCGAGTCTCTGCGCGAGGTCGAGCCGGACGATCTGGTCAAATTCGGCCTGATTCCCGAGTTCGTCGGTCGTCTGCCGGTGATCGCGACACTGGAGGAGCTGGACGAGGTTGCTCTGGTGCAGATTCTCACCGAGCCGAAGAACGCGCTGACCAAGCAGTACGCCAAGCTGTTCGAGATGGAAGGTGTGGATCTGGAGTTCCGTTCCGATGCGCTGAAATCCGTGGCGCAGAAGGCACTGGAGCGCAAGACCGGTGCGCGTGGCCTGCGTTCGATTCTCGAGGGCATTCTGCTCGACACCATGTACGAGATCCCGTCCCAACAGGACGTGAGCAAGGTGGTGATCGACGAGAGCGTCATCGAGGGTTCGTCCAAGCCGCTGCTGATCTACGAGAACAGCGAACCGCCGGCGAAGGCCGCGCCAGACGCCTGACGGCTGTTACACGATGCAAAGAAGGGGCCCCTCGGGCCCCTTCGCTTTTGTGGACATTGCGCTTGTTTTTTACGGGAGCTACCCCCATCTTAAAAGCCAAGGGTAATCCCGCCTGTTTACGGCCTTATGGCCGCCGCTGAGCCGAAATCATGAAGACAACCATCGAATTGCCTCTCCTGCCATTGCGCGATGTAGTGGTCTATCCGCACATGGTCATCCCGCTTTTCGTCGGGCGTGAGAAATCCATCGAGGCCCTCGAGGCGGCGATGACGGGTGACAAGCAGATCCTGCTGGTAGCCCAGAAGAACCCGGCCGTCGATGATCCGGATGATCAGGATCTTTATCGCGTTGGCACCGTTGCTACCGTCCTGCAGTTGCTCAAACTGCCCGACGGCACCGTCAAGGTGCTGGTCGAGGGTGAGCAGCGCGGCTCGATCGAGCGTTTCATCGATCTCGATGATCATTGCCGTGCCGAAGTGCAACTGATCGAGGAGGGCGAAACTGCCGAGCGCGAATCGGAAGTCTTCACCCGCAGTCTGCTCAGTCAGTTCGAGCAGTACGTGCAGCTGGGCAAAAAGGTCCCGGCCGAAGTCCTGTCTTCGCTCAATAGCATCGATGAGCCCAGCCGCCTGGTCGACACCATGGCCGCGCACATGGCGCTGAAGATCGAGCAGAAGCAGGAAATCCTCGAAATCACCGCGCTGTCCGCTCGCGTCGAGCATGTACTGGCCCTGCTGGATGCCGAGATCGACCTGCTACAGGTCGAGAAACGTATTCGCGGCCGCGTGAAGAAGCAGATGGAGCGCAGTCAGCGCGAGTACTACCTGAATGAGCAGATGAAGGCCATTCAGAAAGAGCTTGGCGATATCGATGAAGGCCATAGCGAGCTCGACGAACTGCGCAAGCGTATCGATAACGCGGGGCTGACCAAGGAAGCCTTGACCAAGGCCAATGCCGAGCTGAACAAGCTCAAGCAAATGTCGCCGATGTCCGCTGAAGCCACTGTGGTGCGCTCCTACATCGATTGGCTGGTGAACGTGCCGTGGAAAGCCGAAAGCAAGGTACGACTGGATCTGGCGCGTGCCGAGAGCATTCTCGATGCCGATCACTACGGTCTGGAGGAGGTCAAGGAGCGCATTCTTGAATATCTCGCCGTGCAGAAGCGGGTGAAGAAGCTCAAGGGGCCGGTGCTGTGCCTGGTCGGCCCGCCCGGTGTGGGCAAGACCTCGCTGGCCGAGTCCATCGCCACCGCGACCAACCGCAAGTTCGTGCGCATGGCCTTGGGCGGCGTACGTGACGAGGCCGAGATTCGGGGGCACCGCCGCACCTACATCGGCTCGATGCCGGGTCGCCTGATTCAGAAGATGACCAAGGTCGGCGTGCGCAACCCGTTGTTCCTGCTCGACGAGATCGACAAGATGGGCCAGGACATGCGCGGCGATCCTGCCTCTGCATTGCTCGAAGTCCTCGACCCTGAGCAGAACCATAATTTCAACGATCACTATCTGGAGGTCGATTATGACCTGTCAGATGTGATGTTCCTTTGCACCGCCAACTCGATGAACATCCCCGGCCCGCTGCTGGATCGGATGGAGGTCATTCGTCTGCCGGGTTACACCGAGGACGAGAAGGTCAACATCGCCATCAAGTACCTGGCGCCCAAGCAGATACAGGCCAATGGCCTGAAGAAGGGCGAGCTGGAGTTCGACGAGTCGGCGATTCGCGACATCATTCGTTACTACACGCGTGAAGCTGGTGTGCGCAGTCTGGAGCGACAAATCGCCAAGGTCTGCCGCAAAGTGGTCAAGGAGCATATACGCGAGAAGCGCTTCCAGGTCACGGTCAGCGCCGATTCCCTGGAGCACTTCCTGGGTGTGCGCAAGCATCGCTATGGCCTTGCCGAACAGCAGGATCAGATCGGTCAGGTGACCGGGTTGGCCTGGACTCAGGTCGGCGGTGAGCTGCTCACCATCGAGACGGCCGTGGTGCCTGGCAAGGGCAATCTGATCAAGACCGGTTCGCTGGGTGATGTCATGGCAGAGTCGATGACGGCGGCCATGACGGTGGTTCGCAGTCGCGCGAAAAGCCTGGGGATCCCGGCTGATTTCAACGAGAAGCGCGACGTTCACATCCATATGCCCGAAGGTGCCACGCCCAAGGATGGCCCGAGCGCGGGCATCGGTTTGTGCACGGCACTGGTATCGGCCCTGACGCAGATTCCGGTACGGGCGGACGTGGCCATGACCGGGGAAATCACCCTGCGTGGTCAGGTGCTGGCCATCGGCGGGCTCAAAGAAAAACTTCTGGCGGCGCATCGGGGTGGGATCAAGACCGTGATCATTCCCGAAGAAAATGTGCGTGATCTGAAGGAAATTCCGGAAAATATTAAGCAAGACCTGCAGATTAAACCGGTTAAATGGATTGACGAGGTCCTGCAAATTGCGCTGCAATACGCCCCGGAGCCCTTGCCCGATGCGGCTCCGGAGATGGTTGCAACGGATGACAAGCGCGAGTCTGATTCCAAGGAGCGAATCAGCACGCATTAGCCGGGGGGCTTCCTTGACACAATTTTTGAGCCCTTGTTATAAAGCGGCTTTTATTGTGTCGGCAGGCCATCCAGCACCCGCTTTGCTTACACTAAAAATCAAGAAACAAACTCAACAGAAATAAGGGGACTTAGAGTGAACAAGTCGGAACTGATCGATGCCATCGCTGCATCTGCTGATATCCCGAAAGCTGTTGCTGGCCGCGCGCTGGATGCAGTGATTGAATCCGTCACTGGCGCTCTGAAGGCTGGTGACTCCGTTGTGCTGGTAGGCTTCGGTACCTTCGCTGTCAAAGAGCGTGCTGCTCGCACTGGTCGCAACCCGCAGACCGGCAAGCCGATCAGCATCGCTGCTGCCAAGATCCCAGGCTTCAAAGCTGGCAAGGCTCTGAAAGACGCCGTCAACTAAGCGTCTTCTGGGTTTGCCTAGCCGTCGGGCTCCGTCTGGCGGCTGTTAGGGGGCAGCGCAGGTAGTCCTAGACTCTTCTGCTCTGACCGCTTAACGCGTTACGAGAAGGCGCATCCAAGGATGCGCCTTTCTTCTATCTGGACATTACCCACACTGCGCGGCTGGTGACTCTGTACAGTCGTTCTGGGGGAAGCATGCTGCAAAACATCAGGGACAATTCACGCGGTTGGATTGCCAAAATCATCATCGGCCTCATTGTGATGCTGATGGCGTTTACCGGTTTCGAAGCCATCGTCACGGGGACCAGCAATCGCAACAATGCGGCTGACGTGAACGGTGACACCATTACCCTCAACGAGCTCAACCAGGCCGTTGAAATGCAGCGTCGTCAGCTGCTGCAGCAACTGGGTCGCGATTTTGATGCCTCGCTGCTCGATGACAACCTGCTGCGTGAGGCTTCGCTCAAGGGCTTGATCGAGCGCAAGCTGCTGCTTCAGGCAGCCGGTGATGCTCATTTCGCCTTCTCGCAGGGATCGCTGGACCAGGTGATTCTGCAAACTCCCGAATTTCAGGTAGATGGCCGCTTCGATGCCGCGCGCTTCGATCAGGTCATTCGCCAGATGGGCTACACCCGCCTGCAGTTCCGCCAGATGCTGGAAGAGGAAATGCTGATTGGTCAGCTGCGTGCCGGTCTCGGCGCCAGTAGCTTCGTCACCGAGCAGGAGGCACGTGCCTTCGCCAATCTCGAGCGCCAGACCCGTGACTTCGCCAGTCTCACCATCAAGGCCGATAGCGCTGCGATCGAGTTGAGCGACAGCGACGTCAACGCCTATTACGACGAGCACGCTGGCGAGTTCATGAGCCCTGAGCAGGTCGTGCTGGAGTACGTCGAGCTGCACAAGGACAGCTTCTTCGATCAGGTCGAAGTCAGCGATGAAGATCTGCAGCCGCTGTACGAGAGCGAGATCGCCAACCTGGCTGAGCAGCGTCAGGCTGCGCACATCCTTATCGAGGGCGATGACCAGGCCGCGCGTACCAAGATCGAAGAGATCAAGGCGCGTGTGGACGCTGGCGAAGATTTCGCTGCCCTGGCCAAGGAGTTCTCGCAGGACCCAGGTTCGGCTGCCGATGGCGGTGATCTGGGGTACGCCGGCCCTGGCGTTTACGATCCGGCCTTCGAGGAAGCGCTCTATGCGCTGCAGCAGGGCCAGGTTTCCGAACCCGTGCAGAGCGAGTTCGGCTGGCACCTGATCAAGCTGCTGGGTGTTCAGGCTCCAGAAGTGCCAAGCTTCGACAGTCTGAAGGACAAGCTGGCGCGTGACTTCAAAGCGCAACAGGTCGAGCAGCGCTTCGTCGAGGCGACCAAGCAACTGGAAGACGCCGCGTTCGAAGCATCAGATCTGGCTCAGCCTGCCCAGGAGCTGGGTCTCGAGGTCAAGACCAGCGAAGCCTTCGGTCGTGAGGGTGGTGCAACTGGCATCACTGCCAACCGCCAGGTGCTGCAGGCTGCCTTCAGCCCTGAAGTTCTGGAAGATGGCACCAACAGCTCGACCATCGAGCTGGACCCGAGCACCGTGGTCGTCGTGCGCGTCAAGGAACACAAAAAGCCCGAGCAGCTGCCCCTGGAACAGGTCGCCGAAAGCATTCGTGCCCATCTGCAGCAGGAGCGTGCCAGTGCCGCGGCCAAGGCCGAAGGTGAGAAGCAACTGGCTGCTGCCCAGGCCGGTGAGCAGTCTGCTGCTGATTGGCAGGTTCAGGAGGCGGCCACTCGTAGCCAGGACGGCATCGAGCCCAAAGTGCTGCAGGCGCTGTTCCGTATGCCCAAGCCAGACAAGGCGGGCGAGCCCACCTTCGCCGGCGTGACGCTGAACAATGGCGATTACGTCGTGCTGCGCCTCGATGGCGTAAATGTGCCGGAAGAGGCGCTGGCTGACGAAGAGCTCGCCATGTACCGCCACTTCCTGGCGTCGCGTGCCGGCCAGCAGGACTTCGCCGCGCTGCGCAAGCAGCTGGAAGCCAAGGCTGATATCGAACGTTTCTGATCGCTGTCCGTTACGAGAAAGCCCCGCCAAGTGCGGGGCTTTGTCGTTTCTGGGTTACAACAACCATTCGATGGGCAGCCACGAGAGCAGATGAATGCCCAGGCGTTTGAGCAGGCCTGTACCGGGCTCGCTATCGAATCGTCGTTGCTCGCCATCCACGCGCTGCAGCCAGTAGATTCGGTCGTGTTCGTCCAGTCGCAGCTCGTAGGCATTGGCCGGGATATCGCTTTCGAATGCCTGGCCGATGGCTGCCGCCAGTTTCGGGCTTTCGATAAGAAAACCCATCTCCGTATTGAGGCTGGCAGAGCGTGGATCGAAGTTGAATGAGCCGATGAACACTCGCTGGCCATCGAGGGCGAAGGTCTTGGCGTGCAGGCTTGAGCCGGAGCTGCCGAATGGGCCGGCTTTCTCCCGATGGCCTTCGTCGTCCGCATCCAGACGCATTTCATAGAGTTTGACGCCGCCTTCGAGCAGGGCACGCCGGCGCTTGGCGTAGCCGGCGTGTACCGGCGTCACGTCCGTTGCCTCCAACGCATTGGTCAGGATGCGCACTTCAACGCCGCGTTGTGCCAGGCCGGTAAAGATATCGACGCCGGTTTGCGTGGGGACGAAGTAGGGCGATACAAGGTCGACGCGTGCCTGTGGAATATCGAGCATTTCGCCCAGGTGGCTGATCAGCAGTTCGCCGTCACTGGCATTGCCGAGGCCCTTGGCGGGATCATCGCTGACCAGTGTGGTCTCGCTCCATTCAAAGCCAAGATTCTTGTCCAGCAGGCGCTGAATGAACTCGCTTTCCTGCAGGGTCTTCACGTAACCGCTGGCTGCAGGCGAGCTGGCAAGGTCTGCCGCGATATCGTGCAGGAGCTGTGGAGCGCTCCGGCTGCGAGACACGATCAGCTCCAGTGGGTAGCTGGAGTCGCTGGCCCAGTAGCGATCGAAGTCGGCGGAGGTGTCGGCCACGACCGGGCCGATTGCCAGTACATCGAGGTCGGCGAAGAGCACCCCCTCACTGGCGTCGAAGTATTCGTCGCCGATATTGCGTCCACCGATGATGGTGGCCTGGTTGTCCACGGTGAAAGACTTGTTGTGCATGCGCCGGTTGGCGCGTGGAAAGTGGGTCAGATAACCCAGCGCCTTGACCTGGCGCAGTGAGAAGGGATTGAACAGGCGCACTTCGATGTTGGGGTGGCGATCGAGCGTGCTCAGGGTCTGATCGAGGCCGGCGATGCCGTTGTCGTCCAGCAGCAGGCGAACGCGAACGCCTCGTTCGGCAGCTCTGAGCAGCGCATCGAGCAGCAGGGTGCCGGTAATGTCGTTGCGCCAGATGTAGTACTGAACATCGAGACTGCGCTCGGCCGCTTCGACCAGGAGCATGCGCGCGGCAAAGGCATCGCGGGCAGCCGCCAGCGTAAGAATGCCGGACAGGCCGGGGTGGGCGTCGCGTTCGCTGCCCAGTGCTTGCCCCAGCGTGGTATCGGCCGTTTCGGCCTGGGTGAAGGCCTGGCTCTCGGTACGGCCATCCAGCGGTGGCAGGGCGCAGCCGACCACAAGGCTGCATAGTGCGCAGATCAGGCAGGCACGCCATTTGTTTGTCGGGATCATTGACCCATCTCGGTTCCAGGCTTCCAGCTAGGACAACACCAACGTTGAAGCGTGCCGAGTAGTGGTGGCGTTTCGGTTCGGGTAGCTGAATGCTGACAAAAGCCAGAAACGACAACGCCGCACTTGCAGAGCAATATGCGGCGTTGTGGGTTCAGGCACGGCTGGGCCGTGCATGAGGTGCGGCAGAGCCGGGCATCGCTCTACGATGTCCGGCGACCTTCTCAGTCTTCCATGGCGCCCATGGCGGTGGTGTTGAAGCCGCCGTCGACGTACATGATCTCGCCGCTGATGCCCGAAGCCAGGTCGGAGCAGAGGAAGGCGCCGGCATTGCCGACTTCCTCGATGGTCACGTTACGGCGCAGCGGAGTCTGCTTCTCGTTGGCGGCCAGCATCTTGCGGAAGCTGGCGATGCCGCTGGCAGCCAGGGTGCGGATCGGGCCGGCAGAGATGGCGTTGACGCGAGTACCTTCCGGGCCGAGGCTGCCGGCCAGGTAGCGTACGCCGGCTTCCAGGCTGGCCTTGGCCATGCCCATGACGTTGTAGTTCGGCATGGTGCGTTCGGCGCCCAGGTAGGAGAGGGTGAGCAGGCTGCCGTTGCGGCCTTTCATCATCTCGCGACCGGCCTTGGCCAGGGCGACGAAGCTGTAGGCGCTGATGTCGTGGGCGATCTTGAAGCCTTCACGGGTGGTGACGTCGGTGAAGTCGCCATTGAGCTGGTCGCCCGGGGCGAAGCCGACCGAGTGGACGATGCAGTCCAGGCCGTCCCACTTCTTGCTCAGCGCTTCGAACACCGCGGCGATTTCCTCGTCGCTGGCCACGTCGCAAGGGAAGCACAGGTCAGCGCTGGAGCCCCAGCCGGCAGCGAAGTCTTCGACGCGGCCCTTGAGCTTCTCGTTCTGGTAGGTGAAGGCCAGCTCGGCACCTTCGCGGTGCATGGCGGCGGCGATACCCGAGGCGATGGACAGTTTGCTGGCGACGCCAACGATGAGTACGCGCTTACCGGTTAGAAAACCCATTGTGCTATTCCTCTTCCTGTTTCAAGGATCAGTGAGCCGTTGCCGGGGCCAGAAAAGCGGCTTCCAGCAACTGCTGCGTATAAGGGTGTTGCGGTGCACTGAAGATCGACTCGGCAGACCCCTGTTCGACCACCTGGCCCTGCTTGACCACCATCAACTGGTGGCTCAGCGCTCTGACTACCGCCAGGTCATGGCTGATAAACAGATAGGTCAGGTTGTACTTGGCCTGCAAGCCGCGCAACAACTCCACCACCTGACGCTGCACCGTACGGTCGAGCGCCGAAGTGGGCTCGTCCAGCAGGATCAGCGCCGGTTTCAACACCAGTGCCCGGGCAATGGCAATCCGCTGCCGTTGCCCGCCAGAAAACTCGTGGGGGTAGCGATGCCGCGTCTGCGGGTCCAGCCCTACCTCCAAAAGCGCGTCGATGATGGCTTGTTCCTGCTCCGCCTCGTTGCCCATGCCGTGAATGCGCAGACCTTCACCGACGATCTGGCTCACCGACATGCGTGGGCTCAGGCTGCCGAAGGGGTCCTGAAACACCACCTGCATCTGACGCCGCAGCGGGCGTACTTCCTGCTGGCTGAGGCCCTGCAACTGCTGGCCCTGAAAGCGGATATCACCGCGACTGGCGAGCAGCCGCAGAATGGCCATGCCCAGTGTGGACTTGCCGGAACCACTTTCGCCGACGATGCCCAGGGTCTGGCCCTGGGGCAGGCTGAAGTTGATGCCGTCCACCGCTTTGACATGATCCACCGTCCGGCGCAGCAGGCCCTTTTTGATCGGGAACCACACGCGCAGGTCGTCCACTTCCAGCAACGGCTGACCCGCAGGGTTGGCCGCAGGGTCGCCGCTGGGCTCGGCACCGAGCAGTTCCTGGGTGTAGGGATGCTGCGGAGCCTGGAACAATTCTTCACACGACGCCTGTTCGACGATGCGACCGCGCTGCATGACACATACGCGGTGGGCAATTCTGCGAACCAGGTTGAGGTCGTGGCTGATCAGCAGCAGCGACATGCCCAGGCGCGCCTGCAAATCCTTGAGCAATTCGAGGATTTTCAGCTGTACGGTGACGTCCAGAGCGGTGGTCGGCTCGTCGGCGATCAGCAGTTGTGGCTCGTTGGCCAGGGCCATGGCGATCATCACGCGCTGCCGTTGGCCGCCGGAGAGTTCGTGCGGGTAGGCCTTGAGGCGTTTCTTCGGCTCGGGAATACCGACCAGTTCCAGCAGCTCGAGGGTGCGCGCGCTGGCGGCCTTGCCACGCAGGCCCTTGTGCAGAGCGAGCACTTCGTTGATCTGCTTCTCGATGCTGTGCAGCGGGTTGAGCGAGGTCATGGGCTCCTGGAAGACCATGGCGATGCGGTTGCCGCGAATGCCGCGCAGGCGGCCTTCGCTGAGCTTGAGCAGGTTTTCGCCGGCGTACTCGATGCTGCCGTGCGGGTGGCGCGCGAGCGGGTAGGGCAAGAGGCGCAGGATCGAGTGCGCCGTGACCGACTTGCCCGAGCCGCTCTCGCCAACCAGGGCCAGGGTCTCGCCCTTGTGAATGTCGAAGCTGACGCCTTCGACCACGCGCTGGCACTGCTCGCCCGTGACGAACTCGATGGCCAGGTCGCGCACTTGCAACAGGGTTTCGTGCTGGCTCATGTCATTTCCTCGGGTCGAAGGCATCGCGGGCGGCTTCGCCGATGAATACCAGCAGGCTCAGCATGATCGCCAGTACGGCGAAGGCACTGATGCCCAGCCAGGGCGCCTGCAGGTTGCTCTTGCCCTGTGCGACCAGTTCACCCAGCGAGGGTGCGCCAGGTGGCAGGCCGAAGCCGAGGAAGTCCAGGGCGGTGAGCGTGCCGATCGCGCCGGTGAGAATGAACGGCATGAATGTCATGGTGGAGACCATTGCATTGGGCAGGATGTGGCGGAACATGATCGCGCCGTTATCCATGCCCAGCGCGCGGGCAGCGCGCACGTACTCCAGATTACGCCCGCGCAGGAACTCGGCGCGTACCACGTCCACCAGGCTCATCCATGAGAACAGCAGCATGATGCCCAGCAACCACCAGAAATTGGGCTGGACGAAACTGGCCAGGATGATCAGCAGGTAGAGCACCGGCAGGCCCGACCAGATTTCCAGAAAGCGTTGGCCGAGCAAGTCTACCCAGCCACCGTAAAAGCCCTGCAAGGCCCCGGCGACAACGCCGATCACCGAACTGGCCAAGGTCAGGATCAGGGCGAACAGTACCGAGATACGGAAGCCGTAGATCACCCGTGCAAGTACATCGCGGCCCTGATCATCGGTGCCAAGCCAGTTTTGTGCAGAAGGCGGTGCGGGTGCCGGCACTTCCAGGTCGTAGTTGATGCTCGAGTAACTGAACGGGATTGGCGGCCAGATCATCCGTCCATCTTTCTCTGCGATCAGTTCCTGGATGTAGGGGCTCTTGTAGTTGGCTTGAAGAGGGAATTCACCGCCGAACACGGTTTCCGGATAGCGCTTGAGCACCGGGAAATACCACTCGCCGTCGTAGCGCACGGCCAGTGGCTTGTCGTTGGCGATCATTTCTGCGCCAAGGCTGAGGCCGAAGAGGATGAGGAACAGCCACAGCGACCACCAGCCACGTTTGTGGGCCTTGAAGCGCTCGAAGCGGCGTTGATTGAGAGGGGAGAGTTTCATCGATCAACCCTCCCTGCTTTCGAAGTCGATACGCGGATCGACCAGGGTGTAGGTGATGTCACCGATCAGTTTCACGATCAGCCCCAGCAAGGTGAAGATGAACAGGGTGCCGAACACCACCGGGTAGTCGCGGTTGATCGCCGCCTCGAAACTCATCAGGCCCAGGCCGTCGAGCGAGAAGATCACTTCGATCAGCAGCGAGCCGGTGAAGAAGATGCCGATGAAGGCCGCTGGGAAGCCGGCTATGATCAGCAGCATGGCATTGCGGAAGACGTGGCCGTAGAGCACGCGATTATTGCTCAGACCCTTGGCACGGGCCGTGGTCACGTACTGCTTGCCGATCTCGTCGAGGAAGCTGTTCTTGGTCAGCAGGGTCAGGGTGGCGAAGTTGCCAATGACCAGTGCGGTGACCGGCAGCACCAGGTGCCAGAGGTAGTCGAGAATCTTGCCGCCGAGGCTCAGTTCTTCGAAGTTGTTCGAGGTCAGCCCACGCAGCGGGAACCAGTCCCAGTAGCTGCCGCCGGCGAACAGCACGATCAGCAGGATGGCGAAGAGAAACGCGGGAATGGCGTAACCGATGATGATCGCCGAACTGGTCCAGACGTCGAAGGCGCTGCCGTGGCGAGTGGCCTTGGCGATCCCCAGGGGAATGGAGACCAGATACATGATCAGGGTGCTCCATAAACCAAGGGAGATCGACACCGGCATCTTCTCGATGATCAGGTCGATGACCTGGGCATCGCGGAAGAAGCTGGAACCGAAGTCGAGCTGCGCGTAGTTCTTCAGCATGATCCAGAAGCGTTCCGGCGCCGACTTGTCGAAGCCGTACATCTTCTCGATCTCGGCGATCAGTTGTGGGTCGAGGCCCTGGGCGCCACGATAGTTGGAGCCGGCCACCGACACTTCGGCGCCACCACCACCGATGCGCCCCGTGGCGCCGCCGGCAGCCGCATCGAACCCCTCCAGCTTGGCGATCATCTGCTCGACCGGGCCGCCGGGAGCGGCCTGGATGATGATGAAGTTGATGACCAGAATGCCGAACAGGGTCGGGATGATCAGCAGCAGGCGGCGAAAGATATAGGCCAGCATGTTATTGCTTCGCCTCTTCGGTCGCCTGTTCTGCGGCTTGCTGCTGAGCTTCGCTCGGTTGCTCCAGGCCTGGGCGCACCCACCAGGTGTGCAGGCCGATATCGTAGAGTGGCGTCACCTTCGGGTGCTCGAAACGGTTCCAGTAGGCGACACGCCAGGTCTTGATGTGCCAGTTGGGGATCACGTAATAGCCCCAAAGCAGCACGCGATCGAGGGCGCGGGTATGGGCGATCAGGTTCTGCCGCGAGTCGGCGTTGATCAGACCTTCGACGATCTGGTCGATGGCCGGGTCCTTGAGGCCGATGAAATTGCGGCTACCGGGATTGTCGGCGCTGGAGGAGTGCCAGTATTCGCGTTGCTCGTTGCCCGGCGAGTTGGACTGGCCGAAGCCGCTGACGATCATGTCGAAGTCACGCGAGCGCAGGCGGTTGATGTACTGCGAAACGTCGACGCGGCGAATCACCAGATCCATGCCAAGGTCGGCCAGATTGCGCTTGAATGGCAGCAGCACACGCTCGAACTCGGTTTGTGCGAGAAGGAACTCGAAGCTGACCGGCTGACCGTTGGCATCGAGCATGCGATCACCTTCGATACGCCAGCCGGCCTGTTGCAGCAGCTGGTAGGCGCGGCGCTGTTGCTCGCGAATGATGCCGCTGCCGTCGGTGACCGGTACACGGAATTCCTCGCTGAACACTTCGGCCGGAATCTTGCCGCGCAGCGGTTCTAGAATCGCCAGTTCGTCTTCACCGGGCAGCCCCTGCGAGCCCAGTTCGGAATTGTCGAAATAGCTGCGGGTGCGGGAATAGGCGCCGTTGAACAGGCGTTTGTTGGCCCATTCGAAGTCGTACAGCAGGCCCAGCGCCTCACGTACGCGGCGATCCTGGAACTGCGGACGGCGGGTGTTGAAGATGAAACCCTGCATGCCGGTGGGATTGCGGTTCTGGATTTCTTCCTTGATCAGCTGGCCGTTGGCGACCGCCGGGGTGTTGTAGGCCGTGGCCCAGTTCTTCGCGCTGGTTTCCAGCCAGTAGTCGAACTGGCCGGCCTTCAGCGCCTCCAGGGCCACGGTGTTGTCGCGGTAATAGTCGATCTGGATGGTGTCGAAGTTGTAGAAGCCGCGGCTCACGGGCAGATCCTTGGCCCACCAGTCGTCGACACGCTCGTAGCGGATGCTGCGGCCGGCCTGGACGCGGCCGACCTTGTACGGGCCGCTGCCCAGCGGTACCTCGAGGTTGCTCTTGGCGAAGTCGCGTTCGGCCCACCAGTGCTTGGGTAGCACCGGTAACTGGCCGACGATCAGCGGCAGCTCGCGGTTGCCGGCGTGCTTGAACACGAAGCGCACGCTGTGCGGCGATTCCACTTCCACCTGCTCGACGTCGGCGTAATAGCCGCGGTACATCGGCGCGCCTTTTTCCATCAGCGTATCGAAGGTGAACTTGACGTCCTCGGCGGTGATCGGCGTGCCGTCGTGAAAGCGCGCTTCCTTGCGCAGCAGAAAGCGCACCCAGGCGTTGTCGGGCGCTTTCTCGATCTTTTCTGCCACCAGGCCATAGGCGGTGAACGGCTCGTCCATGCTTTGCACGGCAAGGGTGTCGTAGATCAGGTTGATCTCGTCGGCAGCCACACCCTTGCTGATGAAGGGGTTGAGGCTGTCGAAGCCACCGAAACCCGCTTCGCGAAAGGTGCCGCCCTTGGGCGCGTCGGGATTGGTGTATTCGAAGTGCGTGAAGTTGGCGGGATATTTGGGCGGCTCGTCGTAGAGGGTGACGGCGTGTTTGGGGGCGGCGAAGGCAAGGCCGGCCAGGCCGAGCAGAATGAGGCTGCTACCGTGAAGCAGGAAACTGCGCAGCGGGTGGGTCATCGAGCGTTCTCCGTGGGCTTCAGCCACCAGGTGCGCAGGCCCAGCGTGTAGGGCGGCGTGGTGACGAAGGCGAACCGATTGCGGTACGCCAGGCGGTGATAATTGATGTACCAGTTGGGAATGCTGTAGTGCTGCCAGAGCAGGACTCGGTCCAGGGCCCGCGTGGCGGCTACCTGTTCGTCTCGAGTCTGCGCCGAGAGCAGCTTGTCGATCATCTCGTCGACCACCGGATCGTTGACGCCTGCATAGTTCTTGCCGCCCTTGATGTTCACCTGGCTGGAATGGAAGTACAGCGATTGTTCCAGCCCCGGGCTGAGGGTTTGCGGCAGGGTCAGCAGGATCATGTCGTAGTCGAACTGGTCAAGGCGTTGCTTGTACTGGGCGCGATCGACAGTGCGCAGGTTGGCGCGTATGCCGATACTGGCGAGGTTGGCAGTATAGGGCTGGAGAATGCGTTCGAGGCTGGGGTTGACCAGCATGATCTCGAACTCGAGGCGTTGACCGCGAGCATTACGCAGCTCCTGGCCGGAGGGTTTCCAGCCGGCATCGGCCAATAGACCGAGGGCGCGGCGCAAGGTTTCCCGAGGGATGCCGCGACCGTCGGTTACCGGTTGTGTCGGTGGCTCGGTGAGCAGGCGTGCAGGCAGCTTGTCGCGATGCGGCGAGAGCAACAGCCACTCCGCGCCTTCGGGCTTGCCAGTGGCCGAGAATTCGCTGTTGGGGTAGTAGCTGGCGGCGCGCACGTAGGCGTTGTTGAACAGCGTGCGATTGGTCCACTCGAAATCGAACATCAGCCCCAGCGCCTCACGCACCCTGCGGTCGCTGAACAGATCGCGGCGCGTGTTCATGAACAGCGCCTGGGTCTGGGTCGGAATCTGGTGCGGTATCTCGGCGCGAATCACGTCGCCACGGGTCACGGCCGGAAAGCGGTAGCCGTTGCTCCAGTTCTTTGCCTGGTTCTCGATGTAGAAGTCGAATTCGCCGGCCTTGAAGGCCTCGAAGGCGACATGGTTGTCGCGGTAGAACTCCACCTCGACGCGGTCGAAGTTGTATTTGCCGCGATTGACCGGCAGATCCTTGCCCCACCAGTCCTTCACCCGCTCGAACACCAGGCGCCGGCCAGGTACCACCTGAACGATGCGGTAGGGACCGCTGCCCAGCGGCGCCTCGAAGGTGGTGCTCTTGAAGTCGCGATCTTTCCAATAGTGCTGCGGCAGGACCGGCAGTTCACCCAGGCGCAGGATCAACAGCGGGTTGCCGGCGCGCTTGAAGACGAAACGGATGCGGTGGCGGCCGAGAATATCGACGCGTTTCACTTCCTGCAGGTTGGTGCGGTACTGCGGGTGGCCGTCATTGCGCAGCAGGCGATAGGAGAAGGCCACGTCGTAGGCCGTGATCGGCTTGCCATCGTGAAAACGCGCTTCCGGCCGCAGGTTGAAGACCACCCAACTGCGGTCCTCGCTGTACTCGACGCTTCTGGCGATCAGGCCATAGCTGGAGGCAGGCTCATCCCCCGAGGGGTCGTAAGCGCCAGTGCCGACCATCAAGGGTTCGTTCAGCTCATTGGCGCCGTACTGCAGGAAATGCGCGGTCGAGATCGGGCTGCTGCCCTTGAACGTGTAGGGGTTGAGCGTATCGAAAGTGCCGGACGCCATGATGCGCAACGTGCCGCCTTTGGGCGCATCGGGGTTGACCCAGTCAAAATGACTGAAGCTGGCAGGATACTTGAGTGTCCCGAACTGGGCGTAGCCGTGGCTCTCGCTGATAGTCGCAGAGGCGGGAAAGCTCAAGGCCAGGCTGAGGAACAGCAGTAGGAGGGGACGCATCGGGCGTGAGATCCGATCCATGGCGGCGTTTGGGCTTCTGGGTCGGTACAGTAACAGCTTGTATGGACAGGAAAAAGAGTGCAGCGGTGGGCGCTCGCTTGCGACGCTATGGCATACACTTCAGGGACACGCCATGAGGGTACGAATTTGTCGGAACGAAGCCATAGTTTGCAGTCATGGATCGATCGCCTGAACCAAGCCGAACTGCCCGCGCTGGCTACAGTGGTGCAGGATCTGCAACGCCTTGCGCAGCAGGATTCTGCTTCAGTACAGCAGTTGGCCGATGTGTTGCTGCGTGATGCGGCGCTGACCAGCAAGGTGCTGCGGGTCGGCAACAGCGTCTACTACAACCCTTCCCAGGAAACCATAAAGACCATTTCGCGGGCCATCGTACTGATCGGCTTCGACAATGTACGCCTGATCAGTCTTTCGGTGAGCCTGATAGACGGGCTGCTTACCCGCGCGCCGCGTGAGCAGTTGCAGATGTTACTCGCGCGTTCTTTCCATGCCGCGGTGCAGGCGCGCAACCTGGCTGGCTATGTCATTTCCGGGCACAGCGAAGAAGTGTTCATCGCTGCGCTGCTCCATCATCTGGGCGAGCTGGCGTTCTGGGGCTGTGGTGGGGCGCAGGCTGACGAACTGGCCGATGCCCTTGAGCGCCCCGGTGTCGATGTCGATGAGGCAGTGCGTGAGGTGCTCGGTGCCAGCTTTCGTCAACTTACCCAGGCGTTGCTGAAAAGCTGGAACCTCGGCGAAACCGCCATTCTCGCCCAGGCGGGTGCCAGCCAGCATGATCCGGCCGCCTACGCCGTACAGTTGGGCGTGCGCATCAGCGAGGCGGCGCTGGATGGCTGGGATTGTGCAGAAATGGAGGGCGTGCTGGGCAAGGTGGCAGCGTTTATCGAGCTGACACCGGAGGAAACCCTGCAGCAGGTGCTGGCCAGTGCGGATGAGGCGGTCAAGGTCGCCTCGACCTTCGGTGCCAGCAAGTTGTGCCGGCTGATTCCCAATACCGATCCCGAGCAGATTCGCCAGCAGCAGGAGGCGCGTCGTGCGCGTTTGCTGCAGCCGGATCTGTTGGTGATGCAGCAGGCATTGCAGGATCTCGGCCTGATGGTCAATGCCAGGGCCGATGTCGGGCTGGTGCTCGACACCTTGCTCAAAGGCCTGCATCGGGGCGCTGGCCTGGAGCGGGTGATGCTCACGGTGCTGGCCGATGGGCAAAGCCGCTTCCGCGCCAAACGGGTGATCGGTGAAAAGTCTCAGCAATGGCTGGAGGACTTCGTGCTGCCTGCCGAGCAGATGGAGCAGCCGCATATCTTCAGTTATGCGCTGCGCCATCGCGAGGCGATCTGGATGGGCGTGCCCGCCAGCTACAACCTGGCCGAGCTGGTGACCCAGCCGATTCGGCGCAGTCTTGGCGCTGGGATGTTCTTCATCGCGCCGATCATCGCGGGTAAGCGGGAAATCGGCGTGCTGTATGCCGACAGCAGGCTGTCCGGGCGGGCGCTGCGACACGAGCAGTTCGTGGCGTTTCAGCGTTTCACGCAACTGGCGGGGCGTTGCCTGGAGGCGATCAGCAAGCGCTGATCACGGCAGATAGAGGGTCAGCATTTCCCCTGGTTGCAGCTTGCTGCTGCGTGGATTCCAGGCCTGCAGGCGCTTGAGGTCTATCTTGAAGCGCTTGGCGATCACATACAGCGAGTCGCCATGCTTTACGCGGTAGTAGGTGGCTTTGTCTCGTGAGGTGGCGGTGCTGCGAGTGGTGCTGGCGACGCGCGCGCCGCTGTCGGCGGCTGCCAGTGTGAGCACCTGGCCGACTTTCAACGCATTGCCCTGCAGCTTGTTCCAGCGCTTCAGGTCGTGCACCGCGACCTGGTTGGCGCGAGCGATCTGCCACAGGTTGTCGCCGTTCTTCACCTGATAGGTCCGCGTGCTCGCGCTCTGCGCGACGCTGCGCTGCTGATACAGCGGTTCGCTCGGTTGCGCGCCGGGCTGGGCGGGAATGGTCAGCACCTGGCCGAGGCTCAGGTTGTTGCTGCTCAGGCGGTTGACGTCCTTGAGCATGTTGACTGACAGGTGATGACGGTTGGCGATGGCGTGCAGACTATCGCCGGAGCGCACGGTGTAGCTCTGCCAGTCGACCATTTCCTGCGGTTTCATCAGGGCCAGGTTGGCGCTGAGCATTTCTGCCTTATCGGTCGGCACCAGCAGATGTTGCGGGCCGTCGAGGGTAATACCGCGCTTGTAGGCGGGGTTGAGCTGCAGCAGCTCCTGTTCATCCAGGTCGGCCAGTTTGGCGACGCGCGACAGATCCATGTGCTGCTTGATTGCGATCTGTTCGAAGTAGGGTTCGTTGGCGATTGGCGAAAGGCTCACGCTGTAGGCTTCCGGCGTCAGGATCACCTGTGACAGCGCCAGTAGCTTGGGCACGTAGTCCTCGGTTTCCTTGGGCAGCGACAGGTTCCAGTAGTCGCTGGGCAGGCCGAGCTTCTCGTTGCGCTCGATGGCGCGGCTGATGCGGCCTTCGCCAGCGTTGTAGGCGGCCAGGGCGAGCAGCCAGTCGCCGTTGAACATTTCATGCAGGCGGCTGAGATAGTTGAGCGCTGCCTCGGTCGATGCAGTGACGTCGCGGCGGCCGTCGTACCAGTTGGTCTGGCGCAGGTTGTAATGGCGGCCGGTCGAGGGAATGAACTGCCAGAGGCCGACCGCGTGTGCCGAGGAGTAGGCCAGTGGATCGTAAGCACTTTCGATCACCGGCAGCAGCGCCAGCTCCATCGGCATGTCGCGCTCGGCAAGGCGCTCGACGATGTAGTGGATATAAGGCGCGCTGCGTTCGCTGACGGTATTGACGTGTTTTGGATTGCTGGCGTACCACAGGCGCACGCGTTCGATGCGCGGGTTGATGCCGATTTCATCCTGCAGCTTGAAGCCGTCGCGTACGCGTTCCCAGATATCGGCGTATTCGCGCGGCTTGACCTGGTCGTTGAGCCACTCCGGCTCGCGCTCCAGGCCCACGGCTCGAGAGGTATCAGCCGAACGGTCCGGAGTATCGCTGGGCAGGCTCTGACAGCCGGCCAGGATGATGCTGCACATCACCGCGAGCGCTCGGGAGCTTCGCGCCAACGCCTTTATATTCAATGGCTTGCGTGATGATAAAGGCATTGGGTGAGGTGTATGTCCCGGCGAAAAGATCGGGCGATTCTAGGAATCGGGCCGGGGGTGGTCAAGTTTTCACCAGTCTTAATCTGGTCTTTTGCGGGCCTGTCGACCTTTTTCTCAGCGACTAAAACCTGTCTTTCCAGGCACGCAGGCTAGCGAATACGGCGCTTGGCTCGCTCGACTGCCGGTCGTCGCGTCCGTTGGTCGCAGCGACGACCGCAGGCTCGCCAACACGCAGGAAAGGATTGGTGGCCAGTTCCAGTTCGATGTTCGACGGCAGGCTGATGCGGCCCTCATCGCGCCAGCGGGCCACTTCGGCCAGGCGCGCACTGACGTCCGGGTTGTGCGGCTCGACGGCATGGGCGAAGCGCAGGTTGCTCAGGGTGTATTCGTGGGTGCAGTAGACCCGTGTTGCACCAGGGAGCGCTGCCAGGCGGCTCAGCGACTGGTGCATCTGTTGCGGCGTACCTTCGAAGAGGCGGCCACAGCCACCCGCGAACAGGGTGTCGCCACAGAACAGCAGGTTCTGTTCGGCGTGGTAGTAGGCGATATGACCGAGGGTATGCCCAGGTACGGCCATGACCTCGAAGCGCAGGCCGAGCAGCTCGATTGCGTCGTTATCCTTGAGGTCGACGTCACGGGCTGGAATCTTTTCCGCCGCCGGGCCGGCGACACGGGCGCCGGTAGCCGTCTTCAGTTGCTCGACACCGCCAACGTGATCGAAGTGATGGTGAGTGATCAGGATATCGCTGAGTGTCCAGTCAGGATGGGCCTCGAGCCAGGCCATGACCGGCGCCGCATCACCGGGGTCGACCACGGCGCAACGCTTGCTGCGGGCCTCCTGCAGCAGCCAGATATAATTGTCATTGAAGGCGGGTAGCGCGTCGATCTGGATCATTGCGGGTCGCTAAGCTGGTGATAAAGGTGCATCTTAGACAGGACATGCAGAACCTGTCATGCGGAGGCAGCGATGACTGATCAGGCATTCGCCCAGGCCGACCCTGAGTGGCTCAAACTCATCGGTGAGGCGCGCGACTGGCTTGCCGGGCCGCTCGGCCAGCTGTTGCTGGAGGAAGAGCGGCGCTTGCTGGAAGAAGAGCTGGCGCGCTTTTTCGGTGGTTATCTGGTGAGCTACGGCCCTGGCGCCGAAGGCCCACCCAAGGCGGGGCAGATCCAGCACAACGTGCGCCTTGGCGCGCCGATGCCTGGCGTGCAGATCGTCTGTGAGGAGCAATCCTGGCCCTTGGGGGAGCACGCCACCGATGTGGTGGTGCTGCAGCATGGTCTGGATTTCAGCCTGTCGCCTCATGGCCTGTTGCGCGAGGCGGCGCGCAGCGTCAGGCCCGGCGGGCACCTGTTGATTCTGGGTATTCACCCCTGGAGTACCTGGGGCGTCCGGCGCCTGTTTGCCCGGGACGGTTTGGCCAGGGCGCGCTGTATTGCGCCGAGCCGTGTCGGTGACTGGCTGAGTTTGCTGGGCTTTGCGTTGGAGAAACGGCGGTTCGGGTGCTATCGTCCGCCGCTCGCTTCGCTGGCCTGGCAAATGCGCCTGCGCCGAATGGAAAGCTGGGGCGATGCCTGGCAGTTGCCGGGCGCCGGTTTCTACCTGTTGGTGGCGCGCAAGCTGGTGGTCGGCTTGCGCCCGCTGCGGCAGTCGCGCCGCGAGCCGATGGGCAAGTTGCTGCCGATGCCGGTGGCCAAGGTCAGTCGGCGCGATCTCGACAACTGATTGCAGCAATATGCTGCAGGCCAAGCTCCGGCCAAACAATTCTGTACAGAGCTTATGAATGTCTGAAACCCATGATGTGGTGATTTACACCGACGGCGCCTGCAAGGGCAATCCTGGCCCCGGCGGTTGGGGCGCGCTGCTGGTGTACAAAGGCGTGGAGAAGGAACTCTGGGGTGGAGACCCCAATACCACCAACAACCGCATGGAGCTGATGGCGGCGATTGCCGGT
This sequence comes from Pseudomonas alcaliphila JAB1, assembly GCF_001941865.1. Lineage (NCBI taxonomy): Bacteria > Pseudomonadati > Pseudomonadota > Gammaproteobacteria > Pseudomonadales > Pseudomonadaceae > Ectopseudomonas > Ectopseudomonas alcaliphila. The sequence goes on along the minus strand of NZ_CP016162.1, from coordinate 2,905,022 downwards.
CTGATCGCGCTGACCCGGCCGTGCTCGGTCAAGCTGGTGACCGACTCACAGTATGTGATGAAAGGTATCCAGGAATGGCTGCCGAACTGGAAGAAGCGCGGCTGGAAGACCGCCTCGAAAGAGCCGGTGAAGAATGCCGACCTCTGGCAGAAGCTGGATGAGGAAGTGAACCGCCACCAGGTAAGCTGGCAGTGGGTGCGTGGCCACACCGGCCACCCTGGCAACGAACGCGCCGATCAGTTGGCCAATCGCGGCGTCGACGACGTACGTGCGGCGCGCTGAGCGGTGACACAGCACCTGAGTTAAGATGCTGCGCTGAATGTGCGACAACCCGGATAGATGAGAGAGGCAAGGCGTGACAACCGAAAACACCGTCAAGCGCTACGTAGTGCTGGATACCGAAACCACGGGTATGCCGGTCACTGACGGGCACCGTATCATCGAGATCGGTTGTGTCGAATTGCTGGGCCGCCGCCTGACCGGGCGTCATTTCCACGTCTACCTCAACCCCGAACGTGAAATCGACGAAGGCGCCATCGCGGTTCACGGCATTACCAACGAGTATGTCGCCGACAAGCCGCGCTTCAAGGAGGTCGCCGATGAATTCTACGAGTTCATCAAGGGCGCCCAGCTGATCATCCACAACGCGGCGTTCGACGTTGGTTTCATCAACAACGAGTTCGCCCTGCTGGGGCAGAGCGAGCGTGCCGACGTCAGCGATTACTGCTCGGTGCTCGATACCCTGATGATGGCGCGCGAGCGCCATCCGGGGCAGCGCAACAGCCTGGATGCGCTGTGCAAGCGTTACGGCGTCGACAACTCCAACCGCGAACTGCACGGCGCCTTGCTCGACTCGGAGATTCTCGCCGACGTCTACCTGGCGATGACTGGTGGGCAGACCAATCTGTCCCTGGCAGGTGAAGGTTCCGATGGCGATGGCAGCGGGCGCCAGCAGGCCACGCCGATCCGCCGTCTGGACGCCTCTCGTCCGCGTACGCGCGTCATTCGCGCCAGCGAAGAGGAGCTTGCGGCGCATCTGGCGCGCCTGGCCGTGATCGAGAAAGCCGCTGGTGGCCCATCGCTGTGGGCGCAGCTGGAAAAAGCGCCGGAATAACTGAACAGCGCAATTGCGACCTTTTCTTATAGCGTGATGCACAGGGGGTTCCGCCGATCAGGGGGAGCCTCTAACCTGAGGCGATGGGCAGGCCAAGCCTGCCAGCCTTCAGGACGTCACAATGTATAAAGATCTCAAGTTTCCCGTCCTAATCGTGCATCGCGACATCAAGGCCGACACCGTGGCCGGTGATCGTGTGCGCGCCATCGCTCAGGAGCTTACCCAGGACGGTTTCAGTATTCTGCCCACGGCGAGCGCCGCCGAGGGGCGCATCGTCGCGTCCACCCACCACGGCCTGGCCTGCATCCTGGTGGCGGCCGAGGGGGCGGGGGAGAACAGCCGCCTGTTGCAGGACATGGTCGAGCTGATTCGTGTGGCGCGGGTGCGGGCGCCGCAGTTGCCGATCTTCGCCCTGGGCGAGCAGGTCACCATCGAGAACGCGCCGGCCGAAGCCATGGCCGATCTCAACCACCTGCGCGGCATCCTCTATCTCTACGAAGACACTGTGTCGTTCCTCGCCAGGCAGGTGGCGCGTGCGGCGCACAACTACCTCGATGGCCTGCTACCGCCGTTCTTCAAGGCGCTGGTGCAGCACACCGCGCAATCCAACTATTCCTGGCACACGCCCGGTCACGGCGGCGGCGTGGCCTATCGCAAGAGCCCGGTGGGCCAGGCCTTTCACCAGTTCTTCGGTGAAAACACCCTGCGCTCCGACCTCTCCGTATCGGTGCCCGAACTGGGTTCGCTGCTCGATCACACCGGCCCGCTGGCCGAAGCCGAGGCGCGTGCGGCGCGCAACTTCGGCGCCGATCACACCTTCTTCGTGATCAACGGTACGTCGACGGCGAACAAGATCGTCTGGCATTCGATGGTCGGTCGCGATGACCTGGTGCTGGTGGACCGCAACTGCCACAAGTCGATCCTGCACTCGATCATCATGACTGGCGCGATTCCGCTTTATCTATGCCCGGAACGTAACGAACTGGGCATCATCGGGCCGATTCCTCTCTCCGAATTCAGCAAGGAGTCGATCCAGGCCAAGATCGACGCCAGCCCGCTGGCGCGTGGTCGTGCGCCCAAAGTCAAGCTGGCGGTGGTGACCAACTCCACCTATGACGGGCTCTGTTACAACGCCGAAATGGTCAAGCAGGCGCTGGGCGACTCGGTCGAAGTGCTGCACTTCGACGAGGCCTGGTATGCCTACGCCGCTTTCCACGAGTTCTATGCTGGCCGCTATGGCATGGGGACTCAATACAACGAGCACTCGCCGCTGGTGTTCACCACTCATTCGACGCACAAGCTGCTGGCGGCCTTCAGCCAGGCCTCGATGATTCACGTGCAGGATGGCGGGCAACGGCAGCTGGACCGCGACCGCTTCAACGAAGCCTTCATGATGCACATCTCCACCTCGCCACAGTACGGCATCATTGCCTCGCTGGATGTGGCGTCGGCGATGATGGAGGGGCCGGCAGGGCGTTCGCTGATTCAGGAAACCTTCGACGAGGCGCTGAGCTTCCGTCGCGCCCTGGCCAATGTGCGGCGCAACCTGAGCGCCGAAGACTGGTGGTTCAGTATCTGGCAGCCAGGGGCGGCCGATGGCGCCGACAGCCTGTCGACCGCCGACTGGGTGTTGCAACCGGACGCCGACTGGCATGGCTTCGGCGAAGTGGCCGATGACTATGTGCTGCTCGATCCGATCAAGGTCACGCTGGTGATGCCCGGCCTCAATGCCGCCGGCAAGCTGGAGCCGCAGGGCATTCCCGCCGCGGTGGTCAGCAAGTTTCTCTGGGAGCGTGGCCTGGTGGTGGAGAAAACCGGCCTGTACTCCTTCCTGGTGCTGTTCTCCATGGGCATCACCAAGGGCAAGTGGAGCACGCTGCTGACCGAGCTGCTGGAGTTCAAGCGCAGCTACGACGCCAATCTGCCGTTGATCGACGTGCTGCCTTCCATCGCCCACGCTGGCGCGGGCCGCTACCAGGGCATGGGCCTGCGTGACCTGTGCGACGCGCTGCATGGCTGCTACCGTGAAAACGCCACGGCCAAGGCGCTGAAAAGCATGTATACGGCACTGCCAGAGATTGCGATCAAACCGGCTGATGCCTATGACCGCTTGGTGCGGGGCGAGGTAGAGGCGGTACCGATCGACCAGCTCCAGGGGCGTATCGCGGCGGTGATGCTGGTGCCTTACCCGCCCGGCATTCCGCTGATCATGCCGGGTGAGCGCTTTACCACGCAAAGTCGTTCGATTCTCGACTACCTGGCGTTCGCGCACACCTTCGACAAGGCTTTCCCCGGCTTTGACGTCGATGTACATGGCCTGCAAACCGACGCCGGACACTACACGGTGGATTGCTTGGTGGAATAAACCACCCCGGATCTGCCGAAGCGCAAGTTCTTCGGCAGATCAAACGCTTATCTCTGATATTCAAAGCAGTTGATAACGCCCGGGCTGTGGCCTGCGTCACGCTGGCAAGCATCGACTTTTATGGCGTGCTTGTTATAGTTGCTCGGTTATTAATCACAAAATTGTTACTGTGCTGCCGAGCCGCGGCTGAGGATGCCTGCCATGTCCGACTACAAAGCCTTCCGCATCGAGCAGGTGGGCAAGATCGCTCACGTGCAGATCAACCGACCGGACAAGGTCAACGCCATGAATGCCGACTTCTGGCGCGAGATCATCGAGATCTTCCAGTGGGTCGATGACAACGATGCGGTCCGCGTGGTGGTGCTTTCCGGTGCCGGCAAGCACTTTTCCTCGGGCATCGATCTGATGTTGCTGGCCTCGGTCGGTGCGCAACTGGGCAAGGATGTCGGCCGTAACGCCACCACGCTGCGCCGCAAGATTCTCGAGCTGCAAGCCTCCTTCAACGCCGTCGACAATTGCCGCAAGCCAGTGCTGGCTGCCATTCAGGGCTATTGCATCGGCGGCGCCATCGACCTGATCAGCGCTTGCGACATGCGTTATTCCACGCTCGATGCGCAGTTCTCGATCAAGGAGATCGACATGGGCATGGCTGCCGATGTCGGCACCCTGCAGCGTCTGCCGCGCATCATCGGCGACGGCATGATGCGTGAGCTGGCCTTCACCGGGCGCAACATCGATGGCACGGAAGCTGCCCGTATCGGCCTGGTCAATCGCACCTACGAGAATCAGGAGGCGCTGCTGGCCGGGGTGATGGAGATCGCCGCACAAATCGCCGCCAAGTCGCCGATTGCCGTGCGTGGCACCAAGGAAATGATTCGCTATATGCGCGATCATCGGGTCGACGATGGCCTTGAATACATCGCCACCTGGAACGCCGCCATGCTGCAATCGGAAGACCTGCGCCTGGCCATGGCGGCGCACATGACCAAGCAGAAGCCGGAGTTCGCCGACTGATGCCGTATCCGCTGATGTTCGCTGCGAGGCCTAGAGCATGGTAAGTGGAGCCACATCCCTGAATCTGGTGCGCGACGAGCTGTTCGTCACCATGGAAGAGGCCGAGCAGAGCCTGGAGCATTTCATCGCCGAGCGGCATAACGGCAGTCTGTTGCAGCAGGCGGTGGAAAGCCTGCACCAGGTGCGCGGCACGCTCAACCTGATCGAGCTGGCCGGTGCCGAGTTGCTGGCTCAGGAAGTGCTGGGTCAGGCCACTGATATTCCAGCCGGAGCAGGTGAGGAGCGCGACGCACAGCTCTCGGCACTGAGCAATGCCCTGCATGTGCTGCGCCGTTATCTGGAAAACGTCGACACTCATCGGCAGGAAATGCCTGAACTGCTGCTGCCGGCGATCAACGATTTGCGTCAGGCTGGCGCGCAGCAGCCGCTGCCGGAAAGTTTCTTCTTCAGCGTGCGCCTCGATCATGCGCGGCCACATACGGCTACCCAGCCACTCGATGGCGCGGCCAAACTGAGCGAAGGCAAGCGCCTGCGTCACATGTATCAGGTAGGGCTGCTGGGCTTCATTCGTGAGCAGAATCCGCAGGCCAGCCTCAAGCTGATGGTGCGTGCGATGGCGCGCCTGGACAGCCTGTTCGCCAATGAGCCGCGTGGGCGCATGTGCTGGATTGGCGCTGCCGCCATCGAAGCGCAGTGCGATGGTCAACTGCTGCCACGTAAATCGCGCAAGCAGCTGTTCTCGCGGGTCGATCGCGAACTCAAGCTGATGCTCGGCAACCCCCAGTACGAAGCACCGCGCAGCTTGCTGAAAGAGCTGCTGTATCTGGTCGCGCTGGCTGACAGCCACGGCCCGCACGCCAGCGCCATGCGCGGAGTGTTCGGCCTCACGCCGTTGCCGTTCACCGACCACCTGCTGGAAGAGGAATACCGGCGCCTGGCCGGGCCGGGCCAGGCGGTGATGCGTTCGTTGTCCACGGCGATTCGCGAAGAGCTGGCCAGCGTCAAGGACATGCTCGACCTGCTCGAGCGCGGCACCTTGCAAGGCGAAACCTTGGGCACCCTGCATGCATTGCTGGGTAAGTTGGCCAAGACCTTGGGCATGGTCGGTCTGACCTCTGCCGGCAACTCGCTCGGCGCGCAGTTGCCGCTGGTCGCCGCCTGGAGCGAAGACACGCCGCCACAGGCCGAACAGTTGCACAAGCTGGCCGATGCCGTGCTCTATGTCGAAGGCATGGTGGCCAGCCTGGAACGTGGCGAAGGTCGCGATATCAGGCCGGCTGCCGTCGAGCCGGGCAATGAGGCCGACTCTTTCGCTACTCATCAGCTCAACGAAGCCCGTATCGTCGTGGTCGACGAGGCACAGGCCGGTCTGGCTCTTGCCAAGCGCGCGATCACCGCGTACCTGGAGTCGGCTGGCGACAAGATGCACCTGTCCAACGTGCCGTTCAGCCTGCAGGCCGTGCGTGGCGGCTTGTGGTTTCTCGAGCAGCGCCGTGCCGCGATACTGGTCGGTGCCTGCGCCGACTATATCCAGGCGCGCATGCTCGAGTCCGCGCAAATGCCTTCGGAACAGATGCTGGAAACCCTGGCTGATGCGCTGAGCAGCCTCGAGTATTACCTGGAAGCCGGCGCAGTGATGCGTCCGGAAACCCGTCCCAGCGTGCTCGATCTGGCTGAGGAAAGCGTCAAGGCGCTGGGCATGCCGGTGGCGGCCTGATGGTCTGGCGCAATACCTTTCTCGATCCTGCCCAGCCAGGCGGCTGGGCGCTGCTCTACAACCAGCAGCACTTTCTCGCCGACAGCAATGGCGTGCTATTTCCGCGTGACTGGGTCAAGCGCCAGGATCTGCCGATTCTCGGCGAGCAGGGTATCGGTCATTTCGGTGACGATGCCGTTTACCTGCTGCAACTCAAACCCTCGGCGACGCTGGAGGGCTGCAACTGGCAGAGCCTGCGTCAGTTCATGCTGCAGGGCGACGCGGAAACCTTTCGCATGCTGGCCTACGCCGCGCAGATCGGCACCTGGTACGCCGAGCATCGTTATTGCGGCAGTTGCGGTGCGCCGACGCGCCAGCTTCCTGGTGAGCGGGCGATGCGGTGCGACAGCTGCGAATCGCAGCACTATCCGCGCATTTCGCCGAGCATGATCGTGCTGGTCACACGGGGCGACGAGATACTCCTGGCGCGTTCACCGCGGTTCGTCAGTGGCGTGTACAGCACCTTGGCCGGGTTCGTCGAGCCGGGCGAATCGGTGGAGCATTGCGTGGCGCGCGAGGTGCGTGAGGAAGTCGGCGTCGAGGTGAAGAACCTGCAGTACATCGGTAGCCAGGGCTGGCCGTTCCCGCATTCGCTGATGCTTGGCTTCCACGCCGAGTACGCCAGTGGCGAGATCGTCATGCAGGAAGACGAGATCGAGGATGCGCGCTGGTTCCGTGTCGATGACTTGCCGCCGTTGCCGGCGTCGCGTTCCATTGCTCGCCATCTGATCGACCTCTACGTCGCTCGCCGCCTCGGTTTGCCTGAGCCCAGTCTGCCGTAGGGCGGGTGCAACCCGCCAAATCGATGCTGTGGCGGGTTGCACCCGCCCTACGCGACCCAGTGCTGCCAGACCAGGCGTGCGGTAAGTGCCAATACCACCGTAATGAACACCGGGCGAATGAACTTCGAACCGCCTTTGATCGCGGTGCGCGCACCGAGAAAGGCGCCAACCATCAAGGCGGCGCCCATGCTCAGGCCGAGCACCCAGGCTACCTGACCGAAGGCGATGAACACCGCCAGCGCCGCCGCGTTGCTGACGAAGTTCATGGTGCGCGCCACGCCGCTGGCACGCACCAGATCGAGTGGATACATCAGCAGGCTGCTGACCGTCCAGAATGCCCCGGTGCCGGGGCCCGCCACCCCATCGTAGAGTCCCAGGCCAAGCCCTTGAGGCCATTGCCGACCGCGCGCTATCGGTAGGTCGTGTTCGGCTGGTGCCTCCGGCATACGTCCGAACAGCAGGTAAACACCGCAGGCGAAGACGATCACCGGCAGCATCTGGTTGAGCCAGGCGGCCGGCATCCAGTGTGCGATGACGGCGCCGAGCAGGGCGCCGATCAGGGTTGCCAGCAACGCGTTGCGCCATTGCTTCGGGTCGAACAGCTTGCGGCGATAAAACGTGAGAGCCGCGGTGCCCGAGCCGAAGGTGGCGCACAGTTTGTTGGTGCCCAGCACCAGGTGCGGCGGTAAACCTGCGGTAAGCAGAGCAGGGATGGTCAGCAGGCCGCCACCACCGGCAATGGCGTCGATGAAGCCGGCGATGAAGGCGACCAGGGCGAGTATGGCTAGCGTGCTGGGATCGATGGCGAGCTCGAGAGCGAATGGCATATAAAGTGTCGACTTGTGGGCGAGTGCGCAGCCTGCTGGCTGTTCGTCGTGGGGAGAGCTGCGCATAATGCCGGGATTTCGTCAGAGAAGGAACGCAATCGATGCAATACGACGGATTGGCCTGGGCCGTGGCGCTGTTGGCCGTATTGGCGCTGCTGGTGGCATTGCGCATTCTGCTCAATACGGGCTGGTTCCTCGGCTGGTTGCGTGGCACCTGTGGTCTGGCATTTCTCGCCCTGGCCGGCTTGGTCGGTCTGGTGGCTTACGATCTGTATGCCTACGAGCCGCTGCAGCCGGGCAAGCCGCTGGTGACGCTGAGCTTCAAGGCTGATGGTCCGCAGCGTTATCAGGTGACGCTGCTCGAAGGGGCGCGCGAGCGCACTGTCACGCTCGAGGGCGACATGTGGCAACTCGACGGCCGACTGATTCGCTGGAAAGGCCTGGCTGAACTGATTGGTCTTGAGCCTGGCTACCGTCTGGAACGTCTATCCGGGCGTTTTCTGGCCATTGAGCAGCAGGCGCTGGCGCAACATGGTCGCGTGCAATTGGCCGAGAGCCCTTATGGCGTGGACCTGTGGCGCTGGCTGCGTCTGAGTCAACGTGATCTGCTGCTGTTTGACCCGCAGGCGCTGCGCGTCACCTACCTGCCAATTGCCGCCGATGCGGTGTACAGCGTCAGCCTGACGCCGACCGGCCTGCTGGCTGAGCCGATGAACCCTGCGGCCGAAGCCGCGCTGAAGGATTGGTAGCGGCCGGGCGGGTGGATGTAGGGTGGGCTTTAGCCCACATTGCAGAGTCATTGGTGGGCTGAAGCCCACCCTACAAAAATTGATGAACCTCTCCCGCTTGATGGGGAGGGTGCGTGAAGGGCGGGAGAGGGGAGCGAAGTTGGCGTTCACCTCGGTGCTGTAGGGTGGGCTTCAGCCCACCGCGATCTTCATTGGTGGGTTAAAACGGAGCGCCGCCCGGCCCACCCTACAATTGCGCTGCGCTAGGCCTATCCTGTTTACGACAAAGGCACCCTGAGGTGCCTTTGTCGTTTATGTCGTCTGGCCTCAGGAGAGGAAGCCGCCGTCCACGTTCAGCGCCACGCCGGTGGTGTAGCTGGATGCCTCACTGGCCAGGTACAGCACTGCGCCGGCCATCTCGCTCGGGTCGGCCACGCGCTTGAGCGGGATGCGCTGCAGGGCATGCTTGAGGATGGCGTCGTTCTTGGTCAGTGCCGAGGCGAACTTGGTGTCGGTCAGGCCCGGCAGCAGCGCGTTGCAGCGAATGCCGAACTGCGCGCACTCCTTGGCGAACACCTTGGTCATGCTGATCACCGCGGCCTTGGTCACCGAGTAGATGCCCTGGAATTCGCCGGGGGATACGCCGTTGATCGAGGCGACGTTGATGATCGAGCCACCACCGCCTGCCTTCATCAATTTGCCGCCTTCGATGGACATGAAATAGTAGCCGCGGATATTGACGTCGACCGTCTTCTGGAAAGCGCCCAGATCGGTATCCAGCACGTTGCAGAACTGCGGGTTGGTCGCGGCGTTGTTGACCAGGATGTCGAGGCGACCGAACTGTTCCTTGATCTGCGCGAAGACATTGGTGATCTGTTCCATCTCACCGATATGGCAGGCGATGGCGGTGGCCTTGCCGCCCTCGGCGGTGATGGCATCGGCCACGGCCTGGCAGCCTTCGATCTTGCGGCTGGAGACGATCACGTGCGCGCCTTGCTGGGCCAGCAGTTTGGCAATGGCCTCGCCGATGCCGCGGCTGGCGCCGGAAACGAAGGCGATCTTGCCATCGAGGTCGAACAGTTGGGTCTTGGACATTGTGATTACCCCGGGGTTAGAGAGTGGATTTGCCGATGACCTGCAGGCACATCTGCTCCAGCAGCTTGTTCATCTGAATGAACTGGGCGAAGCGCTTGTCCTGGGTCTGGCCGTGGTAGAAGCGGTAGTAGATCTGCTGCACGATGCCGGCCAGGCGGAACAGGCCGTAGGTGTAGTAGAAGTCGAAACTCCTGATCTCGATGCCGGCTTTTTCGGCGTAGTAGTCTACGAACTGCTGGCGGGTAAGCATGCCCGGCGCGTTGCTCGGCTGGCGACGCATCAGTTGCACCGGAGCCGGGTCACCGGCTTCGATCCAATAGGCCAGGGTGTTGCCCAGGTCCATCAGCGGGTCGCCGATGGTGGTCATCTCCCAGTCGAGCACGCCGATGATCTGCATCGGGTTGTTCGGGTCGAGGATCACGTTGTCGAAGCGGTAGTCGTTGTGCACGATGCCCGGCTTGTGGTGATCGGCCGGCATCTTGTCGCGCAGCCAGGCCTTGACCGGCTCCCAGGTCGGCGCGTCCGGAGTCAGGGCTTTCTCGTAGCGCTCGCTCCAGCCCTTGATCTGACGCCCGACATAGCCCTCGGGTTTGCCCAGGTCGCCCAGGCCGCAGGCGTTGTAATCGACGTTATGCAGCTCGACCAGCTTGTCGATGAAGCTCTTGCACAGCGTGCTGGTCTGCTCGGGGCTGAAGTTCAGCTCGGCGGGCATGTCCGAACGCAGGATGATGCCCTTGACCCGCTCCATCACATAGAACTCGGCGCCGATCACCGACTCGTCGGTGCAGTGCACGTAAGCCTTGGGGCAGTAGGGGAAGCCGGCGTTGAGCTGGTTGAGAATGCGGTACTCACGGCCCATGTCGTGGGCCGACTTGGCCTTGTGGCCGAAAGGCGGGCGGCGCAGGACGAATTCCTGCTGCGGGTATTCGATCAGGTAGGTCAGGTTCGAAGCGCCGCCGGGGAACTGGCTGATCTTGGCTGTGCCGCTCAGGCCAGGAATATTGGCTTTCAGATAAGCGTCGATGACGTCGGCGTCGAGTTCTTCGCCGGTACGGATGCGGGTGGATTGGTCAGTGAGCGCCATGCTTATCCCTTCTGCTTATGATGGGTGCCCCAGATAATTGGCTAATCTAATGCTGCACTCAGGCTGCCACAAGCAATACGCGCCGTTATAGGCGGGCGTGTTGCACCTCGATCAAACTGCCTGATCAGTCATTTCGTTTTGTCGCCTTGGCCGCAAATCACGGGCAAAAAAAACCGGAGTGCCAGGACTCCGGTTTTCGTGTTTTGCGCTCAGCTCGCCGATCAGACCGGGAACAGTTCGCCCAGCTTCATCGCCAGCATCATGTCGCCTTCGGCCCGCAGCTTGCCAGCCATGAATGCCTGCATGCCGTCGGTTTCGCCGCTGACGATGCCCTTGAGGGTTTCGCTGTCCATGATCAGGGTCACGTTGGCGTTCGGATTATCGCCTTGCTCGAGGGCGCAGGTGCCGTCCTTGACGATCAGCGCGTAGTTCTCGCCATCTTCGATGTTGAATTGGAATACCAGATCCAGGCCTGCAGCGGCGCTGGCGTTGAACTTGGACTGCATGGTTTGGGCGATGTCAGCAACACTCATGGTCTTATCCTTTTTCGGTTTTTTCGCGCAGCCTCACGGCCGCAGTGGGCTGGAGCTCATCGGTAGGTGATGAGCTCCGGCGCCTTCAGCAGCTGTAAATGCACATGGCTGTTGAAGGAAGCCAGACTCACCTCGCTGCCGCGGAATTTCAGCTGGCTGAGCGAGGTATTGACGATTTGCCAATTCAGTTCGAAGGCCTTTGCCGCCGGTACGCCGGTAAGCAGACGGAGCAGGGCGGTGATGGTGCCGCCGGAGGTGAACACGGCGATATTCTGTTTGCTGGTGGCCTGTTCGAGGATGCGCCGCAGACCGCCTTCGACCTGTTCGACATAGGCCTGCCAGCTTTGCAGGCCGGGCTTGTCATGCTCCCCGGAAATCCAGCGGCCGATCAGCTTGGCGAACAGACGCTGGAACTCGGCGCGGTTCTGCGCACCGTTACGCAGGATATGCAGGGCTTCGGGTTCTTCCGGCAGCAGATCCGGCAGCAGCGTGCGAATCACCGCATCGGCATCGAATTCGTTGAAGGCTTCGTCGATATCCAGCGCCGGCGCCCTGCTCATGTGCTGCAGGGCGGCGTTGGCCGTGTGTTGCTGGCGGCGCAGGCTGCCACTGACGCAACGATCGAGACTGATGCCGAGTTGCTCCAAGTGCTTGCCCAGCACTTCGGCCTGGCGCACGCCGACGGGAGACAGGACATCGTAGTCGTCTGCACCGAATGAGGCCTGGCCATGTCGAATCAGATAGATGCTGCCCACGTCCGTATTGGTCCCGGCACGTTGAATGTTTCGCGAGGGTATGAGGAAGCTCGGGGGCTGTCAACGAAAAAACATACGCTTGTTTGAATTGCTTGTATGTCTATTGTGCAGTGCTGCCGCGCTTGGCCGGCGAGGCGCTGCGCCGTATGCTTGAGCCTTTGTGCGCTCAGGCGCCGCTGCATTGTCCAAGGGGGATCCGTGGAGTTTCTTAGCGAGTACGCCAGCTTTCTGGCGAAAACCCTGACCCTGGTGGTCGCCATCGTCGTGGTGCTGGTGGCGATCGCCGCCACGCGCAGCAGAGGGCGGCGCGGCAGCGGTCAGTTGCAGGTGCAGAAGCTCAATGATTTCTACAAGGATCTGCGTGAGCGCCTGGAGCACAGCGTGTTGTCCAAGGATCAGCTCAAGGCCACGCGCAAGGCGCAGGCCAAGGCTGCCAAGCAGGAAAAGAAAGCGCCGTCCAGCAAACCGCGGGTGTTCGTGCTGGATTTCGATGGCGATATCAAGGCCTCAGCCACCGACAACCTGCGCCATGAGGTGACGGCGCTGCTGTCCATGGCCAAGGCCGAGGACGAAGTGGTGCTGCGCCTGGAAAGTGGTGGCGGCATGGTGCATAGCTACGGCCTGGCTTCGTCGCAACTGGTGCGTATCCGCGATGCGGGCATCCCGCTGACGGTGTGCGTGGACAAGGTAGCGGCCAGCGGCGGTTACATGATGGCCTGCATCGGCCAGAAGATTCTCAGTGCACCTTTTGCCATCCTCGGCTCCATCGGCGTGGTGGCGCAGTTGCCTAACGTGCATCGTCTGCTGAAAAAGCACGAAATCGATTTCGAGGTGCTGACGGCCGGCGAATACAAGCGCACGCTGACCGTCTTCGGTGAGAATACCGAAAAGGGCCGGGAGAAATTCCAGGAAGACCTGGAGACCACCCACGAACTGTTCAAGGGTTTCGTTGCCCGTTACCGCCCTCAGCTGGACATCGATGCCATCGCCACCGGTGAGGTCTGGCTGGGCATGGCGGCGCAAGAGCGCCTGCTGGTTGACGAACTGAAGACCAGCGACCAGTACCTGGCCGAGCGCGCCGCCGAGGCTGAGCTGTTCCATCTGCATTTCGCTCATAAAAAGAGTTTGCAGGAGCGTGTCGGGCTGGCGGCCAGCATGGCGGCAGATCGCTTCGTCCTGACCTGGTTGAGCAGGCTCAATCAGCAACGTTTCTGGTAAGAGCACGCCACCGAACAACGACAAGAGGAGAAGGTGATGACTGAATTCAAGGCTTTGCTGGTCAGCGAGGGTGCCGATGGCAGTTTTCGGCGCCAGGTAGTAGCCCGGCAGATCGAGGATCTGCCCGCAGGCGATCTGCTGATCCGCGTGCGCTATTCCTCGCTCAACTACAAGGATGCGCTGTCGGCCAGCGGCAATCGCGGGGTTACCAAGCAGTATCCGCATACGCCGGGCATCGACGCCGCTGGCGTGGTGGAGGCGTCCGCCGTGGCCGAGTTCGCCGTGGGCGACGAGGTGATCGTCACTGGCTACGACCTGGGCATGAACACTGCCGGTGGTTTCGGCCAGTACATCCGCGTACCGGCCGCCTGGGCGATCAAGCGCCCACAAGGCTTGCCGCTGCGCGAGGCGATGATTCTCGGCACCGCCGGCCTGACGGCCGCGCTATGCGTGGACAAGCTGGAGCAGGCCGGTGTTACGCCGGAGTCCGGCACCATGCTGGTCACCGGTGCCACGGGCGGCGTTGGCAGCATCGCCGTGGTGCTGCTCAAACAGCTCGGTTATCGCGTAGCCGCCGCGACCGGCAAGGCCGAACAGGGCGATTTCCTGCGTGGTCTCGGTGCTGACGAGATCGTCAGCCGCGAAGAGCTGCAGCAAGGTAGTGAGCGGCCGATGCTCAAGGAACGCTGGGCGGGAGCGGTAGACACAGTGGGTGGCGACATCCTGTTCAATGTGGTCAAGTCGCTGCGCCACAGCGGCAGCGTGGCCTGTTGCGGGCTGACTGCTGGCGTCGGCTTCCAGGGCAGCGTACTGCCGTTCATCCTGCGCGGGGTCAACCTGCTTGGCGTGGATTCGGTGGAGCTGCCTCTGGTGGTCAAGGCGTCGATGTGGGACAAGCTGTCGTTGCAGTGGAAGCTCGATCTCTCGGCGCTGTGCCAGGAAGTCGGTCTGGAAGAGCTGCCGGCGGCCATCGAACGGATACTGGCTGGCGGCATGGTCGGTCGCGTACTGGTGCGACTCGATTGAGTGGATCAGAGGCCCGTCGATGACGGGCCTCTGCATTTCAGGCCTGGCTGACGTACATGGTGATTTCGGCGCGGAACACCGGCTTGTCACCGACGTAGGCCATCACCGGCACCTTGATGTCGCCGGTCTGATCCCAATCCACCGCGCTGCCATCGGCCACCGTGCGGATGTCGCCGTCTGCCTTGGCCAGGTATTCCACCGTCATCCCTTTGGGAATCCAGCGGCAACCGTTAGGAATGGAGGCGTCGGTCATGCTGCCGGCGGCAAGCTCGGCAGCATTGCACAGGGCGATGGCGTGCACCGTACCGATATGATTCAGCACTTCACGGCGTTTGGCGAAGCGGACCTCGGCATAGCCGGGGCGCAGCTCGACCATCTGCGGGGCGATGCTGGCGAAGTAGGGGGCGACCTGGCCGATCATCGCGCTGAATTGGGCAGCGCCGGCCTGCTGGAACATCTGCAACATCTGACTCATGACTCTCTCCTGCGTGTTTGCGATTGAAGATGAGCGCGCGCCGGAGCAGTATACGAGTATTAGAAAGTTATTCTAGAAAAATATTCTAGTCGTAAGGAGCGGCATGGCCCGTCCATCACGCAAAGACGAGATCCTGCAGGCTGCGCTGGCCTGCTTCACCGAGCACGGTGTCGATGTCACCACCATCGAGATGATCCGTGACCGTTCTGGTGCGAGCATCGGCAGTCTGTATCACCACTTCGGCAACAAGGAGCGGATTATCGCCGCGCTCTATCTGGCCGGCACCGCACAATACGCCGACCTGCTGCAGCGCGGATTTGCCAGCGCGGCCTGCGCCGAGGCCTGCGTCAAGTTGCTGGTGACCAGCTACATCGACTGGGTGGTGGCCAATCCTGATTGGGCGCGTTTCATCCTGCATAGTCGTAGTCGGGTCGAAGCGGGGGAAATGGGCGATGCACTGCGCGAAGCCAATCGTCAGCATTTTGCGCAGATTCTCACGGCGCTCGCCGAGTACCGTCGGCAGGGACTGTTCAAGGCGCTGCCGGATGACTGTTTCGCCTCGGTGGTGATCGGCCCGACGCATGATCTGGCGCGCAACTGGCTGGCTGGCCGCACCCAGAGCGAGCTGGGCGAGTGCCGCGAGCTACTGGCGCAGATCGCCTGGGATAGTGTGAAAAACAGCGGCTAGCCGAAGCGATAGATATCCATCCCCAGGGCGCCGTAGGTGAAACCGCTGTGCTCAATCGTGAAGGTACCACCAGCACCTCGGGCGAAGAACAGCGGCAGCAGGTGGTCTTCGGTGGGGTGATTGCGTACGGCATCCGGCGCCAGCAGGCGGTAATGGTGCAAGGCCTCTTCGTCGTTCGCTTCGAGCTTTTCCACCACCCAGTCGCGAAACGCCTTGGCCCAGGGCGTGATGACGTCCGGGCCGGCACGCCAGTTCAGCTCGCCCAGGTTATGGGTGATGCTGCCGGAGCCAATCAGCAGGATGCCTTGTGCACGCAGGCTGGCCAGAGCGCGGCCCACGCGGGTCTGCAACTCGGGGCCGAGGCGGCTGGGTAGCGATAGCTGCAGAACGGGGATGTCGGCTTGCGGATACATCAGCGACAGCGGCACCCAAGCACCATGGTCAAAGGGGCGTTGCGCATCGAGCTGTGCGGACAGACCCACGTCGTTCAGTTGCTGGGCGATCTCCTCGGCCAGCTTCGGTGCGCCGGGGGCCGGATACTGCACGGCATACAGCTCGGCTGGAAAGCCGCCGAAGTCGTGCCAGGTCTGCGGGTGCTCGCCCGCCGTCAGCAGCAGGCGCTGGCTTTCCCAGTGCGCCGACACCACCACTATGGCGTTGGGTCTGGGTATATCGGCGGCCAGTTTGGCCAACGCCGGGCCGCTGGCACCGGGCTCCAGGGCCAACATGGGGGAACCGTGGGAAATGAACAGGCTGGGCAGCATGACGACCTCCAGAAATGTGCTCACATTCTCTCCGAGGTCTTCATCGATTAATAATGATGTTTTTCCGCGGTATCAATCGACTGGTTAGATGTTTAGCGCAGGTTGTCGCCAAAAGCGGTCTCGATATTGATGCCCAGGCTGAGCACGCCGAGAAACTGCCCATCCCGTGGGTCGTGGATAGGCGCAGAAACCTTGCTCTGAAAGCTCTGGGTCGAACCATCGTACTCGATATCGCCGATATGGATCTGGCCAGGCGCCAGGCGCATGGCTTGTCGAAAGTCATCTTCGTCAGCTTGCCAATAATCGCTGGTGACCTCGCTGATGGCGACTAATTGGCCGGAGTGGTCGCTGAGGAAGATTTCATTGAACAGGCGGTGATGTTGACGCGCTATGTTGGCCAGCAGGCGTGACGGCGGCGTCTGCAGCAGGCGACGGATCAGTGGCTTTTCCTCAAGCAGGAGCTCACGCCGCCATTGCCGGTCCAGTTCGTTAATGCGCTCCATGCTCGTATTGCGCGCGGCTACCTGGCGAAGGGCGTTCAATAGTTCGTCATGGTAGGCCCAGCGCTTCAGATGCTGGGCGGTCAACTGGCGCAGATAATGGGCTTCGGCGTCAGTCAGCGCGCTACCTTTGGGGGCGCAGTGTTCGACCTGACGATTGAAGGCGCTGAGGAAATCAGGGTGGTGCTGCAGGAAATCGTGAGAGAAATAGACGCCCAGTGGTGAGTAGCGTACGAAGCGTCGCTGCAGAGCCTGTTGGGGTGGCTGCTCGGAGAGGGCGCTACGCATGGCATTGTCATCGGCCAGGAAAAGATCGATGCGCCCGCGTTGCAGCAATTCGATCAATTGCTCCAGGCGCGGTACCTTCTGCGCTACGGCGATGCCGCGAGCCTCCAGCCAGGTCATGCTGTTGCTTCCCAGCACGCTGCCAATGCGCAGCTCGCGGTCCCAAATCGGCTTGTTGAGGATCAGCGAATCCTGGGCATACCAGTACCATTTCTCCATCAGAAGCGGGGCGGACAGCTGCGCGTAGCCATCGACCTGGCTGTCTGGTGCCGAGCTGAAGAAACCATCGGCGATGCGTCTACTGACATTCTGCCGGGCTCGACTCAGCGATGTGAGCTGGATCTGATAAGGCCGCTGCAATCGATTGAAGATGCATTCGAGTACAGTTACCGACCTACCGCTGAGTTCGCCGTCTACCACCAGTTGGTAAGGATCCTCGAGGCTGGTGTCGAGGCGCACGGTTGCGTTGTCTTGGTCATTGGCCTGCGCCAA
This sequence comes from Pseudomonas alcaliphila JAB1, assembly GCF_001941865.1. Classification (NCBI taxonomy): domain Bacteria; kingdom Pseudomonadati; phylum Pseudomonadota; class Gammaproteobacteria; order Pseudomonadales; family Pseudomonadaceae; genus Ectopseudomonas; species Ectopseudomonas alcaliphila. The sequence goes on along the minus strand of NZ_CP016162.1, from coordinate 2,887,521 downwards.
GGTCGAGACAGCCAGTAACAGGCAGGGCAGCAGATGGCGTGCTGGCATCGAGTCATTTGGCGTATGGGTTGTTATTTCCAGTTTAGGTGAGGGGAGTGGATATGCACGCGACATTCTGGCAGGAGCGCTGGGCGCGCGATCAGATCGGTTTTCATCAGGAAAAGGTCAACGGCTACCTGCGTCGTCACTGGTCCGCGCTCGGGCTGGCGAAAGGTGCGGCGGTGCTGGTGCCGCTGTGTGGCAAGAGTCTCGACCTGGTCTGGTTGGCGGAGCAGGGGCATGCCGTGATCGGTGTGGAGCTGGCCGAGCGCGCGGTGCAGGATTTCTTCGCTGAGCGTGATGTACAGCCACAGGTGTCGCAGCACGGGGCGTTCAAGGTCTACCAGGCGGGCACGCTGCGGATTTTGTGCGGCGACTTTTTCGCCTTGAGTCGTGACGACGTTGCCGAGTGCCGGGCTTTCTATGACCGCGCGGCGCTTATCGCCTTGCCGCCGGAAATGCGCGAGCGCTACGCCGCCCACCTGCAGGCGATATTGCCGCAAGCCTGCCAGGGCCTGCTGGTGACACTGGTGTACGACCAGCAGCGGATGGATGGCCCGCCATTCTCGGTCGAAGACGCTGAGGTGATGCAGCATTTCGCGGCCAGTTGGGCGCTGCGCATGGTTGAGGAAAAGGACGTGCTGGCCGGTAATCCGCGTTTCAGCGACAGCGGTCTCGCTGCAGTGGATGAGCGAGTCTTCCATCTAGCGCGCCGCTAGCGGCAGCCCCAACGAAAAGGCGACCCGAAGATCGCCTTTTTTGTCCGTGACGGATGGATCAGCCGCGGCGGCGCAGCGCCTCGATACGATCTTCCAGCGGCGGGTGGCTCATCAGCAGACCGGCCAGGCCGTTCTTCAGGCCGCCGTTGATGCCGAAGGCAGTCAGGCTGTCAGGCATCTGCACCGGCACGCCCTGTTCGGCGCGCAGACGCTGCAGCGCGGCGATCATCGCGCCGGTACCGGCCAGGCGAGCACCGGCTTCGTCGGCCTTGTACTCGCGCTTGCGCGAGAACCACATGACGATGATGCTGGCCAGGATGCCCAGTACCAGCTCGGCGAAGATGGTCGCGACGAAGTAGCCGATGCCATGGCCGTCTTCGTTCTTGAGGATCACCTTGTCGACGAAGTTGCCGAAGATGCGCGCGAAGAACATGACGAAGGTGTTCACCACACCCTGGATCAGTGCCAGGGTGACCATGTCGCCATTGGCGACGTGGCCGATCTCGTGAGCCAGTACCGCGCGCACTTCATCAGGGGAGAAACGCTCGAGCAGACCCTGGCTGACCGCGACCAGTGCGTCGTTCTTGTTCCAGCCGGTGGCGAAGGCATTGGCCTCGTAGGCCGGGAAGATGCCGACTTCAGGCATCTTGATCCCGGCTTGGCGCGACAGCTCCTCGACGGTCTGCAGCAGCCACTGTTCGTGACGGGTGCGTGGCTGGGTGATGATCTGTGTGCCGGTGCTCATCTTCGCCATCCACTTGGAGATGAACAGCGACACCAGCGAGCCGGCAAAACCGAACACGGCGCAGAAAATCAGCAGGCTGCCATGGTTCTGGCCGGTGAAACGGTCGACCCCCAGCAGTTTGAGGGTGATGCTGGCGATAACCAGAACCGCCAGGTTGGTGGCCAGGAACAACATAATGCGCATCATGGTGTGAACGGACTCCTCACGGGGAAAGACGTACGAGTAATGCCGGCTATATAAGGGCGCCCCCCCGGGGCTTTCAACCAGCGACTATTTCAAACTATGTCTCTTGACCTTGTAGCGTACTCTCGAACAGCAGGCGAGTCAGGCGGGCGGTGCGCTCGCCGTGCTGCTGGGCCAGGGCCTCGCGCAGCTGAAATGCCAATGTGGCATGTACGCGGCGCACGCTTGGCGGCAGCACTTCACCCTCGCGCAAAGCGTGGGGAATGGCGCGTGACAGGCGCAGAAAACCTTTCTCGCTCAGCACCGCCTGATCCAGCGCGTCGTAAGCGATGGTCGACTCGAAACGCAGATAGCCTTCCTCGGCCAGCCACAGTAGCGCGCCGAGGCAGGCCTGGTGACGCTTGCTGGGCAGGCCGAATTCGTCCGGCTCCTCGCGCCCGATCAGGTCTTCCACGTACAGCGCCATCTTGCGCGGGAAGGCCTGATAGAGCATGAGCAGGCCGCTGGCGGCGTCCTTGTAGAAATCGTCGATCTGCAGGTCCATGTCGGCTTACTGGCTGTAACCTTTGAGGAAGTTGCCGATACGACCGATGGCCTGCTCCAGGTCGTCGACGCGGGGCAGGGTGACCACACGGAAATGATCCGGCCACGGCCAGTTGAAGGCGGTGCCCTGGACGATCAGCAGTTTTTCCGACAGCAGCAGATCGAGGACGAACTTTTCGTCGTTGTGGATCGGGCAGACCTTGGGGTCGATCCTGGGGAAGGCATACAGCGCGCCCATGGGTTTGACGCAGCTGACCCCTGGAATGTCGTTGAGCAGTTCCCAGGCGCGGTTGCGCTGCTCCAGCAGGCGGCCGTTGGGCAGCACCAGATCGTTGATGCTCTGGTAGCCGCCGAGCGCGGTCTGGATTGCATGCTGGCTCGGCACGTTGGCGCACAGGCGCATGTTGGCCAGGATATCCAGGCCTTCGATGTAGCTCTGCGCCCGGTGCTTGGGCCCGGAGATGGCCACCCAGCCGGAGCGGAAACCCGCCACACGGTAGCTCTTGGACAGGCCATTGAAGGTCAGGCAGAGCACGTCCGGTGCCAGCGAGGCGGTGCTGATGTGCACGGCCTCGTCGTAGAGGATCTTGTCGTAGATCTCGTCGGAGAAGATCACCATGTTGTGCTGGCGCGCCAGTTCTACGATGTCCTGCAGCACTTCCTTCGAATACACCGCGCCGGTGGGGTTGTTCGGGTTGATCAGCACCAGCGCCTTGGTATTGGGCGTGATCTTGGCGCGCATGTCGGCGATGTCCGGGAACCAGCCGGCCTGCTCGTCGCACAGGTAGTGCACCGGCTTGCCACCGGACAGCGCCACGGCAGCGGTCCACAGCGGATAGTCGGGCGCCGGGATGAGCACCTCGTCACCGTTGTTGAGCAGCGCCTGCATGGCCATGACGATCAGCTCGGAGACACCGTTGCCGAGGTAGATGTCCTCGATGGTGACGCCTTCGACCTGCTTCTGCTGGTAGTACTGCATCACCGCCTTGCGCGCGCTGAACAGCCCCTTGGAGTCGCTGTAGCCCTGGGCGGTGGGCAGGTTGCGGATGACGTCCTGAAGAATTTCTTCCGGGGCCTCGAAACCGAACGGCGCCGGATTGCCGATGTTCAGCTTGAGGATGCGATGGCCTTCCTCTTCCAGACGCTTGGCGTGCTTGAGCACCGGCCCGCGAATGTCGTAGCAGACGTTGGCGAGCTTGTTCGATTTGCTGACCTGCATGTAAGGATTCCCGAGCTATGGAGAACCCACTGAAGTACGCTGCAAAATTCTCCCGGCGGGGAATCTTGGCAGCCCGTAACGTGGGTGACAGACTGGAGTCGAATCATACGTGGCGACCTGAGCGCGGCAAAGGTATCAGTCCTGCTTTTTTCTGGCCGGCCACGCGGCGCACAGAGGCACTGCAGTCGCAGAACCCTCACCCCGAAACTGCCAGATGCTGGTGTTGCCCGTACTGCTACGTATTGCCCAATTACCGAGGAGGAACCCCGTTCGTGGATAAAGTCGACAAACCCCTAGATAGCTGGCGCGAAGAGCTGACTGACGAGCAATTTCATGTCTGTCGTCTGGGCGGCACGGAGCGGCCATTCACCGGCGCTTATCACGACAGCAAGACCCCCGGCATCTACCACTGCGCCTGCTGCGGCGAGGCGCTGTTCGATTCGGATGCCAAATATGACTCTGGCAGCGGTTGGCCGAGCTACTTTCAGCCGATCAACGACGAGGTGATCGCCAGCCTCGACGACTACAGTCACGGTATGCATCGAATCGAAGTCAAATGCGCCAAGTGCGACGCGCATCTGGGGCACGTGTTCCCCGATGGGCCCCGTCCGACCGGGTTGCGCTACTGCATCAACTCACTGTCGCTGAAGCTGGTGCCACGCGATTGAGGCAGGCACGCCAGGCACATTGCGTGCCTGGCGCCTTGGGTTCAAGCCTGCTGGCTGGCGCGCTGGCGGCCTTCTTCCAGGGCGTCGCAGGCCTGTTTGATCATGTCTTCGGTAATGGGCACTTCGCGGCCCTGAGCATCAATGATAAAACCGCCCACCGGCTCTTGTTGATGTTCGGTGGTGGGGTGCTGGGCAGCGTTGTCTTGCAAGCTCATGGCCTGTCTCCTCATCAGTAATGCGCGCCAGTCTAGGACATCCAGATGAAGGCGCGGTGACAGCTGGGAACCTGCTCAAAGTCTGCTGCGCGTCGGCCATGCTGCGTTGATATCGGGCTCAGAAAGCTCATTTACTACTCGTAAACTCCGCTTCTTCGCCCGAGTTCGCCTTGCCTGGCTCTAGGGTCTGTTGCCGTTTCGCGCACGGCTCGCGTCGAAACGGCAACAGACCCTAGCTCGCGATACTTTAAGCAGATTCCAAGACGGCGGAACTCCGTCATAAAACACATTGCGAAAGTCGTATAGCAGGCTGCGTGCCAGCCTGTGTGGAACGAGGAATTTATGTCGCGTTTTCATATCGGTTTGATCATCAATCCACTGGCCGGGCTGGGTGGTCCTGCAGCCTTCAAGGGCAGCGACGGCATGGCCGAGCAGGCGCTGGCTCTGGGTGTCGAGCCAAAGGCGGCGCAACGTACACGCACCGCGCTTGAGCAGTTGTTGAGCCTGCACGAGCGCATCGAGTTCGTCAGTTATCCGGGCGCCATGGGGGGCGATCTTTTGGCGCAGATGGGCTTCGAGCATCGCCTGCTGGGGCAGGTCGGTGCACAGCCGACCACTGCCGAAGACACCCGCCAGGCAGTGCAGCAGCTACAGGACGCCGGTGTGGCGCTGATTCTCTTCGCTGGCGGTGATGGCACTGCACGTGATGTCTGTGCCGCCGTCAGGGACGGCCAGCCGGTGCTGGGTATTCCGGCCGGTGTGAAGATCCAGTCCGGCGTCTACGCCATCAGCCCGCGAGCGGCAGGCGAGCTGACTGCGCGCCTGGTGGAGGGCGGCCTGGTACGACTGGCCAGCGGCGAGGTGCGTGACATCGACGAGAGCGCCCTGCGCGAAGGCCGCGTCACCGCGCGCTGGTACGGCGAGCTGTGCGTGCCGCAGGAGGGCGGCTACGTGCAGGCGGTGAAGCAGGGTGGCGTGGAGTCCGAAGATCTGGTGTTGGCTGATCTGGCCGCCTGGCTCGAGAGCGAGTGGGAGCCGGGTGCGCGCTACGTGTTCGGTCCAGGCTCGACCTTGCACGGTCTGGCGCAGAATCTTGGTCTGGAAACCACCTTGCTCGGCGTTGATGTGATCGAGGATGGCCGGGTCATCGCCCGCGACGTCAATGAAACCGAGCTGTTCGCCCTGGTCGAAGGGCACCCGACTTATCTGCTGGTGACCGCCATTGGCGGTCAGGGCCATATCATCGGCCGCGGCAACCAGCAGATCAGCCCGCGCGTGCTGCGCGCCGTGGGCCTGGAGCGCCTGCGCGTGGTGGCGACCAAGCGCAAGCTGGCGACGCTGGAAGGTCGGCCGCTGCTGGTCGACAGTGGCGACGTGAGCCTAGACGACGCATTTCCCGATGCCGTGCGGGTCTGGGCTGGTTATAAGGAAGAACTGCTGTACCCCCTGAGTCGATAGGAGATCTATATGCGCATGCTGATTGCACTGCTGCTCGGGTCGCTGGCGTTTGCCGTGCAGGCCATCGAGGCGGACAGGCTGGTGCTCGATACGCGCCAGCAGGTGGGCGTGACCCTGAGCTATGACCCGGCTTATCGCCGCTTGAGCTATCCGGGCGGCGATGTGCCCATGACCACCGGGGTTTGCACCGACGTGGTGATCCGCGCACTGCGTCAGCAGGGGCTGGATCTGCAGGAAGCGGTGCATCGCGACATGCGCGGCAATTTCTCCGTCTATCCGAAGAATTGGGGGCTGAGTCGCCCGGACAGCAATATCGATCACCGCCGCGTTCCCAACCTGATGACCTGGTTCAAGCGTCAGGGCTGGTCGCTGCCGGTCAAGCAGGATGCCGCGGCATACCGGCCCGGCGATATTGTCACCTGGGATCTGGGCCGTGGCCTCACTCATATCGGCATCATCAGTGATCGTCAGGCGCCAACGACTACGCCGCTGGTGCTGCATAACATCGGTCGCGGCACGCAGGAGGAGGACATTCTGTTCGCCTACCGCATTACCGGCCATTACCGCCCGCTTGCCCAGCGGGCGAGCGCTGCGCAATGACCAGGCGATCGCTGCCGCCCGGTCTTGCCGCTGGCGAGCGCGTGGTGCTGTTCGACGGCGTCTGCAAGCTGTGCAATGGCTGGGCGAAGTTTCTCATTCGTCATGATCGGCAGCGGCAGTTTCGTCTGGCCTCGGTGCAATCGATGCAGGGCCAGGCATTGCTGGCCTGGTATGGGCTGCCGACCGACCGTTTCGACACCATGGCGCTGATCGATGAGGCGGGGCTGCATGTACGCTCGAACGCGCTGCTGCGTATTCTTGCTCGCCTGCCACAGCCCTGGCGTGCACTAGCCTGGCTGCGTCTTATCCCGCGCCCGCTGCGCGATTGGTGTTATGACCGCATCGCGCTGAATCGTTACCGCCTGTTCGGGCGGTACGAGGTCTGCCTGCTGCCCGGCGCCGACCATGCCGAGCGCTTTTTGCATGACTGAACGACGCCTGGCGCAGATCGCCTGGCTCGCTCGATTGGCTCTGGCACTGGTGTTCATCTGGCATGGCCTGGCGCCAAAGGTTCTCTGGCTCAGCCCTGACGAGGTGGCGATGATCGCGGCCCATGGTCTGCCAGATCATCCGCTGTTCGCGCCGCAGCTGATCGCGGCTGCCGGCGGTATTGCCGAGATCCTTCTGGGCATCCTGCTGCTTGGCCCTTGCTGGTCACTGGCGCGGTGTTGCTGGTGTTACTGCTTGATGTTGCGCTGCTAAGCCCCCATCTGTTGATTCAGGCGTTCAATCCGCTTTCGACCAACCTGGCTGCGCTGGCCTTGTGCGCAGTGGCCTGGCTGGCTGAAGCGCCCTCGGCTGCTGACTCCTGAGACCCGTCATGACATCGATGCTTTCCTCTCGCCAGCGTGGCGCCATACGTCTGGCCTGGCGCTTTATCGCGCCTTATCGCGGCCGAGTGCTGGGCGCGCTGCTGGCCCTGATGTTCACGGCGGCGATCACCCTGTCCATGGGCCAGGGCATCAAGCTGCTGGTGGATCAGGGGCTGGCCACGCAGTCGCCGGCCGCGCTGCGGCAGTCCCTGCTGCTGTTCTTCGTGCTGGTATTGGCGCTGGCCTTCGGCACCTACACGCGCTTCTACCTGGTGTCATGGATCGGCGAGCGGGTGGTCGCGGATATCCGCCGGCGGGTGTTCGATCACCTGATTGAGTTGCATCCTGGCTTCTACGAGAGCAATCGCAGCTCGGAAATCCAGTCGCGGCTGACCGCCGATACCGCGCTACTGCAATCGGTGATTGGCTCGTCGCTGTCGATGGCGCTGCGCAACCTGATCATGTTGATCGGTGGCAGCGTGCTACTGGTGGTCACCAACCCCAAGCTCAGCGGTATCGTTCTGTTGGCTCTACCCTTGGTGGTAGCGCCTATCCTGCTGTTCGGCCGCCGTGTGCGTGCGCTGTCGCGGCAGAGCCAGGACCGCGTGGCCGATGTCGGCAGTTATGTCGGCGAAGTGCTGGGGCAGATCAAGACGGTACAGGCTTACAACCATCAGGATGAGGACAAGCGCCGCTTTGGCGAGTCTGCCGAAGCGGCTTTCGATGTGGCGCGCAAGCGCATCGCCCAGCGTTCCTGGCTGATCACCGTAGTGATTGTGCTGGTGCTCGGCGCCGTCGGGGTGATGCTCTGGGTCGGCGGTATGGACGTGATCGCCGGGCGTATCTCCGGTGGTGAGCTGGCGGCTTTCGTGTTCTACAGCCTGATCGTTGGCTCGTCCTTCGGCACACTGAGCGAGGTGATCGGTGAATTGCAGCGTGCCGCAGGCGCCGCCGAGCGCATCGGCGAGCTGTTACGTGCCAGCAACGCCATCGTGGCGCCAGAACAGCCGCAGCATCTGCCGCAGCCGCTACAGGGGCGTATCGAGCTGCAGGATGTGCGTTTCGCCTATCCGTCGCGTTCGGACAGCTACGCCATCGATGGCGTCGATCTGCAGGTGGCGGCAGGCGAGACGCTGGCACTGGTAGGACCGTCCGGGGCTGGCAAATCGACGCTGTTCGATCTGCTGCTGCGCTTCTTCGACCCGCAGGGCGGGCACATCCTCATCGATGGCGTGCCTATCGATCAGCTCGATCCGCGCGAGTTGCGTGCCAGTTTCGCCCTGGTGTCGCAGAATCCCGCGCTGTTCTTCGGCTCGGTGGAGGACAACATTCGCTATGGTCGCCTGGATGCCAGCCAGGCCGAGGTGGAGGCGGCCGCGCGGGCGGCGCATGCGCATGAGTTCATTCAGCGCCTGCCACAGGGTTACCAGACTCATCTTGGGGAGGCCGGGCTCGGGCTTTCCGGTGGCCAGCGTCAGCGCCTGGCGATTGCCCGTGCCTTGCTCGCCGATGCGCCGATCCTGCTGCTCGATGAGGCCACCAGCGCGCTGGATGCCGAGAGCGAGCACCTGATCCAGCAGGCGCTGCCGTCACTGATGGCCGGGCGCACCACCTTGGTGATCGCTCATCGCCTGGCCACGGTGAAGCAGGCGGATCGCATTGCGGTGATCGAGCATGGCCGTTTGGCTGCGATCGGCAGCCATGCCGAGCTGATCGAGAGTAGTCCGCTCTATGCGCGTTTGGCCGAGTTGCAGTTCGGCACCTAGCTCTTGGGTTTGATGGTGGCGGCTGCCCCGGCCGAGGCGACGATGATCGCACCGACGGCCAGCCACTGGCCCCAGAGCAGCTTCTCGCCGAGAAAGGCCAGGCCGCACATTGCCGCGACTGCCGGCTCCAGGCTCATCAGCACGCTGAAGGTGCGTGCGGGCAGGCGCGTCAGGGCGACCATCTCCAGGCTGTAGGGCAGGGCCGAGGACAGTACCGCGACACCGAGGGCGATGGGTAGCAGGTCCACGCTCAGCAGGTCGGTACCGGCATGCCAGATGCCAATGGGTAAGACCAGCAAGGCGGCGACCCAGGTGCCCAGGGCGACGGTGTGGCGGCCATGCTGGGCGCCGGCTTTCTGCCCGAAGATGATGTACAGCGACCAGCACACCCCCGCACCGAGGGCCAGGGCTGCGCCGAGTGGGTCGATGGCGCTTTGCGTGGCGCCAGTTGGCAGCAGCATCCACAGGCCGACGATGGCCAGAATCACCCAGACGAAGTCCAGCAGGCGGCGCGAGGAAAACAGCGCCAGAGCCAGCGGCCCGGTGAACTCCAGCGCCACGGCAATGCCCAGCGGGATGCTCTGCAGGGACATGTAGAACATCAGATTCATGCCGCCCAGCGCCAGGCCGTAGGCGAGCAGGGCATGGCACTTGCGCAAATCCAGTTTGGCCCGCCAGGGCTGCATCACCAGCGACAGAATGATCGCGCCGAGCACCAGGCGCAGGGCTGTGGTGCCTTCGGCGCCGACCAGCGGGAACAGGTTCTTGGCCAGCGACGCGCCGCTCTGGATCGAGACCATGGCCACCAGCAACAAGGCAATGGGGACGAGAAGTGCACTGCGTGACATGGGCTATGTCCTGGTGGTGATCATCAAAGAAAAAACCGGCCGCTGGGGCCGGTTCTTCGTGGCGCCTAGTGGCTTAGCGATATTCGCAGAGGTAGGCGGTGTCTACGGCCACCTTGAGCTGGAACTTGCTGTTGGCCTCGACGGTGAACTTGCTGCCGGCTTCGAAGGTGTTCCAGCTGTCGCTGCCCGGCAGTTTGACGGTCAGGGCGCCGGCGACGACATGCATGACTTCCAGTTGGCTGGTGCCGAATTCGTATTCGCCCGGGGCCATTACGCCGATGGTGGCAGGGCCTTCAACCATGGTGAAACCGATGGATTTGACGGTGCCGTCGAAGTATTCGTTGACCTTGAACATCTGCGATTCCTCGAAAGGGGTTGGAAAAGTTGCAGGGAGCCATTTTAAACGTCGCATAGCGACGGCCCGAAGGCAGGCCTTAAAAGGGCCGCCAGTATGCCCAAGCGCCTTTTCTTCGTCATCAGTCTTTGAGAGGCAGTACCAGCGGCAACAGGCGCGCGGTGTTGCGTGCATCTTCGAGGGCGCGGTGCTGTTGTCCCTGAAACTGCATGCCGGCTAATTGCAGCGCGCTGTGCAGGCCTATCGGGCGCTGTAGCTGGCGAGCCTTGGCGAAAGCCTGCTTGAGATTGAGGTGTGGCACATCAGCCAGCAGGCTATGCAAGCGGTGCTGGCGCCACTCTTGTTCCAATTGGCGTCGATCATAATCCCCCCAACTGCTCCAGCCGACCAGGCGCGATGCGTGCTGCATCAGCCAGCGTTCGAACTGAGCCCAGACTTGAGGTAGTGGCGCTGCATTGTCGACGTCGGTCTGGCTGATGTGGGTGAGTTCGCGGCAGAAGTCGGTCAGGCACGGGCGGCGCTGTGGTTTGACGATGCGCTGAAAGTGATCCCGCTCATGGCCGTCCACACCGACCAGGCTGGCGCCGATCTCGATGATTTCCATTTCCTCCATCGCCCAGCCGCCCTCATCAGTGGTGGCCTCCAGGTCGATGACTAGCCAATGCCCCATGGGCGCTCCTTAGAACCTGTCTGCGATCTGTTGCGCTTCGGCCTCGCTGCATGGAAAAGGTTCCTGGTATCAGGACCAAGTTCAAGCCCCTGTGCTGAGCGGTACCGCAGGCAGTATGGAAGGCCTTTTCGGCCAGGGCAAACGTCGTGTTAGGCTCTGGCGCCTATATCTACAGGAGGTTGCTATGGCAAAGGTCGCGTTTCTCGGTTTGGGCGTCATGGGGTATCCGATGGCCGGGCATCTGGCTCGCAAAGGGCATCAGGTGACGGTCTATAACCGCTCGCCGGGCAAAGCCGAGCAATGGATGGGTGAATATGCCGGCAGCTCTGCACCCACCCCGCGTGAAGCGGTGGCGGGCGCCGAACTGGTGATGTGTTGCGTCGGTAACGATGATGACCTGCGCAGCGTGATTCTGGGCGAGCAGGGCGCGTTCGCCGGTATGGCGCCGGGCGCCATTCTGGTCGATCACACCACCGCCTCGGCCGATGTGGCGCGTGAGCTGGCGGCTGTTGCGGCCGAGCGTGGCCTGGGTTTTCTCGATGCGCCGGTATCCGGTGGTCAAGCCGGTGCGGTCAATGGCGTGTTGACCGTGATGGTCGGTGGCGAGGCCGAGACCTATGCGGTTGCCGAGCCGGTCATCCAGAGCTACGCGCGGATGATGCGCCTGATGGGGCCGGCCGGCAGCGGCCAGTTGAGCAAGATGGTCAATCAGATCTGCATCGCCGGCCTGGTTCAGGGCTTGGCAGAGGCGCTGAACTTCGCTCAGTGCGCAGGGCTGGATGGCCATGCGGTGGTCGATGTGATCAGCAAGGGCGCGGCGCAGTCCTGGCAGATGGAAAACCGCTACAAGACCATGCTGGCGGGCGAGTTCGATTTCGGTTTCGCGGTCGACTGGATGCGCAAGGATCTGTCGATTCTGCTCGACGAGTCGCGTCGCAACGGTGCCCAACTGCCTGTGACGGCGCTGGTAGATCAGTTCTACGCCGACGTTCAGGCCATGGGCGGCGGGCGCTGGGATACCTCCAGCCTGCTGGCTCGCCTGCAGCGTAACCGCTGATCGCCAAAGGCCTCGACGGCAAGCGCGGAGGTCATTAGGATCGCCGCCGTTCGCTTCCTGTCGAGGTCGTTTCATGGAGTGTCGTGCCGGTTGCGGTGCCTGCTGCATCGCGCCTTCCATCAGTTCACCGATTCCGGGCATGCCTGACGGCAAGCCCGCTGGCGTGCGCTGTATCCATCTCAATGCCGAGTTTCTCTGCGCCATCTTCGGTCGCCCGGAGAGGCCCGCAGTGTGCAGTGGGTTCAAGGCGGAAGAGCAGCTGTGCGCGGATGATCGCGAAAGCGCCATTCGTATGTTGGGTTGGCTGGAGCAGGCGACTGCCTGACGATGTGAACCGCTCACGGCCCGTGCGGGTCGAAACGCAAACAGTCCCACCGGGAGTTGCTCGAAGATGATGCGTTATTCCGTTCTGGCCATGCTGCTGTGCGCGACCGCTGTCCAGGCTGCCGAGAGGCAGTGGCAGCTGGAGCGCGAAGAAGACGGTGTGAGCGTTTACCTGGCTGACGTGCCCGGATCCAAGTACAAGGCCTATCGCGGTGTGGTGACGATCAACGCTGAGCTGGCCGCGGTACAGGCGGCGCAGGAGGATGTCGTGGGGTCTTGCTCCTGGATCTTCAGCTGCCAGCAGCAGCGACTGCTCGAGACCGAGGGTAATGTGAGCGAGCTGTACACCCGTTTCGAGATGCCCTGGCCGGTGAAGGCGCGTGATTCGGTGATCCAGGTGACCACGCGCACCGATGCCGACGGCGCTGTCACGCGCCTGCTCAAGGCGGTGCCGCAGCGATTGCCGGAGGAGAAGGATTTCGTGCGGGTGCAGCGTGTCGACGGCGAGTGGCATCTCAAACCGCTGGATCAGGGCAGGGTGGAGGTGACCTACGAGGTGCACACCGAACCGGGTGGAAGCGTGCCCTCCTGGCTGGCCAACAGCTTCGTCGTCGATGCACCGCTGCAGACACTGCAGGGCTTGCGGGCGAAAGTGGAAGGGCGCTGAGCGAGATACTCGCCAGGCAATAAAAAAGGCTGCCAGATTGGCAGCCTTTTTCGTCTCGCGGTGCTATCAGTCGCGGTTGGTCGGCAGATCGCGCTGCTCGTAACCGGTGTACAGCTGGCGCGGGCGGCCAATCTTGTACGGACCCGAGAGCATTTCCTTCCAGTGCGAGATCCAGCCCACGGTACGTGCCAGGGCGAAGATAACGGTGAACATCGAGGTCGGAATGCCGATGGCCTTGAGGATGATGCCCGAGTAGAAGTCGACGTTCGGGTACAGGTTGCGCTCTTTGAAGTAGGGATCGGTCAGGGCGATCTCTTCCAGGCGCATGGCCAGTTCCAGCTGCGGGTCATTGGTGATGCCCAGCTCGCCGAGGACTTCGTCGCAGGTCTGCTTCATCACGGTGGCGCGCGGGTCGCGGTTCTTGTACACGCGGTGACCGAAGCCCATCAGCTTGAACGGGTCGTTCTTGTCCTTGGCCTTGGCGATGAACTTGTCGATGTTCGAAACGTCACCGATCTCGTCGAGCATGGCCAGTACGGCTTCGTTGGCGCCGCCGTGTGCCGGGCCCCACAGCGCGGCGATACCAGCTGCGATACAGGCGAACGGGTTGGCGCCCGAGGAGCCAGCCAGGCGTACGGTGGAGGTGGAGGCGTTCTGCTCATGGTCGGCGTGGAGGATGAAGATCTTGTCCATCGCCTTGGCCAGCACCGGGCTGATCGGTTTGATCTCGCACGGGGTGTTGAACATCATGTGCAGGAAGTTTTCCGCGTAATTCAGGTCATTGCGCGGGTACATCATGGGCTGGCCCATGGAGTACTTGTAGGTCATGGCGGCGATGGTCGGCATCTTGGCCACCAGGCGCATGGCAGACACTTCGCGGTGCTGCGGGTTATTGATGTCCAGCGAGTCGTGATAGAACGCGGACAGGGCGCCAACTACGCCGCACATGATGGCCATCGGGTGGGCATCGCGGCGGAAGCCGTTGAAGAAGGTCTTCAGTTGCTCATGAACCATGGTGTGGTTCTTGATGGTGCTGACGAACTGGGCCTTTTCTTCCTTGCTCGGCAGTTCGCCATTGAGCAGCAGGTAGCAGGTTTCCAGGTAGTCGGATTGCTCGGCGAGCTGCTCGATGGGATAGCCGCGGTGCAGCAGGATCCCTTGGTCGCCGTCGATATAGGTGATCTTCGACTCGCAAGAGGCGGTCGACATGAAACCAGGATCAAATGTGAACCGACCCGTGGCGGTCAGGCTCCGCACATCGATTACATCGGGACCAACAGTGCCGGTCAGAACGGGCAGTTCGACGGGGGCATTGCCCTCGATGATCAACTGCGCTTTTTTGTCAGCCATATGTGGCCTCCTAGTTATGCTTGAAATCATCAGACAGCCCCCCACGCAGGGCCCGCACCACTATAGTGGGATAAATCCGAAAGTCAATTTGCGAGAACCCAGGCAGTAGAAGGGTTTGAACGGTATTTTCAACGAAAAAAGGGCGCTATTTACGCCATTTGTTTAAAGGCTGCAATGCGCTTTTTGGGGGAGGGCATTGCATTGTCATTAGTCTGCTAACTGTCTATACTCTGCGGCCGACCGCCACAGGCTTTAGGGCCGTGTCATGGCGGTTGTCACTCATTGGGTGATGGGTACCTTGCCAGTGCGCTTCCCAACAACTTTGCCCTGATCGTTAGGGGCTCTCAGTGTGATAAAAAAGCCGTGAATAGCCAACGACCTGTAAACCTAGACCTTCGGACTATCAAGCTTCCGATCACCGCTTACACGTCCATTCTTCACCGTATCTCCGGTGTCATCCTCTTTGTCGGTATCGCCATTCTGCTGTTTGGCCTCGACAAGTCGTTGACCTCCGAGGAGGGCTTCGCCCAGGTGAAAGAATGCCTGACCAGTCCGCTGGCCAAGTTCGTGATCTGGGGTCTGTTGTCCGCTCTGCTGTACCACCTGGTGGCCGGTGTACGCCACTTGATCATGGACATGGGCATCGGTGAGACGCTGGAAGGCGGCAAGCTGGGCTCGCAAATCGTCATCGCCGTCTCGGCGGTCGTGATCGTGCTGCTGGGGGTGTGGATATGGTAACTAATGTCACGAATTTCTCGCGTTCGGGCCTCTATGACTGGATGGCTCAGCGCGTTTCTGCGGTCGTTCTCGCGGCTTACACGCTGTTTCTGCTGGGCTATGTGATCTGTAATCCAGGTATGGGCTACGCCGAATGGCATGGTCTGTTCTCGCATGCCGCAATGCGTATCTTCAGTCTGCTGGCTCTTGTAGCGCTGAGCGTGCACGCCTGGGTTGGCATGTGGACCATCTCCACCGACTACCTGACGCCGATGGCGCTGGGCAAGTGGGCGACTGGTGTGCGTTTCCTGTTCCAGGCCGTGTGTGGCATCGCCATGTTCACGATGTTCGTCTGGGGCGTGCAGATTCTGTGGGGTTTCTGATTCATGGCTAGCATCCGTACTCTTTCCTATGACGCCATCATTGTGGGTGGCGGCGGCGCCGGCATGCGTGCTGCGCTGCAACTGGCCCAGGGCGGTCACAAGACAGCCGTGGTCACCAAGGTGTTCCCGACTCGTTCGCACACCGTTTCCGCTCAGGGTGGCATCACCTGCGCCATCGCTTCGGCCGATCCGAACGATGATTGGCGCTGGCATATGTACGATACTGTCAAGGGTTCCGACTACATCGGTGACCAGGACGCTATCGAATACATGTGCTCCGTCGGCCCGGAAGCGGTGTTCGAGCTCGAGCACATGGGGCTGCCGTTCTCCCGTACCGAGCAGGGCCGCATCTATCAGCGTCCGTTCGGTGGTCAGTCCAAGGGGCCGGATAACCCGACTCAGGCTGCCCGTACCTGCGCTGCTGCTGACCGTACCGGTCACGCACTGCTGCACACCCTGTATCAGGCCAACCTGAAAGCCGGCACCTCGTTCCTCAACGAGTGGTACGCGGTTGACCTGGTGAAGAATCAGGACGGCGCCATCGTCGGCGTCATCGCCATCTGCATCGAGACTGGCGAAACCGTCTACATCCGCTCCAAGGCCGTGGTTCTGGCCACCGGCGGTGCTGGTCGTATCTACGCCTCCACCACCAACGCCCTGATCAATACCGGTGACGGCGTGGGCATGGCCCTGCGTGCCGGTGTGCCGGTGCAGGACATCGAAATGTGGCAGTTCCACCCGACCGGTATCGCCGGCGCTGGTGTACTGGTCACCGAAGGTTGCCGTGGCGAGGGTGGTTACCTGATCAACGCCCATGGCGAGCGTTTCATGGAGCGTTATGCGCCGAACGCCAAAGACCTGGCTGGTCGCGACGTAGTTGCCCGTTCCATGGTCAAGGAAGTCATCGCCGGCAACGGCTGTGGCCCGGACAAGGACCACGTACTGCTCAAGCTCGACCACCTCGGCGAAGAAGTGCTGCACAGCCGTCTGCCGGGTATCTGCGAACTGTCCAAGACTTTCGCTCACGTCGACCCGGTCGTCGCTCCGGTCCCGGTGATCCCGACCTGCCACTACATGATGGGCGGCGTGCCGACCAACATTCATGGCCAGGCCATCACTCAGGATGCCAACGGCAACGACAAGATCATCGAAGGTCTGTTCGCTGTAGGTGAAGTGGCGTGCGTATCGGTACACGGTGCCAACCGTCTGGGCGGCAACTCGCTGCTCGACCTGGTGGTATTCGGCCGCGCCGCTGGCCTGCACCTGGAAAAAGCGCTGAAAGAAGGCGTGGAAGTCCGTGGTGCCAGCGAAACCGACATCGAACAGTCGCTGTCGCGTCTGGCTGGTGTCAACGAGCGCAGCAGCGGTGAAGACGTCGCCCCGTTGCGTAAAGAACTGCAACAGTGCATGCAGAACTACTTCGGTGTATTCCGTACTGGCGAATACATGCAGAAGGGCATCCAACAACTGGCCGACCTGCGTGAGCGCATCGCGAAAGTCAAAATCGCGGACAAGAGCCAGGCGTTCAACACTGCGCGTATCGAAGCGCTGGAACTGCAAAACCTGCTCGAAGTGGCTGAAGCGACTGCGGTTGCCGCCGAGGCTCGTAAAGAGTCCCGTGGTGCCCACGCTCGTGAAGACTTCGAGGAGCGCGATGACCAGAATTGGCTGTGCCACTCCCTGTACTTCCCAGGCGAGAAGCGCGTTGCCAAGCGTGATGTCAACTTCGCGCCGAAGACCGTTCCGGCATTTGAACCCAAGGTTCGGACTTATTAAGGGTGACTGATATGTTGCAAGTCAGTGTTTATCGCTACAACCCGGAGAAGGACGCTGCTCCGTTCATGCAGGACTTCCAGGTCGACACCGGCGGCAAGGACATCATGGTCCTCGACGTGCTGGCGCTGATCAAGGAACAGGATGAAGGCTTCTCCTACCGTCGTTCCTGCCGTGAAGGCGTGTGTGGTTCCGACGGCATGAACATCAACGGCAAGAACGGCCTGGCCTGTATCACGCCGATCTCCGCTGCCGGCCTCAAGGGCGGCAAGCTGGTGATTCGTCCGTTGCCGGGCCTGCCGGTCATTCGTGACCTGGTCGTCGACATGAGCATCTTCTACAAGCAGTACGAGAAGGTGCAGCCGTTCCTGCAGAACGATACGCCGGCTCCGGCCATCGAACGTCTGCAGACTCCGGAAGAGCGCGAGAAGCTCGACGGTCTGTACGAGTGCATTCTGTGCGCATGCTGCTCGACCAGCTGCCCGTCGTTCTGGTGGAACCCTGACAAGTTCCTCGGTCCCGCTGCACTGCTGCAGGCCTATCGCTTCCTGGCCGACAGCCGTGACACCAAGACCGCTGAGCGTCTGGCCTCGCTGGACGATCCGTTCAGTGTGTTCCGTTGCCGCGGCATCATGAACTGCGTGAACGTCTGCCCCAAGGGTCTGAACCCGACCAAGGCGATCGGCCACGTGCGTAACATGCTGCTGCAGAGCGGTACCTGATTCGCAAGTTGCTATACCTGTAACACCTGCGAGTCCGGCTCAGGTCGGCCTCGCAGTAAAGCCAGAGCCGCAGCCCACAAAGCCGCGGCTCATACTCGAAAAATATGACGACCAGCAGGGGCATCCGGGCTGGTACCCGGACTATCTGCGGGAACCCAAGTGGCTTTATCCGAGTCGCAGCATCATGACTTTGATCAGGACCATGCGGTATTCGCGCCGGTGGTGTCCCCTTACCGAGGGTGACCAAGCATGCAAGAAAGCGTGATGCAGCGCATGTGGGACAGTGCCCACCTATCCGGTGGCAACGCTGCCTACGTGGAAGAGCTCTACGAGCTTTACCTGCACGATCCCAACGCTGTGCCAGAAGAGTGGCGCACTTACTTCCAGAAGTTGCCGACCGACGGCAGCGCTGCAACGGACGTATCGCATTCGACCATTCGCGATCATTTCGTCCTGCTCGCCAAGAATTCGCGTCGTGCCCAGCCGGTTTCCGCCGGGGCCGTCAGCAGCGAGCACGAAAAGAAGCAGGTGGAAGTGCTGCGCTTGATCCAGGCCTACCGCATGCGTGGCCATCAGGCCGCCCAGCTCGACCCTCTGGGTCTGTGGGTGCGCACTGCGCCGTCTGACCTGTCGATCAATCACTACGGCCTGACCGACGCGGATCTGGACACCACATTCCGCACTGGCGAGCTGTATATCGGCAAGGAAGAGGCAACGCTACGCGAAATCCGCGATGCGCTGCAGCAGACATATTGTCGCACCATCGGTGCCGAGTTCACCCACATCGTCGATTCCGGCCAGCGCAACTGGTTCGCCCAGCGCCTGGAAAGCGTGCGCGGTCGTCCGCAGTTTTCTGCCGAGGTGCAGGCGCATGTGCTCGAGCGCGTCACCGCTGCCGAAGGCCTGGAAAAGTACCTGGGTACCAAATACCCGGGCACCAAGCGTTTCGGCCTGGAGGGTGGCGAGAGCCTGATCCCGCTGCTGGACGAAATCATCCAGCGCTCCGGCTCCTACGGCACCAAGGAAGTGGTCATCGGCATGGCCCACCGCGGCCGCCTGAACGTTCTGGTCAACACCTTCGGCAAGAACCCGCGCGACCTGTTCGACGAGTTCGAAGGCAAGAAGACCGAAGGTCTGTCGTCCGGTGACGTGAAGTACCACCAGGGCTTTTCCTCCAACGTCATGACTGCCGGTGGCGAAGTGCACCTGGCGCTGGCGTTCAACCCCTCGCACCTGGAAATCGTTTCGCCGGTGGTCGAGGGCTCGGTGCGTGCTCGTCAGGATCGTCGCAGTGACGCCACTGGCGACAAGGTACTGCCGATTTCCATCCACGGTGACGCGGCTTTCGCCGGTCAGGGCGTGGTCATGGAAACCTTCCAGATGTCGCAGACCCGCGGCTACAAGACTGGCGGCACTATCCACATCGTGATCAACAACCAGGTCGGCTTCACCATCAGCAACCCGCTGGATGCGCGCTCCACCGAGTACGCGACCGACGTGGCGAAGATGATCCAGGCGCCGATCTTCCATGTGAACGGCGACGATCCGGAAGCCGTGCTGTTCGTGACTCAGCTGGCTGTCGATTACCGCATGCAGTACAAGCGCGACGTGGTCATCGACCTGGTCTGCTACCGCCGTCGTGGTCACAACGAGGCCGACGAGCCGAATGGCACTCAGCCGCTGATGTACCAGCAGATCGCCAAGCAGCGCACCACCCGTGAGCTGTACGCCGATGCACTGATTGCCGCCGGCGTGCTGAGCAGCGACGACGTGCAGGCCAAGATCGACGAGTACCGCACCGCGCTGGACAACGGTCAGCACGTGGTCAAGAGCCTGGTCAAGGAGCCCAACAAGGAGCTGTTCGTCGACTGGCGTCCTTACCTGGGCCATGCCTGGACCGCGCGTCACGACACCCGTTTCGATCTGAAGACCCTGCAGGATCTGTCTTCCAAGCTGCTGGAAATCCCCGAAGGCTTCCTGGTTCAGCGTCAGGTGGCGAAGATCCTCGAAGACCGTCAGAAGATGGGCGCGGGCGGCTTGCCGATCAACTGGGGCTTCGCCGAGACCATGGCTTACGCCACTCTGCTGGTCGAAGGTCATCCGATCCGCATGACCGGTCAGGACATCGGCCGCGGCACCTTCTCGCACCGTCACGCGGTACTGCACAACCAGAAGGATGCCTCGACCTACGTTCCTCTGAAGAACCTGTACGACGGTCAGCCGAAGTTCGAACTGTACGACTCTTACCTCTCCGAGGAAGCGGTACTAGCGTTCGAATACGGCTATGCCACCACCACGCCGAACGCGCTGGTGATCTGGGAAGCCCAGTTCGGCGATTTCGCCAACGGTGCCCAGGTGGTATTCGACCAGTTCATTTCCAGCGGCGAGACCAAGTGGGGCCGTCTCTGCGGTCTGACCGTTCTGCTGCCGCACGGCTATGAAGGGCAGGGGCCTGAGCACAGCTCGGCGCGTCTGGAGCGTTATCTGCAACTCTGTGCCGAGCACAACATGCAGGTATGCGTACCGACCACCCCGGCGCAGGTCTATCACATGCTGCGTCGCCAGGTGATCCGTCCGCTGCGCAAGCCGCTGGTGGTACTGACCCCCAAGTCGCTGCTGCGTCACAAATTGGCCATCTCGACCCTGGAAGATCTGGCCGAAGGCTCCTTCCAGACAGTGATCGGCGAGATCGATTCGCTGGACCCGAAAAAGGTCGAGCGTCTGGTGCTGTGCAGCGGCAAGGTCTACTACGACCTGCTGGAAAAACGTCGTGCCGAGGGTCGTGAAGACATCGCCATCATTCGTATCGAGCAGCTCTATCCGTTTCCGGAAGACGATCTGGCCGAGGCGCTGGCGCCGTACAAGAACCTCAAGCACATCGTCTGGTGTCAGGAAGAGCCGATGAACCAAGGCGCTTGGTACTGCAGCCAGCACCACATGCGTCGCGTCGCTACCGCGCACAAGAAGTCGCTGTTCCTGGAGTACGCCGGTCGTGATGCGTCGGCAGCGCCAGCCTGCGGTTATGCGTCGATGCACGCCGAGCAGCAGGAAAAACTGCTGCAGGACGCCTTTACTGTTTAACGCCTTCATCCGCCAGGTGGCAGGTGCCACCTGGCGGTAAAACCGAATTTAAGGAAACGCATACAATGGCTATCGAGATCAAAGCCCCAACCTTCCCGGAATCGGTTGCCGACGGCACCGTGGCCACCTGGCACAAGAAGCCGGGCGAAGCGGTCAAGCGCGATGAGCTGATCGTCGACATCGAAACCGACAAGGTCGTGATCGAAGTACTGGCCGAGGCCGATGGTGTTCTGGCTGAAATCATCAAGAACGAAGGCGACACCGTTCTCTCCAACGAGCTGCTGGGCAAGCTGACCGAAGGTGGTGCTGCCGCCGCCGCTCCGGCTGCCGCACCCGCTGCTGCCGCCGCTCCGGCTCAGGCTGCTGCTCCGGCCGCCGCTGGCGACGACGCGATCCTCTCGCCGGCCGCGCGCAAGCTGGCTGAAGAGAACGGCATCGACCCCAACAGCATCGCCGGCACCGGCAAAGGTGGCCGTGTGACCAAGGAAGACGTGGTCGCTGCCGTCGAAGCCAAGAAGAACGCTCCGGCCGCTGCTGCCAAGCCCGCCGCGGCTCCGGCCGCTGCCGCTGCTGTCGTTGCCACTGGCGATCGCACCGAGAAGCGTGTGCCGATGACTCGCCTGCGCGCCAAGATCGCCGAGCGTCTGGTCGAGGCCCAGTCCTCCATGGCCATGCTGACCACCTTCAACGAAGTCGACATGACTGAAGTCATGGCCCTGCGTTCGAAGTACAAGGACCTGTTCGAGAAGTCCCACAATGGCGTGCGCCTGGGCTTCATGTCGTTCTTCGTCAAGGCCGCCACCGAAGCCCTGAAGCGCTTCCCGGCAGTCAACGCCTCGATCGACGGCAACGACATCGTTTACCACGGCTACGCCGACATCGGCGTTGCCGTGTCCAGCGACCGCGGTCTGGTCGTTCCGGTACTGCGTAATGCCGAGCAGATGAGCCTGGCTGAAATCGAGAGCGGCATCGCCACCTTCGGCAAGAAGGCCAAAGACGGCAAGCTGTCGATCGAAGAAATGACCGGCGGCACCTTCACCATCACCAATGGTGGTACCTTCGGTTCGATGATGTCGACGCCGATCGTCAACCCGCCGCAGGCCGCCATCCTGGGTATGCACAACATCATTCAGCGTCCGATGGCGATCAATGGTCAGGTGGTGATCCGTCCGATGATGTACCTGGCGCTGTCTTACGACCACCGCCTGATCGATGGTAAGGAAGCCGTGACCTTCCTGGTGACCATCAAGAACTTGCTTGAAGACCCGGCTCGCCTGCTGCTGGAAATCTAAAAGCCAGTCTCCTCCACGACGGCCCTGTTCTCAGGGCCGTCCGGTTTATTCGAGAAGGAATACGTTATGACCCAGAAATTCGACGTGGTAGTCATCGGTGCCGGCCCTGGTGGCTATGTAGCCGCCATCAAAGCAGCGCAGCTCGGCCTGAAGACTGCCTGCATCGAGAAGTACCAGGGCAGCGACGGCAAGGTCGCTCTCGGCGGCACCTGCCTGAACGTCGGTTGCATTCCGTCCAAGGCGCTGCTGGACAGCTCCTGGAAGTACCACGAAGCGAAAGACGGCTTCGCCGTGCATGGTATCGAAGCCAAGGGCGTGACCATCGACGTCCCGGCCATGGTGGCGCGCAAGAACACCATCATCAAGAACCTCACCGGCGGTGTTGCCGGCCTGTTCAAGGCCAACGGCGTAACCCTGCTCGAAGGCCACGGCAAGCTGCTGGCCGGCAAGCAAGTGGAAGTCACTGGCACCGACGGCAAGACCCAGGTGGTCGAAGCCGCTCACGTGATCATCGCCTCTGGCTCCAAGCCGGTCGAGATCCCGCCGGCCCCGGTCGATCAGGACGTCATCGTTGACTCCACCGGTGCCCTGGAATTCCAGAGCGTACCGAAGAAGCTGGGCGTTATTGGCGCTGGCGTCATCGGTCTGGAGCTGGGCTCGGTATGGGCTCGCCTGGGTGCCGAAGTCACCGTCCTGGAAGCCATGGACAAGTTCCTCGCTGCTGCCGACGAGCAGATCGCCAAGGAAGCCCAGAAGACCCTGACCAAGCAGGGCCTGGACATCCGTCTGGGCGCTCGCGTGACCGCTTCGGAAGTCAAGAAGAAGCAAGTCGTGGTCAGCTTCACTGACGCCAATGGCGAGCAGAAGATGACCTTCGACAAGCTGATCGTGGCCGTAGGCCGTCGTCCGGTGACCACTGATCTGCTGGCTGCTGACAGTGGCGTGGACCTTGACGAGCGCGGCTTCATCTTCGTCAACGACCAGTGCGAAACCAGCGTTCCGGGCGTTTACGCCATCGGTGACGTGGTGCGCGGTGCCATGCTGGCGCACAAGGCCTCGGAAGAGGGCGTGATGGTTGCCGAGCGTATCGCCGGCCACAAGGCGCAGATGAACTACGACCTGATCCCGTCCGTGATCTACACCCACCCGGAAATTGCATGGGTCGGCAAGACCGAGCAGCAGTTGAAGGCCGAAGGCGTTGCCGTCAACGTCGGCACCTTCCCGTTTGCTGCCAGCGGTCGTGCCATGGCGGCCAACGACACCGGCGGCTTCGTCAAGGTCATCGCTGACGCCAACACCGACCGTGTACTGGGCGTTCACGTGATTGGCCCAAGCGCTGCCGAGCTGGTACAGCAAGGCGCGATCGGCATGGAATTCGGCACCAGCGCCGAAGACCTGGGCATGATGGTCTTCTCCCACCCGACCCTGTCCGAGGCACTGCACGAAGCGGCCCTGGCGGTCAACGGTGGCGCGATTCATATCGCCAATCGCAAGAAGCGTTGAGTGCGCAAGTGGCCGGTAGCGTCCGGTCACTGCAGTAGTTGTTGTAAGCCGCCGTGGTAGGCGGGGCGTCGTGTAATCGCCTCATCGCCACGGTGGTGTTTGCAAGCAGAACCACGTCGGGTGGCCCGCGTCGAGTTCGACTCGCGGCGGAAGGCTCGGCGGACTGCTTCGGCAGTCACAGGTGGCGCGGTATCACAAGTACAGCGCCGAATGCGCAATACCTAAACGAAGACGGTAGACAAGCATGAATCTTCACGAGTATCAGGGTAAGCAGCTGTTCGCTGAATACGGCCTGCCTGTATCCAAGGGCTTCGCGGTAGACACCCCGGAAGAAGCCGCAGAAGCCTGCGAAAAAATCGGCGGCAGCGAGTGGGTCGTCAAGGCTCAGGTCCACGCTGGTGGCCGCGGTAAAGCCGGTGGCGTAAAGCTGGTCAAGAGCAAAGAAGACGCCAAGGCCTTCGCCGCCAACTGGCTGGGCAAGCGTCTGGTGACTTACCAGACTGACGCCAATGGTCAGCCGGTCAGCAAAATCCTGGTCGAATCCTGCACCGACATCGCCAAGGAGCTGTACCTGGGCGCTGTAGTGGACCGCTCCAGCCGTCGCATCGTCTTCATGGCTTCCACCGAAGGTGGCGTGGACATCGAGAAAGTGGCCCACGAAACCCCTGAGAAGATCCTCAAGGCTACCATTGATCCGCTGGTCGGCGCTCAGCCGTACCAGGGTCGCGAGCTGGCTTTCCAGCTGGGTCTGGAAGGCAAGCAGGTCGCTCAGTTCGCCAAGATCTTCGTAGGTCTGGCCAAGCTGTTCAAGGATCACGATCTGGCTCTGCTGGAAGTCAACCCGCTGGTGATCAAGGCCGACGGCGACCTGCACTGCCTGGACGCGAAGATCAACATCGACGCTAACGCCATGTACCGTCAGCCGAAGCTGAAGACCTTCCACGACCCGTCGCAAGACGATCCTCGTGAAGCCCACGCTGCCAGCTTCGAGCTGAACTACGTGGCCCTGGAAGGCAACATCGGCTGCATGGTCAACGGTGCCGGTCTGGCCATGGGTACCATGGACATCGTCAACCTGCACGGCGGCAAGCCAGCCAACTTCCTCGACGTAGGTGGCGGCGCAACCAAAGAGCGCGTGACCGAAGCCTTCAAGATCATCCTGTCCGACAGCAACGTCGCTGCCGTTCTGGTGAACATCTTCGGCGGCATCGTTCGTTGCGACATGATTGCCGAAGGCATCATCGGCGCAGTGAAAGAAGTCGGCGTGAAAATCCCGGTGGTCGTCCGCCTGGAAGGTAACAACGCTGAGCTGGGCGCCAAGGTCCTGGCTGAAAGCGGCCTGAACATCATCGCGGCAACCAGCCTGACCG
The DNA here is from genome assembly GCF_001941865.1 of Pseudomonas alcaliphila JAB1. NCBI lineage: Bacteria > Pseudomonadati > Pseudomonadota > Gammaproteobacteria > Pseudomonadales > Pseudomonadaceae > Ectopseudomonas > Ectopseudomonas alcaliphila. The sequence goes on along the minus strand of NZ_CP016162.1, from coordinate 2,862,442 downwards.
ACGCTGCTCAGCAAGTCGTCAAAGCTGCGGAGGGCAAGTAATGAGCGTCCTGATCAATAAAGACACCAAAGTCATCTGCCAGGGCTTCACCGGCTCGCAAGGTACTTTCCACTCCGAACAAGCCATCGCCTACGGCACCAAGATGGTTGGCGGCGTGACTCCGGGCAAAGGTGGTACTACCCACCTGGGCCTGCCGGTGTTCAACACCGTGAAAGAAGCTGTAGAAGCCACCGGCGCTGACGCGTCGGTCATCTACGTACCGGCTCCTTTCTGCAAGGACTCGATCCTGGAAGCCGCCTTCGGTGGCATCAAGCTGATCGTCTGCATCACCGAGGGTATTCCTACCCTCGACATGCTGGATGCCAAGGTCAAGTGCGACGAGCTGGGCGTGACCCTGATCGGCCCGAACTGCCCAGGCGTGATCACTCCGGGCGAGTGCAAGATCGGCATCATGCCGGGTCACATCCACCTGCCAGGCAAGGTCGGTATCGTTTCGCGTTCCGGCACCCTGACCTACGAAGCTGTCAAGCAGACCACCGACGCCGGCTTCGGCCAGTCGACCTGCGTCGGCATCGGCGGTGACCCGATCCCGGGCTCCAACTTCATCGATATCCTGAAGCTGTTCCAGGAAGACCCGCAGACCGAAGCCATCGTGATGATCGGTGAGATCGGCGGTTCGGCTGAAGAAGAAGCGGCGGCCTACATCAAGGCCAACGTCACCAAGCCTGTAGTTTCCTACATCGCCGGTGTTACAGCACCTGCGGGCAAGCGCATGGGCCACGCTGGCGCCATCATCTCCGGTGGCAAGGGTACTGCGGACGAGAAGTTCGCCGCCCTGCAGGACGCGGGTGTAAAAACCGTGCGTTCCCTGGCTGACATCGGCAAGGCCCTGGCCGAGCTGACCGGTTGGGAAGTCAAGAAGGCCTAAGCCTTCGCTGACTGCACGCAAAAGGCCACCTTCGGGTGGCCTTTTCTGTTTTTGAGCTGTATCTGCCGATACACATCATCTGGCGTCCTATCCCACAAGTGGGTGGAGGCGCGAGTCTCAGTCGCCAGCCTCAATCGAACTGGTACTGCACGCCCGCGCCAACATACCAGGCGCGCTCCGGGCCGGGTTCGTAGTAGCGGCCGTTGCCGTCACCGACTATCACCGACCCGATGTACTCGCGATCCAGCAGGTTGTCGATGCGCAGCACCTGGTTGAAGGTCAGTGCGCCGGCCTTCTGCTCGAAGCGCGCCTGCCAGTTGAACAGCGCATAGCTGGGCGCCGTCTTGGCGGTATTGCTGTCCTCGACATAGAGCTTGCTGCGGTACAGGCCTTCGACGGCGGTGCTGAAGCCCTCGACCGGTTGCCAGGCCAGTTCGCCATACAGCGTGCGCGCGGGAATGCCGGGCAGGTGGTTACCTTCTTCGATCAGGCTGCCGTTGCTGGTGAAATCCTTGCTGTAGGTGGCATCGATCTCGGTGTAGGCGAGGTTGGCGCGCAGGGTGTCGCTCAAGCGGCTTTCCAGTGTCAGCTCGACGCCCGTGCGGCGGCTCTGCGCGGCGTTCTGGAAGCGACTACGGCCACCGCTGGCCGACTCCACCACCAGCTCGTCGTCGGTGTCGATCTGGAACAACGCCAGTTGCAGGCTGGTCGCTTGTGCGAGGCGGGCCTTGAGACCGATTTCAATTTGCTCGCTGGTGGCCGGTTTCAGCTCGAAACCGAAGCTGTTGTCGGGGCCGGAATAGGACAGCTCGTTCAGCGTCGGCGTCTCCAGCCCCTTGCCCCAACTGGCATAGATATTCAGATCTGGCAGCAGGGCGTAACTGGCGCCAAGAGTGGGCGTGAGCTTGCGGTAGGTGACCGAGCCGCTGTCGTCGCCATTGCTCAGGAAGCGGTCATCCACGTCGAACTCCACCTGGCTGTGGCGCAGACCAGCCTGCAGGTCGAGTTTGCCCAGTTGCCAGGCTGCCTGGACGTAGGGCGACAGACTGGTGACCTCGTTGCGCTCGTCGCGGCGCAGATTACCTTTCACGCCCAGGGTGGTGCCGATGAAGTTCTCGTAGCCCTGACGGTCATCGCGCGAATAGTCGTAGTCCAGGCCGGTGGTGACAGTCAGCAGGCTGCTACCCAGGTCGAACGACTGGATCCAGCGATTACCGATGCCATGGAAGCGCCGCTCGAAGTCGATCACGCCGCCTGACTGAGACGCCGGTGCCTGCACAAAGACCGGAATCGACTGGTACTGAATCACCCGTCGCGTGCCGCTGTAAAGCGTGCTTTGCCAGGTGCCAGCGGTGAAACTGCGTTCGTAGTTGAGGGCGAACTGGCGATGATCCACCGTTTTGCGTGTGTTGAACGCCAGGGCGCTAGGCGCGGCAGATCGCCGATCAGCCTGTACCTGATCCCAGGTCAGACCCTGCGGGTCCTGGGTGTCGTTCTGATCCAGTTCGCTGAAGCTCAGGCTGAGCTTGCTGAGGTCATCCGGGTACAGGGTCAGCTTGGCGAAGGTCTTGTCGAGGATGGCGCCGCTCTGGTCGCGGTAACCGTCTGTCTCGAAATGCGAGCGGTTGATGATGAAACCGGCTCTGTCGTTGCCGCCTTCGGCCGAGACGCGGGTACGGCTGGTGCCGTAAGCGGCCTGGGAGGTGTCGAGCGCGACCTTGGGGGCACCTTCGCCATCGCGCGAGAACAGCTGGATGACACCGCCGGAGTTGCTGCCGTAGATGCTGGCGAATGGCCCACGCAGGACCTCGATGCGCTCCAGGGTGTCGAGGTCGAAGGTCGCCGCCTGGCCCTGGCCGTCCGGGTTGGACAGCGGCACGCCATCGGCCAGCAGCTTGATGCCACGAATGCCAAAGGCCGAGCGGGCGCCGAAGCCGCGTGAGGATATTTGCAGGTCCTGCGCATAATTTTGCCGATTCTGCACCACCAGTCCCGGGACGCTGCCGAGTGCTTCGGAGAGGTTGACGCCGGGTTTGCCCAGGGTGGCCTGTTCGGCATCGATGCGGTTGACCGAGAAGGGCAGTTGCCAGCCGCTGGCCTGATAACGGCTGCCGGTGACCACCAGTGGGTCGGCCTGGTAGGTGGCGTTTTCGGCCTGTGCAGCCAGTGGCAGGAACAATGCGGGCAGCCAGAAGCTGGGGCTCAGCCGGTACATAAGCGAAATGTCTCCCTTGGGGCAGGTAGGCGATATTGAACGTGTCAGTCAGTAGCGGGCCAGAGCTGGGTGATAGCCATTAGCGGAAATGCTCTACGAAATGTTGCCGAAAGAGGGTTGTCGGATGATTTGGATAGCGCTAACATCTGGATCAAACAATGAGCGGCGCCACCTTGATGGTGCCCATGGAGTTCCCATGCAACAGCAGCCTTGCGCATTGCCTGCCCGTACCACCCTGGTGGTCATGGGTGTCAGTGGCTCCGGCAAGAGCGAGATCAGCCAGGCGGTCGCCACCGCACTCGGTTGGCGCCATATCGAAGCCGATCATTTCCATCCTCCCGAGAACGTAGAGCGCATGCGCGCGGGCATCCCGCTGAGCGACGAAGACCGTCGCCACTGGCTGGATGCACTGTGCGAGCAGATGCTGGCCGCGCAGGCCGCAGGTGAATGCTTCGTGCTGGCCTGCTCGGCGCTCAAGCGCGCTTACCGCGAGCGCCTGCGTCAGGCGGTTCCGGGGTTGCAGTTCGTGCATCTGGATATCGATCACGCCACCGCGGTGCAACGTGTCGGCGCTCGGCCCGGACATTTCATGCCGACTTCGCTGGTCGACAGCCAGTTCGCCACCCTCGAAAGCCCGGCAGGTGAGCCATACGTACGAGTCGTCGATGCGCAGCAGTCGCGGCAAGTGTTGGTGGCCGATATCCAGGCCTGGGTTCGTCGCGAAGCCGCGGAGGCCGTGTCGAGCCAGGCCCAGGATATGCTCGATAGCGAAATTGATAGCGCTAACCAAACAGCCCAGCTAGGCGCCGAACCGATCTATGAGGGTCGCATGGCGCGTATGTTCGATCGCCTGACCGATGGCCTGATGGCGGTGCTGATGGCCTTCATGGTGGTGGCGGTGTTCACCAACGTGGTGCTGCGCTACGCCTTCGGCACCGGCTGGCCGGGCGCCGAGGAGCTTTCACGGCTGGCGTTCGTCTGGCTGGTCTTCGTCGGTGTGGCCTCTGGTATGCGCCGTGGCGAGCTGATGACCTTCCGCATGATTCGCGACCGCTTCCCGCTGCTGGCGCAGCGACTGGTGGATTCGCTGAGCTGGATTCTCGTGGCAGGAGCGAGCCTGCTCTCGGCCTTGGGCGCCTGGAATCAGGTGCAGTTCGGCTGGGGCAACGTCAGTACCGTGGTCGGTTATCCGGTGGTGCTGGCGATGCTGCCGGTGCTGGCGAGCATGCTGGTGCTGGCGATTCTGGCGGTGGTGCAGTTGGTCAATCTCTGGCGGCGTACGCCGCAGGCGACGCTGACCCAGGCGCACGTCGAATGATGCTGGCCCAATTCCAACAAGACGGGCACTGCCCAGCGAGGACCTGTCGATGACTGTCGCGGTATTTCTTTCTTCCCTGCTGGGGTTCATGGCATTCGGCATGCCCATCGCCTTCGCCCTGATCCTTACTGCGGCCGTACTGATGTGGTACCTGGATTTCTGGGACGTGCAGTTGCTGGCGCAGAACCTGCTCGCCGGCGCTGACAGCTTCCCGCTGCTGGCGGTGCCGTTCTTCATCCTGGCCGGCGAGCTGATGAACGCCGGCGGCATTTCCCGGCGCATCATCGCCATGGCGCAGGCCTACTTTGGCCACCTGCGCGGAGGCCTCGGCTACGTTGCCATTGCGGCCGCCGTGCTGCTGGCCAGCATGTCGGGTTCGGCACTCGCCGATACCGCGGCACTGGCCACCTTGCTGTTGCCGATGATGCGTCAGCGCGGTTATCCGGTGCATTCCTCGGCGGGCCTGGTAGCCGCTGGCGGCATCATCGCGCCGATCATTCCGCCGTCGATGCCGTTCGTGATCTATGGCGTGGTCACCAACACCTCCATCAGCCAGCTGTTCATGGCCGGTCTGGTGCCGGGATTGATCATGGGCGCCGGCCTGATCGTCGCCTGGACGCTGATCGCTCGCGACTTCACCGAGCCTACGCCGCCCAAGGCCACTGCTGCCGAGCGTCGCCGCGTGCTGATCGACGGCGCCGCTGCCCTGATGCTGCCGGTGATCATCGTTGGCGGTCTGCGCTTCGGTATCTTCACGCCCACCGAGGCCGCCGTGGTAGCCGCCATGTACGCGCTGGCCGTGTCCACCTTGCTCTACCGCGAGCTGAGCTGGAGCGACCTGATGGAGACCCTGACCCGTGCCAGTCGCACCACGGCGTCGGTGATGTTCCTGTGCGCCGCGGCCACGGTCTCGGCCTACATGATTACCCTGGCGCAGTTGCCTGACGAAATCGGCGCCATGCTCGGGCCGCTGGCCGAGCACCCCAAACTGCTGGTACTGGCGATCATGCTGCTGATGATCGCAGTGGGCATGGTGCTCGACCTGACGCCGACCATCCTGATTCTGGCGCCAGTGCTGGCGCCCATCGCGATCAAGGCTGGGGTCGATCCGGTGTACTTCGGCGTGATGTTCGTGCTGATCGGCTCCATCGGCCTGATCACGCCGCCTGTGGGCACCGTGCTTAACGTCGTCGGCGGTATCGGCAAGTTGCGCATGGAGGTGCTGGTACGCGGCGTCATGCCGTTCTTCCTGATTTACCTGATCATCGTCGCGTTGCTGGTGGCGTTCCCGTCCATCGTCACCGTGCCGCTGGCCTGGCTGCGCTGAGTTGACCTGACGGCGTTGGCGCGCCGACATCATTCACAACAATAAGAGGTAGACCCGATGAAACGTCCACTGCTCGCCATCCTCACCGCTGCCATGCTGTGCAGCCCGCTCGCCAGTTTCACCGCCCATGCCGATGACGTGCGTTCGCGCATGATCCGCTTCGGTTACGGTCTCAACGAGAACAGCAATCAGGGCCGCGCGGCCAAGCTGTTCGCCGAGGAGGTGGCCAAGGCCTCCGACGGCAAGCTCAAGGTGCGCACCTTCGGCTCCGCCAGCCTGGGCTCGGATGATCAGATGCAGAGTGCGCTGATCGGTGGCGCGCAGGAAATGATGGTCGGTTCCACCGCGACTCTGGTGGGCATCACCAAGGAAATGGCGGTGTGGGACACGCCTTTCCTGTTCAGCAGTGCCGAGCAGGCCGATGCCGTGCTCGACGGCCCGGTGGGCCGCCAGGTCATGGACAAGCTGGAGGAGAAGGGCCTGGTCGGCTTGGTGTACTGGGAGAACGGCTTCCGCAACCTGACCAACAACACGCGGCCGATCAGCAAGCTGGAGGACTTCTCCGGCGTCAAACTGCGCGTGATGCCCAATCCGGTATTCCTCGAGACCTTCAAGCTGATGGGCGCCAATGCCGTGCCGCTGCCGTTCTCCGAGCTGTTCACCGCGCTGGAGACCAAGGCCGTCGACGGCCAGGAAAACCCCTTCAACACCATTCTTTCCTCGAAGTTCTACGAGGTGCAGAAGTACCTGACGGTGACCAACCACGTGTACAGCCCGTGGATCGTCACCGTGTCCAAGCGCTGGTGGGATGGCCTGTCGCAGACCGAGCAGAGCATCCTGCTGGAAGCGGCCAAGAAGGCGCGTGACTTCGAGCGTAAGGACACCCGCGAGGAAGCAGCCCGTGCCCTGGCCGAGCTGAAAGACAAGGGTATGCAGATCAACGAAGTGGAAGCGGCCGAAGTGCAGCGCATGCGTGAGCAGGCCACACCGGCGATCCAGAAGGTCGTCGACACAGTCGGTCAGCAACTGTTCGATCAGGTGCAGACTGAGGCCGAAAAGGCCGCTCTATAAGGGCTTGCCCAGGACCGGCCCGACCAGTGCGCCGCTGATTCTGGGCAGGTTCGCAGTTTCGCGGGGCACGCAGGTGGTATCGCTCCTTGCATGGTGGCGTTACCCCGGGCGGCGTGTCCCGCGCTTTATTCCCCGGCGGGGCTGGTAGAATCGGCCGCTGAAATCATTGGAGGCGCTATGAGCCAACGCCGTCGCCGGTCCGCAGAACGTGTCACCTTGTCCGACGTGGCCAAGGCCGCGGGCTGCTCGTTGATGTCCGCCTCGCGCGCGCTGTCGCAGCCGGGGCGGGTGTCCGATGCGTTGCGCGAGCAGGTGATGCGCGCGGCCCAGGCGCTGGGTTACGTGCCCAATCCGGCAGCGCGGGCATTGGCCAGTTCACGCTCGAACCTGGTGGCTGTGGTGATCCCGTCGCTGTCGAACTCGGTGTTCGTCGATACCGTGGAGGCCATCCAGCGGGTGCTGATGCCGGCCGGCTTCGAAATGATGATCGGCGTCAGTCATTACCGGGTCGAGGAGGATGAGCGTCTGTTGCGTTCCTATCTGGCGCACCAGCCAGCTGGCCTGCTGCTTACGGGTTTCGAGCGCAGCGACGCGGCGCGCGAAATCCTCGGCGCCAGCAGTTGCCCATTGGTGACGTTGATGGAGCTGAGCGAGGAGCCGGAGGATTACTGCGTCGGCTTCTCTCAGGTCGAAGCTGGCGCTGCGATGACCCGTGCCCTGGTGCAGCGTGGTTACCGCCATATCGCCTTCGCCGCAGCGCAGCTTGACCCACGCACCTTGCAGCGTGCAGAAGGCTACCGACAGGTGATGCGCTACCTCAATCGACATGATCCGGCGCTGGAATTGCTGACACCGCAGTTGTCATCCATCGGCTTGGGCGCCGAGTTGCTCGATCGCCTGCTGGCGCAGCAGCCGCAGATCGATGCGGTGTTCTTCAACAACGACGACCTGGCCATGGGCGCGCTGTTCCGCGCGCGTCAACTGGGCCTGGACGTGCCGGGACGCCTGGCCATCGCCGGTTTCAACGATTTGCCAGCTGCAGCCTGGATGCATCCGGCCTTGAGTACCGTGCGTACCACCCGTGGTCGTGTCGGTGAACTGGCGGCGAACATGCTGCTGGCGCTGATGCGTGGCGAAACGCCGGAGCAGCATTGCATCGACGTTGGCTTCGAGCTGGTGATGCGCGACAGCGCCTGAGACCTACTGCTTCTTGTTGGCCGCCGCCAATTGCTCGGCGGCGTCCAGGCGCAGGCGTTCACGCTCATCGAAACGTTCTGCAGCCAGCGCCTCGATCGCCGCGCGCTTGTCGCTGCTGCTGAGTCCCTCATTGACCTGAATCTTCGCCTTGGCAGTGAGGTAGTCATCCAGACGCCGCTGCCAACTCTGTCGTTGGCTATCCAGCGCCTCCAGGCGCGTGGTGGCTTCGGCGCCTACCAACTGCTGGCGCATCTGGCGGATCTGCGCCGCGCTGGCGCCTTCGGCCTGCAGGCGTGCGGTGTGCTGCCGCAGTTCCTGCTGCAGTTGCGGCAGTACGGCGTCCTGCAGCTCTTCAGGCAAGGATGCGCGCAGGCGGTCGACGGCAGCGCCTTTTTCCTCTGCGCTCATTGTGCTGTCGTGCTGGATGGCCAGGCGCTCCAGGGTGAAGCGGTTGTAGCCTTCCTCACGGGCGAAGAAGGCCTGGTGGGTTTCGCTGTCGAACAGTCTTGCGCGCAGGGCCTGCACGGCGGTCTCGCGCTGGCGCATGGCATCCAGGCTGGCCAATTGCGGCAGGTCGCGCTCCAGCAGCACCAGCTCACGCTTGTAGCTCAGGTATTGCTCCAGCAGTGCTTGCGCGCGGGCCCGTGCAGGTTCCTGCAATTGGCTGTCGATGTAGTTGCGCAGACGTGACACGCTGGCATCCAGGCTTTCCTCGCCGATGCTGGCGAGGAAGTAATCGAAGATCCGGCGGATGTCTTCGCTGATGATCAGATTGCCGGCAGCGTCCACGCGAAAGCTGCCGTCGACTTCGGTGCCGACGAAGGAGCGGGGCAGGGCCAGCGTCGTGGCCTTCTTCTGGGTATCTTGGTTGGTCGGTGTTAAGGCCTCTGCAGCCGGCGCCGGTCCGGGCTGCGTAGCCTTGGCAGTGGCGGCGGGAGACGTGAATTGGGTCAGTTGGTGCCCGGGTTGCAGGTAAAGCATCAACGCCAGGCCGGCAACGATCAGTAAAGGCAGGGCGAACAGGGTTTTCTTCACGGCAGGTTCCAGTAAGGCGTTCGAACCATTGCTCAGCGCTGGTACCTCGCAGGGTGCGCCGAGTGCACCGAAATGCCGACGTTCCCAGCATCCGGTGCGCACGGCGCACCCTACGAAGCGCAGCAGTTCAGAGCCCGGCGTTCTTCAGGCGGTTGGCGTGCTGGCGATAGACGGTCACCGGGTCGGTCTCGAACAGGCTGGTCAGGCCCAGGGTCTGGTTGACCTCGTCGAGATGGTTCATTCGGTAGTTGTCACGAATCACCTGGCCCATGCGCGAGCTGCAGCGTCCGACCAGACCGTCATTGGCTTCGTTGCCGAAGGTCAGTGAGGAGGCGCCCATCAGCAGGTCGCTCGGGTCGAGCAGGTTGGTCAGCGGGCTGGTGCCGCTCCAGGAGTAGTAGCGCACGCCATTGACGCTGTAGGCACCTTCGCCGCAGGCGCTGGTGGGTATGCCTTGTGGGAACTTGGCATTGAAGCGTGCTGCGCCCTCGCTGTTGAGCGACTCCAGCGAGCCCAGCGCATTCTGCGGGGTGGTGCTGGAACTGCCGGAGAGGAAGTTGATCAGCGTCCCCAGGCCGTTGACGATGCCAACCAGCAGCGGGGTGGCGACCGGACCGGCCGGGCCGTCGCTGATGCCCTTGAGGAAGTCGGCGGTGGCCGAACCCTTGTGCGGTGCACCGACGCTGGTGACCGATGCCACCAGATCCGGGCGCACGGCGGCGACGTAGCGGGTGGTTGGGCCGCCATGGCTGTGGCCGATCAGGTTGACCTTGCCTTTGCCGCTGATGGCGACGATGTCCTCGACCTGCTGCAGCAATTGCTCGCCACGGGCTTCGGAGGTGTCCAGCTGGCTGACTTCGGTGACATAGACACTGGCACCGTCACGGCGCAGTGCCGCCGGGATGCCATACCAGTAATCGACGCCGAGGATGCTGTCGAAGCCGAGCATGCCGTGGCCGAGGACGATCGGGTACTTGGTCTGGGTGTAGCCGGATGAACCGAACCAGAAAGCCTGGGTCTGGCCGCTGGCGAGCAGGCCGGTACCGAGGCAGAGGGCGAGCAGGGTTTTATTGTTCTTCATGGGCGCTCTCGATGGGGTTTGTTGAGGCAGTCAGCTGCTTCCAGCAACACAGATCACGCCCATCCCGTGGCGCGTACGGCGCAAGAACGATGGCAGGAAACATGCCATCGTCCTGCAGTTTCCGGCGACCCCTCTATACAGGCGCTTTCCAGGATTTTCGGGCGACTTGGCCTCGATATCGCTGCGTACTTTCTGTTACGTGCCGAAACGTCAGGTCGCGCCGAGGGCCGCAATCGATCTGGCCAGGCGGGGCGTCCAGGGCCAGGAACGGGTCTTTTGAGCGGATGGAAATGCGCGGATTGACCGCCGCCCAATCGAAGGTTGGGGTCGAAGTCGGGGGCGCCTTGACAGTTTGCCTTGGGCTTCTCTAGGATGCGCCCTGCGCCGATTTAAACAGCTACTTGCGGGGCGCCACAGGGGGTTGTCATCAACGCCTGAAATTCCGCTAAAGCGCTGGTTCGGTGTCGCCTCTCACCGCTGCCCAGCGGGATTCTCGAGGCGGAGACTCGACCATGATCTGTCCCCAACCCCTTATTCGTCTGGCGCCCATCACCTCGGGCCTGCTGCTGCGCAATCCGCGCGTGCTGCTGGGCGGCAGCCACCAGCCTACCTTGCTGCGCTATCTCGAAGGCTGGCCCAAGCGCTGGGCCGGGTCGCGTGCCTTTCGCATCCAGTTCGTGCAGAACGGCGAGTCGCTGAGTCGTTTCGCGCGGGACAGCTTCGATCTGGCCGTGATCCAGGCACCCAGCGCCGAGGACCTGGCACAAACTGTCGGTGAGCTGGTGCGGGTGGCGCGTCAGGGGCTGATTACCCGGCGCTAGTTGGGCTGTGGGGAAACCGGCCATCAGCGTAGGAGCGAGCTCTGCTCGCGAAGCTTTTTAAGCGCCAGTATTCGCGAGCAGAGTTCCTACAGCACCTAGGGATATTCGATCTCGACGATATAGCAGGTCTTCTCACCACTGGGGCTGTGCACCCGCACTTCGGCGTCCAGCTCCTTGCCGACCAGGGCGCGGGCCAGAGGCGAGTCGATACTGATCAGGCCCTGTTTCAGGTCCAGCTCGTCGGGGCCGACGATGCGGTAGCGCGACTGTTCGCCATCTTCGTCTTCGATGGTGACCCAGGCGCCGAAGTACACCTTGCTCGGATCGGACGGTTTGTCGCTGACGACCTTGAGCTTTTCCAGACGCTTGGTGAGAAAGCGCACGCGACTGTCGATCTCGCGCAGCATCTTCTTGCCGTAGGTGTATTCGGCGTTCTCCGAGCGATCGCCCTGGGCCGCCGCTTCGCTGACCGATTGCGTCACCTGTGGCCTGCGTACATGCCACAACTCGTGAAGCTCGGCGCGCAGGCGCGCTTCGCCTTCGGGGGTGATCAGTGGTGTGCCGGCAGGGCGAGGGGGGCGATAGCGGCTCATGGTGTCTCGGGGATGAAGAGGGGCGCCAAGTCTAGCAAACCCCTCTCAGAGTTCTCAGCCTTCGCGTAGCACGCTCAACGGGCTGGCATTCAGTGCGCGGCGGGTGCCGAGCACGCCGGCCAGACCAATCAGCAGCGCGCCGATCAGCGGCAGCAAAAGCAGCCAGGGGTGCGGTTGCCAGCTCATGTCGAATGCATAGCGATAGAGCAGAAAGCTCACCAGCTCGCAGCCCAGCGCGGCCAGCAGGCCGGCAGCCGCGCCGAGCAGGCCGAACTCGGCGCGGCGAGCGCTGATCAGCAGCTTGCGTTCGGCACCCAGTGCGCGCAGCAGCGCGCCCTGGCGAATGCGCTCGTCCAGTGTCGCCTGCAGCCCGGCGAGCAGCACGGTGATGCCGGCGGCGAGTACGAACAACAGCACGTACTCGATGGCCAGGGTGACCTGAGCGAGGATGCTGCGCAGTTGTGCCAGCAGGGCGTCGACCTGCAGCAGCGTCACGCTGGGGAAAGCGCGGCTGAGGGCTACCAGCTCCGCGTCCTGGCCGGGCGGCAGGTAGAAGCTGGTCAGGTAGGTGGCAGGCAGGTCCTGCAGGGTCTGCGGCTCGAAGATCATGTAGAAGTTGGGCTGGAAACTGTCCCAATCCACCTGGCGCAGGCTGGTGACCTGCGCGTCGCGTTCGATACCGCCGACATTGAAACGCAACTGGTCGCCGAGCTTCAGTTGCAGGCTTTCGGCCAGCTCGGATTCGACGGAAACGCCAGGCAGCTCGCTGGCGTGCGCAGCGCCCCACCAATTGCCAGCGGTGATCAGGTTGTCGGATGGCAGATCCTCGGCCCAGGTCAGGCTCAGATCGCGCTGGATGGCGCGCTCGCCACGACTTTCCTTGGTTACCAGTTGGCGTACCGGCTCACCGTTGATCATGATCAGTCGGCCCGGCACCACGGGATACAGCGGGGCTGGATGCGGCGATAGCTCGGCCAGGCGTGCGGCGAACGCATCGCGCTCGGCAGGCAGCACATTGAGGGCGAAATGATTGGGTGCGTCCTCCGGCAACTGGTCCTGCCAGGTATCGAGCAGCTCGCCGCGCAGCAGGGCGATCAGCGCCATGGCCAGCAGGATCAGGCCGAACGCCAGCGATTGTCCGGCTGCAGCCAGCGGATGGCGCAGCAACTGACCCAGGCCCAGGCGCCAGGGCAGGGCGGCGCGCTGCAGCAGGCGGCGTAGGCTTTGCAAACCGAGCAGTAGCAGACCGCCGAGCAGTAAGGCGGCGAGTAGTCCGCCACCCAGCAGTGCCAGCGTGAGCCTCAGATCCAGGCTCAGGCGCCACATGATCAAACCCAGTGCGATCAGCGCTGCGCCGTAGACCAGCCAGGAGCTGGCCGGCACCGGCAGCATATCGCGGCGCAAGACGCGTAGCGGTGGCACGCGGCCGAGCGCGGCCAGCGGTGGCAGGGCGAAACCGGCCAGCGCCACCAGGCCGGTGGCCATGCCGGCCAATGCGGGCCACAGGTCGGCCGGCGGCAGGTCATCCGGGATCAGCCCGCGCAGCAAATAGAAGAGCACGTGTTGGCCGGCCCAGCCCAGCAGCGCGCCGATCAGGCAGGCGATCAGCCCGAGCAACGCCAACTGCAGGCCGAACAGGGCCAACGCTTCACGCCGTGATAGCCCGAGACAACGCAGCAGCGCACTGGCATCGAAGCGCCTCGCCGCGAAGCGAGCGGCCGAGAGTGCTACCGCTACACCAGCGAGCAACACGGCTGCCAGGCTGGCCAGGTTCAGATAACGTTCGGCACGGCCGAGGGCGCCGCCGACCTGGCGATTGCCGTCGCGAGCGTCGTCCAGGCGCTGGTTGGGTTCCAGGCCTGCTTCGACTGCCTGACGGTAGGCCGCCAGGGCATTGGCATCGCCGCGCCAGAGTTCGCGGAAGCGCACGCGGCTACCGGGTTGTACCACTTCAGTCGCGGCAAGATCGTCCAGGTGCATCAGCACGCGCGGCGTCAGGCTGTAAAAGTCGCCAGCAGTGTCGGGGTCATAGGTCAGCACACGGCTCAAGCGCAGGGTTTTGGCGCCTATTTCCAGTTCATCGCCAATCTTCAGATTCAGCGCGACCATCAGGCGCGCTTCGGCCCAGACTTCTCCGGGGCGCGGGCCGGAACCCACTTCCTCTGGCGCGTAGGGTTCGGCAGCGCTCCTCAGTTCGCCACGCAGCGGATAAAGGCTATTGGCTGCCTTGACGCTGGCCAGCTGAATGCCTTCCTGGGCAGCCACCACGCTGGAAAACTCCACCGCTTGTGCGTGATCGAGACCCAGCTTGAGCCCCGCGTCTATCTGTTCCTGGCTGGCCGGCGAGCTGCCGCTCAGGCGCAGGTCTGCAGCGAGAAACTCGCTGGCACGCAGCAGCATGGCGTCATTCAGGCGTGCGCTGAAATAACCGATGGCGCTGCTGGCGGCCACCGCGACCAGCAAGGCGAAGAACAGCACCCGCAACTCGCCGGCGCGGGCATCGCGCAGCAGTTGGCGGGCAGCGAGCGAAAACAGGCGAGTGACGGGCACGCGTTTCATCAGGGCTCCACGCGATCGATCAGGTGTCCGGCTTCCAGGCGAATCAGGCGCTGGCAGCGGTGCGCCAGGCGCTCGTCGTGGGTGACCAGCACCAGGGTGGTACCGCGTTCCTGGTTGAGCTGAAAGAGCAGGTCGCTGATGCGTTCTCCGGTGTGGCTGTCGAGGTTGCCGGTGGGCTCATCGGCGAATAGCACGTCCGGTTCTGCAGCGAAGGCGCGGGCAATGGCCACGCGCTGTTGCTCGCCACCGGATAGCTGGCGCGGGTAGTGCGTCAGACGTTGACCCAGGCCGACGCGTTCGAGCAGCGCCCGGGCGCGCTGGCGGGCATCGGCGTGGCCTTCCAGCTCCAGCGGCAGCATCACGTTCTCCAGTGCGTTGAGGCTGTCGAGCAATTGGAACGACTGGAATACGAAGCCGACATGCTCGGCGCGCAGGCGCGCGCGCTGGTCTTCATCGAGTTCGCTGAGGTTCTTGCCGGCCAGCAGTACCGCGCCGCCGCTGGGCAGGTCCAGACCGGCGAGCAATCCGAGCAGGGTGGATTTGCCAGAGCCTGAGGCGCCGACGATGGCCAGGCTGTCGCCTTTGCTCAGTTCGAGATCGAGGTCATGGAGGATGGTCAGCTCGCCTTCCGCGCTGCTGACCACTTTGCTAAGGTTCCGCGCAGCGAGAATGCTCGAAGTCATGGAGATTCCAAATGCGTGCATGGTGGTTGAGTGGTGCCTTGGCCCTGATGCTCTGGGCTCAGGGAGCGGTGGCAGGCACCCTGCTTGTGGTCGGCGATAGTATCAGCGCCGCTTTTGGCCTGGATAGCCGCCAGGGCTGGGTCGCCTTGCTGGAAAAACGGCTGAGTGAAGAGGGTTTCGAGCACTCGGTGGTCAATGCCTCGATCAGCGGCGACACCAGCGCAGGCGGCGCTGCGCGGCTCTCTGCGCTGCTTGCAGAGCACAAGCCGGAGCTGGTCATCATCGAGTTGGGAGGCAACGATGGTCTGCGTGGCCAGCCCCCAGCGCAATTGCAACAGAATCTTGCGTCGATGATCGATAAATCGCAGTCTGCCGGTGCCGATGTGCTGCTTCTCGGTATGCGTTTGCCACCCAACTATGGCGCGCGCTACACCACATCTTTCGCCCAGGTTTTCGCTGATTTGGCAGAGCAGAAGAAGGTGCCGCTGGTGCCGTTCTTTCTTGAGGGTGTCGGTGGTGTGCCGGGGATGATGCAGGCCGATGGCATTCACCCGACCGAGTCCGCGCAGGCGGTGTTGCTGGAGAATGTCTGGCCGACGCTCAAACCGCTGCTGTAAGTGCCTGTTTTCGGCGGAAAACAGAGTAGGCACAGGCTTTTCCGCCTCAAGCCTTTCGGCTAATGTGGCCGACCTGTCACGGAGCCCCAGATGCCGCGTCCCGCCTGGTCCCTTTATGCCTACCAACTGATCGAGCCGGATGAGCAGCTGGATCTGTTCGCCTGTCGTGAGGTGCGTGTGCATCTGGTGGCTCGCCAGTTGCGCCTGGGTGGGCATGCTGATCGCACGCTTTGCGGTGGCTTGTTGCCGGCGCAACCGCGTTGGCGGGCGCTGGAAAAGGTCTGGCTGCGTGACCGTCGTCTGTGTCCCGCTTGCCTGGCGGCATTCGAGGCGCAGCGCCAGGGGCTGTGCTCGAATTGGGCGGATGGCTGACGTCTGCCCGGCTTGCGAACGGCGGTGTACAA
Source organism: Pseudomonas alcaliphila JAB1 (assembly GCF_001941865.1). NCBI lineage: Bacteria > Pseudomonadati > Pseudomonadota > Gammaproteobacteria > Pseudomonadales > Pseudomonadaceae > Ectopseudomonas > Ectopseudomonas alcaliphila. Next base: position 2,846,593 of record NZ_CP016162.1, on the reverse strand, counting down.
TCGCCGCAATATCATTCAACTCTTCAAGGGACTCCCGGATGTTGTCGCGCTTTTCTGCGGTCAACCGCTGTCTGACTCTGGTCGCACTGTGCTCCAGTGCTGCGGTACAGGCACTCGAACTTCCACTGCCGCCGCCAGGCGAGGATGTGGTGGGCCAGGTACAGGTGATCAAGGCCAAGTACGAAGACACCTTCGCCGATCTGGGAACGGCAAACGATCTCGGCTATCTGGAAATGGTCGCGGCCAACCCGGGTGTCGACCCCTGGTTGCCGGGCGAGGGTACCGAGATCATCCTGCCGACTCGTTACGTGCTGCCTCCCGGTCCGCGCGAAGGCATCGTGATCAATCTGGCCGAGTATCGGATGTACTACTTCCCGAAAGGCCAGAACGTGGTGCACACCTTCCCGCTGGGCATCGGCCGTGAGGGCTGGGGTTCGCCGCTGGGCACAGGCCGCGTGACCGTGAAAACGCCGAACCCGGCCTGGTATCCGCCGAAGTCGATTCGCGAAGAGCATGCGGCCGAGGGCGACATTCTGCCCACCGTGGTGCCGCCTGGCCCGGACAATCCGCTGGGCCCCTACAAGATGACGCTGTCGTTTCCTGGCTACCTGATCCATGGTTCGAACAAGAAGTTCGGCATCGGCATGCGCGTCAGCCATGGCTGCTTCCGCATGCTCAATCACAACGTGCTGGAGCTGGCGGGCATGGTGCCGGTCGGCACGCCGGTACGCATCATCAACGAGCCCTACAAGTTTGGTGTAAGCAGCGGCAAGATCTATCTGGAAGCGCATGCGCCACTGGATGACGAGGGCGACCCCTCTGTTGTCGACAAGCACACTGCGGTGATCAATGCATTGCTCAAGCGTGATGAACTCAGCGGCCTGCGCCTTGACTGGGAGATGGTCCGTGAGGTGGTTGCTGCCGAGGACGGTATGCCGGTGCCTATCGCGGCGCAGACCGATAACGTGGTGGCGAGCAACGACAACCCGTTCTGATTCGGCAAAGTTGTAAAAAGCCCGCCTGCATTCGTGTACGCGGGTTTTTTATTGCCCGGCAATCGAGCTGTTCGGAGAGGGTCAGGTCATGAGCAGGTAATAAAAAAGCCGCACCAGTTGCCTGGGGCGGCTTTCGAAAAAACGAGTCGCAATTACTTGCGGCTGGCTTTTTCCAGCATGCGCAGAGCGCGCTCGTTAGCTTCGTCAGCAGTCTGCTGAGCTTTCTGAGCAGCGGCCAGAGCTTCATCAGCCTTGCGGTAGGCTTCGTCAGCACGGGCTTGAGCGCGAGCAGCTGCGTCTTCGGTAGCAGTCAGACGAGCTTCGGTTTCTTTGGACATGCTGCTGCAACCGGTAGCCAGAACTGCGGCCAGAGCCAGAGCAGAGAATTTCAGAACGTTGTTCATCGTGTTCCCCTTGAGGTGGAGTTTTCCATAAAGAGCAATTCCCCAACTGCGGGAAATTAGCCGGCGTACATACTACCTATTACTTTTAGTAAGTAAACGGAGCCAGGGCAAGAGTTGCAGTTTTTTTTCTTTGGACGGGACGCTGAAGGATAGAACCTGCGTGGGCTGGCTAAAAAATAGACAGTTACGCATTCGATACAGTGCAGCGGTTGTACGAGCTGTTATAACTGTCCCGGTTTTCAAACTAAAACAATAAAAGAGGGAGATGCAGATGCTTGGGAATTTGGGGCTTTTGCTGGGCTTGTCGCTACTAATCTTCATGGCGTTGCGCGGGGTGAACATATTCATCGCCGCATTGCTGTGTTCGATTCTGGTGGCTCTCACCGATGGCGTCGCCGTATCAGGTGCGCTGCTCGAGCACTTTCCATTCGGCCCCTTGGGCGCATTCACCTTTGCTGGCAAGTTCTTCGTGTTGTTTCTCTGTGGTGCGATCTTCGGCAAGGTCATGGCGGCCAGCCAGGCAGCCAGCAGTATTGCGCAGGCCATTACCCGCGGCCTGGGCACGCAGCGCACGCTCTGGGTGGCGATGCTGGTGTGTGCGGTTCTCACCTATGGTGGAGTGGTGGTTTTCGTGGTGATCTTCACCATGTATCCGCTGGGCATCACCCTGATGCGCGAGGCCAATCTGCCCAAGCGATTGTTCTGCGCCGCCACTGCACTGGGGGCGGGAACCTTCACCATGACGGCCTTGCCTGGCTCTCCGTCGATTCATAACGTGATCGCAGCCAGTGCGCTGGGCACCGACCTGTTCGCCGGTGCCTGGATTGGTCTGTTCGCCTCGCTGGTGATGATCGGTCTGGGTATGGCCTATCTGCAGCGCGAATGGCGCCTGGCGCGCGAACGTGGCGAGGGATTCGAGCCGAACGCACAGGACGAGCGTATGCAGCAGCTGGCCGGTGTGCCGGGTAGCGGTCCACATTGGGGTATGGCGTTGGTGCCGATCATCGTGGTGCTGGGGATCATTCTCCTGCCGCGCCTGCTCGCTCTGTCTGGTGCGGCTGTACCGGGTGAGGGGGCACTGGGTGGGCTGTTGGCCTTTAGTCAGGCGCAGCCGATTCTCTGGCCCAGTCTGGCCCTGGTGATCGCTACCGGGGTGGCTGTGCTGATGTTTCCGGCGTTGCGCCGCAATACCGTCGGCTTGCTGGGGCAGGGGGCTGACGATGCGATCATGCCGCTGCTCAATACCGCTGCGGTGATCGGCTTTGGCGGGGTGGTCACTCAGACCGCAGGTTTCGCCCAATTCGCCCAATGGATACTGGGGGTGGATCTGCCGCCGCTGTTGTCGGTGTTCGCCTCGGTCAGCGTGGTCTCGGGGATAGTCGGTTCCTCGTCTGGTGGCCTGCAGATTTTCATGCAGACCCTGGCGCCACGTTATCTCGAGATGGGTGTGGAGCCCGAGGTGCTGCACCGTATCGCCAACATCACCGCTGGCGGGCTCGATTCGCTGCCGCATTGCGGGGCGGTGATCGCGATGCTGATGATCATGGGGCTGACTCACAAGCAGGCATACAAGGATATCTTCGTCATCACGGTAGTTATCCCGGTGATTGCGGCTCTGCTCTGCATTGCCGTCTTGAGCTTCTGATTGCTCGTGGCTGGGCGGTTCGGCGGCTGATAAGCTTGGCCAATGGCATGGTCGGAAGTGGCAGCAGAATTTGCGCTTTTGCCAAAGCACCGGTATGAAGTAAAAATAGATGCGCCGCTAACGGTTTGCGGCTAGAGGAGTGAAGATGAGCGACGGGTTGTCCATCCACCATGACCAGGCGAGTCACCAGTTCGTGACCACCGTCGACGGTGATCGTGCCTATCTGGCCTATATGGATCTGGGCAAGCAGACGCTGGATATCTATCGCACCTTCGTACCCAACGGCCTGCGTGGCCGTGGCATCGCCGCCGCGCTGACCGAGCATGCCCTGCAATATGCCGAAGGCAAGGGCTACACGGTGATTCCGTCGTGCTCCTATGTCGAGCGCTACATGGAGCGACGTTCGCGTCACCAGTAGGAGTCGGTTCGGGGTGGTGGGCTGAAGCCCACCCTACGTTGAATGCGGATACAAAAACGCCGGGCAATGCCCGGCGTTTTCATTGTGCTGCGCCCTTAGCCGCGAGGGCGCTTGGGCAGTACGTCCTTGAGCTTGGCGTGCATGCCGCGCAGGCTCTTCTCGGTGGTATCCCAGTCGATGCAGGCATCGGTGATGGATACGCCGTACTTGAGGTCGCACAGATCCTTCGGAATCGACTGGCTGCCCCAGCCCAGGTGGCTCTCGACCATCAGGCCAACGATGGAGTTGTTGCCTTCGAGAATCTGGTTGGCCACGTTCTCCAGCACCAGCGGCTGCAGAGCCGGGTCCTTGTTGGAGTTGGCGTGGCTGCAGTCGACCATGATGTTCGGGCGAATGCCGGCTTTTGTCAGTTCCTGCTCACAAATGGCAACGCTGACCGAGTCGTAGTTCGGCTTGCCGTTGCCACCGCGCAGTACCACGTGGCCATAGGCATTGCCCTTGGTGGTGACGATGGATACGCCACCTTCCTGGTTGATGCCGAGGAAGCGGTGCGGGCTGGAAACCGATTGCAGGGCGTTGATGGCCACGGTCAGACCGCCGTCGGTACCGTTCTTGAAGCCAACGGCCGAGGACAGGCCCGAGGCCATTTCGCGGTGGGTCTGGGATTCGGTGGTGCGCGCGCCGATGGCCGACCAGCTGATCAGGTCCTGCAGGTACTGCGGGGAAATCGGGTCGAGCGCCTCGGTGGCGGTGGGCAGGCCCATTTCCGCCAGGTCGCGCAGCAGCTTGCGGCCGATGTGCAGACCGTCCTGGATCTTGAACGAGTCGTCCAGGTACGGATCGTTGATCAGACCTTTCCAACCGACCGTGGTGCGTGGCTTCTCGAAGTACACGCGCATGACCAGGAACAGGCTATCGGACAGCTCGGCAGCCAGTACCTTGAGGCGCTCGGCATACTCGTGAGCGGCCTTGATATCGTGGATGGAGCAAGGGCCGACGACCACGAACAGGCGATGATCCTTGCCGTCGAGGATGTCGCGTACCACCTGACGGCCATGGGCCACGGTTTTCAGTGCGGCATCGGTCAGGGGGATTTCGCGTTTGAGCTGATCGGGGGTGATCAGGGTTTCGTTGGAAGCGACGTTGAGGTCGTCGATCGGTAAATCAGCCATCGTGCTATTCATCGGGTCAGGTCGTCAGGTCACGGGTGCCGGCCGCCAGCGATCCCCTGTGGCGGTGCACAGCTAGTTGGCGCAGGGGGAGCCGAACCTTAGCGCGTACGGGGCTGCGCGACAATGGGCGTTAAGTTCAATAAGCCTCATAGAGTGGCAGTATGAGGTGGCTTGTTACCTTCGTTGTTGGGTGGTTGCAGCGTATTCAGGCGAGATAGGGAAATTCGGCGGCATGCTTGGCAATCCAGTCCTGAGCGCACTGCTCGATGGCCATGGGGTGGCCTGATGCCTGCTCCAGCTGTTGTCGGTAATGTTGAATCTGGCAAACCTGCTCGACCATGCGCGCGCGGAACAGGGTGTCTTCATCGAGAAAAGCGATGCCTACCAGATAATCGGTGTCCTGGCGCCGACACCAGGCCACTACGCCGGGGTAGCGTGCCTGTTCGCCCAGTAGTGGGATGCGCAGTTCGACCGAGGTGCCGCGGCGAAAGCCGCGTGTCGAGTTGCATGCAACCCCACCCAGGCTGATATTGTTCAGCCGCTGCCGAGGAATGCAGGCTTGTTTGCGCAGCACCAGTTCAACCGGCATGTCGCTTGGATGACGCAGAAACTTACGCATGAACACCGACCTTGAATGCAGGCAAACTGACATCAATGAATTCAGTATAGCGACGCAATTGGAATTGACCGATCTGGATGCCGACCGCCGGCTACTCGATCTTCCCGGGACCTCGCTACTGGTGTTCACAAGCACGGGCTGTGCCAGCTGCCGCTGGGCACGTCAGGCCTTGCCTGGCATGCCGCTGCCCATAGAGCGCCTGTGCTGGGTCGATGCCGGGCATAACGCCGGATTGGTGACGCGATATGAGGTATTCCATCTGCCGGCGCTGTTTCTGGTCAAGGACGGTCATTTCTTTGGCGCATTGCACACGCGTCTTACCCATTCCGATCTGGTTAACGCCATGGGCGAGGCCCTGCTTCGCCCGGCTGAGGAGCTTCCCTGATGTCTCAATACCCTGCGCCGCGTATCGGCATCATCGGTACCGGTGCCATTGGCGGTTTCTACGGAATGCTGCTGGCTCGCGCGGGTCATGATGTGCACTTTTTGCTGCGTAGCGAGTACGGCGCGGTGGTCGAGCGAGGCCTGCAGTTGAACAGCGCGGTACATGGTGCACTGAACCTGGCGCCGGTACAGGCCTACCAGCATGTCGACGAGATGCCACCGTGCGACTGGTTGCTGGTCGGTGCAAAGGCCACGGCCAATGCCGAGCTGGCGCCGCTGATTGCCAAGGCCGCAGCACCAGGCGCCAAGGTAGTGCTGCTGCAAAATGGCCTGGCAGTGGAAGATGAACTGCGCCCACTGTTGAGCGATGACCTGCATCTGCTGGGCGGGCTCTGCTACATCTGCGTTCATCGCAGTGCACCGGGCGTGATCGAGCATCAGGCGCTGGGGGCGATCAACCTGGCCTATCACTCCGGGCCGTTGACCGACGATGAGGCGCACCTGGCGCTGGTCGAGGAGGGGGCGAGCCTGCTGCGCAGCACCAGCCTGGATTCGGCGGCGATGCGTGATCTGGCACAGACGCGCTGGCAGAAGCTGGTATGGAATATCCCTTATAACGGCCTGTCGGTGCTGCTCAATGCCGATACGCGGCGCCTGATGAGTAATGCCGACAGCCGCGCACTGATCGCTGACATGATGCAGGAAGTGGTGCAGGCTGCTCAGGCACTGGGCTACGCCATGCCGGACAGCTATGCGGACAAATTGCTGGCCGCCACGCAGCGCATGCCCGATTACCTGCCGAGCATGTACCACGACTTTGCCCAGGGGCGACCGGCCGAGCTGCACGCTATCTATGAAGCGCCTCTGGCGGCTGCGGATGCCGCGGGTTTCGATATGCCCAAGGTACGCGCCCTGTATCAGGCGCTACGTTTCATTCAGACTCGCCGGGAGGCCTAAGCATGGGTAAGGGGCTGGGGGACAAACTGGTGCTGGCGATTTCCTCGCGGGCGCTGTTCGATCTGAGTGAAAGTCACCAGATCTACGAAAGCGAAGGGGTGGAAGCCTATCGCCGCTATCAGATCGAGCATGAAGACGAAGTGCTGATGCCGGGCGACGCCTTTCCGCTGGTGGAGAAGCTGCTTGGGCTGAACACACGGCTCAGCGAACAGCGCGTGGAGGTCATCCTGGTGTCGCGTAACAGCGCCGATACCGGGCTGCGCGCGTTCAACTCGATCCAGCACTACGGGCTCGGCATATCCCGCGCCGCCTTCGTCGGCGGCCGTAGCCCCGATCCTTACCTGGCGGCCTTTGGCTGTCATCTGTTTCTGTCCACCCACGCCGATGATGTGCGCAACGCACTGAAAGCTGGTTTCGGTGCGGCCACGCTGCTTTCCGGTGGCGCGCGGCGGGCGAACAGCAACGAGCTGCGTATTGCCTTCGATGGCGATGCCGTACTGTTTTCCGACGACTCCGAGCGCGTCTACCAGAGTGGCGGCCTCAACGCGTTCCAGGATCATGAGCGCGAAGCTGCTCGGCAGGCCCTGCCAGGCGGGCCTTTCAAGCCGTTTCTCGCCGCGTTGCATGCGCTGCAGCAGGAATTTCCTGAAGCCGAATGCCCGATTCGTACGGCGTTGGTTACCGCGCGTTCGGCGCCGGCACATGAGCGTGTGATTCGTACCCTGCGCGAATGGAACATCCGTCTGGATGAATCCTTCTTCCTTGGCGGGCTGGACAAGTCGGCGGTGCTGGAGGCCTTCGCTGCCGATGTGTTCTTCGATGACCAGACCGGACACTGTGAAAAAGCTCGCCAGGTGGTGGCGACCGGTCATGTCCCCCATGGCGTCAGCAACGAGTTGGTGCCCTGAGCCTGGGCCTGTGCAGGCGCCCAAGCGCCTGCATATAGCCATTCGTCCTAAATAACGCTGCCGATCTTGCTTTGTCTGATGCGCTGCTAAGCTCAATCAAGGGCCTGTGCCAGCAGTCGAGGAGGCCGCGTGATCCGCTCGATACTCTATGCCACCGATCTGGGGCTTTACGCCTCCTACGTGCTGCAGCACGCCCTCGCTATGAGCCGCAGCTTCAAGGCCGATCTATATGTGGTGCACGCGGTTGAGCCCATGGGGCTATTCGCCGAATCCGTGCTGCAGACCTACCTGGACGAGGACACCCTCGGGGAGTTGCGTCGTAATGGGCTGAATACCGTCATGGCCAGTATCGAGCAGCGTGTGCTGGAGGGCTTTCGCGACGAACTGGGTGAGGGTCAGCAGGATCTCCAGTTGATTCGTGCGGTGCGGGTACTTCAGGGGGATCCGCCTGCGGTGATTCTTGAGGAAGCGCAGAAACTTGGGGTGGATCTGCTGGTCGTAGGCAGTCATAGCCATGGCGCAGACCTTGCCGTGCCGCTGGGACGCACGGCTGCGCGCATCGTGCAGTTGTCGGAGGCGCCGGTGTACCTGGTGCCCATGCTGCAGCATCGCGGTCATGGAGATTTGTAAAAGGGGCACCTAATAAAACGTTCTAGGCTGTTCGGTTAAACCAATAATATGGTTATATACGGCGTTGGCAGTTGTTGGCCTGCCTTACTGCTCTGAGGGAAACATATGAAGCTTCAGCAATTGCGCTACATCTGGGAAGTTGCGCACCACGACCTCAACGTATCGGCTACCGCTCAGAGCCTGTACACCTCGCAACCAGGGATCAGCAAGCAGATTCGCTTGCTCGAGGATGAGCTGGGCGTGGAAGTCTTCGCCCGCAGCGGCAAGCACCTGACCCGCGTGACCCCAGCCGGAGAGCGCATCATCACCACCGCTGGCGAGATTCTGCGCAAGGTCGAAAGCATCAAGCAGATCGCCCAGGAGTTCTCCAACGAGAAGAAGGGCACGCTGTCCATCGCCACTACCCACACCCAGGCGCGTTATGCCTTGCCGCCGGTGATCAGTGCGTTCATCAAGCAATACCCGGACGTCGCGCTACACATGCATCAGGGCACGCCGACGCAGATCGCCGAGATGGCGGCCGACGGTAGTGTGGATTTCGCCATCGCCACCGAAGGCCTGGAGATGTTCAACGACCTGATCATGATGCCCTGCTACCGCTGGAATCGCTGCGTGGTGGTACCGCAGGGGCACCCGCTGACCAAGCTGCCGAAGCTGACCCTCGAGGCCCTGGCCGAGCACCCCATCGTCACGTACGTATTCGGTTTCACCGGGCGTTCGAAACTGGACGAAGCCTTCAGCCATCGCGGTCTGACGCCCAAGGTGGTGTTCACCGCCGCCGACGCCGACGTAATCAAGACTTACGTGCGCCTGAACCTGGGCGTTGGCATCGTGGCCAAGATGGCGGTCGACGCCAAGCTCGATCCGGATCTGGTGGTGCTCGATGCCGATGACCTGTTCGAGCCCAGCGTGACCAAGATCGGTTTTCGTCGCGGCACCTTCCTGCGTGGCTTCATGTGCGACTTCATCGAGCGTTTCGCCCCGCACCTGACCCGCGAGATGCTGGCCAAGGCGGTGCAGTGCCACAACAAATCCGAACTCGAAGAGCTGTTCGCAGGTGTCGAGTTACCGATGCACTGAAGCAAAACAACTGAAACGAAACATGGCGCCCAAGGGCGCCATGTTTCGTTCTAGCCAGCTTCAATCAATGACTGAGGTGCAGGCCGCACTCGCGATTGTCTTCACCCTTGGTCGGGTCGAAGTAATCGAACTCGTTCGGCAGGTCGTGGGCGACCAGGTACTGATACAGATCCTTGGAGGACCAGTGCAGCAGCGGGGCGACTTTGATCAGGCCGTCCGGGTTGATGCTGATGGGGTCCATCTGCGCGCGCACGGCGGTGTCGGTGGCACGCAGGGCGGTGAACCAGACGCTGGGTGCGGTCTCGCGCAGGGCGCGGGCGAAGGGCTCGAGCTTCACTTCCTCGGTGAACGCGGCGTGGCGCGGATCATCCAGGCCAGGCACCGGGCCGTCGATAGCCTCGCGGTGCGCGCGTGAGCGCTTGGGTAGGTAGGTGATCAGGTTGAGGCCCAGCTTGCGGGTCACCTCGTCGGCGAAGCGATAGGTGGCTTCGGTGTTGTAGCCGCTGTCCATCCAGACCACCGGAATATCCGGCTTGACCTGGCTGACCATGTGCAGGATCACCGCTTCGAAGGGGCGGAAGTTGGTGGTGCAGATGGCGGGTTTGCCCAGCCCTATGGCCCACTGCACCAGCTTTTCAGGCTGGTTACCGAATTCGGCGTTGAGCGCGTCCAGGTCGAGTTCCATGGTGAGGATTCCAGATCGTGTGCGTGAAGGCGCGATGGTAGCAAAGGCTGGTTATGCGGCTAAATAACTAAGGCATTTTACGTCCTTCGTTTCAGTTATAAGAAGGCTACGTTGCGCCAGGCAAGCCCAGCGGCTAGAGTGCCGGCTCCTTTTTGGCTCAACCGAGGAGTGGCCTGTGGAAATCGCGTGTCTCGACCTGGAAGGCGTACTGGTCCCGGAAATCTGGATCGCCTTTGCGGAAAAAACCGGCATCGAGTCGCTCAAGGCGACCACCCGCGACATCCCCGATTACGACGTGCTGATGCAGCAACGCCTGCGCATTCTCGATGAGCATGGCCTGAAGTTGAAGGACATTCAGGACGTGATCGCTACCCTGAAGCCGCTCGATGGCGCAGTGGAGTTCGTCGACTGGCTGCGTGAACGTTTTCAGGTGGTGATTCTCTCCGACACCTTCTACGAGTTCTCCCAGCCGCTGATGCGTCAGCTCGGTTTCCCGACTCTGCTGTGCCACCGCCTGATCACCGATGAGAACGATCGGGTGGTCAGCTACCAGCTGCGCCAGAAGGATCCCAAGCGCCAATCCGTTCTCGCCTTCAAGAGCCTGTACTACCGCGTTATCGCTGCTGGCGATTCGTACAACGACACCACCATGCTCAGCGAAGCCCATGCCGGCATCCTGTTCCATGCGCCGGAAAACGTGATCCGCGAGTTCCCACAATTCCCGGCGGTGCATACCTACGAGGATCTGAAGCAGGAATTCCTCAAGGCATCGAACCGCAAGCTGAGCCTGTAGCTGACGTAGGGCGGGTGCAACCCGCCATCGCGATCTGGCGGGTTGCACCCGCCCTACGTTTCTAAAGCCCCTCCAGCGTCTCCAGCAATACCTTCACCTTGGTGATGGATTCCTGATATTCGGCCTGCCAGTTGGAGTCGGCGACGATGCCGCCGCCACCCCAGCAACTGACCTTGCCATCCTTGACCAGCAGGCTGCGAATGGCGATGGAGCTGTCCATCTCGCCGCGCACGTCCAGATACAGCAAGGAGCCGCAGTAGAGCCCGCGCCGTGTCGGCTCCAGCTCATCGATGATCTGCATGGCGCGGATCTTCGGTGCGCCGGTGATGGAGCCACCAGGGAAACTGCAGGCGATCAGGTCCAGCGCATCCTTGCCGGGCGCCAGCTCGGCGGTGACGCAACTGACCAGATGATGCACGTTGGGATAACTCTCCAGGGCGAACAGCTCCGGTACTTTCACCGAACCGATGCGGCAGCTGCGGCCCAGATCGTTGCGCAGCAGATCGACGATCATCAGGTTCTCGGCGCGGTCCTTGCTGCTCGCCAACAGCTCCTGCGCCTGCGCTTGATCATCGTCGGTGTCATCGCCGCGGCGCCGAGTGCCCTTGATCGGACGGGTTTCCACCTGACCGTTGCTGACCTTGAGAAAGCGCTCGGGCGACAGGCTGAGAATGGCGTCGCCATCGCCCAGGCTCTGAAAACCCGAGAAAGGCGTGGGGCAGGCCTGGCGCAGTGCCAGGTAAGCCGCCCAGGGATCACCCGTGCAGGGCGCCTGAAAGCGCTGGGCGAAATTCACCTGATAGCAATCGCCAGCGAGGATGTAGCCCTGGATGCGCTCGATCGCCTGGCGATAGCGGTGCTGGTCAATAGCGGCCTGGAACGGCTGAGTCAGTCGGAAGGGCGCGAGTTCTTTGCCATGCGCTGAATCGAACAGCGTCCGCAGGCGCTGGCGCTCTGCCTCCGGCAGCGCCGGGTGAAACAGCAGGGCGCTGGTACCCAGCTGGTGATCGCTGATCAGCGCCCAGGCGTAGAGACCGAAACGAGCATCCTCGAGATCGAGATCATCGACGCTCTGTTCGGGCAGCACTTCCAGGCGGCGGCCGAAGTCATAAGACAGGTAGCCGATCAAACCACCGACGAATGGCAGCTCCTGCTGTGCTGGAGCCTCGGCGGGGCCGAGGCTCTGCAATGCGCCTCGCAGACGTTGCAGAAAGTCGTTGGCCGATTCGTCGGGCGTAGGCGCCAGTTCTGCCAATGGCCAGGCGCTCATAAGGTCATAGCGTCCACGCGTGGCATTCGGTCGTCCGGCATCCAGCAGTACGGCGCCGGGGGCCTGGCGAATGCGCTGGAAGTAGTCGCTGGGGTCGGTGCGGTAAGGAAGAGGGTGCAGAGAGCAGCTGGGCATGCGTGGCAGTCGAATGGGGTGAAGGAGCGATTGTAGTCCGCCGCTAATATTCATCCTAGGGTTTCGGCCAGGTTTGCTCCGGTACGCTCGGCTGATTAGTATGGGGTCGTGCCAGGATGTTGAACTGCCGTACCAAAAAAAATAATGAATGAAGGAATCCAGGCCATGGATGTAGTGATCGGCCCAGCCGCTGGAAGCCTGCTGCGTTCAAAACTGTCGCCGCCCCAGGCATCCGCGGACTATCTGGCAAGGCCCCAGGTGGAAGCCGCGCTTTCGGCCCACCCCCACGCCCGCCTCGTGCTGTTTTGCGCTCCTGCTGGTTTTGGCAAGACCACCGCGTTGGCGATGCTGGTCGAGCAGCGTCGTCAGGCCGGCAGCGCTGTTGCGTGGCTATCGCTGGGCTCTGCTGATGATGAGCCGGTACGTTTCTTCCAGCAACTGATCGAAGCATTGGGGCGTGCACTGCCCGGCCTGGGTGATTACGCCCTGGGCTACCTGCGCAATACCATGCGGGTGCCGGTCGAGGCTGTGATGGAAAGTCTGCTGGTGGATCTGTCGCAGCGTTCGGAGCCGCTGCTGCTGGTGCTCGACGATCTGCATCTGATCCAGGATGGCGAGCTGCTCGCTGCACTCAATCGCCTGGTCAAGATGGCGCCCCCGAATTTCACCCTGGCCATCGGCAGCCGTTCGCAGCCTGCCCTGAGTCTTGCCACGTTACGCGCCAAGGGATTGTTGCTGGAACTGGGCAGTGATGAGCTCAGACTCAATCCTGAAGAGACGCGCGGTTATCTGGAGCGCAGCGGCCTGCAGCTCGATCCAGAGACGTTCGGCGCGCTTTACCGTCATACCGAGGGCTGGGTGGTGGGGGTGCATCTGGCCAGCTTGTGGCTGCGCAACCACCCGCAACCGACTGAACGTCTGGCCGAATTGGGCGCAGACAAGAATGTGGTTGGCGATTACCTGCTGCGCTCGGTGTTCGAGCAGTTACCTGGCGAGCGCCAGGAACAGCTGTTGGCGCTAGGAGTGGCGCAGCAGCTTAGTGGCGAGTTGGTCAATGCCCTGACCGCGCGTCAGGATGGCCAGCAACTGCTGGAAGAGCTGGAGGCCATGCAGCTGTTTCTCCTGCCCATGGATCGCGAACGCCAGTGGTATCGCTTCCATAATCTGTTCGCCGAGTTTCTCCGCAGCCGTCTCAAGGATCGCGACCCGGAGCGCTTCAAGCAGCTGCATTTCAATGCCAGCCTGTGGTTCACCAACCACCATATGCAGAACCTGGCCATCGAGCATGCCTGCCTGGCCGAAGATGCCGAGATGCTCGCCGCGCTGCTCGACGGCTGCGGTCTGGAGCTGATCAACCGCGGCCAGCTCAACCTCATCTACAAATGGCGACAGCATGTGCCGGACGAAATCGCCGCGCGCTTTCCGGTGCTGGTGCTTGCCGATGTCTGGACCCGTGCGGCCGAGCTGGGCCTGAACGAGGCCAACGGCATGCTCGATGAGCTGCTGGAGCGCTGGGCCGATTCGCGCACCAGTGGGCCGTTGAGTGACAAGGTGCTGGCGACTCTGGCGATCAAGGCGGTGATCGCCTTGCAAAAGGATGACCTGGATACCTGCGTCGATCTGGCGCGGCGCATCGAGGCGCAGCTGGGGCAACACACCGCGTTTCTCGAAGTGGCGATCCTCACCGTTGGCGCCCTGGCCAACGTCATGCTTGGCCAGGCCGAGCAGGCGCGCAAACTGCTGGCGCTGGCGCAGCAGCGCAACCATTTCCTCGAAGGCCGTTACCTGGACATGCAGTTGGCCAACGTGGAAGTGCTCCTGTGTCTGGAGCAAGGGCGGGTAAAGCAGGCGCAGCTGCTGTTCGAGCAGTTGCGTGCGCGGATGATGCCCTGGTTCGGCGAAAAGTCCCGAGCCCTGGTTCTGCCAACCATCAGCGAGTCGCTGATTGCCTATCACCAGGGCCGCCTGGACGGTCTGCAGGATCGGCTGCGCTGGGCGTTGGCCACGGTCGACGTGATCAACCCGATCGACCTGTATGCCCAGGCGATGCTTTGCCTGGCACGGGTTCAGCGCCAGCAGGACGCGCCGAAAGAAGCGATCGCTACCCTGGTGCTGATGCAGAACCTGGCGGCGCGCAATCAATCCTGGCGTTTCTACGTGCAGGCCGTGGGCGAGGAAATTGCGCTGATTCTGCAGGAACCGATGGCCGACCGCAGCAAGCGTGCAGAACAGCGTCTGAAATCGGTGGATTGGAGCAAGCTGGCGGGGTATTACACGCAGCGCAGTTTCAATCCGGTGCCGTGGGTGCTCGGTCTGACCCGTGTTCGTCTGCAGCAGGCGCGGGGCCATTTCAGCGAGGCGCTGCATGAGATCACCCAGTTGCGCAGCCAGTTGCAGGATGGCCGGCACGGGCTGCATCAGCTGCGCCTGGATCTGCTCGCTGCGCTGAGCTACCAGCGCCTGGGCTACCGGGAGCGTGCGCAGAGCCTGCTGGTGCAATGCCTGATCGGCGCCGAGCGGGAAGAGGCGCGCAGCCTGTTCATCGAGGAAGGCGAAGCCATACGCCAGTTGCTGCAGCAGTTGGAGTCCGTCGAGCGCCAGCCGGCGCTGCAGGCGTTCATCCGCAGTCTGTTGAGCGCCTGGCCCGGCCAGGAATCGCCGCATGCCATTGCCGTGCTGGAGGAGGGGCTGACCGAGCGTGAGCGTGAGGTGGTCTGTCTGGCCGCCAAGGGCATGTCCAATGATGAGATCGGCCAGCAGTTGGCGCTGGCCCTGGGTACCGTCAAGTGGCACCTGCACAACATCTACGAAAAGCTCAAGGTGCGTAATCGTACTCAAGCCATACGACGTGCCCGCGAACTGAGCCTGCTCGAATCATGAACAGCCAGAATCCGTCCTGCCAATCCGCTGTGCCGCTGTTGCGTACCAAGCTGTATCCCGCCCATGCCGAGGGCGCACCGCTGCTGGAACGCGCGGCCTTGCTCGAGCGTTTGCTGGACGCCAGCGAGCAGCGCCTGATCGTGCTCAGCGCACCCGCCGGCTTTGGCAAGAGCACTGTCCTCAGCCAGCTGCGTAGCCGTTTGCAGGGGCAGGGGACGCGGGTCGCCTGGCTGTCGTGCGATGAAAGCGATAGCGAACCGGCGAGGTTTCTGCAGTATCTGGTTGCGGCGGTTGCCGCCGCCTGTCCCGGCTTCGGCAGTAGCGCCGCGGCGCTGCTGCAGGGCGAGATCAGTTGGCCGCTGGAGGCGGTGATAGATGCGCTGCTCGACGATCTGAAAGACCTGTCGGAAACGCTTTATCTGATGCTCGACGACTTTCACCGCATTCGCCATCCATCCCTCGGTCAGGGCGCGCGCTATCTGATCGAGCGCCTGCCCAAGCAAGTGCGCCTGGTGGTCAGCACGCGTTATCAGCCGCGCTTTCTCGAAGAGCCGCCGTCGCTCGGCGCCTGGGCGTTCTGGCTCAAGGCCGAGGACCTGCGTCTGACTCGTGCGGAAGCGGCTGCGTATCTGCGCAAGATCAAAGGTCTCGCGCTTGAGGAAAGTGAACTCAACCAGCTGTATACGCGCACGGAAGGCTGGATCACCGCGTTGCACCTGGCGGCGCTGGCGTTGCCGCGCCAGCGCGATCGCAAGGCCTTTCTCGCCGGGCTGTCAGGGACCGAACGCAACATCGCCGATTATCTGGCCGAAGATGTGGTGGCCAGCCTGCCGGAAGCCGTGCAGCTGTTTCTCGACCAGACCTCGGTCCTCGACGAATTCAACGCGGAGTTGTGCAACGCGCTGACTGGGCGCCAGGACGGTCGCGACATGCTGCGCCGGCTGCAGGCCGAGCAACTGTTCGTGATCGCGCTGGACGAGCAGGGCCAATGGTTCCGTTATCACCACCTGTTCGCTGACTTTCTTCAGGGGCGCCTGGCCAGGCGCGGCGATCCGGTTCATCTGTTGCACGCCGCTGCGCGCTGGTGCGAAAACCATGATCTGGCCGACAAGTCGATCAAGTACGCCCTGCGCGCTCGCGATTATGCTTTCGCCGCTGAGCTGTTGGAGCGTCAGGGCGCGCGTCTGATCGCCGGTAATCGGGTCTACGGCATCCTCGCCATTCTCAAGGACATCCCACCGCTGGTGATCACCGAGCAGCCGGTGTTCCAGATCTTCTATGCCTGGCAGCTGGCCTTTGAACAGAAGTTTGCCGAGTCCGAGGCGTTGATTGAGGAGGTCAGCGCACGCCTGACACAAGGGCGCGGCACGGGCATCCACTTCGGCCTGATCGAACTGCTGGCTGCCGCTCAGGTGCTAAAGGCCCTGGTGTTGCTCTATCAGGACAAACTCGACGCCTGCCTCAAGGTCGCCAGTCACTGGCTGGCGCTGGTACCAAAGAATCAGCCGGTGTTTCGCGCCAGCCTGGCCTGCGTGCAGGCTGCGGCGTTCGCTCTGCTCGGTGAGTTCGGTGAGGCGGCCAAGGCGATTGCCGTGGCGCGGGAGAACCTGCGTCAGTGCGAGAGTGAGTACCTGCACGTGATGGCCAGCCTGATCGAGGCGCTGATCTGCAAGGAGTACGGCGAACTGGAGCGCGGTCGCTCCCTAGCCGAGGCCGCGCGGGCCAGGGTCGAGCAAGTATTTGGGCGGCGCAGCCGGGTTGGTGGTCCGCTCGGGCTTGCCTATGCCGATCTGCTTTACGAACAGGATCGCCACGCTGCGATTCTCGCCGAGCTGCCGCTGGCCACCACCTGGCGTGATGTTGCCACGCCGGTGGAGTTGATCAGCCGCGGCAAGCTGGTCATGGCGCGTGCGCGCTTCTTTGCCGGCGCCGGTGAGCAGGGGCTGGAAGAGCTCGACGAGTGGTTGAGCGGTTTGCAGGGGCCGGGCTACGAGCGGGTATTCGCCATCGCCATGGGTTGCAAGGTGCAGTTCCTGCTGTGGCTACGCAGGCCCAACGAGGCGCAGCGTATTTATCTGCAGTTGGAGCGGCATCTCGCTGTATTGCCCATCGAACGCTATGGCGATGCACATACGGCGCTGGCGCTGAGCCAGGCGCGCCTGGCGCTGAGCGAGCAATGGGCGGAAAGAGCCCAGGCCAGCCTGGAGGCGTGCCTGGCCAAGCAGGGAGCGGACCACCAGCGTGATCGGCGTCTGCACCTGAGCCTGCTCCTGTCAGTGGCTTACTGGAGCAAAGGTAACGGCGAAAAAGCCTTCGCGCTGTTGCAGGCGACACTCGAAGAGGCCTGGCAATGTGGCTATCGCCGCTTGTTTCAGGACGATGCACTGTGGCTGCTGCCACTCTGGAATGCCTGGAGCCGCGCCGAGCCCAAGTGTGCCGCTGTCTGGCAGGGCGTTGCCGAAATGCTACGCGAGCAGTGTCGCAGGTTGGCTATCGATCCAGAAAGTCTCGAGGAAAATCAGGGGGTCAGCCATCGTGAGCGGGAGATATTGCGGCTCGTGGCAGCGGGGCTGTCGAATCGCGATATCGCCGAGGCGGTGCACTTGTCCGAGGCCACCATCAAATGGCACCTGCATAACCTGTTTTCCAGGTTGGGCGTACGCAGCCGCACGCAAGCCGTACTCAAGGGCAAGAGCCTGGGGCTACTGAGCGAGGCATGAGACGGTGGGGTGAGGGGGGGCGAGCCGGCGAGGGTGCATCGAGCGAGTCGTAAGGTGCGGCGGCACCTTACGACGTTCGCTGGTCAGATTTCCTTGCTGGCGATGTGACCAAACAGCTCCTGGGAGAAACGCACGCGCTCTTCTGCGTCTTCCTGAATGCCCTTGGCTTTCAGTTCTTCCAGGCGGGCTTCCACGGCATGGGCGCGGTGGGTCAGGCCACAGTCATTGGCGATCTGGATATTCAGACCCGGGCGGGCGTTGAGCTCGAGAATCAGCGGGCCCTTGTCCTGATCCAGCACCATGTCCACGCCGATGTAACCCAGGCCGCACAACTCGTAGCAGCCGGCAGCGAGCTTCATGAAACCGTCCCAGTTTGGCAGTTGCACGCCGTCCACCGCGTTGGTGGTGTCCGGGTGCTTGCTGATCTTGTTGTTCAGCCAGGTGCCACGCAGGGTGACGCCAGTGGCCAGATCCACACCCACGCCGATGGCGCCCTGGTGCAGGTTGGCCTTGCCGTTGGACTGGCGGGTTGGCAGACGCAGCATGGCCATCACCGGGTAGCCCATCAGCACGATGATGCGAATGTCCGGCACGCCTTCGTAGCTGATGCTCTTGAAGATGGTGTCCGGGGTGACGCGGTACTCGATCAGCGCACGGTCGCGGTGACCGCCGAGCGAGTACAGGCCGGAGAGGATGCTGGAAATCTGCTGCTCCAGCTCCTCGTGGCTGACGATCTTGCCGGACACCGTCTTGAAGCGGTCCTCGAAGCGGTCGGCGATGACCATGATGCCGTCACCGCCCGCGCCCTGCGCCGGCTTGATGACGAAATCGGTGCGCCCGGCGATGATCTCGTCGAGCTTGTCGATTCCCTTCTCGGTGTCGATGATGCCGTACAGTTCCGGCACATCGATGCCGGCCTCGATGGCCCGCTCCTTGGTGATGATCTTGTCGTCGACGATCGGGTACAGGTGCCGTTTGTTGTACTTCAGCACGTAGTCCGCGTTGCGTCGGTTGATGCCCATGATGCCCTTGGCTTCAAGGGCCTTCCACGTCTTGATCAGGCCGAACATGGTCTTAGTCCTTGAGGAAGGCTTTGAAACGGAACAGTTCGGTCAGGCGGTAACCGCGGTAACGCCCCATCGCCAGCATGAAGCCCACCAGGATCAGCAGGATCGCCGGGAAGGTGAACACGAAGTACACCAGCTCCGGCACGCTCATCAGCAGGTGCGCGATGGTGGCGGCGAACAGGGTGCCGATGGCGACCTTGAAGGCATGGCTGCCGCCACGTTCTTCCCAGGTGATCGACAGGCGCTCGATGGTCATGGTCAGAATCACCATCGGGAACAGTGCAACCGACAGGCCGCGCTCCAGGCCCAGCTTGTGGCTGAACAGGCTGATGGCGGCGATCAGTACCACGACGAAGGTCAGTACCACCGACAGGCGCGGCAGCATCTGCAGCTTCAGATGTTCCAGATAGGAGCGTAATGACAGGCCGAGCGCGGTGATCACGGTGAACAGGAAGATACCGAAGCCCAGTTGGGTTTCGCGGAAGGCGAGGGCGATCAGCACCGGGGTAAAGGTACCCAGGGTCTGCAGGCCGCCGAGGTTGCGCAGGATCAGGATGACCAGCACACCGATCGGGATCATCACCATGATCATGAACGTCTGCTGGGTCTGCAGCGGCAGGCCGTACAGCGAGTATTCAAGGAAGCTGGCGTCGGTGTTCTCATCGGTCAGTTTGGCCAGGCGGATGGCGTTCATCTCGCTGTTGTTCAGACTGAAGCTGACTTGCGCCTGACGGCCGCCTTCGAGGCTGACCAGATCACCGTCGCCGATCCACCAGACCAGGCGGTCCTCCGGCAGGCCCTGCTCACCGGATTCGGGGTTGAAGTACAGCCATTTCTGGCCATTGAAGCTACGCAGCCAAAGCTCCGGCGACTGAGCGACCTCGGCCTGCAGGCGAATGGTGTGTACGCGCTCCATCGGCACGTGGGCGATGGACAGCAGCAGGTCGACGACCTTGGCCTTGTTGGCGGTGGAGGCATCGCCGCCGAGCAGCAGTTTCACGTTGTCATCGTTGACGTTGTTGGCGCGCTTGATGGTTTCGCTGATGAAGGTCTCGACATCCGCCGAGTGCTGGCGAATCGGTGCCAGCAGGGCTTCGGCCGCGATCTTCTCGGGGCCTTCGACCGGGATGCTGTCGCGGAAGATCGGGCCTTTTGCAGGCGCCTGCTCGCCGCTGTAACGCTTGGTCAGAACCAGTCGGTAATAGAGGGTCTGCTTGCCATTGGCACGACGTGCCGACCAGGTGACGCGGCGGTTGCCGTCGACACGGTTGACGCTGACGCCGTAATTGTTGGAGATGAAACTCTCGTTGAGGCTCACGTAATCCTGGTTCAGCGGCGGCACGAACATCTGCAGCTTCACCGGCTCACGCGGCGTCGCCTGGAATTCGACCTTGGCATCGATGTTCCACAGATCGTCGGTCTCGTCCTCGGTCACCGGAATGCCGAGAATGAAGATTTGGTATGCCGTAATCAGAACGCCCAGGGCCACCAAGAGGGTGATCAGGACTTTCAGATGCAGGTTCAGAGAGCGCATGGGAATTACTCGCCAGGGGTTGCGTCATTGGTGCAGTCGGGTTTGCCGGCTGCATATTTAAGGCTTGGATCGACCATGGCTTCGAAGTGCTTGAGCGCTTCGGAGCCGATCAGAAGCGGGTATTGGAATGCGCTTCGGTCGGTCAAGTTCACTTCGATCGTGCGCAGGGTCTTGCCCATGCACAATTCAAGGTCGATTACCGGGCGTGCTGTATAGGTCTTGCCTTCATCGGGGTCGAAATCGCCAGCACGGCGTTTGATCTTGCTGATTCGCGCCAGCGGACGCTCGATGGTGCGCTCATGGGCATCGTCGATGGTCAGCACGAAACGCACCCAGGTTTCTCCGTCACGCTTGAAGCGTTTGATATCGCGGGCACTCAAGGACGCGGTTTTGGCGCCAGTGTCGAGTTTGGCGGCTACCTGCAGGTCCAGTTCCTGTAAGTGAATATATTCATTCAGACCATAGATCGACTTGCCCATGGCCAGAGCAGGGCAGGACAAGGTCAGCAGGCAGATCAGCAAAGAGAAGGGTTTCAGTCTCATGTGTCCTTGAGAAGGTATTGCCAGGGGCGGGATGGAGGGCAGCAACTGGCAGGCATCCTGCCATACAACTTTCTGCCGTGAAGCCTAGCAGGCATGGCAAGAGGCGATGGCTGGGCGTGAACGGGCGGATTCTAACATGGGGATTTTCCGTGCTGACAGACGCTTATGTAGCTTTCTGCAAGTAAGGTGGCGGTTTGCCTGATCGGGCGAGCTGGATATATTGTCGACAATACTTTGGTCTGCTTTGACCTTTTCGGCTTTTTGACGTAGTTTTATCGCCATTGAAAGTTATTGGTGTCGACAATCATGCTGCTTGAATCAGATGCGCCAGCAACGCCGCAGGTGGATTCGGAAACACTTTCCGAGCACGTCTTCCGTCTGATCCAGGCCGCCATCGTCAAAGGCGAGATCGCCCCGGGTAGCAAGATTTCCGAGCCCGAGCTGGCGCGCACCTATGGCATCAGTCGTGGTCCGCTACGCGAGGCCATTCACCGTCTGGAGGGGCAAAAGCTGCTGGTGCGCGTGCCACATGTGGGGGCGCGGGTGGTGTCGCTCAGTCATGCCGAGTTGGTCGAGCTGTACGAGATTCGCGAGTCGCTCGAAGGCATGGCTTGTCGCCTGGCGGCCGAGCGCATGACTCAGCAGGAGATCGACGAGCTGCGCCGGGTGCTGGAGCTGCATGAGCAGGATGCTGCGTTCAAGGCCGGTGTCGGCTATTACCAGCAGGAAGGCGACTTCGACTTCCACTACCGCATCATCCAGGGCAGCGGCAATCGCACCCTGGCCAAGCTGCTGTGCGACGAGCTGTACCAGTTGGTGCGCATGTACCGCCTGCAGTTCTCCACCACCCCCAATCGGCCGCATCAGGCCTTCGCCGAGCACCACCGCATTCTCGACGCCATCGAAGCTCGCGACGGTGAACTGGCCGAACTGCTGATGCGCCGCCACATCGGCGCCTCCAAGCGCAATATCGAGCGCCACTACGTTTCCCAACGTGGACAGGAAGCGCTCATCCCTTCATCCAAGACACGAGGTGATTCATGACCCAGCTTTCCGCCGGCCAACGCTTCCGCCAGGCCCTCGCCGAAGAGCAACCGCTGCAGGTAATCGGTGCGATCAACGCCAACCATGCATTGCTGGCCAAGCGTGCAGGCTTTCGCGCGATCTACCTGTCCGGTGGTGGCGTGGCGGCCGGTTCTCTCGGCTTGCCGGATCTGGGCATCAACACCCTGGATGACGTGCTTACAGACGTGCGCCGTATCACCGATGTCTGCGACCTGCCGCTTCTGGTGGACATCGACACCGGCTTCGGCCCTTCGGCCTTCAATATCGAGCGCACCATCAAGAACCTGATCAAGGCCGGCGCCGCTGCTGCGCACATCGAGGATCAGGTTGGCGCCAAGCGCTGCGGCCACCGTCCGGGCAAGGAGATCGTCTCCTGCGAGGAGATGGTAGATCGCGTCAAGGCCGCCGCCGATGCCAAGACCGACCCGGACTTCTTCCTCATCGCCCGCACCGACGCCATCCAGGCCGAGGGTGTGGATGCCGCCATCGAGCGTTGCCAGGCCTATGTCGAGGCCGGTGCCGATGGCATCTTCGCCGAGGCGGCCTACGACCTGCCCACTTACAAGCGTTTCGTCGAGGCGCTGAAGGTGCCGGTGCTGGCCAATATCACCGAATTCGGCGCCACGCCGCTGTTCACCCGCGACGAGCTGGCTTCGGTCGGTGTGGCCATCCAGCTCTATCCGCTGTCGGCCTTCCGCGCGGCGAACAAGGCGGCCGAAAGTGTCTACACCTCGATCCGCCAGAACGGCCACCAGAAGGACGTGATCGAGCTGATGCAGACCCGTGCCGAACTCTACGACCGCATTGGCTACCACGCCTTCGAGCAGAAGCTCGATGCGCTGTTCGCCGCCGGCAAGAAGTAAAGCGGCGGACGGGTTTGCTTTATGTAGGAGCGAATTTATTCGCGATTCGCGGATGAATCCGCTCCTACGGTTCGCTACCGCTGACAGTAAGCAGAATAAGAAGATTTGAGGAGATGACCATGAGCACCACCGAAACCACGCCAGGCTTCAAGCCGAAGAAATCCGTCGCCCTGAGCGGTACCGCCGCCGGCAACACCGCCCTGTGCACCGTTGGCCGCACCGGCAATGACCTGCATTACCGTGGCTATGACGTGCTCGATTTCGCCAACCGCTGCGAGTTCGAGGAGATCGCTCACCTGCTGGTGCACGGCAAGCTGCCCAACGTCGCCGAGCTGGCCGGCTACAAGGCCAAGCTCAAGGCCCTGCGCGGCCTGCCGGCTGGCGTCAAGGCCGCGCTGGAAACCCTGCCGCCTTCGGCTCACCCGATGGACGTGATGCGCACCGCTGTGTCCGTGCTCGGCTGTCTGGCGCCGGAGAAGGACGATCACAACCACCCTGGTGCCCGCGATATCGCCGACAAGCTGATGGCGTCGCTCGGCTCGGCGCTGCTGTACTGGTACCACTACAGCCACAACGGCAAGCGCATCGAGGTAGAAACCGACGACGACTCCATCGGCGGCCATTTCCTGCACCTGCTGCATGGCGAGAAGCCGCGCGAGTCCTGGGTGCGCGCCATGCACACCTCGCTGAACCTGTACGCCGAGCACGAGTTCAACGCCTCGACCTTCACCTCGCGGGTGATCGCCGGTACCGGTTCCGACCTGTTCTCCTGCATCGCCGGCGCCATTGGCGCGCTGCGCGGCCCGAAGCACGGCGGTGCCAACGAAGTGGCCTTCGAGGTGCAGAAGCGCTACGACAGCCCGGACGAAGCCGAAGCCGATATCCGTGAACGAGTAGGGCGCAAGGAAGTGGTGATCGGCTTCGGTCACCCGGTCTATACCGTCAGCGACCCGCGCAACAAGGTAATCAAGGAAGTGGCCCGCGAGCTGTCGGTGGAGCAGGGCAATACCAAGATGTATGACATCGCCGAGCGCCTGGAAAGCGTGATGTGGGAAATCAAGAAGATGTTCCCCAACCTCGACTGGTTCAGCGCCGTGAGCTACCACATGATGGGCGTGCCCACCGCCATGTTCACCCCGCTGTTCGTCATTGCCCGTACCGCCGGCTGGTCCGCCCACGTCATCGAGCAACGCATCGACGGCAAGATCATCCGCCCGAGCGCCAACTACACAGGCCCCGAAGACCTGAAGTTCGTGCCGCTCAAGGACCGTAAATAACCATGAATGACACCGTGAATAGCCAATACTGCAAGCGCCTGCCCGGTACCGCGCTGGATTACTTCGATGCCCGCGAGGCGGTCGAGGCGATCCAGGCCGGCGCCTGGGCGAGGCTCCCCTACACCTCGCGCGTACTCGCTGAGCAACTGGTACGCCGTTGCGATCCGCAGGATCTGACTGCGTCGCTTGAACAGTTGGTCTACCGCAAGCGAGACCTGGACTTTCCCTGGTACCCGGCGCGCGTGGTCTGCCACGACATTCTTGGCCAGACCGCGCTGGTCGACCTGGCCGGCCTGCGCGATGCCATCGCTGAGCAGGGTGGTGACCCGTCCAAGGTCAACCCGGTGGTGCCGACCCAGCTGATCGTCGACCACTCCCTGGCCGTCGAGGCACCGGGCTTCGACCCGGACGCCTTCGAGAAGAACCGCGCCATCGAGGATCGTCGCAACGAGGATCGCTTCCACTTCATCGACTGGACCAAGACCGCATTCAAGAACGTCGACGTGATCCCGGCCGGCAACGGCATCATGCACCAGATCAACCTGGAGAAAATGAGCCCGGTGATCCAGGCGCGCGGTGGCATCGCCTTCCCCGACACCTGCGTCGGCACCGACTCGCACACCCCGCATGTCGATGCCCTGGGCGTGATCGCCATCGGCGTCGGCGGCCTGGAAGCCGAGACAGTGATGCTCGGCCATCCATCGATGATGCGCCTGCCCGACATCGTCGGCGTCGAGCTGACCGGCAAGCGCCAGCCTGGCATCACCGCCACCGACATCGTCCTGGCGATCACCGAGTTCCTGCGCAAGGAGCGCGTGGTCGGCGCGTGGGTCGAGTTCTTCGGCGAGGGCGCCGACAGCCTAACCATCGGCGACCGCGCCACCATCTCCAACATGTGCCCGGAATACGGCGCCACCGCCTCGATGTTCTATATCGACGGCCAGACCATCGATTACCTCAAGCTCACCGGCCGCGAGCCGGAGCAGGTGGCATTGGTTGAGAACTACGCCAAGACCCTCGGCCTGTGGAGCGACGCGCTGAAAACCGCCGAGTACGAGCGCGTGCTGCGCTTCGATCTGGGCAGCGTGGTGCGCAACATGGCTGGCCCGAGCAACCCGCATCGCCGCCTGCCCACTTCGGCGCTGGCCGAGCGCGGCATCGCTGATGAGGCCAAGCTGCAAGCCGGCAAGGGCGAGGAAGCCCAGGGGCTGATGCCCGATGGCGCGGTGATCATCGCCGCCATCACCAGTTGCACCAATACCTCCAACCCGCGCAACGTCATCGCTGCTGGCCTGGTGGCGAAGAAGGCCAATGAGCTGGGCCTGGTGCGCAAGCCCTGGGTGAAGACGTCGTTCGCGCCGGGTTCGAAAGTCGCCAAGCTGTACCTGGAGGAAGCCGGCCTGCTGCCTGAACTGGAGAAGCTCGGCTTCGGTATCGTCGCCTACGCCTGCACCACCTGTAATGGCATGTCTGGCGCGCTCGACCCGGTGATCCAGAAAGAAATCATCGACCGCGACCTGTACGCCACCGCCGTGCTCTCGGGCAACCGCAACTTCGACGGCCGTATCCACCCCTACGCCAAGCAGGCCTTCCTCGCCTCGCCGCCGCTGGTGGTGGCCTATGCGATCGCCGGTACCGTGCGCTTCGATATCGAGCAGGATGCGCTGGGCACCGATGCCCAGGGCAACCCCATCACTCTCAAGGACCTGTGGCCGAGCGACGAGGAGATCGACGCCATAGTCGCGGCGAGCGTCAAGCCCGAGCAGTTCAAGCAGATCTATATCCCGATGTTCGACCTCGGGACGGTGAAGGAAGCCGACAGCCCGCTGTACGACTGGCGCCCGATGTCCACCTACATCCGCCGCCCGCCTTACTGGGAAGGTGCGCTGGCCGGTGAGCGCACGCTCAAGGGCATGCGTCCGCTGGCGATCCTGCCGGACAACATCACCACCGACCACCTGTCGCCGTCCAACGCCATCCTGGCGGACTCGGCCGCCGGTGAGTACCTGGCGAAGATGGGCCTGCCGGAGGAGGACTTCAACTCCTACGCCACCCACCGTGGCGACCACCTGACCGCCCAGCGCGCCACTTTCGCCAACCCGCAACTGGTCAACGAGATGGCTGTGGTCGATGGGCAGGTGAAGAAGGGCTCGCTGGCCCGCGTCGAGCCGGAAGGCAAGGTGATGCGCATGTGGGAGGCCATCGAAACCTACATGAACCGCAAGCAGAACCTGATCATCATTGCCGGCGCCGACTACGGCCAGGGTTCGTCCCGCGACTGGGCGGCCAAGGGCGTGCGTCTGGCGGGTGTCGAGGTGATCGTCGCCGAAGGCTTCGAGCGTATTCACCGCACCAACCTGGTGGGTATGGGCGTGCTGCCGGTGGAGTTCAAGCCGGGCACCACCCGCTTGACCCTGGGTCTGGACGGCACCGAGACCTATGACGTGGAAGGTGACATTTCGCCGCGCTGCGACCTGACCCTGGTGGTCAATCGCCGCAATGGCGAGGTGCTGCGCGTACCGGTGACCTGCCGTCTTGACACTGCTGCCGATGTCAGCGTGTACCAGGCTGGCGGCGTGCTGCAGCGCTTCGCCAAGGACTTCCTCGAAGGCGCGGTGGCGTGATGTAACGACCGGCCCGCGAGCGGGCCGGTACAACTTCTGTAGGAGCGAGCTCTGCTCGCGAACCAAGCTTCGTTGCGAGGCTATTCGCGAGCAGAGCTCGCTCCTACGAAAAGCCGGTAGCGCGAGGCCCGGATGCAATCCGGCGAAAAGCGAGCACCGTCACTCCCGGATTGCATCCGGGCTACTTTTTTCAGGGCTGCGTGTATGTCCCATTTACCGCAAGTGAAAATCCCCGCCACCTATATCCGTGGCGGCACCAGCAAGGGCGTGTTCTTCCGCCTGCAGGATCTGCCTGAGCGTTGCCAGGTGCCGGGCGAGGCGCGCGACAGGCTGTTCATGCGCGTGATCGGCAGCCCCGATCCGTACTCGGCGCAGATCGACGGCATGGGCGGCGCCACGTCGAGCACCTCCAAATGCGTGATTCTGTCGAAAAGCAGCCAGCCTGATCACGATGTCGACTACCTCTACGGTCAGGTCTCCATCGACAAGGCCTTCGTCGACTGGAGCGGCAACTGCGGCAACCTGTCCACCGCGGCTGGCGCTTTCGCCATTCATGCCGGCCTGGTCGATCCCGCACGGATTCCCGAGAACGGCACCTGCGTGGTGCGCATCTGGCAGGCCAATATCCAGAAAACCATCATCGCCCATGTGCCGGTCAGCAATGGCCAAGTGCAGGAAACCGGTGATTTCGAGCTGGACGGCGTGACCTTCCCGGCAGCGGAGATCGTGCTGGAGTTCCTCGACCCGTCCGATGACAGCGAGGAGGGCGGTTCGATGTTTCCCACCGGCAATCTGGTCGATGACCTCGAAGTGCCCGGTGTCGGCACCTTCAAGGCGACCATGATCACGGCTGGTATCCCGACGATCTTCGTCAATGCCGAGGACATTGGCTACCAGGGCACCGAGCTGCGCGAGGCCATCAACGGCGACCCGGCGCAACTGGCGCGCTTCGAGCAGATCCGCATTGCCGGTGCGCTGCGCATGGGGCTGATCAAAGCGGCCGAGGAGGCTGCGACACGTCAGCACACCCCGAAGATCGCCTTCGTCAGTCCGCCCAAGGACTATCGCACCTCCAGCGGCAAGGAGGTCAAGGCCGGCGAGGTCGATTTGCTGGTGCGGGCGCTGTCCATGGGCAAGCTGCACCACGCGATGATGGGCACCTGCGCCGTGGCCATCGGTACGGCGGCAGCGATTCCGGGCACGCTGGTCAACCTGGCCGCCGGTGGCGGCGAGCGCGAGGCGGTGCGTTTCGGCCATCCGTCCGGCACCCTGCGTGTCGGCGCGCAGGCCAAGCGGGTCGATGGTCAGTGGACGGTGACCAAGGCGGTGATGAGCCGCAGTGCGCGCATCCTGATGGAAGGTTGGGTGCGTGTGCCCGCTGAAAGCTTCTAGGTTCTTGAATGAGAAAAGGCTCGAAGTTTCGAGCCTTTTCCCTTTTTAAACATGTGCTTGCAGCGATTATTTAAGGCGTCTTTCAACACCTTTTTCCACCAGAATCTTGGCCGAAATTTCCTCGACCGAGAAATGCGTGGAGTTGATGAAGGCAATGTTTTCGCGGCGGAACAGGCCTTCCACCTCGCGCACTTCGAACTCGCACTGGGCGAAGCTGGCGTAGCGGCTGTTGGGCTTGCGCTCGTGGCGGATGGCGGTGAGGCGATCCGGGTCGATGGTCAGGCCGAACAGCTTGTCGCGGTACTTTTTCAGTGAGTCTGGGAGCTGCAGGCGCTCCATGTCGTCTTCGGTCAGCGGGTAGTTGGCGGCGCGGATGCCGTATTGCATGGCCATGTACAGACAGGTTGGTGTCTTGCCGCAGCGCGACACGCCGACCAGGATCAGATCGGCCTTGTCGTAATAGTGGGTGCGCGCGCCATCATCGTTGTCGAGGGCGAAGTTCACCGCCTCGATGCGCTCCATGTAGTTGGAGTGCTGGCCGATGGAGTGTGACTTGCCGACCGAGTAGGAGGAGTGCGAGCTCAGCTCCTGCTCCAGGGGGGAAAGGAAGGTCGAGAAAATATCGATCATGAAACCATTGGCGGTATCGAGGATCGCACGAATATCGCGGTTGACAATGGTGTCGAAGATGATCGGGCGGGCGCCGTCCCTTTCAGCGGCGGCATCGATTTGTTGTACCATGGCGCGCGCTTTTTCGATGCTGTCGATATAAGGGCGGGTCAGTTTGGTGAACTGAATGTTCTCGAACTGTGCGAGCAGGCTCTGGCCCAAGGTTTCGGCCGTGATGCCGGTGCCGTCGGAGATGAAGAAAGCGGTTCGTTTCATTTGCGCCAAAGGCCTTAAGCTGAGTTCGATTCTTGGCTATGATAGGCCGCGTTTTACGCCGGGCCCACCGGGTTCGGCATTGTTACTTATACAAGGGCAAGGCCACAATCGCGCGACCTCGGTCGTTCGACATTGCGCAGCCCACTGAGCTTTTCCAATACAGTTAGTGGAGAGATCACCTTGGTAGAGTACGTAGTTTCCCTCGATAAGCTCGGCAATCACGATGTTGAGCATGTGGGGGGCAAGAACGCATCCCTCGGCGAGATGATCAGTAACCTGGCCGGCGCCGGTGTCTCGGTTCCCGGCGGTTTCGCCACTACGGCTCAGGCCTACCGCGATTTTCTCGAGCAAAGCGGCCTGAATGCGCAGATCCACGCAGCGCTTGACGCACTCGATGTCGATGACGTCAACGCCCTGGCCAAGACCGGCGCGCAGATTCGCCAGTGGGTGATGGACGCCGAGTTCCCGGCCGAGCTGGACAAGCAGATCCGCGAAGCCTTCGCCATCATGAGCGCCGGCAACGACAATATGGCCGTGGCTGTGCGTTCCTCCGCTACCGCCGAAGACCTGCCAGACGCCTCCTTCGCGGGCCAGCAGGAAACCTTCCTCAATATCCGCGGTGTGGACAACGTGATCCGCGCCGCCAAGGAAGTCTTCGCGTCCCTGTTCAACGACCGTGCCATCGCTTACCGCGTGCACCAGGGCTTCGACCACAAGCTGGTCGCTCTGTCTGCCGGTGTGCAGCGCATGGTGCGTTCGGAAACCGGCACGGCCGGTGTGATGTTCACCCTGGACACCGAGTCCGGCTTCCGTGACGTGGTGTTCATCACCGGCGCCTATGGCCTGGGTGAGACCGTCGTGCAAGGTGCGGTGAACCCCGACGAGTTCTACGTGCACAAACCGACCCTGGAAGCGGGCCGTCCGGCGATCCTGCGTCGCAACCTGGGCAGCAAGGCGATCAAGATGATCTACGGCGACGAAGCCAAGGCTGGTCGCTCGGTCAAGACCGTCGAAGTCGACCGTGCCGAGCGCGCGCGTTTCTGCATCACCGACGCCGAGGTCAGCGAGCTGGCCAAGCAGGCGCTGATCATCGAGAAACATTACGGCCGCCCGATGGATATCGAGTGGGCTAAGGACGGTGACGACGGCAAGCTGTACATCGTGCAGGCGCGTCCGGAAACCGTGAAGAGCCGTGCCAGCGCCACCGTGATGGAGCGCTACCTGCTGAAAGAGAAGGGCACCGTGCTGGTGGAAGGCCGTGCCATCGGCCAGCGCATCGGCGCCGGCAAGGTACGTGTGATCCACGACGTGTCTGAAATGGACAAGGTGCAGCCAGGCGACGTGCTGGTCTCCGACATGACCGACCCGGACTGGGAGCCGGTGATGAAGCGCGCCAGCGCCATCGTCACCAACCGCGGCGGCCGAACCTGCCACGCTGCGATCATCGCCCGTGAGCTGGGCATTCCGGCCGTGGTCGGTTGCGGCAACGCCACCAGCGTGCTCAAGGACGGTCAGGGTGTGACCGTATCCTGCGCCGAAGGCGATACCGGTTTCATCTTCGAGGGCGAACTGGGCTTCGACATTCGCAAGAACTCGGTCGACGCCATGCCGGATCTGCCGTTCAAGATCATGATGAACGTCGGCAACCCGGATCGCGCTTTCGACTTCGCTCAACTGCCCAACGAAGGTGTTGGCCTGGCTCGCCTGGAATTCATCATCAACCGCATGATCGGCGTGCACCCGAAGGCGCTGCTGAACTTCTCCAGCCTGCCGCCGGAGATCAAGGACAGCGTCGAGAAACGCATCGCCGGTTACGGTGATCCGGTCGACTTCTACGTCGAGAAGCTGGTCGAGGGTATCAGCACCCTGGCCGCTGCCTTCTGGCCGAAGAAAGTCATCGTGCGCCTGTCGGACTTCAAGTCCAACGAATACGCCAACCTGATCGGCGGCAAGCTGTACGAGCCGGAAGAAGAGAACCCGATGCTGGGCTTCCGTGGCGCTTCGCGCTACATCAGCGAATCCTTCCGTGACTGCTTCGAGCTGGAATGCCGCGCGTTGAAGAAAGTGCGCAACGAGATGGGGCTGACCAACGTCGAGATCATGGTGCCGTTCGTGCGTACCCTGGGTGAGGCCTCGCAAGTGGTCGAGCTGCTGGCCAGCAATGGCCTGGCCCGTGGTCAGGACGGCCTGAAGGTCATCATGATGTGCGAGCTGCCGTCCAACGCCATTCTGGCCGAGGAGTTCCTCGAGTTCTTCGACGGCTTCTCCATCGGCTCCAACGACCTGACCCAGCTGACTCTGGGCCTGGACCGTGACTCCGGCATCGTCGCCCATCTGTTCGATGAGCGTAACCCGGCGGTGAAGAAGCTGCTGGCCAATGCCATCGCCGCCTGTAACAAGGCTGGCAAGTACATCGGCATCTGCGGCCAGGGCCCGTCGGACCATCCGGATCTGGCCAAGTGGCTGATGGAGCAGGGTATCGAGAGCGTGTCGCTGAACCCGGACTCGGTGCTCGACACCTGGTTCTTCCTGGCTGAGGCTCAGCCCGCCTGAGGTCTGTGATTGATCCAGAAAGGGCGGGTTGATCCCGCCCTTTTTGGTGTCCATCGTGTTTTGCCAGTCATCCCAAGCCGTCGCCAGCGATATGCAATATCGCTCCCGGCGGTTTTTTATGCGTGTCGTTATTCTTTTATGGCGTCTCGCCAGTGCGGTCATCTGATCCATGCAAAGCAGTAGTGAGCTTTTTCCCGTTTCCCTGATGAGTGCCGAACTGCGTGGCGATCTCAGTGAAGACGTCTATCTTCTCAAACCCAACAACAGCCCGGACTCCAGCGTCGAGCTGGCCTTGACCCGGCTCGGCCGCGCAGGGGCAGAAGGCGAGCGTGGCGTGCCCGTGGTATTGCTGCACGGCAGCTTTTCCAATCGGCGCTTCTGGTATTCGCCCAAGGGCATTGGCCTGGGGCCGTACCTGGCGCGCGCGGGGTTCGATGTGTGGATCGCCGAAATGCGCGGCCACGGCCTGTCGCCGCGCAACGAAAACTATCGAGACAACCACGTGGCGCAGTACGTGCGCTATGACCTGCCAGCCATTGCTGATTTCATCATCGAGCAGACCGGGCAAGCCGCGCACTGGATCGGCCATTCCCTCGGTGGCGTGATTCTGGCGGCGGCGCTGGGGGGCGGTTATCTCGACGAGTCGCGTGCGCGTTCGGCGGCATTGTTCGGCAGCCAGGTCAGCCGTATCTACTGGCCGCTCAAGCTGCCGCCTGTGGAGTGGGGCGGTCGCCTGCTGTTGCGTGCCTTTACCTACCTGTCCGGGCGTCGGCTGAAGCGCGGCCCCGAAGACGAGCCGACCGGCCTGGCGCTGGAAACCCTGCGCTGGCTCAGGCTGTTCGGGCGTTTCGGTGATGCTGATCAGGATTGGTGGGCAGGCCTGACTCAGGTGCGCGTGCCGATTCTGGCGGTAGGGGCTGCAGCCGATCAGCAGGATCCAGCCTGGGCCTGTCGCAAGCTGCTGGAACAGTGCAGTGCGGCGCCGTCGCAGTTCTTGCTGCTGGGCAAGGAGAACGGCTTCTCCAGTGACTTCGGGCATATCGAAATGCTGGTCAGCAAGGAGGCGCAGCGCGAGGTGTGGCCCTTGACCGAATACTGGTTGCAGCATCTGCAACTGCCCGCCGGTTTTGCCGAGCAGGCGTCTGCTATAGGTTCTTGAGTCGCTACCTGAGATTGTCCCGGCCGTTTCTTCGGCACGGGCTTAGCGGTAAGATGTGACGCATCATGTGTGGGCGGTCATTTCAGGTTCAACTGTTTGTTTGTCGTTCATGTCGGGCGAGTTCGCAGCGATAGCTGCGATGCTGAATTGTCCCGCTTCAAGCAGGTCCATGAAGGTGGCTGCCTTCTCATCCATTGTCGAAAGGAGTTCTGTCATGCACTACATCACCCCTGATCTGTGCGATGCCTATCCGGAACTGGTTCAGGTCGTCGAACCCATGTTCGCCAACTACGGCGGCCGCGATTCTTTCGGCGGTCAGATCGTCACCATCAAGTGCCATGAGGACAACTCGCTGGTTAAGGAGCAGGTCGATCTGCCTGGTCAGGGCAAGGTCCTGGTCGTGGATGGCGGCGGCTCCCTGCGACGTGCGCTGCTCGGTGACATGCTGGCCGAGAAGGCCGCCAAGAACGGCTGGGAAGGCATCGTCGTATATGGCTGCATCCGTGACGTCGACGTCATCGCGCAGACCGATCTGGGCGTGCAGGCGCTGGCCAGTCATCCGATGAAGACTGACAAGCGCGGCATTGGCGACCTGAATGTGCCCGTCAGCTTTGGCGGCGTGACCTTCAGGCCGGGCGATTATCTGTACGCCGACAACAACGGCATCATCGTTTCCCCGCAAGCCCTGAGCATGCCGGAATAAGCCGATGCAGGATCAGGATTCGGCGTTGCTGCATGCCTTCGTGCTCGATGGTCGGGGCGGTGCACGCAGCATCACTCGCCATGAACTGGATAGCCTGCAGCTAGGCGAGCAGGAAAGCCTGTGGCTGCACTGGGATCGCGGCCAGGAGCAGTCACAGCGCTGGTTACGTGAGCACAGCGGGCTGGATGAATTCAGCTGCAACCTGCTGCTCGAGGAAAATACCCGACCGCGTCTGTTGCCCCTGCCCGACGATGAGCTGCTGTTGTTCTTGCGCGGGGTCAACCGTAATCCCGGCGCAGAACCGGAAGACATGGTTTCGGTACGTATCTTCGCCGATGCCCGGCGGGTTATCTCCCTGCGTCAGCGTCCATTGCTCGCGACCGATGCACTGATTGCCGATCTGTTGGCGGGCAAGGGGCCGAAGACGTCGTCCGAGCTGCTCCTGGAGCTCGCCCGTCACCTCACCAGCCGCGTCGATGATCTGATCGCCGAGTTGAGCGAGCAGCTCGACGTCGAGGAGGATGGCCTCGATGGTGATGAGCGGTATCGTCCCGATCACGGCCTGGTGTTGCAGGTGCGTCGGCGTGCGGCCAGCTTGCGTCGGTTTCTCGCGCCGCAGCGCGATCTCTACGCGCAGCTGGTGCGCAATCGACAGCCCTGGTTCGTCGAGGACGACGGTGACTACTGGAACGAGCTTAACAATCGCCTGACCCGCTATCTGGAGGAGCTGGAGCTGATTCGCGAGCGCGTCGGCCTGGTACTGGAGGCGGAAAGCCGGCGTCTCGGTGAGCGCATGAATCGCATCATGTACCGCTTCACCGTGATCACCGGGATGTTCCTGCCGCTGACCTTTCTCACGGGGCTGCTGGGCATCAATGTCGGCGGAATTCCGGGTTCTGAAAGTCCGATTGGTTTCTTCATCGCCTGCGGCCTCATGGTCCTTCTGGCGCTGGGCCAACTGCTGCTTTTTCGACGTTGGCGTTGGCTGTGATGTGTGACTCATCCGCCGGCTACTGCGTCTAGCCGTGACATCCCGTGAGGTGCGCATGCACGATCCATTCGAAGAGTCTCTACGCGATTTGCTCAAGTCCTCGTCGTCCAGCCATGACGACGATGCTTGCCTGCACCGGGTTCTCAAGACCGCCAACCGCCAGGTCGGCGCTGGTGACCTGTTCAGCCTGGTAGGCCACTGGGCGCAGGCCCTGATGATCGCCCTGAACAACGGTTCGGCGCATGTCGCGCCGGTTTCGCGCCGTACCCAATCCTCTGCTTCTGCTGATAAGGCTGACTGAAATGGAACTCGATCCCTGGACCCAAAGCCTGATCTCCGCGATGACCGCATTGTGGACCAAGGTTGCCGGATTCATCCCCAACCTGTTCGTTGCACTGGTGTTGGTACTGCTTGGCTTCGTCGTGGCCAAGTTGCTCGACACCCTGCTGTCCAAGCTGCTCGGCAAGGTCGGACTGGATCGCCTGATGACGGGTACCGGTCTGACCAAGCTGCTGGCACGCGTCGGCATTCACGCGCCGGTATCGACCCTGATCGGCAAGATCGTCTATTGGTTCGTGCTGCTGATTTTCCTGGTTTCGGCCGCTGAATCGCTTGGTCTGCAACGGGTTTCCGCGACCCTCGACGTGCTGGCGCTGTACCTGCCCAAAGTCTTCGGCGCCGCCCTGGTGCTGCTTGCCGGTGTGCTGCTGGCGCAACTGGTCAGCAGCCTGGTGCGTGGTGCTGCCGAAGGTGTCGGTCTGGAGTATGCCAACGGGCTGGGGCGGGTCGCGCAAGGTCTGGTCATCATCATCAGCATCTCGGTGGCCATCGGCCAGCTGGAGATCAAGACCGACCTGCTCAACAATGTGATCGCCATCGTGCTGATCTCCGTTGGCCTGGCGGTCGCGCTGGCATTGGGCCTGGGTAGTCGCGATATCGCCAGCCAGATTCTCGCTGGCATTTATGTGCGCGAGCTGTATCAGGTCGGGCAACAAGTGCAGGTTGGTGAGGTCGAAGGGCAGATCGAAGAGATCGGCACAGTGAAAACCACCCTGTTGACCGATACCGGTGAGCTGGTATCGGTGGCAAATCGAGTGATGCTCGAGCAACGCGTGAACAGTCGCTGACGCCAATCTGTTATTTTATGCCGCTGCCCGGCAGGCGTGACCTGCCGGGCGCTTTTCGTCCTGACTGTCGGCCCGACTCGTTTTGAACAAAGCCCAGCCCTTGCCCACGCGCTACGACCCCCGCGAGCTCACTGATGAAGAGCTGGTGGCGCGCGCCCACGACGAGCTGTTTCATATAACTCGTGCTTATGAAGAGCTGATGAGGCGCTACCAACGAACATTATTTAACGTTTGCGCGCGTTATTTGGGGAACGAAAGGGATGCTGATGATGTCTGTCAGGAGGTGATGCTCAAAGTTCTCTATGGCCTTAAGAACTTTGAGGGTAAATCCAAGTTCAAAACTTGGCTCTACAGCATCACCTACAACGAATGCATTACTCAGTATCGAAAAGAGCGGCGAAAGCGTCGATTGGTTGACGCCTTAAGTTTGGACCCGCTCGAAGAGGCTTCCGACGACAAGACACCCAAAGTCGAGGAGCGAGGCGGTCTGGATCGCTGGTTGGTTCACGTCAACCCGATCGATCGCGAGATTCTGGTGCTACGTTTTGTCGCAGAGCTCGAGTTTCAAGAGATTGCCGACATCATGCACATGGGCTTGAGCGCAACGAAGATGCGCTACAAGCGAGCATTGGATCGGTTGCGGGATAAATTTTCGGACACTTCCGAAACTTAGTTCAGCTTCCCGACCACTAAGGGAGTGGCGAACCCTGATAGAATCGCCGCCAAGTTGCCGACTGAAGTTAACGGCGACTTATTAACCACCAAGATGGGGATTTAACGGATGAAAGTAAAAAACACCTTGGGCGTAGTCATTGGCTCTCTCGTTGCCGCAACCTCCTTCGGCGCGCTGGCGCAAGGCCAAGGCGCTGTCGAGGTGGAGGGCTTCGTCAATCGCTACTTCACCGACGTTCAGCGTGATTACGCGCACAACGAAGGCAACCTGTTCGGTGGCAGCATTGGCTACTACCTGACTGACGACGTCGAACTGGCGCTGTCCTATGGCGAATACCACGACCTGCGTGGCGAAGGTTCGCAAGGCAGCAAGAATATCAAGGGCAACCTGACCGACCTGAAGGCCATCTACCACTTCGGTCAGCCGGGTGTTGGTCTGCGTCCGTACGTCTCTGCCGGTTTCGGCCATCAGAGCATCGGCGACGCCAACAGCGGTGGTCGTAACCACTCCACCCTGGCTATCGCTGGCGCTGGTGCCAAGTACTACTTCACCGAAATGTTCTACGCCCGTGCTGGCGTTGACGCTCTGTACAACATCGACCAGGGCGACACCGAGTGGCAAGCTGGCGTGGGTGTTGGTCTGAACTTCGGTGGCGGCAGCAAGCCTGCTCCGGCTCCGGTCGTGGCTGCTGCGCCCGAGCCGATGCCTGAGCCCGCTCCTGAGCCGGTGATGGAAGCTGTTCGCGTTGAGCTGGACGTCAAGTTCGACTTCGACAAAGACCGCGTCAAAGAAGAAAGCTATGGCGATATCAAGAACCTGGCTGACTTCATGAACCAGTACCCGCAGACCACCACCACTGTTGAAGGTCACACCGACTCCGTTGGTAGCGACGCTTACAACCAGAAGCTGTCCGAGCGTCGTGCAAACGCCGTTCGTGACGTTCTGGTCAACCAGTACGGTGTTGACGGTAGCCGCGTGAACACTGCCGGTTACGGTGAAACCCGTCCGGTTGCTGACAACGCCACCGACTCCGGTCGCGCTATCAACCGTCGCGTTGAAGCTGAAGTGGAAGCCCAGATCCAGCAGTAATGCTTCTGGCGCTCCAAGAAAAACCCGGCCTCGGCCGGGTTTTTTCTTTTCTGGAATAAAAAAGCCCGCCGAGGGGGCGACGGGCAAACAACGTCTTCGCAGGAGCGCGAAGCGGTCAGGCATGCAGGAGCTGGGGCATACTGATCTGTGTGCTGGCGCGGGCGACTTCGCCGATCACCAGAATGGCCGGGCTCTTCAGGGCGAAGGCTGTCGCATCGTCCTGCATCACGCCCAACTGGCTGCGGCACTCACGCTGTGCGGGCAACGAGGCGTTCTCGATCATGGCCACCGGCATCTCGGCGCTCATGCCGCCGGCGAGCAGGCCGTCGCGAATATCCGCCAGCTTGGCGACCCCCATATAAACCACCAAGGTGGTGCCGCTCTGCGCCAGTGCCGCCCAGTTCAGGCTGCTGTCGTCCTGGGTGTGGGCGGTGACCAGGGTCACGCCACGGGCCACACCGCGCAGGGTCAGGGGGATGCCGCAGTTGGTGGCACCGGCCAGCCCGGCGGTGATGCCGTTGACCAGCTCCACTTCGATGCCGTGCTCGCCGAGCCAGTCGGCTTCCTCGCTGCCGCGGCCGAAGATGCACGGATCGCCGCCTTTCAGGCGCACCACGCACTTGCCCTGGCGCGCATAGCGCAGCATCAGGCGATGGATGAAGGCCTGCGGGGTGGAGCGGCATCCGCCGCGCTTGCCCACCGAGACGATACGCGCGCCGGGGCAGTGCTCGAGCACGGCCGGGTTGACCAGATCGTCGATCATCACGATCTCGGCCTGGTTCAGCGCCTTGACCGCCTTGAGGGTCAGCAGCTCGGGATCACCTGGGCCCGCACCTACCAGCCAGACTTTTGCACTCATGTTCACCACCTCTCTCGTGTCACGTGCCGGCGTTTGCCGCTGGCTCCCACGCTCCGGCGTGGAAAGGATTCGGGGGACGCGCTGCGCCCCATGAGACGCGGAGCGTCTCGGGCTGCGTACCCACGCAGAGCGTGGGTACGATCAACTCATGCGTTCACTGCAGTGGGCTGTTGAGCCAGCAGACGTTTGATTTCGGGGACGCAGGAGCCACAACTGGTGCCGCACTTGAGCTCCTGTCTGAGGCCGTCCAGATCCAGGCCGCGTGCGATGCCGGCGCACACCGCGCCTTCGCTGACGTTCAGGCAGTTGCACAGGGTCTTGCCGCGCTTGTTGGCGGCTGCATTGCCTGGCGGCGCGGAGACCGGGGCGAGCAGCCAGCGGCGCAGCTCGGCGTCGGCCTGGCCGTCCAGCCACAGGCTTCTGAGCCATTCGCTGGCGGCGGTTTCGCCGGCCAGGCGGATGCTGACGATGCGGCCATCCTCGATGCGCACGCGCTTGCCCACCGCACGGCGCGGGTCGTCGTAGGCCAGCACCGGACCTTCATTCAGGCGCAGCAGGCGGTCGATCTGCGCCAGCAGCTCGGGCTGCGGCGCCACGGCGCTGGCGGCGCGGATCAGCAGAGCGGGGCGCTCGCGACCGGTGGGGGTGAGGCTGGCGTAGGCGAACTCCTCAAACAGCGGCCGCAGGGCCTCGAAGCGGCTCTGCACCTCACCCTCGACCAGGGCGAACAGCTGCCAGGGCAGCTCGACCTTGTCCACCTCGACGCCGGCGTGCTTGAGCTCCGGCTGCTTGGACAGCGGATCGAAGGCCGGCTGGGTCAGCACGTTGGTGCCCAGGCCCTTGAGGAAGCGATCGCCCCAGTGCATCGGCAGCCAGGCCTGGCCGGGACGCACCGACTCGTCGGCCTGTACCGGCAGGATCAGGCTGCCGCGACGGCTGCGCAGCTTGATCAGATCGCCGTCCTGCAGGCGACGACGACGCAGCTCGTCCGGGTGCAGGCCGAGCACGGCGGCCTCGACATGGCCGAACAGGCGCGCGGCGGTGCCGGTGCGGCTCATGCCGTGCCACTGATCGCGCAGGCGACCGGTATTGAGGGTCAGGGAGTAACGCGCCTCGCGCTTTTCCTTCGGCGCACGGTAGGGGTCGGCATGAAACTGCGCGCGCCCGCTGGCCGTGGGGAAGCGGCCATTGGCATAGAGCCGCGCGGTGCCGTGGCGTGCGCCGGCCGGGAACGGCCATTGCTGGGGACCTTGGTCATCGAGCAGCGCGTAGCTCAGCCCCGAGAGGTCGAGGTCGCGCTGGGCGGTCAGGTGCTTGTATTCCTCGAACAGCGCTTCGCTGTCGGCGAAATCGAACAGGCTGGGCAGGCCGGGGCGGAGCAGGGGTTCCAGGCGACGGGCGAAGTCGCAGGTGATCGACCAATCGGGCCGCGCCTCTTTGGGCGCTGGCACGGCGCGGCGGACATGGCTGACGCGGCGCTCGGAGTTGGTCACCGTGCCTTCCTTCTCGCCCCAGCTGGCGGCGGGCAGCAGCAGGTCGGCGTAGCGGCAGGTCTCGGTGGTGAAGAAGGCCTCCTGAACGACAACGAAGGGGCAGGTGGCCAGGGCCTCGTGCACCTTGTTCTGGTTCGGCAGCGACTGCGCCGGGTTGGTGCAGGCGATCCACAGCGCCTTGATACGGCCGTCGTGCACCGCATCGAACAGCTCGATGGCGGACAGCCCCGGCGTCTCCGGCAGGGCGTCGACGCCCCAGTAGGCGGCGACTTCGGCGCGGTGTTCGGCATTGCCCGCCTCGCGGTGGCCCGGCAGCAGGTTGCTCAGGCTGCCGGTCTCGCGGCCGCCCATGGCGTTGGGCTGGCCGGTCAGCGAGAAGGGGCCGGCGCCGGGCCGGCCGATCTGCCCGGTGGCCAGGTGCAGGTTGATCAGCGCGCTGTTCTTCGCGCTGCCGGACGAGGACTGATTGAGCCCCATGCACCACAGCGAGAGGAAGGAGGGCGCCTTGCCGATCAGCTCGGCGCAGCGCTGCAGGCTGTCCAGGCTGATGCCGCAGATGTCGGCGGTGGCCGCCGGGCTGTAGTCGCGCACCAGGTTCTTCAGCGCCTCGAAGCCTTCGGTATGGGCGTCGATATAGCGGCGGTCGATCCAGCCTTCCCACAACAGGATATGCAGGATGCCGTGAAACAGCGCCACGTCGGTGCCGGGCAGGATCGCCAGGTGCAGGTCGGCCAGCTCGCAGGTGTCGGTGCGCCGCGGATCGATGACGATCACTTGCATCTCTGGGCGGCGAGCCTTGGCTTCTTCCAGGCGGCGGAACAGCACCGGGTGGGCGTAGGCCATGTTGGAGCCGGCGATCAGCAGGCAGTCGCTTCGCTCGATGTCTTCGTAACTGCAGGGCGGGGCGTCGGAGCCGAGGCTGCGCTTGTAGCCGACCACCGCGCTGGACATGCACAGGCGCGAGTTGGAGTCGATATTGTGGGTGCCGACCAGGGCGCGGGCCAGCTTGTTGAAGGCGTAGTAATCCTCGGTCAGCAACTGGCCGGAGATGTAGAAGGCCACGCTGTCCGGGCCGTGCTCGCGGATGGTCTCGGCGAACACCGCCGCGGCGTGGTCCAGGGCGCTGTCCCAGTCCGTGCGGGTGCGGGCCAGGCCTTTGCCCAGGCGCAGCTCGGGGTACAGGGCGCGGGCATCGAGGTCGCCGGTCAGGTGCAGGGTCGAGCCCTTGCTGCACAGTTTGCCGAAGTTGGCCGGGTGGCTGGGATCGCCGGCGACGCCGAGGATCTTCTCGCCGTCGTGCTCGATCAGCACGCCGCAGCCTACGCCGCAGTAGCAGCAGGTTGAAGCGGTGATTTGGCTTTGGGTAGGCATGGCGCTCGACTCCGTGGTTTGCGGCCTGCTGTAGGAGCTAGGGGGACGCTGAGTTATTGCTGGCGATCCAGGCCGCGAAAAGCATCGCTAGCAAGCTGGCTCCTACAGTTCTATGCGCACTTTTCAGCCTGGTTCAGGGCGAGTAGCACGCGCCCGCTCTCCACCTTGGCATGGTGCCGATGGGCGCAGCCCACGTCCGGCGCCACGGCCTCGCCGGACTCCAGCTCGATCTGCCAGTTATGCAGCGGGCAGGCCACGCGCTTGCCGTAGATCAGCCCCTGGGACAGCGGCCCGCCCTTGTGCGGGCAGCGGTCGTCGAGGGCGAATACTTCATCGTTACTGGTGCGGAAGATGGCGATATCGCCTTTCGGCC
The DNA here is from genome assembly GCF_001941865.1 of Pseudomonas alcaliphila JAB1. Lineage (NCBI taxonomy): Bacteria > Pseudomonadati > Pseudomonadota > Gammaproteobacteria > Pseudomonadales > Pseudomonadaceae > Ectopseudomonas > Ectopseudomonas alcaliphila. The sequence continues at coordinate 2,805,258 of NZ_CP016162.1, read as the reverse complement.
CGGCGATGATGCGCGAGCCGAGTACGTTGATCTCTTCCAGGGCGCAGATATCCAGCCAGTTCATACGGTGGCCTCCTCGATTTGCACGACCTTGATGGTGTCGAACTCTTTCTTCAGTTGCGGCGTCTCGATGCGTTCCTTCCACGGGTCCTGCTCGAACGACAGGGCGTAGTGCAGGCGTGCGGCCAGGGCCTTGCGGTTGGCTTCGTCCTCCAGCACCGCCTTCTTGATGTGCTCCATGCCGACGCGCTGCAGGTAGTGCACGGTGCGCTCGAGGTAGAAGGCCTCCTCGCGGTACAGCTGGAGGAAGGCGGCGTTGTACTCGCGCACTTCCTCGGCGGTCTTGACCTTGACGAAGAACTCGGCCACCTCGGTCTTGATCCCGCCGTTGCCGCCGATATACATCTCGAAACCGGAGTCCACACCAATGATGCCGACGTCCTTGATGCCGGCCTCGGAGCAGTTGCGCGGGCAGCCGGAGACCGCCAGCTTGACCTTGTGCGGCGACCACATGTTGAACAGGTCGTGCTCCAGGTCGATGCCCAGCTGGGTGGAGTTCTGCGTGCCGAAGCGGCAGAACTCGCTGCCGACGCAGGTCTTCACCGTGCGGATGGACTTGCCGTAGGCATGGCCGGAGGGCATGTCGAGGTCCTTCCACACTGCCGGCAGGTCGTCTTTCTTGATGCCGAGCAGGTCGATGCGTTGGCCGCCGGTGACCTTGACCATCGGTACGTTGTACTTGTCGGCCACATCGGCGATGCGGCGCAGCTCGGACGGGTTGGTCACGCCGCCCCACATACGCGGAACAACGGAATACGTCCCGTCCTTCTGGATATTGGCGTGGGCGCGTTCGTTGATCAGGCGCGACTGCGGGTCGTCCTTGGCCTCGCCCGGCCAGGTGGAGATCAGGTAGTAGTTGAGCGCCGGGCGGCAGGTGGCGCAGCCGTTGGGCGTGCTCCAGTTGAGAAAGGCCATGGTCTGCGCCATCGACGTCAGGTGCTGCTCGCGGATGGCCTTGCGAATCTGCCCGTGGTTGAGATCGCTGCAGCCGCAGATGGCTTTCTCGCTCTTGGGCTTGACGTCCGCCGCGCCGCCGACCGTGCTGATCAGGATCTGCTCGACCAGGCCGGCGCAGGAGCCGCAGGAACTGGCGGCCTTGGTGTGCTTCTTCACCTCGTCGACCGAGAACAGCCCGTTCTCCTGGATCGCCCGGACTATGGTGCCCTTGCACACGCCGTTGCAGCCGCAGATTTCCATGCTATCGGGCATGTTGGCGGTCTTGTCGGCGCCCTGGTGGCCGACGTCGCCGATGGCGCCTTCGCCGAACATCAGGTGGTCGCGGATCTCGCTGACGTTGTGGTTCTCGCGGATCTGGCGGAAGTACCAGCCGCCGTCGGCGGTGTCGCCGTACAGGCAGGCGCCGACCAGCACGTCGTCCTTGATCACCAGCTTCTTGTACACGCCGCCGATGGGGTCCGACAGCGTTATCGTTTCCGTTCCCTCGCCGCCCATAAATTCGCCGGCGGAGAACAGGTCGATGCCGGTCACCTTGAGCTTGGTCGAGGTTACCGAGCCCTGATAGCGGGAGAAACCGAGCTGGGCCAGGTGGTTGGCGCAGACCTTGGCCTGCTCGAACAGCGGCGCCACCAGGCCGTAGGCGATGCCGCGGTGGCTGGCACACTCGCCGATGGCGTAGATGCGCGGGTCATAGGTCTGCATGGTGTCGTTGACCAGGATGCCGCGGTTGCAGGCGATGCCGGCGCTCTCGGCCAGCTCGCTGTTGGGGCGAATGCCGGCGGCCATCACCACCAGGTCGGCGGGAATCACTTCGCCATCCTTGAACTTCACCGCACAGACGCGGCCTTCGCCGTTGTCCAGCAGTTCAGCGGTGTGCTTGGGCAGGAGGAACTTCAGGCCGCGGTCTTCCAGGGATTTCTGCAGCAAACGGCCTGCGGTGCTATCGAGCTGGCGCTCCAGCAGCCAGTCGCCGATATGCACCACGGTGACGTCCATGCCGCGCAGCTTGAGGCCGTTGGCCGCTTCCAGGCCGAGCAGGCCGCCGCCGATGACCACCGCGTGCTTATGAGTCTTGGCGGTGTCCATCATCATCTGGGTGTCGGCAATGTCGCGATAGCCGATCACGCCCTGCAGGTCCTTGCCCGGAATCGGCAGGATGAAGGGGTTGGAGCCGGTGGCGATAAGCAGGCGGTCGTACTCGGCCTCGCTGCCATCGTCGGCGATGACCAGGCGCTTCTTGCGGTCGATCTTGACCGCCTTGCGCCCGAGCAGCAGCTTGATGTCGTTTTCCGCGTACCAGTTGAGATCGTTGAGCACGATCTCCTCGAAGGTCTGCTCGCCGGCCAGTACCGGCGAGAGCAGGATGCGGTTGTAGTTGGGGTGCGGCTCGGCGCCGAACACGGTGATGTCGTAGAGATCGGGGGCGAGCTTGAGCAGCTCCTCGAGGGTGCGTACACCCGCCATGCCGTTGCCGATCATCACCAGCTTGAGTTTTTGCATGCCGGCCATCTCCTGAAGAAAAATCACGGTCGAAAAAATTGTCGGGAGCAATTTTTAACGTCGCTCCGCGACGGCTCGAAGAGTGGCCGCCAGGGATGGCAGGCCATAAAAAAACAAAAAAGGCGTCCCGCTAGTCACCTAGCGAGGACGCCTTTGTCCAGGTCCCGTTCTATCGGGAAGTGCAGCCTTCGTCGTTGAAGGTCGCGCTTTATGTGGTTTGTGGTAGTTGTGAATGCAGCCCTTGTGCCAACTCGATCAGGTCACGGTTTTTCAGGCTTTTCAGTCACTTGGCTGGCGCTGTAGGTTGGGTTTATGCACCGTTGAGAGGCGTTTTGCGCTGCTTTGGTGCGGGGTGGGCTATTTGAGCAGCAGGAACGCCAACAGCAGGTTGAGCAGCAGCGACACCAATGCCACGCTGCGCCACACCATTAGCGGCTCGCGCTCCAGCAGCGGTCGTGGGCGGTTGTTCAGGGACTGGCGCTCGCCACTTTCCAGTGCCAGCAGCCACTCCTCGGCGGTCTCGAAGCGCTGCGCTGGGGCGGCGGCTACCGCGCGGTTCAACACCTCATCGAGCCAGGCAGGCAAGTCCGGGCGGTAGCGGCTGGCCGGCACCGGCTGACCGAAGCGCGGGTGCTGGAAGGCTTCGACTTCGCCATGGGGATAGTGTCCGGTGAGCAGGTGATAGAGCGTCACGCCCGCGGCGTAGAGGTCCTGCTGCGCACTGGGCGGGCTGCCGGCGAAGGCTTCGGGGGCAATATAGCTGGGCGTGCCGGGCAGGCTGTGGGCCTCGTCGCGGGTCAGGCCCGGGCAGTAGGCCAGGCCGAAGTCGAGCACGCGCAGTTCGCCGTCGTCACCGAGCAGCAGGTTCTCGGGCTTGATGTCGCGGTGGATGATATTGCGCCGGTGCAACAGGCCGAGCGCCTTGATCAGGCGCGGGGCCAGGTCCTGCCAGTCGGCCAGGCTCAGTGGGCCGTGCTGGCGTAGGCGCGTGGCCAGGGTCTGACCGGCATATTCGCGCTGCACGTAATACAGATGCTGGCGCTGCGGTAGAGCATGCAACTCGGGGAAGTGGCGACCGGCGACGCGGCGCAGGAACCATTCCTCCTGCAACAGCGCCGGGCCGGCCTGTTCCTCACCGGCGCGGCTGGGCGGCAGGGTCTTGAGCAGCCAGGGCAGGTTGTCAGCATCGCGCACCCGGTAGATCAGCGACTGGCGCGATTCGCCGAGCAGGCCTTCGACCTGCCAGCCCTCGAACTCCTGGCCTTCACGCAGGCGCGGCGGCAGCGGCCAATGTTCGAGCTGGGCGAGGGTGTCGGCCAGCGCGGCTTCTGGGAGCTGCTCGACGTGCACCAGCAGGGCGCTGGCGTTGTCCTGGCTACCGGCGTGGTGCGCCTCGTCGACCAGTGCCTGGCAGATCGCTTCGGCGTCATCGCCCTGTAGCAGCTCGCCGATTCGCTTGTCGTTGAGGCAGGCCCAGACGCCGTCGCTGACCAGCAGGAAACGGTCGCCGGCCTGTAGCTCGCCGTCGCGGTAGTCCACCACCAGGTGTTGATCCAGACCCATGGCGCGCTTGAGCACGTGCTGCATGCCCGGCTGTTCCCAAACGTGGTCCTCGGTCAGGCGCAGCAGCTGGCCGTCGCGCCACAGGTAGGCGCGGCTGTCGCCGATGTGCGCCAGGGTGTAGCGCCGCCCGCGCAGCACCAGGGCGGTGAGGGTGGTCAGCAGCGGCTGGCCGCCGCCGTTGGCTTGTAGCCAGCGGTTATGCGCAATGAGCAGGCGGTCCAGGCTGTGCTGCACCGGCCAGGTTTCCGGGGTGGAGTAGTAATCCAGTGCCAGCGCCTGCAGGGTCGCGCGTGCGGCCAGGCCGCCGTCAGCGCACTGGCTGACGCCATCGGCCAGACCGAGCAGGTAGCCCTTGCTGGCGGCCAGGGCTGGCGCCGGGGTAACCACACGCAGGGCGTCCTGGTTCTCGCTGCGCGGGCCGATGGCGCTGGTTTCGCCGATGCTCAGTTGCAGGGCCATGATGCGGTTTCCGTAGATCTTTGGACCGTAGGGTGCGCCGTGCGTACCAGGCTCGACGCAAATCGCTGGTGCGCGCGGCGCACCCTACGGAGTGTGGCCGGTCGTTGAGAACTCGCTCACACCCGTGCGGCGGTCACCGCGGCGCTACCCCAGGTGGTGCGCCAGCGCTGCTTGACCCCATGCAGACCGATCCAGGCCAGCACGCCGAGGCTGGCGAACAGCCAGAGGCCCAGCTGGTAGTCGCCGGTGTGTTGCTTGATGGTGCCCAAGCCTGCAGCGAGGAAGAAACCACCGATGCCGCCGGCCATGCCGATCAACCCGGTCATCACGCCGATTTCCCTGCGAAAACGCTGCGGTACCAGCTGGAACACCGCGCCATTGCCAGCACCAAGGCCGAGCATGGCGGCGACGAAAAAGGCCAGGGCGGCGTTCGCGCTGGGCAGGTTGAAGCCCACCACGGCAATGCACAGCGAGGCGATGGTGTACATCATCAGCAGCGTGCGAATGCCGCCGATGCGGTCGGCCAGAGCGCCGCCCAGCGGGCGCAGCAGGCTGCCGGCGCAGACGCAGGCGGCGGTGTAGTAACCGGCGGTCACCGGGTTCAGCCCGTACTGGTCGCTGAAGTAGCCGGGCAGGGCGCTGGCCAGGCCGATGAAGCCGCCGAAGGTGACGCTGTAGAAGAACATGAACCACCAGCTGTCGCGATCGCCGAGGGCCTTGAGGTAGTCGCCGAAGGCCTTGGGCTTGGGCCGCTCCGGCGCATTCTTGGCCACCAGGGCGAAGATCACCAGGGTCGCCAGCAGCGGGATCAGCGCCCAGCCGAACACGTTCTGCCAGCCGGACAGCGCAGCCAGGCCGGGGGCGAACAACGCCGCCAGCACGGTGCCGGAGTTACCGGCGCCGGCGATGCCCATGGCCTTGCCCTGGTGCTCCGGCGGGTACCACTGCGAGGCCAGCGGCAGGGCCACGGCGAACGCCGCGCCGGCGAAGCCGAGGAACAGACCGAGCAGCAGCGCCTGTTCATAGCTGCCGATGCCGATCTGCCAGGCGCAGAACAGCGCGACTATCACCACCACCTGGCCGAGCAGGCCGGCGGTCTTCGGCGACAGGCGGTCGGCGAGAAAGCCCATCAGCAGACGCAGCACGGCGCCGGCGAGAATCGGCGTGGCCACCATCAGGCCGCGTTGCTGGGCGTTGAGGTCGAGGTCGGTAGCGATCTGCACCGCCAGTGGGCCGAGCAGGTACCAGACCATGAAGCTCAGGTCGAAATAGAGGAAGGCGGCGAACAGGGTGGGGGCGTGGCCGGCTTTCCAGAAACTTGTATTCATCGATCACCTCATCAGCGAGAAGGAGCCCGGCCATACGCGGCGAACCGTGGTCGTGGACACGGCGGCCGCGCCTGCCGGGAAGGCCGTGCACTTGTGGTGCAGAGCCCTGCGGCCGAAGCCACAGCAGGTTTGCGCGATTGCGGTGCAGGCTCGGATCGCGATGCCTGCGCCGGCCCCGGTCACTGGGGCGAACACGAAAAAAAACGCCGCTTCACCACAGGCCATGAAGGCGAGGTGAGGCGACGTCTTTGTCGTGAGGGAGGTGGCCGCCGTTGGCTACCTGGTGCGAGGAAACAAGCAAGAGCCGAGCCAACCGAGCAGAGGCCCTGGGATCAGGCGCTACGCACCTTCAGTACCCGCAGTACTGCCGTAAAACGAGGCGTTTGCGCCGTCTATGCCCCCGAATGGGGCGATCGCTGCGTACTGAGAGGGGCTTGAGACTGGACGCTGGAAAGTTGGGTAACGCTGGTTGCGTGAGTGGGTAGCGGCGCGGTCAGCAGTGCGAGTGCCAGCAGATTGCTCAGCAGCCCCGCCTGACGGGCACGGCGGTAGGTGTCGGTCATCCTCGATCCCCCCTTTTTTCTGTTCTGACCTAGGCGTAGCAGACGAATGACAATGTGTCACGGTATTGGCAGCAATAACTGTGCAAGTTTTGCCAGACGCCTGTTCGCCCGGGGCCCTGAAGCATTGCAATCGCTGAGTCAGTCGAGCCGATTGACCTTGGGGAACTTGGCGCTGAAGGATTCCGGCATCGGCACCACCTTCGACTGCAGATAATCGAAGAACACGAAGCCGGACTTGGCCATGGCCACCAGGGCGCCGTCAGCCGGACGGGTGATGCGGAAGGTGATGTCACCGCCATATCGGTTGAAATCCATCACGCCGACCTCGAACAGCAGCTGGTCACGGGCATGGGCCTCGGCCCTGTAGGTGGTGGCCAGGTCGGTGACGATGATGCCAGTGCCTTTGCCGTCGGTTTCGCGAATGCCGAACTCGAAGAGGAAACGGGCACGTGCCTCGGAAATCATCGAGATCATCGAGTCATTGCCCAGATGGTTGGCACCGTTGATGTCGGTAACGCGCACGGTCAGGTGAGTGCTGTAGCAGTACTGGTCTTCGGGAAAATCGAGGGTCAGGCGTGCCATGGTCGAGCCTTCGTCTAGGAGGGCGGCGATTGTAAACCGCCGCGATCCTCAGCGGTGCAGGCTGTTGAGGTGATAGAACGTGACGCGACCACCTTCGCTATCCGCTCCGGAATTGTCCTGGATATAGGCGCCCGCCTTGAAGTACAGGTACTGCTTGCTCCAGCTGCTGCTCAACTGGCGGTAGAGCGAGCCATTGTCGCCATCGGTGCTGGCTACGCTGATGCCGATGCGTCCGCTGGGCGTGACGCGCAGGTCGTAGCCGAAGCGCTCGCCAAGCTGGATGTTCTCGGCCAGCAGGATGTTTTGCACGTCGCTGTCGCCTGGGCGAGCGCGCAGCAGCAGCTCCACCCGGCCAACGCCACGTCGATAGTGGTATTGCAGCTTGAGCAGCGGGTCGTTCTGGCTGCCCGGCACGTCAGTACTGTGGATCTGGCCGATCACCACCTTGTTGCGGCTGGGCACCTGGTCAACCTGCAGCACGGCGCTGAGATAGCTGTCCGAACTGGCGTGGAGCCAGTTGTCGAGTCTGCCGTCGTGCTGGGTTTCGCGTAGCTCGCTGCGTGGATAGCGGGCATCGGCTGTGGTCGAGCCGGTGACCGGCACCCAGAAAGTCACGCTGCCGTCGGCATTGCGCCGAAAGTAACGGCTTGTATAGCCGTTATTCAGCCGTTCGGTGGTGATGGTGGTCGGCGCTGGTTCGGTGGGAATCGACAGATTCCAGGTGGCGAGGTCGAGCACGGGGTTCTCTGCTTGTCGGTTGAGGGCCCTTGTTCGTCCCTGCAAAGGGCCAGAGGTTCCGCCGCCCCAGCCCTTGAGCCAGAGCGGTTTTGACCCTCAGGCGGCCGGGCGCTGCTGGCGCTGGTAGAGAAACTCCAGCACGGCGGTACGGTAGGCGTGGTACTGCGAGTCATTGGCCAGCGCCAGGCGGTCGCGCGGGCGCGGCAGGTCGACGGCGAGGATTTCGCCGACGGTGGCCGCCGGGCCGTTGGTCATCATCACGATGCGATCGGACAGCAGCACGGCCTCGTCGACGTCATGGGTGACCATCACCACGGTACTCTGGGTCTGCCCGACGATGCGCAGCAACTCGTCCTGCAGGTGTGCGCGGGTCAGGGCATCGAGGGCGCCGAACGGCTCGTCCATCAGCAGTACCTTGGGCTCCATGGCCAGGGCGCGGGCGATGCCGACGCGCTGCTTCATGCCGCCGGAGATCTCGTTGGGATGCTTGTGCATGGCATGGCTGAGGCCGACCATGTTCAGCGCCTGCTCGGTGCGGGCCTTGAGTTGGGCCTTGCTTTCGCGCGCGCCGAAAACCTTTTCCACGGCCAGGTGGACGTTGCCGAAGCAGGTCATCCAGGGCAGCAGGCTGTGGTTCTGGAACACCACGGCGCGTTCGGGGCCGGGGCCGTCGATCTCGCGGCCATTGCAGATCAGCCCGCCTTCGTTGGCGTCGAGCAGGCCGGCGATCAGGTTGAGCACGGTGGATTTGCCGCAGCCGGAGTGGCCGATCAGTGCGACGAACTCGCCGCGGGCGATGCTCAGGTTGACGTCGGCCAGTGCCTGGAAGCGGCCTTTCTTGGTGTCGAAGTGCTTGCTGACAGCGGTCAGCTCCACGAATTTGTCCATCGGAGTTCTCCCGTTCTGGCGCTGTGCCCCGGATTTAATCAGAGGCACTTTCATTTAAAACAAAGACTTGGCGTCTATTGTTGAATTGACTTGTAGGTTGCGTAGCCCCGATTGCATCCGGGCTACGCGTTGGCCGAACGCGCCGCTTCAGCTTGCGTAGTCAAAGCGCTTGGCGATCAGCAGCAGCATTTGCTCCAGTGCCAGGCCGACCAGGCCGACGATGATGATGGCGATGAGAATGTGCTCGACGTTGAGGTTGTTCCATTCGTCCCACACCCAGAAGCCCAGACCAATGCCGCCGGTGAGCATCTCCGCGGCGACGATCACCAGCCAGGCGACGCCGATGGCCAGGCGGATGCCGGTCATCAGATGCGGCAACACGGCGGGGAAGAGGATGCGCGTCAGCACCTTGAACTCCGACAGCTTGAGCACGCGAGCCACGTTCAGGTAGTCCTGCGGCACGCTGGCCACGCCGGCGGCGGTGTTGAGGATGATTGGCCAGATCGAGCTGATGAAAATGACCCAGATCGATGCGGGGCCAGCCGCCTCGAACACCAGCAGGCCGATCGGCAGCCAGGCTAGCGGCGAGACTGGACGCAGCAAGCTGATGACCGGCGCGAGCATGCCGGCAAGAAAGGCGAAGCGGCCGATGGCGAACCCCAGGGGAATGCCCACCAGCGCCGCCAGGCCGAAACCGACGCCGACGCGGCCGAGCGAGTTGAGGATGTTCCAGCCAATGCCCATGTCGTTGGGACCGTTGTCGTAGAAAGGATCAGCGAACAGCACCAGCGCGGCTTGCCAGGTGCTCAAGGGGCCGGGCAGGCCCTCGCTGTACTGCGCCAGCAGCGACCAGAAGCCGATGAAGGCGATGATGCCCAGCAGCGGGGCGATGCCGGCCTTGAGCAGGCTGCCCAGTGCGGCGGCGCTGGGCAGCAAGGCCTGCGCAGAGAGGCGCGGCTTGGCGATTGGCGGCAGCGGTGTTTTCAGGGGGGCATTCATGGTCACCTCCGGTCAGGCTTTGATGGCGAAGGAGTCGGCGTAGGCGGCTGGATTGCTGCCGTCCCAGACCACGCCGTCGATCAATGTGCTGCTGCGCAGCGGGCTGCTCGGCACCGCCAGCTTGAGGGCGCTGGCTGCCTCGGCGTAGAGCGCGGTCTGGTTGATCTGCGCGGCCACGGCGGCGTAATCCGGCGCATCCTTGAGCAGGCCCCAGCGCTTGAATTGTGTGAGGAACCACATGCCGTCGGAGTGATAGGGAAAGTTGACGCTGCCGTCCTTGCAGAAGGCCATGGCGTGTTCGTCCTTCCAGCTGTTGCCGAGGCCGTCCTCGTACTGGGCGAGAAAGCGCGGCTCGATCACCTGCACCGGCGCGTTGACGTAGGCCTTGCCGGAAATCAGCTTGGCGGTGCTCTTGCGATTCTCCTCGCTGGCCTCGATGAAGCGGCTGGCATCGAGAATCGCCATGATCAGTGCACGGGCGGCATTGGGATACTGCTCGATAAAGGCGCGGGTGGTGCCGAGCACCTTCTCCGGGTGGTCCGGCCAGATCTGCTGGGTGGTGGTGGCGGTGAAACCGATCTTGTCGAAGATCGCCCGCGCGCCCCAGGGCTCGCCGACACAGAAACCGTCCATATTGCCGACGCGCATGTTGGCGACCATCTGCGGCGGCGGCACGACGATGGTCTTCACATCGCTCATGGGGTTGATGCCGACACTGGCCAGCCAGTAATACAGCCACATGGCGTGGGTACCGGTGGGGAATGTCTGGGCGAAGGTCAGCGGATTGCCGCCTTTCTTCACGTGTTCGGCCAGTTGCGCGCCGCTGGTCACACCGGCCTCACGCAGTTGCTTGGACAGGGTGATGGCCTGGCCATTCTGGTTCAGCCCCATCAGCACTGCCATGTCCCGCTGCGGCCCCGCCAGGCCGAGCTGAGCGCCGTACATCATGCCGTAGAGCACATGGGCAGCATCCAGTTCGCCAGTGTTGAGCTTGTCGCGCACGCCGGCCCAGGAGGCCTCCTTGCTCGGATTGATGGTCAGGCCGTACTTCTCGCCAAAACCCTGGGTGGCGGCGACCACCACCGAAGCGCAATCGGTCAGCGGAATGAAGCCGACGTTTAGCGCGGCTTTTTCCGGCGCGTCGGAGCCGGCCGCCCAGGCTGCACTGCGCAGCGAAGCCGGCGCCGACAGGCCGAGCGCGGCGATGCCGCTCACGGCGCCGGCCAGGGCGATGGATTGCTTGAGAAAGTTACGGCGGCTGGTGGCCAGGGGCTTGTTCGAATCACGATCGGTCATGGGTCTAATCCTTGTCAGGCGCATAAACAAAAAACGGCGTACGCCAGGCCACCTCAATGAGAGGAAGGTGACCTGACGGACGCCGTTGTCCGTGATCCTCGGCCCGCCGCCGTTGGCGTGCTACGCAGGATGGTTGACAGGGACTTAGCAAGGGGCTTGCCAGCTTTCGTGCACAGCGGCCGAGCAGCAGCATTTGGCACCTGACAGGTGGTGGCCGGATACCGGCTTTCCAGAGGCTAGCTGTTTAGGATCAATAAGTTGCAGCTGTGTTCTGAGAGAATTTTGAAGTTTGTGGAGCAAGCGCAGGCTTGGCTCACCCCGCATGCTTCTGAGCCAATGCCGTGCATGAGCGGGCATCGCTGAGCCTTTTTGGTTCGTAGCGCAGGCTCAGGACGCTGGTTGAACGCGCGCCTCCTCGACGAAGTCGCGCAGCCAGCACAGCACTTCCACGGCTTCCCAGCGAGCCGGATCGAACAGCGCATAGGCCAGACCCTGATACCCGACCACATCCAGCTGTCGATGGTAGCCGGCGCGCTGCAGCAACGCCTCGATCTCGGCGAAGCAGGTATTGAAGTGCTGACGATTGAAAGGGGTGCGGCTCTCGATGACGATGCCCTCGAGCTGCAGTTCCTCGACCATCTCGCGTACCCGCTCCAGCGGCATGCGGTTCACTCGGTGTTTTAGCTGCAGTACGTCCAGCATGATGGCGCTCCTGTGCAATCGATCATTTACCTGCGATATAGCCTAATCGAAAAATACTGTACAAATAAACAGTATTGGGTGATATTGGCCTCACTTAGGCGACAACGACCCGTCCACCACCTGAAGGTGGGCGCCTTGCGAGGGGGTATTGGCAATGCAACAGATGCTGATGACGATTGTGCTATTGGCCCTGCTGAGCGGCTGCGCGCAACCGCAGATTGATCGACCACAGGCCAACGGTGCCTACCTGGTGATCGAGGGCGAGCAGGCCTGGGCCGTGCTGGTTTCCGATGGCCAGCGTGTCGAGGAGACGGGCATAGTGCTCGACGTGATTCGACTGCCCAGCCATCACTCTAACATTGCCGCCAGTTACGTGATCGAAACGCCCAACTGCGGCAAGCTGCAGTGGTTGACCGAGCGCCATGGCGCTGCAGAGGGTGAAACCACACTGCTGCCCGCCGCCTTCAACGAGCAACTGAGCAAGCCCGGCTGCGTGCTCGCGCAAGGCCTGAGCCGAGCCTGGACGGCCCTGGATTATTCCGGCTGACCCGTAGGGTGCGCCGCGCGCACCGACATTGGCCGGCGGGTTAATTGGCGAGACGCGCAAAGAAAAAGCGCCGCGACCTCAACGGAAGCGGCGCTTTTCATTTATGGGTTACCGAATGCTTACAGCAGGTGTTGCTTGTCCATCTCGATGGCGGCGTCGAGGGTTTCCAACAGCGCCTTGCGCACCTTCAGCTTGGTATTCTTGTGCGCCGTCATGTTGATCTTCTTCATCTGCTGCGCCACCGCCTGAGTGGTGGCCAGCAATTGCTCGGCCGGCACCACCTTGTCCAGGAAGCCGGCCTCTACCGCGCCAGCCGGGTCGAACATCTCCCCATTGATCACCGAACGGTGGAACGCCGACTTGCGCAGGCGATCACGGGCCAGTTCGATGCCGACGTGGTGCATGGTCATGCCGATCTGCACTTCGTTCAGGCCGATATTGAACGGACCTTCCACGCCGATACGGTAATCGGCCGACAACAGGATGAACGCACCCTTGGCCACGGCATGACCCGAGCAGGCGACGATGATCGGGTAGGGGTGAGCGAGCATGCGTCGCGCCAACGTGGAGCCAGCAGCCACCAGGTTGATTGCATTCTGCGGGCCCGAGGTCATCACCTTCAGGTCATAACCGCCGGAAAGAATCCCCGGCTGGCCGGTGATGACGACGATGGCGCGATCCTGCTCGGCGCGGTCGAGGGCGGCATTGAACGCAGCGATCACGTCAGGCGAGATGGCATTGACCTTGCCATTGCTCAGGGTGAGGGTGGCGATGCCGTCTTCGAGTTGATAGCTGATCAGGTCGCTCATGGCGGTTTTCCTTGTTAGAGCCTTGGGGGCGAATGTGGGCAGAAGGTACTCAGCCGAAGCGCTCTGGTAAAGCGCCGTGGCTGACTGGCTGGTCAGTGTTTTTGCCTATCGCGGCGATGCCGGATGGCAATTGGTCGAACGCAAAGCCAGGCCTTTAAGGTGAGCAGCGAACCGAAGGAGCTGCCCCATGAACACCCTCTACTCCATCCTTTATATGCTTGCCGTGATCGGCCTGCTGCTGGCATCGGTCGTGCTCAGCGAAACTCTCTACCTGCGCAACCCATCCGGTGTGCTGCTGCTATTCGGCTTGGGCCTGTTCATGTCCCTGGGTTTTCTGCTATTCGGCCACATGCGCTTCGACGAGCAGCCCTGCGAGAAGCACGACGAAAACCCGCTTCGCTCTTAAGCGCATGAATCCTTTAAAAAAAATTTGCCATCGAGAAAACATTCGACTACATTAGCGCGCCTCGACGGGGTAAACGCCAAAACGTCGAGATCCGGTGAAGTGTCCGAGTGGTTGAAGGAGCACGCCTGGAAAGTGTGTATACGGGAAACCGTATCAAGAGTTCGAATCTCTTCTTCACCACCACTTTCGCAAAGCCCCTGCAGGTAAACCTACAGGGGCTTTTGTTTTTCTGGTCCCCACAGTTTTCACGCTATGCGTACCCATGATGCGTACATATACGCCTGTCATGATTCCTTCGTCGTTCCGTCATATCGCTGCCACCGCGATTGGTTGCAATCGCAGCATAGGCCAGGAGGATGCTGCGATGCAGATATGCGTGATTGGAGCAGGATACGTAGGTTTGGTGACGGCGACCTGTTTTGCCGAGATGGGCAATCAGGTGGTCTGCGTCGAGCGAGATCCGCAGCGCGTCGCGATGCTTTCGCGAGGTGAGGTACCGATCTACGAGCCTGGCCTGGAGGCGATGCTCAAGGCGCAGCTGGCCGGTGGGCAGCTCAGTTTCACTTCGCAGCTGAAGGTCGGTATCCGCCGCGCCGAGGTGATTTTCATTGCGGTGGGCACGCCCAGCGGAGAGGACGGTTCGGCCGATCTGAGCCATGTGCTGGCGGTTGCCGACGAGCTGGGTGAACGGCTCGATCATGCGTGTCTGGTGGTGGATAAATCCACGGTGCCGGTGGGCACCGCTGAGCGTGTGGCGCAGCGCATCAACGCCGGTCTGGCGCGTCGGGAACAACGGGCGCGGGTGATCGTGGCGAGCAATCCGGAGTTTCTCAAGGAAGGCTCTGCAGTCGAGGACTTCATGCGCCCTGACCGGGTGATCGTCGGCTGTGACGACGAGCGTGGGCGTGAGCTGTTGCGCCGGCTGTATGCGCCGTTTCTGCGCAATCACGACCGCCTGTTGTGCATGGGCGTACGCGCCGCCGAGTTCAGCAAGTACGCGGCCAATGCCTTTCTGGCGACCAAGATTTCCTTTATCAACGAGATGGCAGGTATCTGCGCGCGGTTGGGCGTGGATATTGAGGAGGTGCGCCGTGGCATCGGTAGCGACCGGCGTATCGGCACGCACTTCATCTACGCCGGTTGCGGTTATGGCGGCTCGTGCTTTCCCAAGGACGTCAAGGCGCTGATCCGTACGGCTGAGCACGAGGGCATCGAACCGGGCATCCTGCGTGCGGTCGAAGCGCGCAATGCGCTGCAGAAAACGCTGCTGTTCCAGGCCTTGCGCGAGCATTTCAATGGCCACTTGCAGGGGCGGGTCGTCGCGCTCTGGGGGCTGGCATTCAAGCCCGGTACTGACGATCTGCGCGAGGCGCCCAGCCTGGTGCTGCTCGATGCACTGCTGACCGCTGGCGCCAAGGTGCAGGCTTGCGATCCGGCCGCCACGGCAGCTGTCGCTGCGCGTTATCCAGCGGCCATCGAGTCGGGGCAACTGCTGCTAAGCGAATCCCCCTATGCCGTCGCCCAGGGTGCCGATGCGCTGGTGCTGGTGACGGAGTGGAAGCAGTTCCGTCAGCCGGACTTCCCGCGCATTCGCGGCGTGATGCGCATGCCGGTGCTGTTCGACGGGCGCAACATCTATGACGCCGATCAACTGGCGGAGCTGGGTTTTCTTTATCGCGGCATCGGTCGACCTGCAAGCGGCAGTTGTAAGGCTAGCGCGGCTTGATAGACTGAGCGCGCATTCCAACCATCCCCACTAGGGAGTCCCATGATCAAGAAATGCCTGTTCCCCGCTGCCGGTTACGGCACGCGCTTCCTGCCTGCTACCAAGGCAATGCCCAAGGAAATGTTGCCGGTGGTGAACAAGCCACTGATTCAATATGGGGTTGAAGAGGCACTCGAGGCTGGCCTCAACCAGATCTCCATCGTCACCGGTCGCGGCAAGCGTGCGCTGGAAGACCATTTTGACGTGAGCTACGAGCTCGAACACCAGATCAAGGGCACCGACAAGGAGAAGTACCTGGTTGGCATCCGTCGTCTGATCGACGAGTGCAGCTTCTCCTACACCCGCCAGGTCGAAATGAAAGGCCTGGGCCACGCCATCCTCTGCGGTCAGCCGCTGATCGGTGACGAGCCGTTCGCTGTGGTACTGGCTGACGACCTGTGCCTGAACCTGGAAGGCGATAGCGTGTTGGCGCAGATGGTCAAGCTGTACAACCA
Organism: Pseudomonas alcaliphila JAB1; assembly: GCF_001941865.1. Taxonomy (NCBI): domain Bacteria; kingdom Pseudomonadati; phylum Pseudomonadota; class Gammaproteobacteria; order Pseudomonadales; family Pseudomonadaceae; genus Ectopseudomonas; species Ectopseudomonas alcaliphila. Next base: position 2,789,641 of record NZ_CP016162.1, on the reverse strand, counting down.
GTTCCGCTGCTCCATCGTGGCGATTCAGGAAGTGCCGAAGGACGAGACGTCCAAGTATGGCGTGATCGCCGGCGAGATGATCCGCGATGACATCTACCGTGTCAGCAACATGGTGGAGAAGCCCAAGCCCGAGGACGCGCCGTCGAACCTGGCGATCATCGGCCGCTACATCCTCACCCCGGACATCTTCGATCTGATTCGCAGCACACCGCCGGGCAAGGGTGGTGAGATCCAGATCACCGATGCGCTGATGCGCCAGGCCCAGCAGGGCTGTGTGATGGCATACAAGTTCAAGGGCCAGCGTTTCGACTGCGGTAGCGCCGAGGGTTACATCGATGCGACCAACTTCTGCTTCGAGAACCTGTACAAGACCGGCAAGGCGTTCTGATACGTCTGCCTATCAGAGCAGCCTTTCGTAGGAGCCCCGCCTCGGGGCGAAGCTTTGCGATGCCACGTCGCCTAGGTTCGCGGCGGGGCGCCGCTCCTACAGAGTCGGTGCATTGATGCTCAAACTGACGCCACCCTCGGGTGGCGTTTTGCATTTCAGGGGATGGGCATCTGTTCCGAGCCGGGGCCGAGCGGCTGGCCGTAGCTGAACTCCACGTAGTTGCCGGCCGGGTCGCGTAGGCCGCAGTAGTAGCCGACCGGGTAGGGTTCGTCCCGCGGTGGCCAGATCAGGCACCCTGCTTGTTCGGCCAGGGCGGCGATGCGATCGACGTCCTCGCGGCTGCCCAGGGCGAAGCCGAAGTGGCTGTAGTCATTGGCGGCTAGGTTCCTGTCCTGGCCGCCGGGCATGATCACGAAAATGAACTGGTGTTCCTTGCCCGGCTCGGCCATCCAGACGATGCGTGTGCCCTTGCCGGGGCGCTCGTGGATCACCTGCATGCCACAGAAACGCTGATAGAAGGCAATGCAGGCGTCGAGATCGGGGACGTGCAGGGCCAGATGGGTCAGGGTAGGGCGCATGGTGTTCTCCTCTGCCTATCAGCTTAGCGCGGGCCTTTACGGTATGCTCCTCGTCTGCCAAGGAGATACCCTCATGAGTTACGACTTCGACCTGTTCGTTATCGGCGCCGGTTCCGGCGGCGTGCGTGCGGCGCGCTTCGCCGCAGGTTTCGGTGCGCGCGTTGCGGTCGCCGAGAGCCGCTACCTGGGCGGCACCTGCGTCAATGTCGGCTGCGTACCGAAAAAACTGCTGGTGTACGGCGCGCATTTCGCCGAGGACTTCGAGCAGGCCTCGGGTTTCGGCTGGTCGCTGGGCGAAGCGAATTTTGATTGGACGACGCTGATCGCCAACAAGAACCGCGAGATCGGACGCCTCAATGGCATCTACCGCAATCTGTTGACCAACAGCGGCGTCAGTCTGTTCGAGGGGCATGCGCGTATCGTCGACGCGCATACCGTCGAAGTGAACGGCCAGCGTCATAGCACTGAACGCATCCTGATCGCCACCGGCGGCTGGCCGCAGATTCCCGATATTCCCGGTCGCGAACACGCCATCAGCTCCAATGAAGCCTTCTTCCTCAAGCAACTGCCCAAGCGCGTACTGGTGGTGGGCGGCGGTTATATCGCCGTGGAGTTTGCTTCGATCTTCCATGGCCTGGGTGCAACTACCTCGCTGCTTTATCGCGGCGACCTGTTCCTGCGAGGTTTCGACGGTGCAGTACGCGAGCACCTGCGCGACGAGTTGAGCAAGAAGGGCCTGGACCTGCAGTTCAACGCCGACATCGCCAGCATCGAACGCAAGGCCGATGGCAGCCTGGCCGCGACGCTCAAGGATGGTCGCGTACTGGAGGCCGATTGCGTGTTCTACGCCACCGGCCGCCGGCCGATGCTGGACAACCTCGGCCTGGAAAACGTCGAGGTCAAGCTGGACAAGCGCGGTTACGTCGAGGTCGACGATCTGTTCCAGACCTCCACGCCGTCGATTCTCGCCCTTGGCGACGTGATCGGCCGCGTGCAGCTGACCCCGGTTGCGCTGGCCGAAGGCATGGCCGTGGCGCGCCGGTTGTTCAAGCCCGAGGAATACCGGCCGCTGGATTACAGCATGATCCCCACCGCCGTGTTCAGCCTGCCGAACATCGGCACCGTTGGCCTGAGTGAAGAGCAGGCCATCGCAGCCGGGCACAAGGTGAAGATCTTCGAGAGCCGCTTCCGCCCGATGAAGCTGACGCTGACCGAGAACCTGGAGCGCACGCTGATGAAGCTGGTGGTCGATGCCGACAGCGACCGTGTGCTCGGCTGCCATATGGTCGGCCCGGAGGCCGGCGAGATTGTCCAGGGCCTGGCTGTTGCGCTGAAAGCCGGTGCGACCAAGCAGATCTTCGATGAGACGATCGGTGTGCACCCGAGCGCTGCCGAGGAATTCGTCACCCTGCGTACGCCGGTCAGCCGCTGAGGACAGCATGGAAAAGCTTTTCTATGTCGCCGACCTGTTCGGCGTGGCGGTATTTGCCATCACCGGTGCGCTGATGGCAGGGCGCAAGTCCATGGACTTGTTCGGCGTGCTGGTGATGGCCATCGTCACCGCGCTGGGCGGCGGCACGCTGCGCGACCTGATTCTGGACAATCATCCGGTCAGCTGGATTCGCGATGACACCTACATCCTGGTCGCCTCCCTGGCGGCGCTGGGCACGGTGGCCTGGGTGCGCATGACCCGGCCGATTCACGAGAAAGGCCTGCTGATCGCCGACGCCTTCGGCCTGGCCGTGTTCACCGTGTATGGCACCGAGCTGGCGCTGCAGCACGGCACGCCGATCAGTACCGCGGTGATCATGGGGGTGATGACCGGTGTGGTTGGTGGGGTGATTCGCGACGTGCTGTGCAACGAGATTCCGCTGATCTTCCAGAAGGAAATCTACGCCACGGCCTGCATCGCCGGCGCGCTGACCTTTATCGGCCTGCGTGCCCTGGGCACGCCGCACTGGCTCGACACCGCTGCGGCGATGCTCGTGGTGCTGGCAGCACGCCTGGCGGCGATTCACTGGCACCTGGGGTTGCCGCGTTTTCATCTTCTGGACAGGCATTGAGCATGATCGAGAGACTGGACCATCTGGTACTGACGGTGGCGAATATCGACACCACCGTCGACTTTTACCAGCGCGTATTGGGCATGCGCCACGAGCGTTTCGGCGCCGGGCGCAGTGCTCTGCTATTCGGCCAGCAGAAATTCAATCTGCATCAGGCCGGGCGTGAGTTCGAGCCCAAGGCGATCAAGCCGACACCAGGCGCCATCGATCTGTGCCTGATCACCCTGTGGCCACTGGAGCGAGTCATGGCTCATCTGGGCGAGCAGGGCGTGACGGTGGAAGAGGGGCCGGTGGCGCGCACCGGCGCGGTGGGGCCTATCGAGTCGGTGTACTTTCGCGACCCGGACGGCAATCTGATCGAAGTGAGCCGTTATCCCGCATAGGGACGGCCTCTTGCTTGCAGCGGCACCTCGGCATCCACGTGCTGAGGTAGAGGTGCCGAACTTCGCAAAAGTGCAGCAGCGAAACGGCGCCTGCTGAAATATCTTGAACCGTAAAGGTTCTAAACGGGTCAGGTTCTATTACCGAGTCACTCAATTGGTATAGAACCCATGATCAAGAAATGTTTGTTTCCCGCAGCCGGTTACGGCACCCGTTTTCTTCCCGCTACCAAGTCGATGCCCAAGGAAATGCTCCCGGTGGTCGACACCCCGTTGATCCAGTATGGCGTCGAAGAAGCCCTGCAAGCCGGGCTGCATGAAATCGCCATCGTCACCGGCCGTGGCAAGCGTTCGCTGGAAGACCACTTCGACATCAGCTACGAGCTGGAACACGAGATTTCCAACACCGGCAAGGAAAAATCCTTGAGTGGTGTACGCCACCTGATCGATCAGTGCACCTTCTCCTATACCCGCCAGATCGAGATGAAAGGCCTCGGTCACGCCATCCTCACCGGCCGCTCGTTGATCGGCGACGAGGCGTTCGCCGTGGTGCTGGCCGATGACCTGTGCCTGAACCTGGAAGGCGACGGCGTGCTGGCCCAGATGGTCAAACTCTACGAACAGTTCCGCTGCTCCATCGTCGCCATCCAGGAAGTGCCGATGGAGGAGGTTTCACGCTACGGCGTGATCGCCGGCGAAGCGCTGCGCGACGACATCTTCCGCATCGAGCGGATGGTGGAAAAACCCAACCCCGAAGATGCGCCGTCGAACCTGGCGATCATCGGCCGCTACATCCTCACGCCGGATATCTTCGAGCTGATCGAGCAGACCGAACCGGGCAAGAGCGGCGAGATCCAGATCACCGATGCGCTGATGAAGCAGGCCCAACAGGGCTGTGTGCTGGCCTACAAGTTCAAGGGTCGCCGCTTCGATTGCGGTTCGGCCGAAGGCTACGTGCAGGCCACCAACTTCTGCTTCGAGAATCGCCACAAGACTCATCCGGTGATGACTGCGAGCCCGCAGCTGAAGGCCGTCTGAACACCAGCGAAAGGAGGAGTGAAAGATGAACGACAAGACCCTGCCGCCTCAGCATCAGCAACGGCAACCTGGTGTCGAACACGCCATGCACCCTGAGCCGATCTACCTTGCCGATGATTACCGCGCGGCCGGCAAGCTGACCGGCAAGGTGGCGATCATCACTGGCGGCGACAGTGGTATCGGCCGCGCCGTTGCCGTGCACTACGCCCTGGAAGGCGCCAAGGTTGCATTGGTTTACCTGAACGAGGATGAAGACGCGCAGAAAACCCTCGACGAGGTAACGCACCACGGCGGCGAAGCCATCGCCCTGGCCGGTGACGTGGGCGACGGCGGCTTCTGCCAGTGCGTGGTCGATGCCGTGATCGCCAAGTGGGGACGCCTCGATATCCTCATCAACAACGCCGGCGAACAGCATCCCGAGCACAACCTCGAAGCACTCGACGAGGCGCAGTGGGAGCAGACCTTCCGCACCAACATCTTCGCCATGTTCCACCTGACCAAGGTCGCGCTGGAGCATCTGCAGCCGGGGGCGAGCATCATCAACACCAGTTCGGTGACGGCCTACAAGGGCAATCCGATGCTGCTCGACTATTCCTCGACCAAGGGCGCGATCACCTCGTTCACCCGCTCGCTGTCGATCAACCTGGCGCCGCGTGGCATTCGCGTCAATGGCGTCGCGCCTGGGCCGATCTGGACGCCGCTGATCCCGTCCACCTTCAGCGCCGAGAAAGTCTCCGCGTTCGGTGCGGACACACCGCTGGGCCGGCCTGGACAACCTGCGGAGGTCGCTCCGGCATTCGTTTATCTGGCCAGCAACGATGCCTCTTACGTCACCGGGCAGATGCTGCATGTCAACGGCGGAAGTGTGGTCAACGGCTGATGAAAAAAAGCCTGAACGACTCGCAGCAGAGCCTGCCTCATCTTATGTGGAGGCAATAACGCCTCGCGAGTAACTATCAGGAGGTACCAGCAATGGCGACCAACAAAAATCCGGGTAACTTCGCAAACGATCGTGAAAAGGCCTCGGAAGCCGGCCGTAAAGGCGGTCACAACAGTGGCGGCAACTTCGCCAACGACCGCCAGAGAGCGTCCGAAGCCGGGCGCAAGGGTGGTCAGAAAAGCCAAAGCGGTCGCGAGTCGTGACCGTCATGCCAGGGCCCGCTAGAAGCGGGCCCTGGCATTTTTACCGATGTGATTGGTAGACCTGAGGAGAGCAAAACGATGAATGCCATCGAACTGCTGAAAAAGGATCACGAAACCGTAAAGGAGCTGCTGAGCAAGCTCGAGGACACCACCGAGCGCGCGGTGCAGACGCGCAAGAAACTGCTGCTCAAGATCGAGCAGGAATTGAAGATTCACACCGAGCTTGAAGAGCAGATTTTCTATCCGGCCTTCAGGCGTGCCGGCAGCAAGGACGACGCCGTACTCGCCATCGAGGCGAAGGAAGAGCACCGCGCCGTAGAAGCGCTGGTATTGCCCGACATCAAGAAAACCTCGCCATCCACCCTCGAGTTCGCAGGCAGAGTCAAGGTGCTCAAGGAGCTGCTGGAGCACCACATCGAGGAAGAGGAACGCGACATGTTCCCCCAGGCCAGCAAGCTGCTGAGCAAACGTCAGCTGCAGGAACTGGGGCAGTCGATGGAAGTGCTGCGCAAGTCGCTCAAGAGCAATGCCCAGACCAAGGCGGCCTGAGCATCACCGGGCCGGTGCTTGCGCAAGGCGGGCATCGGTCTAGCAGGCCGTTGAAGAACTGCCTGCGTTGGCAATACTGCGTTAAAAACGGCCTCGCGTGCGAGCCCAGTCAAAATGCTCATTTACAACGCGTAAAGTCGAGCGCGACTCCGAGCGTTTTTCGGCTGTTTTTGCGGGGCCGCCATCGGTATTGTCTTGCCTGCCTCGCCTACATTTTTTAACGGCCTGCTAGCGCTGGCGCAGATTGGGCTGATAGCTCAGGCGCAACGCCACGCAGGCGATCCGCTCGGCCTGATCGTACTGCGGTTTCTCCAGCTCCTCACCGAACACATCCGGATCGATTTCTTGGTAGTCCCAGTTCCAACCCGTATCGCCCAGCGACAGGCGAATGGCATTGAGCAAAGGATCTTCACCGTCAACGATCGCCACCCCGGTATAGAGCAACAGCGTGCCGCCAGGCGCGAGTCTTTGCATTGCCGTATCGAAGATCGCCAGGGACAGTCCGGCGCCATGCTTGCCGCCGCCGTGGCGATAGGTACGCTGTTGCGGATCGAGCATATAGGGCGGGTTGGCGATGATCATGTCGAACTGCCCGTCCACATCCCGAAGCAGGTCGCTGCTCTGCACGCGCAGGTTATAGATGCCCGCCAGGCGCGCATTCACTGCGGTCAGGGCCAGCGCCCTGGGGTTGATATCCAGCGCCATGACTTCTGCCCCCGGGCGTAGCTGCGCCGCTGTGATAGCGCCAGGGCCGGCGCCGCAGCCGATATCGGCGATGCGCCGCAGCGGCTGGTTGGTGTGCGCCAGGTAATTGCGCAGCAGGCGGGTGAAACGGTAGGTATCGGGGCCGAAGAACACTGCGTCGCTTTCCTCCGTGGGAAAACGCGAGTGCACATAGAGCCCGTCGCCCAGGGTCGACCAGCGCACCTGGCTGATCCAGCCTTGCGCGTGAGGCTGCAGCACCTCGGCCTCACGCATGCTGTCGAGGATTTCCTCGTCCAGCGTGCCTTCAGCGAAGGGTCGGCTCCAACCGAAGACGTCGCGCAAGTCCCTGGCCAGGGCATTGCCCGGACGCTGGTTGACGCGCTGATGGGTGAGTGGTGTGGGGGTGACGAAGCGATAACCGCGGGCACGTAAAAGCGTGCCCAGGCGCAGCAGGGCGAGACTCTGGGGGGCGTTGAAGGTGGGTTCGAGCATGAGTGGATTCCAGGGGCAGGGCGGCTACTGGATCAGCGCCGCGAAAGTACGGGTGGCTGCCAGGCCGGCGCTGGACCAATGCTGCGCTGGCGCCTGCAGGCCGATCAGGCGAGATTCGCGGCGATAGGCGTCCATGCCTTGCAGCTCCTGGATCAACTCGCGGCGCTCGCGGTCCAGCTCGCCATGCTGCGCGCTGCCCGCCAGCGCGAGTGCGGCCTGAGGCTTGCGCCGCGGACGGAAGGGTTTCGCCGGCGCCTCCGGCTGCCAGCTACCGGCAATCCAGTCATGCAGCAGCTGGCGCTCATAGGGGCTGAACACACCGAACATGGCGGCTCCTGGCCCCTGGATCAGGCGCCAGAAGCGGCTGCAGGCCGGGTCCGTGTCGCGCCGTATCCAACCGCTGTTCTGCAGTGCTTGGAGAAAGTTCGCCACGCTGCCGGAGCTGCCCAGCCATTGATTGACCGTGCGTCCTTCGATACGGCAGTAGTCGGAATGCACCTGGCTGGCGACCGCGCGCTTTTGCTCGAACATCTGCAGCAACTGCTGCTGCAGATCGAAGCTGTCGATCACGGCCGTCGAGCCCACACCCAGCTCATTGAGCATGTAGCCGCGCAGCACGCGCTGGTAGAACGCCTGGGCGTCGCCGACACGCGGCAGATTGGTCAGCACACTCTGAACGGCCTTGGCGGCGTGACCGCTGGAGCCGTTATCGATGGTCACGTGCAGTTGGAAGTAGTAGGGGTCGATGTCCAGCTCGTTCAGCTCGAAGGCACTGATCAGCAGGTGCAGCGGCAATTGTTCATAGCCGAGGTTGTAGCCGATCACTTCGGGCAGGAACTCGTCGGCCAGCAGGCCCAGCGCCAGCTGGATGGCGCCCTGGCGATACAACTCATCATCCAGTTCGAGGGCATCCTCACAGCCTTGGCTGGCCAGCAGGCGCTGGTAGAGCAACACGTGATTCTGCGCCGCGACTCCGTCGCCAAGCTCTTCCAGGTAGGTGCGCACCAGCGGATACACGCGATAGTCGCGCCAGTGGGGCAGAACACCGTACAGCCAGGCGCCGTCGACCAGCTTCGTCGGTGCCACGGCGCGCACAAAGTGCAGGGCATCGGCCTTGCGCGGGAAATAACGCCGGCCTTCACCTGCGCGTCGTCCCGCGAGATAGTCGGCGTAGTCCGCTGTCACACGCTGGTGCTGATGTTGCGACCAGGCCACCAGTTCATAGGGGCTTTGCGGCAGTTCGCAGGGTAGCTCCGCCACCTCCTGCAAGCACTCCAGCAGAAACTCACGTGCCTGCGGGTGGCCCGGTTCGGGCTCAGCCAGCAGTTGCTGATAAAGACTCTGAAAAGGCCCTGAAAGGGGCGCGAACGAAATGCGCTGGGCGCCGGGGCTGTCGATGAAACTGGCAATCGACATGGGGCAGATCTCCTGAATAAGTCCATCTATAAGAAGGCGATGTGTTGCATAGGAGCGGCCGATCCGAACAAAGATTCCCACTGAATTTTCGCCGCCCAACGGGTGAGCAAAGAGGTTGAACTCACGCCTGCCGGATGCCCTCAACTACAGGAACCACGGGAGCAGGTGAGTCATGGCAGCGAGCACGTTCGGCATCGAGGAAGAGTACTTTCTGACTGACCTGGCCAGCCGCTGCGTGGCGCAGCGTGGGGTCGAGGCCTTTGCCATATCCAGTCGTCGCGCGCTGGGCCAGCGGGTGACGCGAGAGATGTTCGCCGCACAGTTCGAAGTGGTCACGCCGGTGTTGAACAGTCTCGACGAGGCGCGCGACTGTCTTGGCCAGGCGCGTACGACCATGGCCGACCTGGCCAGCGAGTTGGGCTGCGGCATCCTCGCTGCCGGCACCCATCCGCTGGGTCAGTGGCGTAGCGTGCAGGCGACCAACATGGCGCGCTACCGGGCGATCTTCGACGACTACCGGATCGTCGCCAGCCGCAGCGTGCTGGCCGGTCTGCATGTGCATGTCGGCGTGCCCGAGGGCGTCGATCGCATTCGCCTGATGAACCGGCTGACGCCCTGGCTGCCGTTATTGCTGGGTCTGAGCGCGTCCTCGCCGTTCTGGGATGGTCGGCCCTGCGGTTTGATGAGCTATCGCCAGGCGGTCTGCGATGAGTGGCCGCGCATGGGCATCCCCGATCACTTTCGTGATGACGCCGAGTACCAGCGCTACCTGAAGGTAATGACCGATACCGACTGCATCGGCTCGGCCGTCAATCTGTGGTGGAACATCCGCCCGTCATTGCGTTTCCCCACCCTGGAGCTGCGCATCGCCGATGCCTGCCCGCGTCTGGACGATGCCCTGTGCATCGCCGGGTTGTTTCGCGCCATGCTCGGCCATGCATTGAACGCGCCTCACCATGACTGGTTCGATGATCCGCTGACCCGCATCCTCACTCTGGAAAACCGCTGGCGCGCCAAGCGCCGCGGCCTGCGTGGGCTGTTCATCGAGCCGCGTAGCCAGAGCACCTTGCCATTCGCCGCCTGGCTGGACGAAGTGCTGGCCTGCATCGGCGAGCAGATTGCGCCTGACGAACGCTGGATCATGACCCACGCACGCAAGCTGGCGCGGGTTGGCGGCAGTGCCGAAAACCAGCTCATGACCTACCGCCGCGCCCGCAGCGGCGGCGCCGATCATCGCGCAGCCCTGTTCGATGTGGTCGACAGGCTGATGCAGCAGACCGCCCTGCAGGACATTCGGCAAATAGCCTGAACCTTTGCCGTGCACCTGCCTTTCTAAACCTCACGTGAGCCGCAATTGGCTGCGTCATCCAACGCTAAGGAGAAACGCCATGTCACTGACCCATAACGTTCATCGTCTGGAACGTGCCGTATCACTCGCCACCGGCGCCACCGCCATCGTCGCCGGGGTTTGCCAGGGCGGCACCTCAGGTGTGCTCAAGGCCCTTGGCGGCGCCGCGCTGCTGCAGCGCGGGATCAGCGGACACTGCGTGGTCAAGGGAATGATCAGCGACCCCAAGAGCGAACTCGAATGCTTGCGGGAATGCGTGGCCGATCTACGCGCGGCATTACCGAAACTGCAGAAGGAGATGGAACGGGTGAAAGGGCGCCAGGAAAACCGGCTGGATCATGCGGTGGAGGAAACCTTTCCTGCCAGCGACCCGATTTCGCCTTGAACCGAGCGTACGGACGATGGCGCATCTGCGCCGTCGCCATGCGCGGCCCATGTCGTTCGAAGGAGGCATCTCATGAAAGACACAATTCCAGGTCCCACCCCGGAGCGAATCGATGAACAGGCGCTGGACTTCAGCGATGAGGAAGACAGTCTCGGCACCGGCGATCCCACCTTGCAGCCGACCGCGCGACCCTCGTCCAACCCAGAGGACGAAATCGGCCTGACCGGTGCCGCGACGCTCGGCGAAAGCGAGCACGAGGACAACGTCAACCTCGACGATCTGAGTCCGGACACCCTGATCGATGACAGCGGTGCACGCTCGCCACTCGAACGTGGTGGCGATGGTGCCAACGATGAGGAGCTGAGCGTGGTCGACGAAACGCAGGTCGGTGGTGGCGTTGGCCTCGACGAAGCGGAGCTGGCGCGCTCGGCCCCCCTCGACGGCAAGCCCTGGACCGATGAAGTGGTACCCACCGACGAGGAGCGCAAGCCATGAATGCACGAACCTGCGCCTGCCCGCATTGCGATTGCCCGGTCGAGTCTCGTGAGTGGGTGCACGAAGTTGCGGGGGATGATCTGCTCTACTGCTGCGAAGCCTGCATGCAGCGTCATCCCAAGGGCATGGTCCCGTGCCACAGCCCAGGCTGCGATTGCGGCGAGCGCATGGAGCGTGAGCGCGAACAGGCTCCCTAGGCGCTAATGCTGTTCACTGGAGGCACGCGTTTGCTCCCCTCTCACATTTATTGGGGGCACGCCTAGTGGAGAGGGGCTGGGGGAGAGGGCCGAGGGCACTGATCGCGTGAATAGCAGCCCCTCTCAGGCACTGGCCTTGCGCAGCGCCTGCAGCAGCTCCTCCTTGCGCATGCGCGAGCGCCCGGCGATATCCCGCTTGCGTGCCAGCTGCATCAGCTCGGTCTTGTTCATCGCTTCCAGGCGCTGACCGGGGCGGGGTGTGCCTTCACGGGTAGCGGCTGCACGCCGTGCCGAGGACTTGCGTGCAGCCTCCTTGCTGGCCGCGCTGGTCTTCTGCCCGGAACCGCCAGCCTTTTCGCCACCGCCGGACTGCTTGTTGACCGTGGCCCAGGCACGCGCTTCGGCCTCGTCCTCGGGTACACCGCGGGCCTTGTAGCTGTCCTCGATGTGCTCGGCCTTGCGTTTCTGCTTGGCGGTGTATTTGTCTTTGCTGCCACGGGGCATGAGCGTTCTCCCTGTTGGTTTGGGTCTGCAAGGGAAGTGAATGCCCGTTGGGGCATAGGTTCCCTGTTTCGGATAACCGGCAGTGACGATGATCCGAACCTCTGCGTGCCGGATTCGCTCAGATGCAAAGCATCCGTGGAGATTGAACGACGATGGACGTACTCGAACGAATTCTCACCACCCTGGTGCAGGAGTTTTCCGACCTTGGCCAGGTGGAGCACATCTCCCGCGCCACGTTGCGCCTGATTCTGGCCATGTTCCTCGGCGGCCTGCTCGGCTACGAGCGCGAAGTCATGGGCAAGGCCGCCGGCATGCGCACGCATATGCTGGTGTGCCTCGGCGCGGCGATCTTCGTCATGGCGCTGGAGCAGGACGGCGCCGAAGCCGACGCCATGAGCCGGGTGATCCAGGGCATCGCCGCGGGTGTCGGTTTTCTCGGCGCCGGCACCATCCTCAAAGGCCAGAACATCTCCGACGTCAAAGGCCTGACCACTGCAGCCGGTCTGTGGGCCTCGGCCGCCATCGGCGTGGCGGTCGGGCTCGGGCGCGAGGCCACCGCCGTACTGTCCACGGTGATCGTGCTGGTGGTGCTGCACCTCATGCCGCTGCTGGTCGATCCGGGCGCCAGGACCAAGCCGGACGACCAGGCCGATGAAAAGCCGAGCGACAGGCAATAGCCCGTTAGCCCGTTGAACGGGCAAAAACTGCCTGAACTTTTACCTCTGCCTCCATCTCGGAATTTCTGACAGGTGCAGCGCTTCGCGCGCTGTCGCAAACCTGCCCGCCAATCCCTTCGAACACGTCTGCCAGGCGTAGAGGAGCCAGGAACGATGCCGTCCCCGCAATATGCCGACCAGACCGTCACCCATGCCATCGCCCAGCCTCGGCTCGCCATCGAAGCGCTACAGCCGATCCTGGAAGGCGGCCGTTTCGCCAGCAAATGCCTGAGCGGCCGGCCGCTGCCGGTCAGCGCGGTGATCTTCAGCGATGGCCACGAGCAACTGGCCGCCGATCTGCTGTGGCGCGCCAATGGCGAGGCCACCTGGCAGCGCACGCCGATGCAGGCCCTGGGCAATGATCGCTGGAGCGCCGTGCTGCGCATTGATCAGCAGGGCCGCGGCGAATTCGCCATCGAAGCCTGGCTGGACGTTTACGCCAGCTTCCGCCAGGAACTGGTGAAGAAGCTCGGCGCCAGCGTGCCGGTGGAACTCGAACTGCAGGAGGGCGCGCAGCTGGTTCGGCGCATCGCCGCGCAGGCCCCGGACGAATTGCGCGGCGAGCTGGCGGCGCTGATCGAACGCATGGAGGCCTCGCAATCTCAGGCCGAACGCGAAGCGGTGCTGATCGATCCCTCCGTCAATGAACTGATGCGCCGCGCCGAATATCGTCCGCACTTGCTGCGCACGCCGAACTACCCGCTGGATGTCGAGCGCAGCCTGGCCGAATTCGCCAGCTGGTATGAGCTGTTTCCCCGCTCGCTGGGCGACGAGCAGCGCCACGGCAACTTCGCCGACGTGCACGCACGCATCCCCGAGATCGCCCGGATGGGCTTCGATGTGCTGTATTTCCCGCCGATTCATCCCATCGGCCGAGCGCACCGCAAGGGGCCGAACAACAGCCTCAAGGCCGCCCCGGACGACCCCGGCAGTCCCTATGCCATCGGCAGCGAGGAGGGCGGTCACGACGCCGTGCACCCGCAGCTCGGCAGCCTCGAGGACTTTCGCCAACTGGTGCGAGTGGCGCGTGAGCACGGTCTGGAAGTGGCGCTGGATTTTGCCGTGCAGTGCTCGCCCGATCACCCTTGGCTCAAGCAGCACCCCGGCTGGTTCAGCTGGCGCCCGGACGGCAGCATTCGCCATGCCGAGAACCCGCCGAAGAAGTACGAGGACATCGTCAACGTCGAGTTCTACGCCGAAGCGGCCATGCCCAACCTGTGGCTGGCATTGCGCGACGTGGTGCTGGGTTGGGTGGAGCAGGGCGTGACACTGTTTCGCGTCGACAACCCGCACACCAAGCCGATGCCGTTCTGGGAGTGGCTGATCGCCGATGTACGTGAGCGTCATCCGCAGGTGATCTTCCTCTCCGAGGCCTTCACCCGTCCGGCGATGATGGCGCGCCTGGGCAAGCTCGGCTTCAGCCAGAGCTACACCTACTTCACCTGGCGCAACACCAAGGCCGAGCTGCAGAGCTACCTGACCGAACTGAACCAGGCGCCCTGGCGCGACTGCTACCGGCCGAACTTCTTCGTCAACACCCCGGATATCAACCCCTATTTCCTGCAGCGCAGCGGCAGGCCCGGCTTTCTCATTCGCGCCGCGCTGGCGACCATGGGTTCCGGGCTGTGGGGCATGTATTCGGGCTTCGAGCTGTGCGAGGCCGAGCCGGTGCCAGGCAAGGAGGAGTACTTCGATTCGGAGAAGTACCAGCTGCGCCCGCGCGACTACCAGGCGCCGGGCAACATCAACGCCGAGATCGCCCGGCTCAACCAGATCCGCCGCGAGAACCCGGCGCTGCAGACCCATCTGGGCTTTCAGGCCTACACCGCGTGGAACGACAACATCCTCTACTTCGGCAAGCGCACGGCCGATCTGAGCAATTTCATCCTGGTCGCCGTCAGCCTCGACCCACATCACGCCCAGGAAGCGCATTTCGAATTGCCGCTGTGGGAACTGGGCCTGCCTGACGATGCCGACCTGCAGGGTGAAGACCTGATGAACGGCCACCGCTGGACCTGGCACGGCAAGGTGCAGTGGATGCGCATCGAACCCTGGCACCTGCCTTTCGGCATCTGGCGAATCCAGACCGCCCGCTGAACAACGGAGTAGCACCATGGCCAAGCGCAGCGCCGGCAAGACCTTCCTCAACGACCCGCAGTGGTACAAGGACGCGGTGATCTACCAGGTCCATGTGAAGTCGTTCTTCGATGCCAACAATGACGGCATCGGCGACTTCCAGGGCCTGATCGACAAGCTCGACTACATCGCCGAACTGGGGGTGAACACCCTCTGGCTGCTGCCGTTCTATCCCTCGCCACGGCGTGACGACGGCTATGACATCGCCAAATACAACGACGTGCACCCTGACTACGGCTCGTTGAGCGACGCCCGGCGCTTCATCGCCGAGGCGCACCGGCGCGGCCTGCGCGTGATCACCGAACTGGTGATCAACCACACCTCCGATCAGCACCCCTGGTTCCAGCGCGCACGCCGGGCGAAGAAGGGCTCCAAGGCGCGCGATTATTACGTCTGGTCCGACAGCGACGAGAAATACGCCGGCACACGGATCATCTTCATCGACAGCGAGAAGTCCAACTGGACCTGGGACGCGGTAGCCGGCCAGTACTTCTGGCACCGCTTCTACTCGCACCAGCCGGACCTCAACTTCGATAACCCCAAGGTGCTCGAAGCGGTGCTCGGGGTGATGCGCTTCTGGCTCGACATGGGCGTCGATGGTCTGCGCCTGGACGCCATCCCGTACCTGATCGAGCGTGACGGCACCAGCAGCGAGAACCTGCCGGAGACCCACGCGGTGCTCAAGCGCATCCGCGCCGAACTGGATGCGCGCTATCCGGATCGCCTGCTGCTGGCCGAGGCCAACCAGTGGCCGGAGGATACCCGGCCCTATTTTGGTGGTGAAGAGCATGGCGAAGGCGACGAATGCCACATGGCGTTCCACTTCCCGCTGATGCCACGCATGTACATGGCCATCGCCCAGGAAGACCGCTTTCCGATCACCGACATCCTGCGCCAGACGCCGGAGATTCCGCCCAATTGCCAATGGGCGATCTTCCTGCGCAACCACGATGAGCTGACCCTGGAGATGGTCACCGACGACGAACGCGATTACCTGTGGAACTACTACGCCGCCGACAGTCGCGCGCGGATCAACCTCGGCATCCGCCGTCGACTGGCGCCGCTGGTGGGGCGCGACCGGCGACGCATCGAGCTGCTCAACAGCCTGCTGCTGTCGATGCCCGGCACGCCGACGCTGTACTACGGCGACGAGATCGGCATGGGCGACAACATCTACCTCGGCGACCGCGACGGTGTACGCACGCCGATGCAGTGGTCGGTAGACCGCAACGGTGGCTTTTCCCGTGCCGATCCGGCCAGTCTGGTGCTGCCGCCGATCATGGACCCGCTGTACGGCTACCAGACGATCAACGTCGAGGCGCAGGCGCGCGACCCGCATTCGCTGCTCAACTGGACGCGGCGCATGCTCGCCATCCGCAACCAGCACAAGGCTTTCGGCCGTGGCTCGCTGACGATGCTGACGCCGAGCAACCGGCGCATCCTGGCCTACCTACGCATGCATCACGGCGAGGATGGCAGCGAGCAGCAGATCCTCTGCGTGGCCAACCTGTCCAGTGCGGCCCAGGCCGTCGAGCTGGAACTGGCCGACTATCGCGACCGGGTGCCAGTGGAGATGATCGGCGGGGCCTCGTTCCCACCCATCGGTCAGCTCACCTACCTGCTGACGTTGCCGCCGTACGGTTTCTACTGGTTCTACCTGGCCGACGCCTCGCAAATGCCCAGCTGGCACCTGAAACCGGTGGAGCGCATGCCGGAGTTGCAGACCCTGGTGCTGGGTCGCGCCCTGAGCGAAGTGATGGATGGGCGCGCGCGGCAGACGCTGGAGCGCGAGTCGCTGCCGCTGTATCTGCCCAAGCGCCGCTGGTTCGCGGGTGAACAGCGCCCGGCCGTTAGCGTGTTGTACGCGATGCCGCTTGGCGACGATGCCAATGCGCCGCTGCTGGCCGAGGTGCAGGTGACGGGGGCAACAGGCGTCGAGCATTACCGCTTGCCGCTGGCCGCCGTACCGGAACGCGCCGAGGGCAACGATCTGCCGCAGCAACTGGCGCTGGCCCGGCTGCGCCGGGGTCGCCACGTCGAGCTGCTGACCGACGCCTTCAGCCTGCCGCAGTTCAGCCAGCAGGTCCTGCGCCTGCTGCGTGAACAGGCGGTGCTGCGCAGCGCTGGCGGCGAACTGCAGTTCCGCACCGAGACGGCGCTGCTGGCACTCGACAGTGTCGACGAGAACGACTTCAAGCTGCTTTCGGCCGAGCAGTCCAACAGCTCGGTGCTGATTGGCGAGCAGCTGTTGCTCAAGCTGTTGCGCCGCGGCTTCCCCGGTATCCACCCGGAGGTGGAAATGGGGCGTTTCCTGACCGATCACGGCTACGCCAATGTCGCGCCGTTTCTTGGCGAGGTGGTGCGGGTCGACGAGCACGGTCAGCCTCATACCCTGATGGTGATGCAGCGTTATCTGGACAATCAGGGCGACGCCTGGCAATGGACGCTCAATACCCTCGACCGTGCCATCCGCGATGAACTGGTCGGCGGCACCGCCGCTCCCGATGTCGACGCACTGGGCGAACTGCAGCAGTTCGCCGGCGTGCTCGGCACACGCGTCGGCGAGATGCATGCGGTACTGGCGCGGCCGGTGGAGAGTCCCGACTTCGGTTATCAGCTCAGCGGCGAGCGCGACAGCGCCCACTGGGGCAAATCCATCACAGCGCAGTTGCAGGAAGCCTTGCAGGCCCTGGTCCGTCAGCGTGACGCCCTGAGCCCGGCGACTGCGAAACAGGCCGACTGGCTGCTGGCCCGGGAAAAATCCTTGCTGGAAGCGGTCACCCGCCCGGCAACACAGGCCGCAGGTGGCCTGCGCATACGCGTGCATGGCGACCTGCATCTGGGCCAGGTCCTGGTGGTGCAGGGCGATGCCTACATCATCGACTTCGAGGGCGAGCCCAACCGCTCACTGGAAGAGCGCCGCCAGCGCCACAGCCCGTTCAAGGACGTCGCCGGCATGCTGCGTTCCTTCGACTACGCGGCCGCCGTGGCGCAGCGCAACGCCGGCGGCGTGGAAGGCGCGGCGGACGCCCAGCAGGTAGTTCGCGACGTGGTGTCGCGCTACCGCGAGCAATCGTGCAGTGCCTTTCTCGATGCCTATCGTCTGGCCACCAACGGCTTGCCCCACGAATGGCACGAACGCGACGGCGAAGGCGCGGCCCTCGACCTGTTCTGCCTGGAAAAAGCTGTCTATGAAATCGTCTACGAAAGCGGCCACCGCCCCGACTGGATCGATGTCCCGTTGCAGGGGCTGGTGGATCTCGCTAAGCAATTGCCAGGAGTGCGACCTTGAATCAGAACAGAGTGCAGCGCTTGCAGTGCGCCGAAGACGGCGATCCGTTCAGCTTCCTTGGCCCACACCCGCAGGGTGCCGAGAGCCTGGTGCGGGTCTGGCTGCCCGGTGCCGACGCGGTGGACCTGCTGGCCAGCGACGGCTCGCCGCTAGGGCGCATGCACTGCAGCGACCCGCAGGGCCTGTTCGAATTGCAACTGCCCCAGGCGCAGCGCTACCGCCTGCGCATCCACTGGCCAGGCAACGTACAGGAAACCGAAGATCCCTATGCCTTCGGCCCGCTGCTGGGTGACACCGACCTCTACCTGTTCGCCGAAGGCAACCACCGCCAGCTGTGGCGCTGCCTGGGCTCGGCACCGGTAGAACATGAAGGCGTGCCTGGCGTACGTTTCGCCGTGTGGGCGCCCAATGCGCGGCGGGTTTCGGTGGTCGGCGACTTCAACAGCTGGGACGGCCGCCGCCACCCCATGCGTCTGCGCTACCCGGCGGGCGTGTGGGAGCTGTTCATCCCGCGGCTGCAGCCCGGCGAATGCTACAAATACGAAATTCTCGGCCCGCACGGCGTGTTGCCGCTGCGCGCCGACCCCATGGCGCAAGCCACCGAGGTGCCGCCGGCCACCGCTTCAAAGGTGCCACAGGGCGAAGCCTTCGCCTGGCAGGACCAGCAGTGGATGAGCGAGCGCGAGCAGCGCCATGCTTCGCAGGCACCGCTGGCGATCTACGAGCTGCACGCCGGCTCCTGGCAATGGCAGGACGATCACGCACCGGACTGGGACGAGTTGGCCGACCGGCTGATTCCCTACGTACAGGACCTGGGGTTCACCCATATCGAGCTGATGCCGATCATGGAGCACCCGTTCGGCGGCTCCTGGGGCTACCAGCCGCTGTCGATGTTCGCGCCGACTGCACGCCTGGGCAGCCCGCAGCGCTTCGCTGCCTTCGTCGATCGCTGCCACCGCGCCGGCATCGGCGTGATTCTCGACTGGGTGCCGGGGCATTTCCCCAACGACGCTCACGGTCTGACGGAGTTCGACGGCACCGCGCTGTACGAGTACGCGCACCCGTTCGAGGGATTTCACCCGGACTGGAACACCTGCATCTACAACCTCGGCCGCACCGAGGTACACGGTTTCATGCTGGCCGGCGCGCTGTACTGGCTGCGCGAATACCACGTCGACGGCCTGCGCGTGGATGCAGTGGCGTCGATGCTCTACCGCGATTATTCACGCGAAGCAGGGCAGTGGATTCCCAACCGCCACGGTGGCCGCGAGAACCTGGAGGCCATCGAATTTCTCCAGCATCTCAACGAGGTGGTGCGCAGCGAAGTGCCCGGCGCGCTGATGATCGCCGAGGAATCTACCGCCTGGCCTGGCGTCAGTCGGCCGGTGCAGCAGGGCGGCCTGGGCTTCAGCCACAAGTGGAACATGGGCTGGATGAACGACAGCCTGAGCTACATCCAGCAGGACCCGATGTACCGCCTGCACCATCACCACCAGATCACCTTTGGCCTGCATTACGCCTTCTCCGAGCGTTTCATCCTGCCGATCTCCCATGACGAAGTGGTGCACGGCAAACGCTCGCTGCTCGGGCGCATGCCCGGTGATCGCTGGCAGCAATTCGCCAACCTGCGCCTGTTCCTCGCCTTGATGTGGAGTCACCCGGGCAAGAAGCTGCTGTTCATGGGCTGCGAGTTCGGCCAGTGGCGCGAATGGGACCACGACCAGCAACTGGACTGGTACCTGCTGCAGTACCCCGAGCATGCTGCTGCCCAGGCGCTGGTACGCGAGCTGAATCGTCTGTACCGCAAAGAGCCGGCGTTGCACCGCCTCGACGACCAGGACAGCGGTTTTCAGTGGCTGGTAGGCGATGACGCGCGCAACAGCGTATTCGCCTGGCTGCGCAAGGGCGGCGAGGGCAGTGCGCCGTTGCTGGTGGTGCACAATTTCACCCCGCAGGTGCTCGACGGCTACCGGGTCGGCGTGCCGCACGCGGGCCGCTGGCAGGTGCTGCTCAATACCGATGACCGTTGCTGGAGCGGCTCAGGCGCCGGCAGCGAGGGTGAGCTGCACAGCGAGCAGATGACCGCTCACGGCCAATCCGATTCGCTGAATTTGCAGTTGCCTCCTCTGGGTGCGCTGATTCTGCGACCGGCGCAATAAGCGTCGCCGCTGAAGCGCCTCCCACAAAGGGCGAGGTGTGCCTTGGCGTGATGATTCTGCTTCCGGCCAACAAGGCGCCGGACTCGTGGTGGGAGGGGCTTTAACGGCAATCGCGGCTAAAGCCCCTCCCACAAAGGGTGGGGTCAGTGCGCAGAGGTCACGCCGCGCAGCACGGTGTCGTTGGCCATCCGGCTGTGGCCGGAGGCGATATTGCCCAGCGAAACCACACCCACCAGGCGCTTCTCGCGGTTGAGCACGGGCAGCCGGCGTACCTGGATATCGGCCATGTTGGCGGCCACATGCTCGACGTCCTCGTCGTCGAAGCAATAACGCACGTTGCTGCTCATCACCTGACGTACCGGCGTGTTGCCGTCCAGGCCCGCAGCAACGGCACGTACGGCAATGTCGCGGTCGGTGATCATGCCGATCAGGCGGTCACCTTCGTTGATCAGCAGTGCACCGCTGTCGATATCGGCCATCAGCGTGGCGGCCTCACGAATGCTGCGCTCTGGCTCCAGGGTGCGGACGTTGCGGGTCATCAGCTTGCTTATTTTCATCGGTGTCTCCTGTTGCCGTTGTGAAAGGGCGAATGCCCAGGGGGAACCGCAGCGAGCAGGGCACGGCGATTCAGGAATAGCGCACCACTTGCTGGCCTCGGCCGCCGGTGCCAGCAACCGGCTTCAGGCGAATCGGTCCCTCGCGCAACAGGCGTTTACCGGCTTCGGTAGCGTCCTCCACATCAAAGACGCTGAAGCCCCGCAGGGTGACGCTTTCAACCTGCCGGGCGAAACGCTCGGACCAACCCACAGGCAAGTGGCGCGGTACGTCGAGGGCAGGGTGACTGATGGCCTTGGTGGCCAGAAAGGCATGCTCGACCTGGCCACCAAAGAAATCGTCCGGCCCGTCGATGCCCAGCGAGCCGACATCGCCGACCAGGGTGTCCTCAGGCAGGTAATAGTGGCGTCCGCGAATCTGCGTGCCCGGCTGACAAGGGCCGAGGAAGGGGCAACCGAGCAGGTCGGCGAGTTTTTCGCCGAGCTGGCGTTGCACCATGCGCTCATGGGCCATGTGCTGAGCGGTGCCAGGTAGCAGAGGCAAGCCTTGGTAAGCGCCCATCATCGATCCCGCCAGGTGCCGCCGGCACTTTCACAGTCGATGCGTACCTGCTTGAGGTCGCCCGCCTGGTAATAGTGGGTGACCACCTTGGCATCGTTGGGCACGGCTGGGCGCGCCTCACCCCGGTCATCATCGCCGGAGCGATAGTTGGTCAGAGTTTCCTGGGTCAGCGCCGCTTCGCAGCTGCCCAGCTTGGCCTCGGCGCAGCTGGCCACCTTGCGTTGTTCGCTGTTGATCATGTCGCCGGTTTCGTTATGGCAGGACCAGTCGATGGCGCCCTTGTCCGTCCCGGTGAACTCGTAGCAGAACTCTTGTTCGACTTCCTGGATGGCCTCGCTGGAGGCGCTGGCACTGACATAGCAGGCCTCGGCCAGCGCATCGCCTGCAGTCAGTGCGCCCAGCAGCAGGCCGGGAATGAAGGCTCGCATGGTGTTCTCCTCAACATTGGCGTTCATCAGTTGTGAGGCAGGCCGCCGAGGTGAAGTTCAGGCTTTTTGATCGGTGGGGCAAAGGGCAGAAAAACCCTGAACTCATCGCCGTTGTGACGGCCACAAAGAAAAAGCCGAACCCATCGCTTCGGCTGCAATCGACGCGACACGCGCGTGAGGGGACGATATGAGCGAATCGCACAGCGAGGCCGAGAGTGCCGTAGCCCAGTTCAAGGGGGCCATCCTGGCCAAGCTGCGCTACGCCGTAGGCAAGGACCCGAGTACCGCCTTCGATCACGACTGGTTCGAGGCGCTGGCGCTGGCCACACGCGACCATATGATCGACCGCTGGGAAGAGTCATCCGCTCAGGTCGAGCGGCAGGGCGCCAAACGCGTCTATTACCTGTCCCTGGAATTTCTGATCGGCCGTTTGCTGGTGGATAACCTGAGCAACCTTGGCTTGCTCGATGTGGCGCGCCAGGCCATGGCCGAACTCGGTGTCGAGCTCGAACGCATCCGTGAGGTCGAACCCGATGCAGCGCTTGGCAATGGCGGGCTAGGGCGTCTGGCCGCCTGTTTCATGGAGAGCATGGCGACCCTGCGCCTGGCCGCACATGGTTACGGCATCCGCTATGAGCATGGCCTGTTCCGCCAGGCGATCGTCGACGGCTGGCAGGCCGAGCAGACCGAGACCTGGCTGGATTTCGGCAACCCCTGGGAGTTCGAACGGCCTGAGGTGGCGTATCGCATCGGCTTCGGCGGTGGTGTGGAAACCCTGGACGACGGCACAGGCGGCACACGCCAGCATTGGCATCCGCAGGAGAGAGTACGTGCCATCGCCTATGACACGCCGGTGGTGGGCTGGCGCGGCGCCTCGGTCAATACCCTGCGGCTGTGGCGTGCGCGCGCCGAGGAAAACCTGCAGCTGGACCGCTTCAATGCCGGCGATCACTTCGGCGCAGTGGCTGGCGAGGTGCGTGCCGAAAGCATCTCGCGCGTGCTCTATCCCGCCGACGATACCGAGGCCGGCCAGGAGCTGCGTCTGCGTCAGGAGTATTTTCTGGTTTCCGCGTCGCTACAGGATCTGCTAGAGCGTCATCTGCGTCTGCATGACGGTCTGCAGTGTCTGCCGCAGCAGGTGGCGATCCAGCTCAACGACACCCACCCGGCCATCGCCGTGGTCGAGCTGATGCGCCTGCTGGTGGACGAGCATCGCCTGCCCTGGGCGCAAGCCTGGCAACTGACGGTCGCCACCACCTCCTACACCAACCACACGCTGCTGCCCGAAGCGCTGGAGTCCTGGCCGGTAGCGTTGATGGAACGTCTGCTGCCGCGGCATTTGCAGATCATCTACCTGATCAACGCCGAGCATATCGATGCGCTGCGTGCCAAGGACATCCACGACTTTCGCCTGCTGCGCGCGGTGTCGCTGATCGAGGAAGACCACGGCCGCCGCGTGCGCATGGGCAACCTGGCGTTTCTCGGCGCGCACAGCATCAACGGCGTTTCCGCGCTGCATACGCGGCTGATGCGCGACACGGTGTTTCGCGATCTGCACCGGCTCTATCCCGACCGGGTGAACAACAAGACCAATGGCGTGACCTTCCGCCGCTGGCTGTTTCAGGTCAATCCGGGGCTGACGCATCTGCTGGTCGACGCGCTGGGCGAGCAGGTTCTGCATCGCCCCGAGGATCATCTGCAGGCGCTGGAACCCTTCGCCGAGCGCCAGGATTTCCGCGATGAATATGCGCTCTGCCGCCAGCGCAACAAGGAGCTGCTGGCCGAGCGAGTCAGGCACGTGCTGGGGATCAGCCTCGACACCACGGCCATCTTCGATGTGCACGTCAAACGCATCCATGAATACAAGCGTCAGTTGCTCAACCTGCTGCATACCGTGGCGCTGTACCAGGCCATCCGTAACGATCCGACCACCGACTGGGTACCGCGGGTGAAGATCTTCGCCGGCAAGGCGGCGGCCAGTTATCGCCAGGCCAAGCTGATCATCAAGCTGGCCAACGACATCAGCCGCACCATCAATGGTGACCCGACCGTACGCGGGCTGCTCAAGGTGGTATTCATCCCCAACTACAACGTCAGCCTGGCCGAAACCATCATTCCTGCAGCCGACCTTTCCGAGCAGATCTCCACCGCTGGGCTGGAAGCTTCCGGCACCAGCAATATGAAGTTCGCCCTCAATGGCGCATTGACCATCGGCACGCTGGACGGCGCCAACGTGGAGATGTGCGAGCGGGTCGGCGAAGACCACATGTTCATTTTCGGCATGACCGCCCAGCAGGTTGCCGCCCGGCGGCGCCTGGGCCTGGAGATGAACGACGTGGTGGCGGATTCGGAACGTCTGGAGGCCGCGCTCGGCGCCATCCGCGGCGGAGTGTTCTCGCCGGACGATCCGGCGCGCTACGTGGGCCTGGTGGATTCGCTGCTGTACCAGGACCATTTCATGGTCTGCGCCGATTTCGATGCCTATTGGAAGGCGCAGCGTCAGGTCGATCAACGCTGGCAGCGGCCTGAGCAGTGGTGGCGTTCGGCGGTACTGAATACCGCGCGCATGGGCTGGTTCTCATCCGATCGCACCATCGCCGAATACGCCCGGGATATCTGGCAGGTGCCGCTGCCGCCGCGCGAAGGAGACTAGGGTCTGTACGAAAAGTCGTCGAGCGAAGGTCAGGCAATACCGATGGCGGCCCCGCAAAAACAGGCGAAGAACGGACTGGGCTCGCATTCGAGTTTACGAGCTGTAAATGAGCATTCGACCGGGCTGGCGTTCCAGCCTGTTTTTAACGCAGCATCACCGAGCGCAGGCACTTTTCGTATAGACCCAACTTCGGCCTGTTCAACCTCTTGCAGCGAAACACTGCAAGAGGTTGAACAGGCTCTCAGTGCTGGACGCGGTGTGCCGGCGTGCTGCCGCCTTTCTTCGGATGCAGGATGCGCGTGACCTGCACGTCGGTGAACTCGTTGGGCCACTCGAAGGTGTGCAGGGCGCTGAGATAGAAGCGCGCCTGGTGGGGCGTGAGCTGTTCGCGATCCGACTCGACTTCGACGCTGTGCGGCTGGTTGTGCAGGATGTAGCTGATCAGATGCAGTGGCTTGGCCATGGTATGCCTCCGGTTTTGCTGAATGATGTGAGATAGACCTGCGTAGCGCGCTCGTGAGTTCCCGCCATCCGCCGGGTGGTTGTCCGTAGCGGTGCGCTGCGTGCACCGGCCCCGATGTCTTGTGCAGCCGGTGCGCATGGCGCACCCCGCGTCAGTAGGTTGTTTGGCCTGGTTAGCCGGGCTGGGTCTCGACACCTTGTTCGCCACGCTTGCGCAGCGTTTTCGCGCGCTTTTCCAGCACCAGGTAGGTAGCGCTGGCCAGCAGCAGCGGCAGCAGGTAATAGAGCACGCGATAGGCGAGCAGGGCGGCGATCAGGCTGGCCTGGCTGTATTGATGCTGCAGCAGGGCGAGAAACACCGCCTCGAGCACCCCCAGCCCGGCGGGGATATGCGCCACCACTGCCGCCATGCAGCTGATCAGCAGCACCCCGAGCACCGAGGTGTAGGCGGCGCCTTCCGGCAATAGCCAGTAGATCAGGGCCGCCATCAGCGACCAGTTGCTCGCGCCCAGGACTATTTGCATCACCGCCATGCGCAACGAAGGCAGGGTGATCGAACGCTCGCGCAGGTGCCATACGCGCTGACGGGAAAAGGCGCAGATACCGACATAGGCGCTGACCACACCCAACAGGGCAAAGCCCAGCAGCTGCAGCCCGGTCATGCCCAGCCCCCAGTTTTCCGGCAGCTGCACCAGGCGCAGGGAGAAGATCACCCCAGCCAGCGCCATGTAGCCGGTCCAGTTGGTCAGCAGGCTGAGGCTGAGGATGCGCGTTACCGTCGAGGCGCTAAGGCCCAGGCGCATGTACAGGCGGTAGCGCATGGCCACACCGCCGATCCAGGTGGTGAAGTTCAGATTGAAGGCGTAGCAGACCATCGCCACCGGCAGGACCTGGCGTGCCGGCAAGCGATGGCGACTGTAATGGCGGCCCAGCAGGTCGTAGCAGCCAAATACCAGATAGCTGGCGCAGGCGATCAGCGCGCCCACCAGCAGGGTCTGCATGCTGTAATCACTGAGCGCCTGGCGTACTTCGCCCCAGTCCAGATTGCGCGCCAGCATGTACAGCAGGGCTGGTACGGCCAGGAGAAAGAACAGGGTGAGTGCGCGTTTGCCCCAGCGCATCCAGGGGTTGTTGGGAGCGACATTCATCCAGTCTTTTCCTCTTCGTAACCGCGGGCCTTGTCAATTGGCTCCAGCGGCTTCAGGTTCTTGCGGTGCGCCGGCAGCCAGCCGGCGATGGCGGGGAAGCGGCGCAGAAAGTGAAAGCACAGGAACACCAGCGGTGCGCGCCACCAGTAGCCGCGTATCACCCGCTCCAGTTCGATGCGCTTGCAGTGTTCGCTAGAAAGCGCGAGCAGGTGCTCATGCAGGTAGTGGTTGAAGGCCCGGTCACGGATCACCAGATTGGCCTCCAGATTCAATGCCAGGCTCAGTGGGTCGAGGTTGCTCGAACCGACCGTGGACCATTCGTCATCCACCAGTGCCACCTTGCCGTGCAGCGGGCGCTGGCAGTATTCGTAGATCACCACACCGTGGCGTAGCAGGTAGTTGTAGAGCAGGCGGGAAAAGGCCTGGACCCAGCGCATGTCCGGTTGGCCCTGCAGGATCAGGGTCACCTGTACGCCGCGTTCCGCCGCATTGCGCAAGGCGCGCAGCACACGGTAGCCGGGGAAGAAATAGGCGTTGGCGATCACCAGGCGCTTGCGCGCCGATTCGAAGGCGCGCAGATGTTCGTCTTCGATATCGGTGGTGTGGCGCTCGTTGTCGCGCTCCAGCAGCATCACCCGCGCATCGCCCACCGGCTCTCTGGAGGGCTGCGCCGGGCTCGGTTCGCTGAACGCCGGGCGTAGCAAGCGCAGCATGGCCACGTGCAGGTCGCTGACGATCGGGCCGCTCACCTCGACGGCATAGTCCTGCTTGGCCATCTCGCCGAAGTCGCCGAGATGATCGGCCGAATAGTTGATGCCGCCGACAAAGGCGCACTGGCCGTCGATCACCACCAGCTTGCGATGAAGGCGGCGGAACAGGTTGGTACGCATGCCAAAGCGCCGGGGGCTGGGATCGAAGACATGGATCTTCACCCCCTCGCGGGTCAGCGCTGCGACGTACTCATGCTGCAGGTCGGCGGTGCCGTAGCCGTCCACGGCGATGACCACGCGCACGCCACGCCGCGCGGCCTCGATCAGCACCTGTTGCAGTTCGAGGCCGACCTTGTCCTCACGAATGATGAAGGTTTCCAGCAGCACTTCGATGCGCGCCGCGCGAATGCATTCGAACACCCGCGGGTAATAGTCTTCGCCGTTGATCAGCAGGCGCAGCTGGTTGCCGTCCCGCCATATGCCGCTCACAGGTGAATCTCCGCTGCGAGTGGCGCGTGGTCGGAGAGGTGCGACCAAGGCCGGGTGGACAACACCTGCGGCTCGTGTGCCGTGGCATTGCGGGTGTAGATGCGATCCAGGCGCAGCAGCGGCATGCGCGCCGGAAAACTGCGCGCAGGTTTGCCGTGGCGGTGCTCGAACGCCTCGCGCAGGCCATGCGGCGCCAACATATCGTCCGCGCGCAGACGCCAGTCGTTGAAATCGCCGGCGACGATTACCGGCGCACCGGGTTCGAAGGTCGCCAGCAGATCCAGCAACAAGCCCATCTGCTGACGACGATGCGCCTCACGCAAACCCAGGTGCACGCACACTGCATGCACGGCGTCCTGCCCGGGTACATCGAGGCGACAATGCAGCAGGCCGCGCTGCTCGGTGCCGCTGACCGTCACGTCGAGGTTGTGATACTCGAGGATGGGAAAGCGCGAGAGCAGGGCGTTGCCGTGATCACCGGCCGGGTACACGGCGTTGCGCCCGTAGGCGAACTGCGGCCACATGCTGTCGGCGAGAAATTCGTACTGCGGCACGCTGGGCCAGTCATGGAAACGCTTGGCGTGCAGGGCATGGTTGCCGAGCACCTCCTGCAGGAATACCAAGTCCGACCCGGTGGCCTGCACGGCGCTGCGCAGCTCCGGCAGGATGAAACGACGGTTGAGAGCGGTGAAGCCCTTGTGCGTGTTGATCGTCAGCACGCGCAGGCGCTTGACCGGCGTCACGCGGTCGATGATCACCTCCGGTTTGGCGATGGTGTTGTTCATGCTCGGCCACGCTCGCTCACAGGCTGCCGGGCTTTTTCGAGCGCGACTCACCGAGCGGATCGGCCTCGGCGATGGCGCGGTCGAGAATGGCACCGCCGTGCACCTGCTCCTCGCTGCCGTGGCTGGCGTCGTTCTTCGCCGGCTGCAACTGCACCTTGATCCAGCCGCTGTCACGCCGGTCGAAGGCCTTGAAGGCTTCGATGGCGTCGCTCATGGGCTTGACCTGGGTGAGTATCTTCGCCGGGTCGATGCGCCCGGCCAGGACCATCTCGATCAGTTGCGGGATGTAGCGACGATGGTTGCAGTTGCCCATGTTGACGCTGAGGTTCTTGTTCATCGCCTGGCCGATGGGAAACTCGCGCGCCTGGTGCGGATAAACGCCGATGATGCCCAGCGTGCCTGCCTTGGCCAGGGCATCGACGGCCCACTGCAAGGCCTGCTCGGGGGCGTCGCCCGGTTGCCATTCGTGACCTTCGGGCTGGCGTGGCGAGTGGCCATGAGCTGGGCACTGCGCATCGACGCCCACGGCATCGATGGCGCGGTCCACGCCGATGCCGTTGGTCAGTCGGCGCAGGGTGTCGACCGGGTCTTCACGGTCGAAGTTGATGACCTCGGCGCCTTGACGGCGGGCCATGTCCAGACGGTCGTCGAGGTGGTCGATGGCGAATACACGCGCGGCACCCAGCAGCTTGGCGCTGGCGATGGCGAACTGGCCGACCGGCCCGGCGCCGAAAACGGCGACGGTGTCACCGCTGCCGACTTCGGCCAGCTTCGCGCCGAAATAACCGGTGGGGAAGATATCGGAGAGCAGGATGGCCTGGTCGTCGCTGATCTCGCTGGGCAGTTTCACCAGGCCGATATTGGCGAAGGGGATACGCGCCATCTCCGCCTGCAGGCCATGGAAGGCCCCGGTGACTTCCGGCCCGCCGTAAAAGGAGGTGCCGGCCTGCTTGCCGTTGGGGTTGGCCTCGTCGCACTGGGCGTAGTAACCGGCGCGGCAATAGCTGCAGTTGCCACAGGCGATGGTGGAGGGCACCACGACGCGATCACCGATGTTGAGGTTGCGCACATCGCTGCCCAGCGCCTCGACGATACCTACCGCCTCATGACCGAGGATGGTGCCTTTGCGCATGCCACCCACGGTGCCGCGCACGAAATGCAGGTCGGTGCCGCAGATGGCCGAGGCGGTAATGCGGATGACCGCATCGGTACTGGCCTGCACCTCGGGTTCCGCTACGTCGTCCAGGCGGATATCGCCAATGTCATGGAAAACCACTGCTTTCATGAATCTCTCCCGAGGCCGGCCAGCTGGCCGGCGTAGGTGATTGTTTGCTGGGGACTGACGCGAAGCACCACGCGCGCCGAAAGCCGGCGTTACGCTCGAGCGGCGTCATGGGTTGTCCCAGCATCTGTATTTTTCGAGTTGGCAGACGGAAGCAGGGTTCAGGCTTTTTTTCGCGGCGGCCTTTAGCGCAGTAACTCCAACAACTGCAGCGAGCGCCCGAGCAGCTCCACGGCGTCCTGCTGCACGGGGCTTGGCACCGTCTGCGCGGTATGCGTATCGACCAGGCACAGCCACTGGCGCCCGCCATGCACTTCGGGCAGTTGGAACTCGCACGGCTGGTGATCGGCATTGAGCAGCAGGAGCAGGGTGGCGTCGGCACCGCTGCGTTTGACACCCGAAGGTTGC
Source organism: Pseudomonas alcaliphila JAB1 (assembly GCF_001941865.1). Taxonomy (NCBI): domain Bacteria; kingdom Pseudomonadati; phylum Pseudomonadota; class Gammaproteobacteria; order Pseudomonadales; family Pseudomonadaceae; genus Ectopseudomonas; species Ectopseudomonas alcaliphila. The sequence continues at coordinate 2,760,176 of NZ_CP016162.1, read as the reverse complement.
GCGCGGCCGTCCATGAGCATGCCCATGCAGCGCGCTTCCTCGTCGTGCCAGTGCTCCTCGGTCATCTCGCTGCCGTCCGGGGCCAGCCAGGTGACGTCCTTGACGTCCAGCTCCTCGTTGTAATGCCCGACCAGAAAGCGCTGGCGGCGCAGGATCGGATAGCTCCGGCGCAGGGCGATCAGGTGTTGAGAGAAGGCGAGCAGCTCGCGGCCTTCGTCGTCGAGCGCCCAGTCCACCCAGCTCAGCTCGTTGTCCTGGCAGTAGGCGTTGTTGTTGCCGTGCTGGGTGCGGCCGAACTCGTCGCCGGCCACCAGCATCGGTGTGCCCTGGGCGAACAGCAGGGTGGCCAGCATATTGCGCATCTGCTGCATGCGCAGGCGGCGGATCGACGGGTCGTCGGTGGCACCCTCGCAGCCGTGGTTCCAGGAGATGTTGCGGTCGGTGCCGTCCTGGTTGTTCTCGTCGTTGGCCTCGTTGTGCTTGTGGTCGTAGGACACCACGTCGCGCAGGGTGAAGCCGTCATGCGCGGTGATGAAGTTGACCGAGGCGAAGGGCCGGCGCCCACGCTGGTTGTACAGATCGCCTGATGCGGTCAAGCGTCTTGCCAGTTCGCCGAGCTCGCCGCGATCACCCTTCCAGTAAGCGCGCACGTTGTCGCGAAACTTGTCGTTCCATTCGGCCCAGCCCGGCGGAAAGCCACCGACCTGATAGCCGCCGGGGCCGCAGTCCCAAGGCTCGGCGATCAGCTTGACCTTACTCAGCACCGGGTCCTGACGGCAGGCGACGAGAAAGCTGTGGCGCTCGTTGAAGCCATCGGCATAGCGCCCGAGAATGGTCGCCAGGTCGAAGCGAAAACCATCCACGCGCATCTCGGTCGCCCAGTAGCGCAACGAGTCGGTGACCATCTGCAGCACGCAGGGGTGGCTCAGATCCAGCGTATTGCCGGTACCGGAGTCGTTGATGTAGTAGCGGCGTTCGTCCGGCAGCAGACGGTAGTAGCTGGCGTTGTCGATGCCGCGCATGGATAGCGTCGGGCCGCGCTCGTTGCCCTCGGCGGTGTGGTTGTAGACCACATCGAGAATCAGCTCCAGGCCGGCTTTGTGCAGGTGCGCGACCATTTCCTTGAATTCGCTGATACGACCGCTGGCGAGGTACGCCGGGTGCGGGGCGAAGAAGCCGATGCTGTTGTAGCCCCAGTAGTTGTTCATGCCTTTTTCCAGCAGATGCTGGTCGTTGACGAAGGCATGCACCGGCAGCAACTCGACGCTGGAGACGCCCAGCTCGCGGATATGCCGCAGCAGCTCTGGGTTGGTCAGCCCGGCGCAGGTGCCGCGCTGGCGTTCGGGCACCGCCGGATGACGCATGCTGATGCCGCGCAGATGCGTTTCGTAGATCACCGTACGATCCCAGGGTGTGCGCAGGCTGGGCTGTTCGCCCCAGGTGAAGGCGGGGTCGATGACCTGGCACTTGGGCACGAACGGCGCGCTGTCACGCTCATCGAAGCTCAGGTCGCCGGCCGGGTCGCCGATGGTGTAGCCGAACAGCGCCTCCGACCACTGCAGCTTGCCCACCAGCTGTTTGGCATAGGGATCGATCAGCAGCTTGTTGGGGTTGAAACGGTGCCCGGCTTCGGGCTCATAGGGACCGTACACACGGTAGCCGTAGACCTGGCCAGGACGGGCGTCCGGCAGGTAGCCGTGCCAGATCTCGTCGGTGTATTCCGGCAGTTCGATGCGTTCGATTTCCGTTTCGCCACGCTCGTCGAACAGGCACAGTTCGACCCGCGTGGCGTGTGCCGAGAACAGGGCGAAGTTGACCCCGATCCCATCCCAACTGGCGCCCAGCGGAAACGGCGTGCCTTCGGTAACGCGTGAGCGCTGTTGTTTGTGCATGGTGGTGACCTCAGGCTTTCGGTGTCTTGGGCGTGCGCGGGGCACGGGGCTTCTTCAGCAATGCCGGCTGCTCGGCTTCGCTCAGCGGCACTGTCTTGGGTTTGCTGATGCGCCGCGGCTTGGCTGTGGTTTGGGCTTGAGCCTCGGCTTCGGCCAGCTTGCTGGCCATCTTCCAGTGGCGCTCGTGCTGGCCATGGGGGCGGCCTTCGGATTCCCAGATCTGAAAGGCAAACTCGCGTATGCGCTGCTCATCGATATTCATGGCGTGACTCCTGTGATCAAGGGGTAAGGCGAAGCAGGTTGACCGGCAACTCGGCCAGCGCGTCGGCAAGTGGCACGCCCTCGTGCGTTGGGACCTGGCAGGGGGTGAGCAGGCCGGTGACATGGCCGTCGTTCAGTCCGACCGGCAGCACCACGGTGGTGTCGCCCCAGCGCTGTGCGGGTACATGGGGCCGGTCGTGTTCTGCGAGCAGGCCGGCGGTCAGGCGCGGCACGATCACCAGCAGGTGCTCGTCACCGTGACTACGCAGGAAGGCGAGCACCTGGGCGGCGTGTCTGCCCGTGACCGCCAGGGGCTGGTAACTGCCCTGGCTGAACAGCGAGGGATGCGCCGCACGAATCGCCAGGACCTGCTGGATCAGCCATTGTTTGATGCGCCCGTCCTGCCAGCTGGCCAGCATCGCCGCTGGCACGTCCCCGGCCTGTAATGCGGCCTGTCGCGCGGCGAAGTCCACCGGGCGACGGTTATCCGGGTCGACCAGGCTGAAATCCCAGAACTCGCAGCCCTGGTACAGATCGGGCACGCCGGGTGTGGTCATACGCAGCAGTGATTGCACCAGGCTGTTCAAGGCGCCGGCAGGGGCTATTGCCGCGACGCTAGCAGCCAGTTCGGTACGCAAGGCCATCCCCGCTGGCTCACACAACAGGCGCCGCAGAAAGTCGGCGCAGGCGGCCTCGTGTGCGTCGTTCGGCGCACTCCAGGCGCTGTTGAGCTTGGCCTCGCGCAGCGCCTTGCGCTGCCAGCCGAGCAGGCGTTGCAGGTAGGCATCCAGGCCGACGTCATCTTCCGCCTGCAGTCCCAGCGGCCAGCTGCCGATCAGTGCCTGATAGAGAATCGCCTCTTCACCACCGTCCGGCGCCTGTTGCAGTTGACGACTGCGCAGCGGTTGAGCGAGGTGCTGCCAATGCCGGACCCGCTCGGCGTACCAGGCGGCGCGTTCGCTGAGCACTGCCAGACGCGCGCGGCAGTCCTCGCCTCGCTTGTGGTCATGAGTGGCGGTCGCCAGCAGATTGAGCGGGTGGTGGTCTGCACGTTCGCGGCAGGCCTGATGGAAACGTTCGACGCTGGCGCTGAAGTGCTCGGCATCGAAGCCCACGTCATAACGCGACAGCAGCACGCCGGCGCGATACAGCGCGGTGTCCTCCACGGCCTTGGCGGCCACTGGCGAAGTCAGTTGCTGGAAGCGCGTCAGCGCCTGGGCACGCAGACGGCGCGCACGGCCGGGCGGCAGTGCACGCAGGACGGCGCCGCCGAGCCAGTCGTCGAGATGCGGCAGCAGGGGCCAGTCAGCCTCGGCCAAGGTCTGCCGCGCACCGTCCAGCGCCTGCTGGAAGAAGCGCCGATCCTGCTGCGAGCGACCACAGGCCTGGGCATAGGTGCGGTACACCGGAAAGTGCACGATCAGCTCGCGCAGCGTCCGGCGGATCGCGCCAAGGGTCAGGTCGCGCGTGGCGATGTCATGGCGGGCGACGTGCAGCAGGCGCTGGGCAACTTCTTCCAGATCACCGGCCAGCGAGCCTTCCAGCACCAGACGGCGCGCCTGCTGAATCTCGTCCTCGAAGGCTGTCGGCCGGCCGCTGAGCGCTTGCCACAGTTCGCTGAGCGGCAGCTCACCGTGTGGATCGTGTTGCAGCAGCGACACCTGGTTCATGAACTCGTAGCCGGTGCTGCCATCCACCGGCCATTCCTGTGGCAGCTGTTCGCCAGCACCGAGGATCTTCTCCACGAAGATGGGGAAGGGCGCGTCGCCACGCAGTTGCCGGATGCGTCGTCGCAGCCGGCTGCAATAGGCGCGCGGGTTGGCCAGGCCGTCGATATGGTCGATGCGCAGGCCGTCGATCAGGCCGCGTTCGATCAGCTCGAAGACCTTGGCGTGGGTCTGCTCGAACACCTGGCTGTGCTCGACGCGCAGCGCCCCCAGTTCGTTGATATCGAAAAAGCGCCGCCAGTTGATGTCATCCGCTGCGGTACGCCAACTGGCCACGCGGTAATGCTGACGTTCGAGCAGCGCGTGCAGGCGCTGCTGCGCCGCATCGTCATTACCTTGAAAGCTGGCAAGCAGGGGCCGCACCTTGTGCGCATGAGCGGCCAGTTCGGCGCACAGCAGCTCGGCTTGTGTACGGCTGTCGCCAGCGCTGCCCAGGCGGGCGAAGCGCTGGCCGAGTTCGCGCAGCGCGGCATCGTCACTGCTGCGCAGGATGCTGGCGTAGCTGGATGGCGTCAGCGGCAGGCGGTGTTCGAAGTGCTGGGCGTGAAAGCGCCCGCGCTCGGCATCGAACACCAGTTCCAGGGTGCCGTCACGCAGCGCCTCGCCGTAGTCGCCACGCAGGAAGGGCACCAGTAACTGGCCGCTGAGCAAGGGGTCATGGGATTGCCACTGGATGTCGAAGAAGTCTGCATAAGGGCTTTCTTGCCCCCATTCCAGTACGTCCAACCACCAGGGATTGCCGTCGCCGCCCACTGCCATGTGGTTGGGTACGATGTCCAGGATCAGCCCCATGTCATGGGCGCGCAGGATGTTCACCAGTCGCACCAGGGCTTCTTCGCCGCCCAGCTCGGGGTTGATCCTGCTCGGATCGATCACGTCGTAGCCATGTTGCGAGCCGGGTCGGGCGGTAAGAATTGGCGAGGCGTACAGGTGGCTGATACCCAGCTGCGCCAGGTAGGGCACCTGGGCTGCCGCGTCGCGCAGGGTGAAGTCCTTGTGCAGCTGCAGACGCAGCGTGGCGCGCAACTCAGTCATGGCCAGCCTCCTGGCGTGCGCCGTCGAGGGTAGTCAGACGCTCGCTGGTGGCGGGCTGTTCCAGCAGTTCGCTGACCATCAGCGGATAGCGCCGTCGCCAGTTCGGGTGAATATCGCCCGGACCTGGCAGGTTGGGCTGCTGCTCCAGGCCGCAGGCGTCCTCCAGTGGCAGCAGCGTCAGTGGCGCCGGCGTGCGGCCGACGTGTTCGATGCAGGCTTGCAGACAGGCATCGTCATCACCGCCGCTCACCATGCCTTGCCGCTCCAGCAGTTGGCGCAGCGCCACGCGCTCACCGGCACGCTCGGCGTGATCACCCTCCAGCAGCTCGGCGTCGCGCTGGCCGGCGCGCACCCGCCATTCCAGATCGCGGCCGGCGAGCCATCCTTTGATCGTCGGCAGGTCATGGGTGGTGGTGGTCGCCAGGGCATTGCCGGGCCAGCGCTCGGCCGGCACGAAGCCGAGGTCATCCTGCTCGAACAGCAGCACGCGGGTGCCGAGGATATTGCGCGCGGCAAGCTTGTCGCGCAGGCCCTCGGGTACGGTGCCAAGGTCTTCGCCGATCACCAGGGCACGATGGCGATGCGACTCCAGAGACAGCAGGCGCAGCAGGTCGTCCAGCGGGTAGCGCAGGTAGGCGCCGTGTTGCGACTCCGCGCCCTGTGGGATCACCCACAGGCGCTGCAGACCCATGACATGGTCGATGCGGATGCCGCCAGCGTGCGCCAGGTTGGCCTGGAGCATCTCGATATAGGCGCGAAAGCCGTGCTGACGCAGGCCCTGCGGCGAGAAGGCGGCGACGCCCCAGCTCTGCCCCTGACGATTGAGCACATCCGGCGGCGCACCGACGGTGACCCGTGGCAGCAGTTCGTCCTGGCGCGACCAGGCCTGGCTACCGGCGCAGTCGGCGCCTACCGCCAGATCGGCGATCAGGCCGATGCCCATGCCGGCGCCGCTGGCAGTGGCCTGTGCCGTTTCCAGACCATGGGCGATCAGCCATTGGCAGAAGGCGTGAAAGCGCAGTTCATCGATATGCTCGATGGCGAAACGGGTCACGGCGCCCTGATTCGGGCTGCGCAGGGCCTCCGGCCAGGTGCGCCAGTCGCCGCTGGCCCCTTCGCGCAGGCGCTGTGCATGGATGGCCTCGAAACAGCAATGCTGCTGCAGCGCATCGCCCCCAGCGGTGCGAAAGGCGTCGAAACGCTCCTGCAGCTGGCCGGAGTCATTGCAGAAATCCGCGTACAACTGGCGCATCAGGCGCTGCCGAGTAGCGGCCACGGCCGGCCAGTCGATCAGCTCCAGTGCCTCCAGGCGCGTCATTTCGCTCTGCAGCCCGGCGGCTTGAATGGCGCGTTGCACGCGTGCCTCGCCGAGCAAGGTGACGGGCGCGGCGTACAGGGTGTTGAAGAACAGCCGGCTGGACGGCGAGTAGGGGCCGTAGCTGCGCAAGTCGGCGCTGAACTGGGCGTGCACCGGGCTCAGGCCGATGGCATCGGCGCCGTGATTGGCGGCATGCCGGGCCAGGTCGGCCACCGCCAGGGTATCGCCCAGGCCGCCGTCGCCGGTGCGGCGCAAGCCGTAGAGCTGGGCAGTCAGCCCCCAGATGCGCGGCTTGCCACATAGCTCCTGCACCGACATGCAGGTGGCGGGGGCCACGGCGAGCGCATGCTGGGTATCGCGAATCTCCAGCTGGTAATAGCCAGGCTGCTGTTGCGCTGGCAAATGGCCGTCGTGGTCAAGCCGGCCCTCGCTGATGTTGCCCTGCTCGTCGGTGAGCCGATAAAGGCTCTCCGCCGGGTAGAGGGTCAGGGCCAGTGGCTGGTGCTGGTCCTGAAGCAGCAGGGCGGAATCTTCCGGCACATGCTGACGGTGCACCAGCGAGGTCAGGCTTTCGCGTATTTGTTCAGGACTTTGCGCCGGATAACCGAGCGCCTCCAACAGGTTGCGTTGCGCTTCTGCCGTTACGCGCTGCGGCTGGCCGTAGGCATCGACCCAGTCGATGCTCAGATCCGCGGCCTGCGCCAGTTCGGCTAGTAATCGATCGCTCATCGGGCGGGCTCCAGGGTGACCAGGGCACTGCGCGGCGGCAATTGCGCCTGACGCAGGTCGGCATCGTCGATGCGCAGGGTGTACAGGCGTTCGCCGTGCATGGCCTCAGCAGGCAGGGACACGGCGCTGGTACCCAGGTTGATGGCGATACTCAGCGTCGGGCCGTTACCCAGTCGCCAGCGCGCCAGCACGGCGCCGTCGCCGAGCACTTGCGCACCGAGGCTGCGTGCCTCCTGCAAGCCCTGCAGCAGGCGGCTGTGGCGCACCTGCAACAAGCCGCGATAGAAGGCCAGCCACTCGCGTTGTTCGGGCTCCAGTGCCGGCGCCAGATCCGCTTGCGAGCGCTGGAAGCTGGCCTCGGCATTGGGGTCGGCAATGGCCTCGCGGCTGTGCGGCGAGTTGAATTGGGAAAAATCGGCGAACTCGTTGCGCCGGCCCTCGCGCACGGCATTGGCCAGCTCGTCGTGGTAATCGGTGAAGAACAGAAACGGCCGCTTGCTACCCCATTCCTCACCCATGAACAGCAGCGGCACCATCGGGCACAGCAGCAGGAGCACGGTAGCGGCCTTCAGCGCGTCGACGTCGGCGAGCAGCGTCAGGCGCTCGCCAAAGGCGCGGTTGCCCACCTGGTCATGGTTCTGCAGGAACAGCACGAAGGCATGCGGCGGCAGATCGGCGCTGGGCTCGCCGCGCGGCTGGCCATGGCGATTGGCCTGCCCCTGGTAAACGAAGCCCTGCTCCAGGCAGGTGGCCAGCTTGCGCGTCGGCGCCTGGGCGTAGTCGGCGTAGTAGCTTTCGTTCTCGAAGGTCAGCAGCGCATGCAGGGTGTTGTGGCCGTCGTCGTTCCACTGCGCATCGAAGCCATCACGCAGCAGGTGCGCGGCGTTGTGCTCATTCTCCAGCACCAGATGCACCTGGCGTTGTTGCGGCAGCGCCGAGCGCACCCGCGCCGCCAGCTCCTTGAGAAAGTCGTCATCGTCGATGGCGTGCACGGCGTCCAGGCGCAAACCGTCGACGCGATAGTCCAGCAGCCACATCAGCGCGTTTTCGCAGAAGAAGTCGCGCACCTGTGGGCGGCCGAAATCGATGGCTGCGCCCCATGGCGTGATGCGCTCTTCGTGGAAGAACTGCCGCGCGTACACGCCCAGATAATTGCCGTCCGGGCCGAAGTGGTTGTAGACCACATCGACGAACACCATCAGGCCATAGGCATGGGCGCTGTCGATCAGTTGCTTGAGTTCATCGGGCGTACCGTAGGCGTTGGCTGGGGCAAACGGCAGCACGCCGTCATAGCCCCAGTTGCGCGTCCCGGAGAAGGCATTGAGCGGCATCAGCTGCAAGGCGGTGACGCCCAGATCGGCCAGGTGCGGCAGGTGCTCGATGACCTGCTGGAAACCACCGAACAGGCCGACGTGCAGCTCGTACAGCACCGTCTCGTGCCAGGGCCGGCCGATCCAGTCGCGGTGATGCCAGATATAGGCCGAGTGATCGATGACCTGGCTGAAACCATGTACGTCCTCGACCTGGTGGCGCGAGGCCGGGTCCGGCACTGGCCACTGGCCGTCGATACGGTAGCGATAGGCGGTGTCGGCTGGGCACTCGATCAGCGCCACGAACCAGCCTTCCTCCTGCGCCTGCATCGGATGCAAGCCACCGCCTTGCAGCTCCAGTTCCACCTGGCTGCTGCTGGGGGCCCAGAGGGCGAAGCGCACACGTCCATCGGCCATTGGCCGGGCTCCATGGCTGTACATCAACGCAGCGCTCGGTGGGCATTGGTCTGGCTCAGCAGACGTTGAAAAAGGCGGTCATAGGGTCGCACCGACTGGCGCCAGTAGAGCGGGGCGCTCATGGCCTGGCAGCGCATGGCTTCCAGTAGCTCGGGATGGTCGAAGACCTGCAGCGCGCGGTCGATGGCCTGGCGATAGGCGTCGGCCCTGGGGGCGTCGAAGAGAAAACCGTTGACGCCATCCTCGATGGTGTCGGCCAGACCGCCCGTGCAACGGGCGATGGGTAGTGAGGCGTAGCGCTGGGCGTACATCTGGCTCAGGCCACAGGGCTCGAAGCGCGAAGGCATGAGCAGGAAGTCGCTGCCGGCATACAAGCGCCTGGCATCGCTTTCATCGAAACCAATATGCACGCCAATGCGCCCCGGATGGCGTCGCCCCAGCTCCGCCATGGCGGCCTCCAGCGCCGGCTCGCCCTGGCCGATCACGCCGATGCGGCCGCCACGCGCGACGATGTGCTCGGCAACCTCCAGGGTCAGATCTATACCTTTCTGCTGCACCAGACGCGATACCACGGCGAACAGCGGCCCGTTGTCATCGAGGCCCAGCCATTGCTGGACATACTCGGCGTTGGCTCGCTTGCCCGCCCAGTCGCCGGCGCTGAAACCCTGTAGCAGGTGCGGATCGCTCTCGGGGTGCCAGCTTTCGTCGATGCCATTGGCGATACCGCTGAGCTGATTGATCTGCACCTTGGCCCGCAACAGGCCATCGAGGCCGCAGCCTTGTTCTGGCGTGGTGATTTCACGGGCATAGCGGCGGCTCACGGTGGTTACATGCTGCGCGTAGGCGATACCCGCCTTGAGAAACGATAACTGGCCGTAGAACTCCAGGCCATCGACGCCGCAAGCTGACTCCGGTATCGCCAGCTCGCTGGCGCAGCGCATGTCGCACAGGCCCTGATAGGCCAGGTTATGGATGGTCAGCAGGGACGGCGTACTGGCTTGACGCCAGGCCATGTAGGCCGGCGCCATGGCGGCTGGCCAGTCATTGGCGTGCACCAGCTCCGGACGCCACTGGATGCCGGCATCACCCGTGGCGATTTCCGCGGCGGCCAGGCCAAGGCGGGCGAAGCGAATATGGTTGTCGGCCCAGTCGCGGCCCTGATCATCGACATAAGGTGAGCCATCACGTTCGTACAGCGCCGGGTTGAGCAGTACGTAGACGATCAATCCATCGGCCAGATCCATACGCCCGATCTGGCAAGGCGGCAACGCGGCCAGGCCAGGCAACTGCCCGACGATGCGGATCGGTCGGCCGCTTTCCACCACTTGCCGGTAGCCGGGAATCAACAGGCGAATGTCGTGTTGCGGCGACAGCGCGCGGGGTAATGCGGCGGAGACATCGCCGAGCCCGCCGCACTTGATCAGATCAGCGAACTCCGAGGTGACGAACAGCACGCGCTTGCGCTGCGGATGCTCGCTGTGCATCTGCAAGGGAGGCTTGGCTGCGGCGCAAAGGGTGGGTGTGGCTTGGATGTGTGCGGAGGCTGCAGCGCTTGCCATGTGTCTCTCCATAGGGGGTTGGACCTGAGGGCGACTCGCCTTGTGGGCGAGGGCCTGTGGAGGAGTGCGGTGAACGATTGTGCGATCTCCCCCTTACCCTTGAGCTGACGGGGCGAGGCGAACAAAGGTTCGACCTTTTTTTCACTGGGCAAAGGCAACGCAAAAAGTTGAACGCAGCCCTTTCGGCCGCTTTCACAGAGCAATCAGACCGTTGCGAGGAAATGACAGATGCAGAACGTCGAACAGGTGGTGAATTTTCTCAGCAAGTACAAACTGCGCCTGGCCACCGCCGAGTCCTGCACAGCGGGGCTGATCAGCTCGCTGGTGGCGGATGTGCCCGGTAGTGGCAAGGTGCTCGATTGCGCGTTCGTCACCTATTCGCCGCAGGCCAAGCAGCGCTGCTTTGGCGTCAGCGCAGATACCATCGAGCGTTTCGGCCTGACCAGCGAAGACGTCGCACGGGAAATGGCGCTGGGCGTACTGCAGCGCAGCGACGCCGATATCGTTCTGGCCAACACCGGCCTGGCGCAGGCGGAGGGAGAGATGGACGGCGTGCAGTGCATCGCCTGTGCCATTCGCCTGGAGCAGCACCAGGGCGTTGTCAGTGAAACGGTGAAGTTCAGCGGAGGCCGCAACCAGGTACGTGAGGAAACGGCGCGCTACGCCCTGATGCAGTTGCCTCACTACTATGAACAACTGCGTCAGGGCTGATTGGCGAGGCGCTGCCGAGCTGCATCAGCAGCCCGGCAAGCCGAGCGATCACTCTTCCGGCAACTGACCGTTCAACTGCTCAGCGCGCTGCAGATGCTGCTCCAGCTTGGGCAGTGTCTCGCGGGCGAAGCTGGCGAGCTCCTGGTCATCGACATTCACGGCGCGGCGGAACAACTCGATGGTCTCGCGGTGAGCGACCACCTGATTGTTCATGTAGGCCTTGTCGAAGCTCTCTTCGCTGCGCAGTTTGAGCACCAGGGCCTTGGCCTGGTTGATCAGTTCGGCATCGTCGGAGACCTCCAGGTCCTTGCTCTTGGCCAGCTCGGCCAACTGCTGATTCGCCCGACGATGGTCGTCGATCATCATCTGCGCGAAGCCCTTGACCGCTTCGTTCTGCGATTTCTCCAGGGCCAGTTTGGCCGTTTCGATCTCGGCGACGCCTTTCGCCGATGCCTCTTCGACGAAGTCTTCGCTGCTTATCGATTCCACCTGGTCGGCAGCCTGCAGACTGGTGACGGCGCAAATGGCAAAGGCGGCTGCGGCCAACAGGGTCAGTGTTTTCAATGGATGCATGGTGGTTCCTCCTGGGATGTGCGTTCACAGGGGTAGAAGGGTCTGGCAATGACGAAGTTCAGGAAAAATTTGCTGCGCTACGCCAAGCGCAACGGCCCACCATCACCGGTCTCTCGGGAAAAATTCAGGTCGAACGGAACAGCCGCAGCCCGTCTCAAAAACTACCCGGAGCGACTTTCCCGTCGCTTGCGTGGCCGCCATGTTCGACATGGCCACTGAATAACCGAGCGCGCGATACGCACGCCTCCAATAGCCAGGAGTAGCCCATGAGCAAGCAACCGAAAACCGCCGAAAACAGCCAGATGGCGGGCAGCGATAAGCTCGACCGCAGCAACAGCAACGCCAAGCTCGAACAACTCGAGCGCTTCCGCGAGGACGCCACCGGGGAGGCGCTGACCACCAACACCGGCACGCGCATCGCCGACAACCAGAACAGCCTGCGCGGCGGCGAGCGTGGCCCGACGCTGATGGAAGATTTCATCATGCGCGAGAAGATCACCCACTTCGATCACGAGCGCATTCCCGAGCGCGTGGTGCATGCCCGCGGCGCGGCAGCGCATGGCTATTTCGAGGTGACCGAGCCGGCCAGCGACCTGACCTGCGCTGCCTTTCTCGGCGAAGCCGGCAAGCGCACGCCGGTGTTCGTGCGCTTTTCCACCGTGCAGGGGCCGCGCGGCTCAGCCGATACCGTGCGTGACGTGCGCGGTTTCGCGGTGAAGTTCTACACCGAAGAGGGCAACTTCGACCTGGTCGGCAACAACATGCCGGTGTTCTTCATCCAGGACGCGATCAAGTTCCCCGACTTCGTCCATGCGGTCAAACCCGAGCCGCACAACGAGATTCCCACCGGCGCGTCGGCCCACGACACCTTCTGGGACTTCGTATCGCTGACCCCGGAATCGGCGCACATGGTGCTGTGGACCATGTCCGACCGCGCCATTCCCATCGCCTATCGCTCGATGCAGGGCTTTGGCGTGCACAGCTTTCGCCTGGTCAACGGCGAGGGTCAGAGCAAGCTGGTGAAGTTTCACTGGCGACCCAAGGCCGGGGTTTGCTCGCTGGTATGGGACGAGGCGCAGAAACTTGCCGGCAAGGACCCGGACTTTCACCGACGCGGCCTGTGGGAAGACATCGAACGCGGCCTCTACCCGGAATGGGAGCTGGGCCTGCAGGTGATGGACGAGGAGGACGCGCTGAGCTTTGGTTTCGACCTGCTCGACCCGACCAAGCTGGTACCCGAAGAGCTGGTGCCGGTGCGCGTGGTCGGGCGCATGGTGCTCAATCGCAACCCGGACAACTTCTTCGCCGAGACCGAGCAGGCGGCCTTTCACGTCGGGCATGTGGTGCCTGGCATCGATTTCAGCAATGACCCACTGCTGCAGGGGCGTCTGTTTTCCTACACCGACACCCAGTTGCTGCGTCTGGGCGGCCCCAATTTCAACGAAATCCCGATCAATCGGCCGCTATGTCCGTTCCACAACAATCAGCGTGACGCGCCGCATCGTCAGCAGATCAATCGCGGCCGTGCCTCTTACGAGCCCAACTCGATCGACGGCAACTGGCCGCGCGAGACACCGCCAGCACCCAGCGGGGGTGGTTACAGCTCCTATCCCGAGCCGCTGCAGGGGCACAAGGTACGGGTTCGCTCGGCCAGCTTCGCCGATCACTTCTCCCAGGCCACGCTGTTCTGGCGCAGCATGAGCGAGGCCGAGCAGCAGCATATCGTCGATGCTTACAGCTTCGAACTGTCGAAAGTCGAGCGTCTGTACATTCGCGAGCGCCAGGTCAAGGAAATCCTCGCCCACATCGATCCGCTGCTGGCGTTGCGCGTGGCAGAGAACCTGGGTATCGATCTGGACAGCACCTCGACCTCGTCTATGGAGGGCAAGCTCCAGGACTCCCCGGCGCTGAGCCAGATGAATCTGCTGCCCGGCGATATTCGCGGACGGCGCGTGGCTATCCTGCTTACCCCCGGTTGCAAGGCTGACGAGGTCGGCAGTCTGAAGAAGATGCTCGAAGCAGCCGGTGCCGTGGCCAAGCTCCTGGCGCCTTCCGCGGCGGCCTTGAAGGACTCCGACGGCCAGCCCATGCAGCCCGATGGCAGCTTCGCTTCGGAGCCGTCGATCACCGTCGACGCAGTGTTCGTGCCGGGTGGTGAGTACGTGCTCAAGACCCTGCAGGACGATGGCGTGGCCAAGCATTACCTGCTGGAGGCCTACAAGCACCTCAAACCCGTGGCGCTCAGCGGTGACGCCGCTCAGCTTGCTGCGATGCTCGGTCTGGAAGAAGACGATGGCATGCTGTGCGGCGACAGTTTCGATCCGCTGTTCATGCGCTTCGAAACAGCGCTGAAGCAACATCGTATCTGGGCGCGGGAGATGCGCGCCAAGAGCATTCCTGCCTGAACCGAGGCCCGGCCTAGCGCGGTTTTTCGTCGCTTGGCCGGGGTCTTTTCTTGCGCTGCGTCCTGGTCGACGGGCGCAGCGGCACTGGCGCATCGAGCTGCGAGCCGGGGTCTTCGTTACCGGGGTCGTCCAGTAGCGCCTCGCTGGAGCGCGCCACTGGCGTTCTCGTGGTTTTGTCCGATTTCATGCTGACTCCAGTAACGGCTCTTCTGCACACACCTGGCAGGTTCGCGCACACTCCTGACAATGCTCGCTGACGTGCTGCACGCATTCCTCGGCGCAGGCCAGGCAGGCGATCCTGCACAGCTGGCTGGCTACCGCGACGTAGGGGCTGTTGCGCAGCATCAGCGTTGCGGTCAGACGGCACAGGTCGGCGCAATCACGGCATCGCTCGACGCAGCGATAATGCCCGGCATTGCCCTCGCTCAGGCAGACCGAGGCACAGTGCTCGCAGGCATTGGCACAACTGCTGTAAGCGGTAATGTGATCGAGATAGTTATACGCTTCTGGCATGTTGATGCCTCGCTGTATAAGTACTGTAAAAAATGATCACGAGCGCCAACAAATGGTGGTTTTACTTTGCCGTAACTCGCGCGCCGAGTAACTTCCTATAGGCATTAAAAAAAGATCATTTCGATCATTTGCTGTGCTCAGGAGAAGTTGGCCCATCACCATGGCCACGCGGGCCGGCAATACCCCAGATAACCAGCCCGATAATCGGGAATATCCAGATAAGCAGAGCCCAAAGGGTTTTCGTCCCGACATGCTTGTCGCTACGGAATACACTGATAACCGCCCACAGGTGTAGCAGAATGATGAGGGCGGCAATTGTAATGGAAAAGTAAATGACTGAATCCGGCATGACATGCCTCCTTTCAATAAGGTCCATGCATGTCGACAGCCACCCCGATCATTCGCTCAGATAATCGGGATGCCGGAAACAGTGAAGGTAGGATAAAGGCCGAAAATACCAGCCGAGTGCCTCAAGGGCGGCTAGAAGGAGTGATTGGATTTGATCACTTCGATCATCATGTTGTCGGGTCTGTCCGTGTCGCTGTCGTACAGCGAGTCACGGTGTATGTCTGTGCAGGTCAGAATAGAGCGGCTGAACTCGAACTCTGGGTCAGGCCGCGCGGTAGCGGCAGTGTCTTTGCTGCAGTCTTCGCAGTGCGGGTCGTTCAGATCTTCTCTGTGAACCTGATAGCAGTTCGAGTCGATCTCCTGCAAAGAGCGCTGCATCGTCTGGGCCTTCGGTTGAGGCTGGGACAGCATCACCGCCAATGCAGACGGTTGAAAGGGCTGCCATACCAGCAGCACCACCAGGCATGTAGAGCCGGCCATGTAGGGCCACTCGTACATCAACTGGTGCCGATAGGGCATATGCCGCCTGATTCTTCCCAACAGATCTTCCGACTTGTTTCGAGCCGTCCTTGAATCGTTGCGTCTGAGCACTGGCGTATCTCCTCATTTCTTTTCGAGCTTTCTCATGGCCCATAAGCGAGAGGAGCGCGTGCGGAAAAGCGGCTCGCGCGAGTAGGTGGGTAATTGGGTGGTGCTGCAGTATTTGACCGCCTCATTGACTGACTCGGCATCTTCGTTCAGAGCCATGTCGAAATGAATCAGGCGAATGAATTCTTGCGTCGAACAACTTCCATCGAGAACGCGAACGAGCTGACGTTCTTCATGCGAAACGGTAAGCACAACGCTGCCGTCCGGTCTCGGTGTCATTTCAACTTGGTAAATGGATAACGCTGATCTGATACTTTCCAGGTCGTGTTTCATGAGCTTCTCCTTGATAGCACTCATCAAACATAACCATGTATTCAATGCATACCAACGCTTGGGACGATTGGTAAAAAGAAAACTCAAAGTGACATCATCTACCGGACTTATACAAAGTGATCTTGGCAAAGTTGATTGCAGGAAGATGTTCGCGACTCGGTTTCCGCACTCAAGACTTTATTGTTTGAGCACAGCACCTTGCGGCCGGGAATAAGCCAACTGCTTCGCACCGACAGAAAAAATACTCTGAACCAAATCTGCATCATGGTTTCCGCGAAGCGCTGACCATCAGCGGAAAAGCTGAATATAAGTTGTACAAGAGGTTGGCGCGCCTGAAATCTGCGCTACAGGGAATTCTCCGCACCTTCTCGTGCCTGCCGACGCCAGATCCGTGTCAACCAACGCCAGCTGATCCAGCCGGCAGCAGCGAGGTAGACCAGGCTGCCTGGCACCCACATCAACAAGCCAGCCAGTTGCTGGTCGGCCAGGTCGCGGGACTCGCCATAGAATGGCGTGTTGCCGAAGGTGAGCAGGGCGCCGAGCAGGCCGGTGTGCATCAGCGTCAGGAGAATGGCCATCAGTGCGTGTGGCACCTGCCGTGGATTGGCGCGCAAGCACGACCACCAGAACAGCCAGGCGCTGAACAGGAAGCAGGCATGTTCAATGGCGTGCCACCAGGTGTTGTCCAGCGCCAGCATGTACAGGCTGGGTGTGTGCCAGACCCAGATCATCGCGCCGTGCAGCATGGCCAGGGCTACCGGATAGCGGCCGCTGCGCAGAATGGCGTTGGACACCGGCGCCATCCAACCACCGAGCTGCGCTCGCCATTGCGGCAACGGTCGAGCCAGCGCCCAGAGCGGCGCGATGACGATCATGAACAGCATGTGCTGGACCATGTGCAGGCTGGTGCTGGTCTCTGCCCAGTCATCGATGGGGCCGAATACGGCGAGTACCGTGAGGACCATGGCCAGATGCATCCACAACGCTTCGCGCCCGTGCGGGCGCACCTTGCGGCAACCCAGGATGTACAGCAGCCAGGCCGCGCCGAGCAGCAGAGCGCTAAGCAGCAGCGGTACGCGCTCGTTCAGATGCAGATGGCCATCGAGCAGACCATGGGCGGCGGCCGTGCCAGGCAGAAGGAGGAGGGCGAGGACGATCACAGGCATGGCGGCAGGCTCAGCGTTGGCAGGGCGACGAAAACGGTGGCAATGGCGCCGATCAGGTTCACGCCCGCAGCGAGGCGGGCTACGAAGCGCGCGGGCTGGCCCTCACGCTCGTCCCTGGCGGCGCGTTGAAACCGCCGGGCCAAACCCAGCAGGGCCGCCATGGTGAGCAGACTCAGCAGAGCGAGCAGGCCGTTCAGCCAGGTCCATTGCCCCTGAGCAGGGTCAGGCGGCGCCAGTGCGCAGCCAACCGACAATCCGCCGTACAGCGCGACGAACCAGATACTCCAGAGCACCAGCCCGAGGGGGATGTGGATCGGATTGTAGGGGGAGCGTAACGGCTGCATCACACACCTCCGAAGGTTGGCGGGAACAGCACCACGCTGCAGTAGGTAATCCACATCACGGCCAGGCTGTATTGCCAGAATTGCTCGACCACCAAGGGCTCGTAGGGCGTGCGCTTGCATACATAGCCATGATGCACACGCAGGGCCTGCAACGCGCTGAGAATGGTCGCCAGCGCCCCGTGCGCGAGGCTGTAGACGAGCATCACCACGATCACCGCATCATGCGCAGTGGCGCGCGGCGCCAGCTCTCCAGCCAGCAGGGCCCAGAGCAGCAGCCCGGTGTGCAACGCGCCCAGCAGCGCCGCCCCGACAAAGCAGGTGATCAACGCAGCGGGTTCACCCTGGCCCTGACGCAGACGGCGCAATACCGGTCGCTGCCACAACACGGCAATGCTCAGCAATACGGCGCTGGCCAGCAGCAAGCGCTGATCGATGACCGCATCGTCCGGCACCAGCCAGTTCGGCGAGACCGTCCACAGATAGAACCAGCCGAACAGCAGCGCCAGGTACAAGGCGCCGTTGGCCAGCAGCGTCACGCCCATGCCCCACAAGCCAGGGCCATCACAGGTGCGTGAGTGCAGCGGCGGCTCGCCAGGTTGCACTCGCGCATCCGGCGCCGCTAGCGGGTGCGCGCCGTTCTCCCAGCTCCAGCGCAGCAGCACCAGCACGGCGACGATGCTGGCCACCAGCGCTACCCAGTAGAACTTGCTCAGCAGCCCCAGGCAGGTGAAGGCGATGAACAGCGAGGCGATGAAAGGCCACCAGCTATTGCCCGGCAGGTGGATGATCTCGCGCACCTTGCCGGTCAGCGGCTCGATACCCCAGGTTTCTCGCCGGCCATGGTCGATCACGGTCAGGGCGAACTCTCCACGGTCGATGCACTCCTCCAGGTCGGGCAGCTCCCACAGGGGATGGCGGGTGCGCACCGGCGCCAGGCTGACGAAGTTGTAGGGGCTGGGCGGCAGATGCGTACTCCACTCCATGGTGTCCGCGTTCCAGGGATTCTTCGTGGCCTTCTGGCCGAAGCGAAAGTGCAGGACGATATCCAGCAGCACCGTGGCGATGCCGATGGCCATGATGAAACTGCCGATCGACGAGATCAGGTTGGGCAGGTCCCAGCCGAGGCCGGACTGGTAGGTGTAGATGCGCCGCGGCATGCCCATCAGGCCGGTCCAGTGCATGATCAGGAAGGTCAGGTTGAAGCCGATGAACACCAGCCAGAAGCCCCATTTGCCGAGGCGTACCGACGGCATGCGTCCGGAAAAATGCGGCAGCCAGTAATAGATGCCGGCCAGCAGCGGGAAGAACATGCCACCCACCAGCACGTAGTGCATGTGCGCCACCACGAAGTGGGTGTCATGCACCTGCCAGTCGAAGGGCACCAACGCCAGCATCACCCCGGTCAGCCCGCCGCAGACGAAGATCACCAGAAAACCCACCAGCCACAGCATCGGTACGTGGTACAGCGGCCGGCCGACCCACAGTGTGGCGATCCAGGCGAACACCTGGATGCCGGTCGGTATCGCCACCAGCATGCTCGCCGCGGAGAAGAACGCCTGCGCCAGCTGCGGAATGCCCACGGTGAACATGTGGTGCACCCACAGGCCGAAGCTGATGAAACCGGTGGTGAGGATCGCCAGCACCACCCAGCGGTAGCCCACCAGCGGCCGCTGGCAGAACACCGGTAGCAGGGTCGAGACGATGCCGGCCGCCGGCAGGAAGATGATGTACACCTCGGGATGGCCGAACAGCCAGAACAGGTGCTGCCAGAGAATCGGGTCACCGCCGCGCGCGACCTCGAAGAACGGCAGGCCAACCGCGCGTTCCAGCTCCAGCAGGATGCTGCCGAGGATCAGCGGCGGGAAGCCGACCACGATCATCATGGCCATCACCAGGATGTACCAGGCATAGATCGGCATCTTGTTCAGCGACATGCCTTCGGCGCGGGTGCGCAGGATCGACACCACCAGCTCGACACCGGCCGACACCGCCGAGATCTCCACGAAGGTGATGCCGATCAGCCAGAAATCCGAGTTCGGCCCCGGCGTATGCACGGCGCCGGACAGCGGCGTGTACATGAACCAGCCGGCCTTGGGCGCGATACCCAGCAGCAGACTGGCGCACAGGATCAACCCACCGAACAGGTAGCACCAGTAGCCCAGCGCCGACAGACGCGGGAATACCAGGTCGCGCGCGCCGAGCATCTTCGGAATCAGGTAGACCGCCAGGCCTTCCATCATCGGTACGGCGAAGAGAAACATCATCACCGTGCCATGCATGGTGAAGACCTGGTTGTAAACGTCCGGCTCGAGAAAGTCGTAGCCGGGTATCGCCAGCTGCGTGCGCACCAGCATTGCCAGCAGGCCACCGAACAGGAAGAAGCCGAGCCCGGTGAGCATGAAGCGAATGCCGATGGTGGTGTGATTGACGATGGTCAGCGACTTCCAGCCGCGCGGGTTACCCCATACGTCGTTGAACTGATCGTGCAGTTGTTCCTGGGCGGCAACCTGTTCGTTGCTTGGCGTAGTCACGGGCGCAGGGTCTCCAGCCAGTCGGCGATGGTGCTGAGGTGGTCGGGGTCGAGATCGTCATGCAGCGGCATGGCGTTGCCGGGTTTGAGCCGTTGGTGCTCGTGCAGCCAGCGCAACAGCGCGCCCGGTTCATTGCTCAGCACGCCGGCGCCGAGCATCGATCGCGCGCCGACATCGCTGAGATCCGGCGCGCGATTGCCTTCGCTGACGCCCGCCACGCGATGACACTGACCGCAACGCGCGGCGAACACGTCGCCAGCCGGGCCGGGCAGGGCGCTGACCTGTTGTTCGCGGCGTGCCTGCAGCCAACTGGCGAAGTCTTCCTCCTCGTGAGCCTGCACATCGAGGATCATGTGGGTGTGCTGGGTGCCGCAGAACTCCGAGCACTGGCCACGAAAGGTGCCGGCCTGATCGGCCTGCAGGCGGATACGATTGTCCCGGCCGGGGATCATGTCGATCTTGCCGCCCAGGCGAGGCACCCAGAAGGAATGGATGACGTCGGCGCTACTGACGTCGAGGTCCACCGGCCGGCCTACCGGCAGATGCAGCTGATTGGCGGTGACCACGCCGCTGTCCGGGTAGCGCACCTCCCACCACCATTGATGGCCGACCACCTCGATACGCATGGGCTGCTCGCCCGCCAGCGGCAAGGGCAGCATGCGATGGCCGATGGGTATGCCGAACAGCAACAGGAGCAGCACGCTCAAGGTCGGCAACAACAGCCCGCCACCGACCAGCCAGCGCAGCGTCAGCTGACGTGCCCGTGCGGCGTCCATCTGTGGGTTGTTGCGGCGCATGGCATGCACCCACAGGGCCGTCACCACGATCAGCACCAGGGTGGCGAAGGCGCACATTGCCCACCACAGCATTGCCACCTCGCGCGCCATCGGCCCGGCCGGATCGAGCGCCGATTGCGGCCCCTCGCAGGCAACGAGAAACGGAACTGCCAGCGTCAGCGTGGTCAACTTGAAACAGGGCATCAGCCAATGACGCGCCCGTTTCACCTCATCATTCACCTGTACAGGGAGGCCGGGATGGCCGAAATAAAGGAAGTTATCGTCAGTCGCGCCGCCATCGCCGGGCATCCGCTGCACCCGATGATGATCCACTTTCCGGTAGCCGCGCTGCTGGGCCTGGTGGCGACCGATATCGCCTATCTGCTGCTGGCCGATCCGTTCTGGGCACGCGCCAGTCTCTGGCTGGCGGGCGTCGGCGCCTTCGGTGGCTGGGTGGCGAGCATGGCGGGGCTGGTCGATCTGCTTACGGTTGGCAGCATCCGGCGCAAGATCACCGCCTGGTGCCACGCCATCATCGCGGTGATGATGCTGTCGCTGGCATCGCTGAACTGGCTGCTGCGCTACGCGGGGCCGGAGCAGGGCATGGAGCGCTGGGGCCTGTATCTGTCGCTGCTCACCGCAGCGCTGATTGGCCTGGCTGCTTATCTGGGCGGGCGCCTGGTGTACGAGCACGGCGTGGGCGTCGATACACGCTGAACCAATCGGCTCCGGCTTGCCAGCTACTGGACGGTAGAGAGAGCGGGGCAGGCCGGGCATATTCTCGAATACTCCATGATCAGAAGGGTTTGGCCAGCACCAGCCACAGCGTGGCGCCGATCAGGGCGCTCAGCAGCAAAGCGATCAACAGGCAGTCCCGGCGCAGCGCAGGTTCGGCGGCACGTTCGATACGCAGGATGAGCACGCCGCACAGGGCGTGACAGAGCACCATCCCCGCGACCGTGGTGAGCTTGATTATCAACCAGGGGTCGAAAATCGACTCACGTAAAAACAGCGCAGTGCCCGAACCAATGGCCAGCAGAGCGGCTGGCGTGGCGATCAGGTTGAAGACGGTGCGGGTGAGGTGAGCATGGTCGCGATAGAACAGCTCGTCGCTGCTGCGCGTGCCGGCAGCGATCATCGCGGGCAGGTACAGCAGCACGCCACACCAGCAGATCAGTGCCATGAAATGCAGCAGTTTGAGCAGTGGCATCGATGCTCTCCCATGCGTCCGTTCGTTGCGAGCACGTGGCCCTGGTGGGGCAGGCCACGACGTTGTGACTGCCTGATGGTGTCTGAGTTCGGCCACTCTCCAGAGCGGGCCAGGATCGTCTCCAGTCAGAAAAGAAGGAACCGCCGCAAGGAGAAGGAGGAGACGGTGCGGCGGCCCTGGGGAAGCAAGATGCTCGTTCGATTGGCGCAATTGCGCCTGCCAGGTCACGAAACGGCCCCTGACAAAGCTCCCCTGAAATAGACAGAGTTCCACTGGCTGGCTTGCGTTCAAGCTTTTTGCCGGGCTTGTGATGATCAGCACAGCCATCGAGGCGCAGAAAATTGAAACCCTCCCGTGCGTTTTCACTCACTGCAAAAGAAGGCCGCGCAAAGGCATTTCATTGCAGAGGAGACCGTCATGAGAACCCACGTCGTGCATTTCACCGCACCGATCAACTCCTACACCTGCGGTCAGTTGATCGACAAATGCAGCCAGGCCATCCATCAGGGCGCAGATGAGCTGGTGCTGAAGATCGCCACCATGGGCGGGGAGTGCAGCTACGGCTTCTCCCTCTACAACTTCCTCGTCTCGCTGCCGGTGCCCGTGAAGACGCACAACCTCGGCACCGTCGAATCCATGGGCAACATCATCTTTCTTGCCGGCGAAACACGCACGGCCTGCCCGCATAGCAAGTTCCTGTTTCATCCCTTTCACTGGACGGTCAACGGCGCCGTGGATCACGCGCGCATGTCCGAATACGCGATGAGCCTGGACTACGATCTGCAGCTTTACGCCAGCATCGTCGCTGAGTGCACCGCTGGCGCCGAAGCGCCCCTCAACGTACTCGAATGCCTGATGTCTGCACCGCGCATTCTCAACGTCTCCGAGGCACTGGCAGCCGGTGTGATTCACCGTGAAGACTGCCTCGGCATGCCGGCCGAGGCAGTCAACTGGTGCGTGCATACCTGAAGCCGGCTCAGCCTGCCGCTTGGAATTTTCCCTGAACGATCAGCGCAGCCTGAGCGTCGGAATCCATGTACGCCCCGCTAGGGGACATACCACCCAGCAATGGCCGTTTAGCCGGCCCGGAGACAACTCATGGATCTCACCGACGATCGTAAAGACCTGGTACGCACCCTCAACAAGCTGATCGAAACCTGCAAGGACGGCGAGGCAGGCTTCAAGGTCTGCGCCGAAGACGTCAAGCGCCCCGACATGAAGCAACTCTTCTCGCAACGCTCGCGGCAATGCGCCGGAGCGGCGGAAGAACTGCAACGGACCGTCCTGGAATTGGGCGGCGAGCCAGAGGACAGCACCAGCGTGGGGGCAGACCTGCATCGCCGCTGGGTCGACCTGAAATCACTGGTCACCGGCAAGGACGAAGAGGCCATTCTCAACGAAGCCGAGCGCGGCGAAGACGTGGCCAAGGAGCGCTACAGCGAAGCGCTGACCAAGAATCTGCCTCCAGAAATCCGCAGCATGGTGGAGCGTCAGTACCAGGGCGTGCTGCGCAATCACGATGAAGTCAGAGCGATGCGTGACGTGGCTCGTGCCAAGAGCTGATCGGTCTACCGGGTGCCGCGACACTGCGCGCACCCGGTGTCAGTTCTTTGCATCCGAGCGCGCAGGGGAGGCGTAGCGCATGCCGACGTTGGACAAGACCATTGCCCAGCTCAACCACCTTCTGATGACTTGCCACGACGCCAGCTTGAGCTATCGACGTCTTGCAGGCAGCGCGAGTACATCCGAGCAGCAGCGGTTATTTCGCGAGCGCGAACAGCAGTGCTCGGCGCTGATGGCCTGCCTGCACAATCAGATCGTTACCTATGGCGGCCGACCAGCGCAGCATCCAAGCCTGTTCGGCGTACTTCGCCATGCCTGGAACAGCGTGACCACCTCGCTGTTGCCTGAGCGCGGCCGCGCCCGTTTGCGCGTGGCACTGCGCACCGAAAAACAAATTCGCCACCGTTTCGAGCAAGTGCTCGCGGAGCAGCTGTCACCGCAGTTTCGACAGCAGCTGCAGGAGCACAGCAGCCGCAGTGTTGAATTCGAAAGGCGTTTCAGGGCGAGACTGGAGTAGATGACTTCGAGACTAGCCAGCTGAATTGGCTAATACGAATAATATCTAATTTTAACGTATGGTCGATCGAGATGAAGGCAGCGGCCAGCCTCACACTTTTAAGTCTCAACGCTTGGCTGGTGACCTGTCTCATATCTTCGCCGATGGCATTTGTAGCCAGACCGAGAAGACACCCAGTACGACCCAGAAAATAATGAACAGCCAGGGCGAGCGAAGGGAAAACAGCAGGGATTTGCGGTTACTGTCTCTGCTTGCCTCCTGTTCGCTGAATAGCGGCGAGTCGTCATAGGCCGGGCCGAACTCAGGATCGCTGCGCAATAGTTGTTCCTGTTTGTACTGCCAATGCTCGACGATCATTGCCGACGCCTTGATGCCCGGCCAGGCATGCAGCGAGCTCATGACCCCCAGCAGCGCGAGAAGAGCAGGCACCACTAGAGTAAACAGTGCGCCCCAGTGCTCATTCGCATTGGCCATGGACGATGCGTAGGCGATGACCAGAAACGACTGAGCCGACAGATAGGCGTTGGTGCGCCCAGCTAGCAGGCTTTTCTCGAACTGAATCTCCCTGCGATAGAAATCGAGCCGTTCCTTGGGGCTGCCGAACAGCAGCGACTCGGAATGATCACTCCCTTGCGCATAAGCCTCGGGGCTAATAATTCGTGAGGTTTTCATAGGTAGTGATTAATTATCGATGGCTCGGGAATGTTCACTGGGGGGTGTTTTGCCGTTCGGTTCAGCGGGCCCCTTTTTCTCTGCTGTGACGGTACGTCCGCCAGCGGTCAACGAGGTGTTTTGCCCGGCAGCAGGGTGCTCAGCACTTGCCGCGTGGTCTTGCGTATCACGCCACCCTGATCTGGGTCGCCCTGCCACAGTGCGGACGCGAATGACTTGGCTTGTTTCAACGATATGTGGGGCGGCAGCGGCGGCACATCTGGGTCGGTCCTGAATTCGATCAACACTGGACGATCCGCAGCCAATGCTTGCTCCCAGGCCGGCGCGACGTCCTCTTCGCGGTCGACGAAGATGCCCTCGAGTCCGATGGACTGCGCGAATCGGTGATAGGCCACGTCCGGTATGTCTTGGGAGGCGGGGAACTTCGGGTCTCCCTCCATGACCCGCTGCTCCCAGGTCACCTGATTGAGATCCTGGTTGTTGAATACGGCGCAGATCCAGCGCTTGTCCCGCCACTGCGGCCAGTACTTGGCCACGGTAATCAGCTCGGCCATGTTGTTCATCTGCATGGCGCCGTCGCCCACCAGTGCTATCACTGGACGGTCCGGCTGGGCGAACTTGGCGGCAATGGCATAGGGTACCGCCGCGCCCATGGAGGCGAGCCCGCCGGATAGCGAGCAGAGCATATCCTGGCGAATCATGACGTCGCGGGCGAACCAGTTGGCGCAGGAGCCGGAGTCGCAGGTCACCACGGCCCGATCAGGCAGGCGCGGCGACAGCTCGTAGGCCACTCGCTGTGGGTTGATCGGCTCGGCGGGTGACATTGCACGATCCGTTAAGACGCTGCGCCACTGGCCAGTCCAACGTTCGACGCGCTTACGCCAGCTGCTGGATTTTTTCTCGTGCAGCAGGGGCAGCAGGGCTCGCAGGGTTTCGCCGGTATCGCCCTGCAGGAGGACTTCCATGGGGTAGCGCAGGCCAAGCATGTCGGCCTGAATATCGATTTGCACGGCGCGTGCCTGACCCTCCTTGGGCAGGAACTCCGCATAGGGGAAGCCCGAGCCGATCATCAGCAAGGTGTCGCACTCGTTCATCAACCGGTAGCTCGGCTTGGTGCCCAACAGACCGATGGAGCCGGTGACCCAGGGCAGATCGTCCGGCAGTACCGCCTTGCCAAGCAGTGCCTTTGCCACCCCGGCTCCCAGTCTTTGAGCCACTTCCATTACCTCGTCGGACGCCCCCAGCGCGCCGGCCCCGACGAGGATCGCGACTTTCTCACCTGAGTTCAGGACCTCGGCCGCCCGCTGCAGGTCGGCTGCATGGGGCAGTACCCGCGGCCGGCTGTAGCCGATGCCAGAATGCAGTGTGCCATGCTCACGAGCAGGCTCTTCGTAGGGCAGAGTCTGCAGGTCGTTGGGCAGGATAATCGCCGTGACCCGGCGATCGCCCAGGGCCGTGCGAATACCACGATCGATCAGGTGGCGAACCTGCTCGGGTGAGTTGGCCTGCTGCACGAAGGCACCGGCGACGTCCTTGAACATCGCCAGCAGATCGACCTCCTGCTGGTAGTGGCCGCCGACGGCGCTGCGCGCCTGCTGACCGACGATGGCCAACACGGGCATATGATCCATGCGCGCATCGTAGAGCCCGGTCAGCAAGTGCGTCGCACCGGGGCCGGATGTGGCGATGCACACCCCGAGATCACCCGAAAACTTGGCATCCGCGCAGGCCATGAAGGCCGCCATTTCCTCATGCCGGGCCTGGATGAAACGGATTTTTCCTTCGCTTCTGGCCAACGCGCCGAATACACCGTTGATGCCATCGCCGGGATACCCATAGATGCGTCGAACGCCCCACAGGTAGAGACGCTCAACGATAAAATCTGCAACTGTCCTGCTCATGAAGGCTCGCTCGATCTTCAGCCCCGAAGCGGGGCGACATGAATGGATTAGTCCGTTTCAGAAGGGGTGGCGGCGACGCTTCACGGCAAAGGGTTTCCGCCGGTCACGCCGAATACTTCACCGGTGATGAAACTCGACTCCTGAGAAGCCAGAAGTACATACAACGGTGCACACTCGGCAGGTTGTCCTGGTCGCTTCATGGGCACCTGGGAACCGAAGCTTGGGATCTTCTCGGCCGGTTGCCCGTCAGTGGGTTGCAGCACCGTCCAGATCGGTCCTGGCGCGACGGCGTTAACCCGAATTCCCTGCTTGATGACCTGGGAGGAAAGCGCTTTGGTGAAAGCCACGATGGCCGCTTTGGTCGACGCATAATCAAGCAGCGTTGCAGACGGATCATAGGACTGGATCGACGCGGTGTTGATGATCGTCGCACCTGGCGGCATATACGGTACGGCCGCTTTGCACAGCCAGAACAGCGCATAGACGTTGGTCTTGAATGTGTGGTCGAACTGCTCGCTGCTCAGCTCACTGATGTGCTGTTGGGCGATCTGCTTGCCTGCCACATTGACCAGGATGTCCAGCCCATCCAGCGCCTGTACTGCATCCTTGACCAGGGACGTGCAGAACGCCTCGTCCTTGATGTCGCCGGGCAGGGCGATGGCACGACGGCCCTCGGCGGTGATTAGCGCCACGACCTCCTGGGCATCAGCTTCTTCCTCGGGCAGATAATTGAGCACGATGTCAGCACCCTCGCGGGCAAAGGCAATGGCTGCGGCCCTGCCAATCCCGGAGTCAGCGCCGGTAATCAAAGCTTTGCGCCCCTCAAGCCGGCCAAAGCCGATGTAGCTCATCTCGCCATGATCAGGCTCTGGCTTCATTTTACGATCCAGACCCGGTTCAGGTTGGTGTTGGGCTGGGAATTCAGGCTGCGGATACTGCGTCAGCGGGTTCTGCATGCTGTACTGATTGCTCGTATTGCGAGTCATGCTGCTTCTCCTCTGTGAATGTCTTGAACCCCGCAAGGGCCAATAAGGCACTGGGTTTTGGCAACGGGATCGACTTGAGTCACTAGTTAGGAAGAACTGTCTTGCTGTGAAGTTCATATCTTCAGAGCAGTGGTAGTGCTGACGGGCCGCTACGAGGCGCAATGCGCAGAGAGGGGGACAGCAGAGGCTGACGTACCAGAACGGGTATCCGGTGTATGTGCGAAAAGGCGCCAGACGCCGGTCAGGCAATGTTGATGGCGGAGCTCTTTGCTTAGAACAACATTTACCGCTTTAGCGGAAGGTTTACGCCCGAGGCCGTAGCCCCAAGCTCTCCAGTAGATGCCGTGCATCATAGGGGGCACGCAC
The DNA here is from genome assembly GCF_001941865.1 of Pseudomonas alcaliphila JAB1. NCBI lineage: Bacteria > Pseudomonadati > Pseudomonadota > Gammaproteobacteria > Pseudomonadales > Pseudomonadaceae > Ectopseudomonas > Ectopseudomonas alcaliphila. The sequence continues at coordinate 2,732,425 of NZ_CP016162.1, read as the reverse complement.
TTTCACATCATTGTCGAAGTAACAATACAGGTCTCGAGCAGTGCTGGAGATCGGGTACTGACGATCTATCAGTTGGGCGTCCTGCGGTTGGCCCCCGGCTGCCCATGCCTCGATACGTCGTTGCCAGCGACGCAATGCCTGGGGTGAATAGCCACTGACGTAGAGTTTTGCGTCCCCGTGCAGGCGTAGGTAAAGAAAGTCAGCGGTGACGTCCTCCACGTAGGGCCATTTGCCTGCCGTATCCGCCACCACCAGGGCGATGTTGTGCTGGCGCAACAGATTGACGAATGCCGGGCAACAGAAGCTGTCGTTGCGGATTTCAACAGCATGCCTTAGCGGCTTGCCCACAGCAGCCTCCAAGTAGCCTGGCACATGCAGACGGGCGGCGGAACGGCGAGCGATACGACGGGCCTGATCGGTGCTCGAAGGTAGCTGTGCAAGGAAGTCGCCGAACAGATGCTCATCGAAGCGGAAGCTGGGAGGAAACTGCCAGAGGATAGGACCAAGCTTTTCCTTCAACCCCAGCAGTCCCGAGGCAAAGAAATTGGCCAGCGGCTGTTCAATATCCACGAGCCGGCGCACGTGTGTGATATAGCGCGGTGCCTTGATGCTGAAGATGAAATCGTCGGGCGTCTGGGCTCCCCAGGCCTTATATCGCTGGGGTGTCTGCAGCCCATAGAAGGAGCCGTTGATCTCGATGCTGTTGACTTCGCGTGAAGCGAATTCCAGCTCCTTACGCTGCACCAGGCCCTTGGGATAGAAATCGCCGCGCCAGAGGGCGTAGCGCCATCCAGAGATGCCAATGCGAACATCGCTCATGCTGGGTCTCCTCGTGCCATCAGGTCCATTACCTGCAGATCCGCTAGTGGGTGGAAGTCACTGGCAGTGATTGTCAACCGTGAGGGCTCGCGATCTTTAACAAGGGGCTGATACCGTTTCCAACGGCTCGCTTGCACCGCAAGGCTGACAGGTACCAGCGGGTCGTTACGCAGCACCCAGGTCATCTCGTCCTCATCGCCCTTCAGAATCCGAAGGGGAAGGTTTCGCTCTCACGGCAGTGTTTGTCACCCGAGGGGGAGGGTAAGGGCGTTACCGCCGTGGTGGTTTCAAACCACAGATAGGCATCGAACTGTTCACCCAGCACTGTTTCGTAATAGTGGCTGTGTCGCTCAGTCTGAGGCCGGTAGATCACGCCGATGGCGCGCTGCAACAGGGGCTCGCTGACGGCATGGCGCAAGGTTGTCCTGCCGGCGCCACGCCAGTCGAACAGCGCAGTCGGCACACCTGTGCATAGAAAACGCTGCTCCCAGCTGTCTGGGTGTGACGGCAGCACGCGCATGATCCGTAGTGCTGCGCCCCAGTCGTCGGCAGCGGCAACTTCACCGCTGTTGGTTCCCATGCCGATCAGTACCGCGTCGTCGCCCCAGCCGATGCGACATAGCTGGCCCAGGTTGAACTGACCCTGCCAGCCCATCTCTGTGGCCGCCGCATCACCGACGTGGGAGTTATGCGCCCAGACGACGGCCTTGGCGCCTTGCCCACGGTGCTTGAGCACCTGCTTGAGCGTGGCGAACATATGATGGTCGCGCAGATTCCAGGAGGACGCCGAGGATCGGTACATCAGCCGGTAGTACTGCTCGGCGGCTCGCACCACGCGGGCATTCTGCGCCGCATCGAACAAGCCCTCGTCGCGCTCCAGAGTTTCCAGGCGCGCCCACAGCAATTCGCCGAGCTGTGCGACCACGGCCTCTTCACAGGAATCCTCTGCTCCCCATTCAACGTGTTGGCCATATTCTGCCGGCTGGTTCTGCCAGGGCGTCAGGCAGGCGTAGCGCTGGCGAGCGGCCGCTGCATGTTGCGGGTCGCGATCGTCCAGATAACCCAGCACTGCCGCCATCGAGGCCCGCAGGCTGTAGATGTCCAGGCCGCGAAATTCCACGTAATTGTTCGCCTCCAGGGCAGCGTTGTGCTGGTGCAGCCAACGCACGAAGTCCATCGTCTCCCGGTTGCGCCACATCCAGGTGGGGAAGCGGTCGAACACTGCCTCCCCCTGTGGGGCACTCCCGTGGCGGACGTAGCGGTTGATGTACGCGGCATCCGGCCAGTCGCCCTCTATCGCGACGATATTGAAACCGTGGTGTTCGATCAGCCGACGGGTGATGCTCGCACGCGCCCGATAGAATTCGGAGGTGCCGTGGCTGGCCTCGCCAATCAGTACCACACGGGCATCGCCATAGCGGGAGAACGGTACGCCAAATTCCGCAGCTTCGAACTCCGGCAAGGGTTCGGCGTAGCGGCGCAGCAGTTGGGCCAGTTCTTCGTCCCTGTGCGCAGGGTGGTGCCGTGCAGATGAGGGCATGGGTGTTACCTCGCGTGGGTATGTGGCATTCGAGGCGCTGGCATCTGCGATTCAAGTGGATTTCGCCTGAACCATAGGGCCGGGATACGGCCACAACAGAAACACCCAATGTGGAGGAACCTCGACATGCTCGGCGAATTTGGTTTTCTGTTCATTGCACTCGGCGTCATCATCATCCTGCTCGACCTGTGGGCCATCGTCAGCGTGTACCGCAGCGACAAGGGCGTTGATTCCAAGGCCCTGTGGTCGCTGCTCATCGTGTTATTGCCGGTACTCGGTCTGGGCTTGTGGGGCTTGTTCGGGCCGCGCGGCATGGCCCATCCACCGTCTTCGCCGGAGCACAGCAAGTAAGGTACGGTCAGGGTCGCAGCACTACCTTGCGGCAGTCGTCCTGCTGCTTGTCGAACAGCTTGTAGCCTTCTGCCGCCTGCTCCAGGGGTAGGCGGTGGCTGATGATCACCTCAGGTTTCAGCTCGCCACGTTCGACATGCTCCAACAGCTTCGGCAGGAGAGGCTGGACATGGGTCTGGCCCATCTTGAAGGTCAAGCCCTTGTCGAAGGCGTCGCCGAACAGGAACCCGTGGATGAAACCGGCATAGACCCCCGGCACGCTCACGGTGCCGCCTCGGCGAACGGCGGCGATGCACTGGCGCAAGGCCTTGCCACTGCTGGCCTCCAGTTTGAGCGCCGTGAGGATGGTTTCGGTGGTGCTGCCCTTGGCTTCGAACCCTACTGCGTCGATGGCCGCGTCTACGCCGCGATGACCTGCTGTCTGCTCAATGATGGCTGCGGCCGGGTCGTCCACCTGGTCGAAATTGATCGGAATGACGCCATAGGTCTGGCGGGCGAATTCCAGGCGATAGGGCGACTCATCGACCATGAATATCTGCTCGGCACCGAGCAGTCGTGCGCAAGCGGCTGCCATCAACCCCACCGGGCCGGCGCCGTAGATCGCCACACTGCTGCCTGGTCTGACGCTGGCGTTGACCGCCGCTTGGTACCCAGTGGGCAGGATATCGGTGAGGAACAGCACCTGTTCGTCGTCAAGGGGGCCCGGCACTTTCAGTGGGCCGACGTTGGCCTTGGGCACCCGCACATATTGCGCCTGTCCTCCAGGCACACCTCCGTAGAGATGGCTGTAACCAAAGAGTGCGGCGCCGGATGGGATCTGTTTCTTGTTGAGGATGGCGCCGCGGCCGGGGTTGGTGGTCTCGCAGGCAGCGTGCAAATCCATGGCGCAGAAGAAACAGGTGCCGCAGGCGATGACGAATGGCACTACCACACGGTCGCCTTTGCTTACCCGGTTCACCGCGGAGCCGGTGTCGACTACCTCGCCCATGAATTCGTGGCCGAAGATATCGCCATCCTTGACCTGTGGAATCTTGCCACGGTACAGGTGCAGATCCGAACCGCAGATAGCGGTGGCGGTCACCCGCAGAATGATGTCGTCGTCAGCCAGCATGACCGGGTCGGCAACGGTCTCGACACGTACGTCATGGCTTCCGTGATAAGTGAGTGCTCGCATGGGGTGATCCTCATCGGTAGGCAAGTCCTTTATCGAGGAAGGGGCCGCGGGTGAGTTCACGTATCTGGACGAGCGGTGCAGGCCCGTTCAGTACGCCCCTCCTGTCACCTGACATTTCAGTAAAACCTTCTGCTCCTGCCGGCAGTCGACTGATTGAGCGAGCAGTAGGGTCACGTAGGCTGACGGAGGCACACCATGACTATCAGATTCTTCATTTCAGGCCGTAGTCGCTTTGGCAGCATCTACAACGTGCCGGCGGTCCACGACACATATGGATGCGATCACCATGCCTAGGGCTATCTGGAAGGGCGCCATCAGCTTCGGTCTGGTGCATATCCCGGTCGCGCTATTGTCGGCCACGTCCACACAGGGCGTGGACTTTGACTGGCTGGACAAGCGCAGCATGGAGGCGGTCGGCTACAAGCGGGTGAACAAAGCCACCGGCAAAGAGGTGAGCAAGGAGAACATCGTCAAAGGTGTGGCCTATGAGAAGGGCCGCTATGTGGTGCTCAGTGAAGAGGAAATCCGAGCTGCTCATCCCGAAGCGACCCAGACCATCGATATCTTCGCGTTCGTCGACAGTCAGCAGATACCGCTGCAAAACATCGACAGACCGTACTACCTGGCTCCCGACCGCCGCGGCGAAAAGGTCTATGCCCTGCTGCGTGAGGCGCTGAGCGGTACCCACAAGGTAGCCCTGGCCTATGTGGTGTTGCACACCCGCCAGCATCTGGCAGCACTGATGCCGCTGGAGTCGGCGCTGGTGCTGGTGATGTTGCGCTGGCCCGACGAGGTTCGCAGCCTGGATTCGCTGGAACTCGGCCAGGCCGTCACTCAGCCGAAACTGGCCAAGAGTGAGCTGGACATGGCCAAGCGTCTGATACGAGACATGAGCGCTGACTGGCAGCCGGATGCGTACGTCGACAGCTTCCAGGACCGCATCATGGCGCTGGTGGAACGCAAGGCCAAGGCCGGCAAGATCGAGGAGGTGGAGCGAGTCGAAGGCGAAGAGGAACGACGCAGTGCCGATGTCATAGATCTTACCGAGCTGCTCAAACGCAGCCTGGCGGGTAAACCTGCGAGCAAGCCGAAAGCCAAGGCGACGGCCAAAGGTACGACCTCGCGTAAGCCCGCCGCAAAGACCGCGCGTAAATAAGCCGGAGCGATCAGCATGGCCAGAACCCAGAGCGAGTACAGCCGCAAACGCAACTTCGAGCAGACCAGCGAGCCCCGCGAACGACCGCACAAGCGCGGGCGCAAGGCCGGTGCCCTGCGTTTCGTGATCCAGAAACACGATGCCCGGCGGTTGCACTACGATTTTCGCCTGGAGCTGGATGGCACGCTGAAGAGCTGGGCGGTGCCCAAGGGGCCGAGCCTGGACCCACGCGACAAGCGCCTGGCCGTGCATGTGGAAGATCATCCGCTGGATTATGCCGATTTCGAAGGCAGCATCCCCGAGGGCAGCTATGGGGCGGGAGACGTGATTGTCTGGGATCACGGCATCTGGCAGCCGCATGGCGATCCTTCTGCCGCCTATGTCGCCGGCAAGCTCAAGTTCAGCCTGGTCGGCGAAAAGCTGGCCGGCGACTGGACGTTGGTTCGCACCCGTCTGCGCGGTAGCGGTGACAAGGAGCAGTGGCTGCTGATCAAGGAACGTGACGACGCAGCGTGCTCCAGCAATGATTACTACATTCTCGACGCCTTGCCGCAGAGCGTGATCAGCGGCGCGCTGGTGGGTGGCCCGAGCAAGCCCGGCAAAACCACCAAACACGAGGCTGCTGCGAGGTCGAAGGCGAACACATCGTCCTCGACCAGGTTTCCCGACCTCCTGGCGCCGCAGCTGGCCACTCTGGTGGATGGGCCCCCTGAGGGTGACTGGCGCTACGAGGTGAAGTACGACGGCTACCGCATCCTGGCGCGAATCCGGGACGACGAGGTGCGCTTGTTCACCCGTAACGGCCATGACTGGACAGGGCGTCTGCCCATGCAGGCCAAGGCCCTGGCCAAGCTCGGCCTGCATGACAGCTGGCTGGATGGCGAAGTGGTCGCACTCAACGAACAGGGGCTGCCGGATTTCCAGCAGTTGCAGAACGCCTTCGACATCGGCCGTAGCCATGATCTGATCTACTATCTGTTCGACGCTCCCTTTCTTAACGGCGAAGACCTGCGCCAGACGCCTCTTGAGCAACGCCGAGCCCGGCTCAGGGCGCTCCTCGGGCGCACGCGCAGCAGTCCGCTGCGCTTCTCCGCCGACTTCAACGTCGATCATCAGAGCATTCTCGACAGCGCCTGCGCGATGTCGCTGGAAGGGGTGATCGGCAAGCGTGCCGGCAGCACCTATGTCTCACGCCGCAGTGCGGATTGGATCAAGCTCAAGTGCCGCCTGCGCCAGGAGTTCGTCATCGTCGGTCACACGGCTCCGAAGGGCAGCCGTACCGGCTTTGGCGCGTTACTGCTGGCGGTGAACGAGGAGAGCGGTCTGCGTTATGCCGGACGGGTCGGTACCGGGTTCAGCGAGGCAGCGCTCAAGGCGTTGATGCAACGCCTACAGACGTTGGCGTGTACCGAATCGCCCTTATCGAAAAGACTCACGGCAGCGCTGACCCGCGGCGTAAGGTGGGTCGAGCCGAAACTGGTGTGCGAGGTGGAGTTCGCCGAATGGACGCGCGAGGGGATCGTGCGCCAGGCCAGCTTCATCGCGCTGCGCAATGACAAGCCGGCCGTGCAGATTGTTCGCGAGCGCCCAAAGGCGGCTGCGGCCGAAGACAGAAAACCGGACAAATCTACCGCTACCCGCCACACGACAGCCGGTAATCCAGTAGTGGGCGGCGTACCGATCAGCAATCCGCAGCGGGTGATCGACCCGCAAAGCGGTACCACCAAGCTGCAGGTGGCGCAGTTCTACGAACGCATCGGCGAATGGCTACTACCGCACCTGGACAATCGCCCGGTTTCACTGGTGCGAGCGCCCGATGGCGTCGGGGGCGAGCAGTTCTTCCAAAAGCACGCCGAGCGTTTGGCGATACCCAACATCAGGCACCTGGATCCGAAGCTCGATCCCGGGCATGCCCGGTTGATGGAAATCGACAGCCTGTCAGCGCTGGTCGGGGCTGCGCAGATGGGCTGTATTGAATTGCATACCTGGGGCGCCACCAGCGAACGTATCGAAACGCCCGACCGCTTCGTACTCGACCTTGATCCGGACCCGGCGCTGCCCTGGCGTAGCATGCTGGAAGCGACGCGCCTGACCCTGGCGGTTCTGGATGAACTGGGCCTGGATGCCTTCCTGAAGACCAGCGGCGGCAAGGGCATTCACATTGTCGTGCCGCTGGCCCGGCGCGCCGACTGGGATACGGTCAAGGCTTTCGCCAAGGCCATCTCCCAGTTCATGACTCGCCAGTTGCCGGAGCGCTTCACCGCCACATCCGGGCCGAAGAACCGGGTTGGCAAGATCTTCATCGACTACCTGCGCAACGGACGGGGCGCCAGCACGGTGGCGGCCTATTCCTTGCGTGCACGGCCGGGGCTTCCGGTTTCGGTGCCGATTGCCCGCGACGAACTGGACGGTCTGCGTAGTGCCCAGCAATGGACAATCGCCAATCTTGTGCAGCGCCTGGATGCGTTGCAGGCGTCTCCTTGGCGCGGCTATTCCAATCGACAACGCTTGACCCAAGCCATGTGGGACAGGCTTGGGATCGTCTAAAGGGGGAAGAGCCGCCCCACCATTCTGAGTTAAAGGTGCAGAAGCATGTTTCAAGGTGCTAGCTCCGGGTCGATATCCTTTTCCGTTTCCTCGGACTGGTCGATCGGCCGCAGATCGCTTGGGCCGGCCTCTTCGTCATCGACCTCGGCGTCGGCCGTCGCGAGTTGCAGAAGCCGACTGGTATAGGTCCATACCTCCTGAAACTGCTGCGGATTCTCGTTGAGGCTGACGCCGTGGCTGGGCACGATTTCGCGTAGTTTTTCCTGCCAGGCAGCCGAAGCGAGCTGGTCCTTGAACGCGCGCTCTAACAGATCCAACATGATCGGTGCAGCCGTGGAGGCTCCGGGTGATGCGCCTAGCAGACCAGCAATGCTGCCGTCCTTTGAGGTGACCACTTCGGTGCCCAGCTTCAGTACGCCACCCTTGTCCGCATCGCGCTTGATGATCTGCACGCGTTGGCCGGCCTGCCAGAGACGCCAGTCATCCTTGTTGGCTTCTGGGTAGTAGGTTTGCAGGGCTTCGAAACGGTCATCGTCCGATTGCATGACCTGCCCGATCAGGTAGCGCACCAGGCTGAATTCGCTCAGACCTACCTGGGTCATCGGCCAGAAGTTGCTGGTAGTCATGCTGCTGAACAGGTCCCAGTAAGAGCCCTCTTTGAGGTATTTGGTTGAGAAGGTGGCGAATGGGCCGAACAGGATCATGCGCTTACCGTCGAGTACGCGGGTGTCCAGGTGCGGCACCGACATCGGTGGGGCTCCTGTCGGTGCGATGCCGTAGGCCTTGGCCATGTGGCGGATAGCGATTTCCGGGTTCTCGGTGACCAGAAATGAGCCACCCACTGGGAAGCCGCCATATTCCTCGGCCTCGGGAATACCGGATTTCTGCAACAGTTTCAGCGCACCGCCGCCCGCGCCGACAAAGACGAAGCGGGCATCGGTGATGCCCTCGCTAGCGTCGTCGAGATTGCGGAAGGCCACGCGCCAGGAGCCGTCATCGTTGCGGCTGATGTCGCGAACCTCGGTGGACAGCCGCAGCGAGAAGTTGTCCTGCTGCTGCAGATGGCCGACGAACTGGCGGGTGATCTCGCCGAAGTTGACGTCGGTGCCGTCCGGCGACCAGGTGGCTGCGAGTTTCTGCTGCGGATCGCGTCCGGCCATCATCAACGGCACCCAGTTGCGAATTTGCTCCGGGTCTTCGGAATACTGCATGGAGCTGAACAGTGGGCTGGCCTGCAGCGCATCGTAGCGCTTCTTCAGGAAGCGGATGTTGTCGTCACCCCAGACGAAGCTCATGTGCGGCGTGCTGTTGATGAAGGAAGGTGGATTTTCCAGCACGCCCTGGCGCACCTGCCAGGCAAGGAACTGCCGGGTGACCTGAAACGATTCGTTGATCTCGATGGCCTTGCTGATGTTGATATTGCCGTCCTTGTCCTCCGGCGTGTAGTTCAGTTCGGCCAGGGCCGAGTGGCCGGTGCCGGCATTATTCCAGCCGTTGCTGCTTTCTTCGGCGACCGCGTCCAGGCGCTCGATCATCTCCATCGACCACTGCGGCTCCAGTTCGTTGAGCCATACCGCCAGGGTGGAACTCATGATGCCGCCGCCTATGAGCAGAACGTCCACCTTGTTCGGTTCTTGTGCCTGAACGGCCTGGCTGCCCAGTGCAATGGCCAGGCCGGCCAGCCCGATCTTGATGCTCATTCGGTCACCTCCCATGCCGCGCTAGTCAACGCAAACGGGCCACGCGTGGCCCTGTGCAACTAGGGACTGCCACGGCCAGGCATGGGTCGCCCAAACCGACGGACGGAGGGCGCCAGGTGCCCGTACTGAACGCTGTGGGAAATTTTCTTCTGATGTTTGCCATGCAGGGCTGGTCATAGCTTCCAGGAGGAGACCCACATGCACCTACCTGAACAGAGCAGTCGCAGCGTCCCCGTCCGGGAGAACATGGCCCTGCAGGTCCGTGGCTGGAAGATAGAGCGCCTGGGCTGGTATGGCCTACTGCTGCTCATGGCGCTGGCGCTGGCCGGGCTGTTTTCCAAAGGGCCGCTCAGTGATGCCCAGGTCGGTGGCAAGCAGGATGCGCTGCAGGTCGAGTACCAGCGCTTCGCACGCAACGGCGCGCAGTCGCCGTTGAAGGTGCGCCTGCAAGGCACCGCGCGATTGCACATCGCTGGTGAACTGCTTGAGGGCTTTTCCATCGACTCGATACAGCCCACGCCGTCGCGCAGCGACAGTGACGGTGCCGGTGGTCTGATCCTCGCCTTCACCAGCGAGGCCGAGCGCGTCACCGTCAGCCTTCACCTCACTGCCGACGGCGTGGGCGCCTATCGTACGACGCTCCACGCAGCCGACCAGCAGGTCGAGCTGAACCAGTTCATTTACCCCTGAGGAGACGGTCATGGATGCTGTACTACGTGCCGGCGCCATCTACCTGGCGCTGCTGATTCTGTTCAAGCTGTCCGGCCGACGTTCACTGGCGCAGCTCACCACCTTCGACTTCGTGCTGCTGCTGATCATTGGCGAGGCCACTCAGCAGGCGTTGTTGGGCGAGGACTTTTCGGTCACCAACATGATCCTGGTGGTCGCGACCATGATCGCCTTGGACGTCGGTGCCTCGCTGCTCAAACGACGCAACGACTGGCTGGCGCGACTGTTAGATGGTTCGCCGACCATTATCGTGGAAGACGGCGTGCCCATGCAGTGGCGTATGGACAAGGCACGCCTGACGCTCGATGACGTCATGGAGTCGGCGCGGGAGAGCGGGCTGGAGCGGCTGGACCAGATTCGCTACGCGATCATCGAGCGCAACGGCAAGATCTCCATCATCCAGAGGCCTGATGGGAAATGAGCATGACCGCTCGTCAGTGATTACGGAGCGAGACGGAGAAAAAGGCTGAACGTCCGAACAGGGCGTTTTCTCCAAATCAGGGCAAGGGCAATTCTGCCCATCACTGAGGAGAAACGACATGACCAACAAATATCCTGGCAATTTCGCCAACGATCGCGAGAAGGCTTCTGAAGCAGGCAAGAAAGGCGGTCAGAACAGCGGTGGCAACTTCGCCAATGACCGTGAAAAAGCTTCCGAGGCAGGCCGCAAAGGTGGCCAAAACAGCCACGGCGGAGGCCGCGCTTGATTGACTGCCTAGCCTGGAGGAGGCCCTCTATGGGCCTCCTTTCCATTCTTCGCTACGACAATGGTGCGAAATTCCTTGAACCTCTGTCAGGTCGGCCAGAAGCATCTCGAGATAGGTCCGAAAAGCCATGCTGGTGCTGCCAGGCGTGGTTCCCGCCCGCCGCCAGCCTGGCGATCAGTCCGATGCCCATCCGGCGTTTTCCTGTTCATGTCAGCCCAACCCCAGTAAAGGCTCTTCTGCACCACTTGCCAGGTGCGCGTGAGCACTTCTGACAGTGCTGACTGGCAGCCTACAAAGATCGGCGCTATCGCGGTATTTGCTTCATACAGACACGATGGATGTTGTTTTTAAGCAGTGGCGCAGCGTTATAAGTCGCGGTGCGAACTATATGCTTATACACGGCTCGGCAAAGCGCCTGATGAGCCAAGCCATGATCGAGAATGTCCAGGCGGTAATGCCAGAATATCTTCATTGCTAGGGATAGTTCCGAGGTGCATCCATATGTACTGGAATAATAAGAGTAGCCAGTGTAATTGCAAAGCAAGCTATCGAACTCGAAATGATGCCCTGCGTTGATTGGGTCGACACATGTAAACAGTCACCCCGATAATTCGCTCAAACAATCGGGGTGCGAGAAGCAGTGTAAGCAGGTCGGCACTACAGTCCAAGACGCCAAGGGGGGCTAGAAGGAGTGATTGGATTTGATCACTTCGATCCTCAGATTGTCGGGATTGCCCGTACTGCTTTCATTCAACGGGACACTCTGTACTTTCTTGCAGGTGAGCAGTGAGCGACTGAGCTTAAAGTCTGCGTCAAGGCGCGAGTCGGTCACTTGGTCATTGCCACAACTCTCGCAATGCAGGTTGTCCAGCGCTTCGATATGCACCTGATAGCAGTTCGAGTCTATCGCTCGAAGGGAGCTCTGTGCGCTGTGGGCGGCGGGCTGCAGTGAAGGCTGTTGAGGTTGTGAGATCAGCAGCGCCATCAAACATAACGAGCCGGCTGTATAGGGCCATTCGTACGTCAGTTGGTGGCGGTAAGGCATATGCCTTCTGATTTCCCCCATGAGGTCCTTGAGCTTGTTCCGAACCGGAGTGGAAACCGTGCATCTGGGCATTTGCATATCTCCTCATTTGTTCGTGAGCTTTCTCATTGCCCATAAGCGAGAGGAACGCGTGCGGAAAAGCGGCTCACGCGAGTAGGTGGGCAATTGGGTGGTGCTGCAGTATTTGACTGCTTCGTTGATTGACTCGGCATCTTCGTTCAGCGCCATATCGAAATGAATCAGGCGAATGACTTCTCGAGTGGAGCAACTCCCATCGAGGACGCGCTCTAACTGCCGTTCGTTATGGGTAATTGTAAGAACTATGCTTCCATCTGGCCTTGATGTTACATTAACATCGTACTTAGATAGTGCTGACTGAATTTCTTCCAGATTGTGTTTCATGGGGCGCCTCCTTGATAGCACCCACAAAAAATAGTTACGTATCTAGCTAGCGCCAAGCGTTATGGACGAATGGTAAAGAAAAAACTCAAAGAGCCATCATTTACATAAGTTGTACAAGCCTATCCATGCATAGGCTGAAATGTAGATGGGAGTGTCAGATAAAATACGTTCACGGCGAGTCATTGCGTGTGTGGCACTTTGCGCTGGCTAATAAGTCGGCGAATTGGCAATGAAAAAACTCTCTGAACTATATGTATGGCTTGTTATCTCAAAGAGCCTTTGGGGAAGAAAAAACTTATACTGAATCTGGACGAGACGCTAACGCATGCGAAGCATGTCCTAAAACTATCGCACGTCGAAGAAGCCTGTTCGGAGATGCCTTCAACAGAAAAAACCAGCCAAGCAGCGGCGACAGAGGGCAGATATAGGGGGGCTTAGCCAACAGCGCTGCGACATTGGCTGCCAACCCGCCTCAGTAGTTTACCGGGTAGCCCAGGCAAGAGTTACATCAGCTCGCGCGGTTTGGTCTGGTTAGTGGCCATTACCACTGCTCTCGGCGAGTAGAAAAATCAAACCCACCCGTGAGCTTTCAGCCCTTGCAAAGGAAGACCTAGCCATGGTGCTTCATTGGCATCCGGGGTGCGGCTGTAGCTGTAACGACTTTGGGGAGGGTGGTTCAGTCCGGTACCGCACGCTTCGCCAGTGGTTCACAGGCAGGTCCATGCCTGACTTGGCCGTCAGCCTCGAAGATCGAGCCGTGGCACGGACAGTCCCAGGTGCGATCGGCATTGTTCCAGGTCACCGGGCAGCCCATGTGTGTGCATTCCGCGTTGAGCGCATGGAACGAACCGTCATCATCCCGCCATACGGCCAGCTTGTCATCGCCATGCTTTAGGACGCCACCCTGGCCGGGCTTCAGCGCCTGCACATCATTGATCAGCGTATGGCTGTCGCTGCTCTGATTGAGGTCTTCCCCGGCATCGCGCTTGGGGTCGAACAGCGCCCCCCAAGGCCAGCTGCCGGTGATGATCTGCTGCGCCAAGCCAATGCCGGCGGCGGTGCCATTGGTGATGCCCCAGGCGCTGAACCCGGTAGCTAGGTAAAGGCCAGGGGCCTGCTCGGCGTCCGGCTCGCCGACGTAGGCCATGCGGTCAGGTGTGTCGTAGTCCTCGTTGCACCAGCGCCACACGGCCTCGGCCACCGGCAGGTGCTGCCGCGCCCAACGTTCCAGTTCGACGAAACGCTGCGCCACGTCGGCGTCCTGGCCCGTATTGAAACGCGGGCCTAGCACCAGAATCAGCGGCCCGTCCTCGTCCTGCGCCATACGGATAGAGTGCGTGGGCTCGTCAGCGGCGATGAACATGCCATCCAGAGCTTCGTCGGCATTCGGACGGAAGGCGATGGCGACGTGGCAACGCGGCTGTGTCGGGCTGACATAGTCCACCGGTGTTTTCACCGGCATATGCGTCGTGATCACCAGCTTGTCGGCACTGAGGACGCCGCCCTCGAAACCGATCTGCCAGCGTTCATGGTGTTCGAAATCAGTGGCGCGAGTGCTTTCGAATACTCGTCCGCCCTTGGTCTGCACTGCTTGCGCAAGTCCCAGCAGATAACGGGCCGGATTGAACTGTGCCTGTTCAGGAAATTCCAGCGCGGCGGAGGTGGTGAACGGCAGCGGCGCACGCTCCAGCACCCGTGCATCCAGACCCAGAGAGCGAGCGGCCTCGGCTTCGCTACTCAAGGCGGCATCCTGTTTTTCACTCAGCGAATAAACATAGGCCGAGCGGCGCTGGAAATCGCAGTCGATCGCGTACTGCTCGACCCAATCGGCAATACGCTGCAGCGCCTGCTGGTTGGCGTCTGCATAGGACTGAGCCGTAGCACGGCCAGCCTTGGCGATCAGGTCGCGATAAATGAGCGCATGTTGGGTGGTGACCTTGGCGGTGGACAGGCCGGTCACCTGGCGGCCGACCTTCCTCGCTTCGAGTACCACCACCGACTTGCCAGCCTCACACAACGCCAGCGCGGTGCTTAGGCCGGCAATGCCGGCACCGACGACCACTACGTCACATTCGCAATGGCCGGAGAGGGTGGGGAAGTCGATTTCCGGGGTGGAGGCCGGCCAGCAACAGCCGGCTTTGGCAGATAGCGCGGTCATGAAGTTTTCCTCGTTTCTGCAGGGTTATGTCCCGTGTAGAAAACCCACCGGCCGCGGCGGTTCAACCTTTCTGCCCATTGGTAAAGGCGCCGCACCGCTCGTCAAACGCCTCGGCAAATAACCTGAACTGCCGCGGTCACGGACGACTCATCAGTACGGAGAGCCAACGCAAATCGCGCAGCTCTTTTCTGCATTCATTGTCCTTGACCGTCTTTCACTGTCCGCTTGCAAGAGCGTCAGAGGAGGGCGGCCCGATCAGACCAACAGGAGATGACCAAATGTCCACTGCTACCGACAACCTGCTGGATTGGCTACGCGACGCCCACGCCATGGAGCAGCAGGCCGAGAAGATGCTCACTGCGCAATCCGAGCGCCTGGAACACTACCCCGAGCTCAAGGCACGTATCGTCCAGCACATCGATGAGACTCGCGGCCAGCGCGAGCTGCTGGAGTCCTGTTTGCAGCGCCTGGGCAGCAGCCCGTCGACCTTCAAGGACCTTTCCGCCAAGGTCATGGCCTTCGGTCAGGCGGTTGCCGGCATGACTGTCAGCGATGAGGTGGTCAAAGGTGCGATGAGCGGCTACGTCTTCGAGAACGTGGAAATTGCCGCCTACACCGTGCTGATCGCCGCCGCCAAAGAGGCCGGTGACGCTCAGACTCAAACCGCCTGCGAACAGATCCTCAAACAGGAAGTAGCGATGGCGGACTGGTTGCGCGAGCATCTGCCTCAGATAACCACAGCGTTTCTCCAGCGTAGCGCCTCGCCTGATCTGGATGCCAAGCGTTGAGCAAACCCAGCGCCGGCAAACCGGTGCTGGGGCCTTCCATGCTAAAGACCTTCACCTTTGCCATCCTGCACTTTTCCATCGCCTTCGGTATCGCCTTCGCGCTGACCGGTGACCTCCTAACCGGTGGCCTGATTGCGCTGCTGGAACCGGCATGTAATACGGTCGCGTACTACTTCCACGAAAAGTTCTGGAAGCGCATCGAGAACAGTAAGGAAGACCCAGATAGCGATGGTTCAGGGGAGGGCAACCATGGCCGCATTCTGAGCAGTGTGCGGCGAATCTTGCGTGGTAGTGAAAGCCCTTGATCGATGCGGCGTGGAAGGGCCGTCGGCCCCTCCACGCTGCTGCGCTATACCTGCCTTACGATCTCATCCCTGAGCCAGATTCGTATGGTTTCCAGGTGCACCTGTTCCTGGCTCAGTGCCTTGTAGAAACTCTCGGCAATCTCGGGTTGGCCGCTGGTATCGGCTAGCTCAATCAGCAGCTCCCAGCCCGCGTTATCGGTGAGCTCGGCCGTGAGCAGGGCATTGAGTGATTGCGCCAGGTTGGTTCGCGGATCACTAATAGTCTGCAAGACACCCATCCCGGTTACGCCTACGACGTCGGCGCAGGGCGTCATGGCCGACGGGTCCGCTCCCAGTTTCTCCATGGCGGCCACCACCAATTCGAAATGCTCGGCTTCCTCGGCGCGAAAGCGCTGCAGGGTTTCCAACTGAGTCTCGTCGACCACCCCGACCACCGATGCCTTGGCCAGCAGCGCTTCGTACAGACGCACCCCGGTGCGCTCGAAGGCCAGCCGTTCGCCGAGCTTGTCGATGAGCATTTCCGGGCTGACGCCGGTGAGCTTGTTCAGCGCGGTCTTCAGCATGCCCTTGACCGAGCCCGGCAGCGGCACCGAACCAACGCTGTCGGCCCGTGTGACTTCCTCGCTGCGTACCACGGCCAGCTTGCGTTCGTCACCGGGCACGTCTGGCGGTACCTCCTGGCTGGCCTTGAGCATGGCTTCACTGTCGATCGGCGACATCTGCGCGCCGGTGTAGTTGAGTCCCATCTTGGTAGCGTTCTGCATGACGTGATCCTCAGGATACTTTCTTCAGGCTGAGCTCCGTACCCGGCGCCCATTGATAACCGGCGGAAACCGCCTCGGCGGGCACGCCTTCGGAGTTCAGGTGGTTGCGGTAGTCGCGGCTGGCGTGGCCCTCGTTCTTCTTGTCGACGTAGTCGTGGCCCTTGGCACGCAGGTCCATTTCCTCGGCCAGGGTCTTGCGCACGAAGTCGCGCTGGCTCTTGAACTCGATCAGTTTGGGCACCGAGCCACCAAGAATTTCCGCCGGGTCGCGCCGCTCGTACTTCTTGAACAATTCGCAAACCAGATGCAGGTGGCCTTGCTCGTAGTCGAGAAAGCGCTCCCAGATCGCCTTGATCCGCGGGTTTTCTTCCTGTTCCATGCAGCTGTTGTAGGCGTATACCTCCATCGCCTCGTGAATCAGCCACTTCTCCAGAAAGCTTTCGTCAGGGTCCTGCAGCGAGCCGTACTGGGTCACGTGCTGCTCCTCGACCGAGGCTATTTCCGCGTACAGCTGGCGGGCGAGGGGATCGGCAAAGGTGGGGCCGATGGTCATGTAATAGTCATGAGTTTGATATTCGGCGGCGGTAATCATCGCTGCGTGGATCTTGGTGATCAGGGCTGCGCTTTCGCGCTGATAGGAGTCGCGCAGATCGTCCTCGGGAGCCCGGTGATGCACGGTGGTGGGCCGGCTGGGAATGATGTCCGTATAGCCCTGGAGAATATTGTTCGCATCCTTGCCCTCAAGGCGATCGAGCATCGCCGAATAGCGGTAGAGGTGATCGAAGTCTTCGAGCAGGCCGAAGCGATAGGTCTGCGCCTGATAGGGATCGGGTTCGGTCTGCGCCACGGCGGCAGTCACCTCGATCGCCACCTGTTCGTAGGCCACTGTGGTTTCCAAGGGCGAGTGATCGGCCGAGAGCAACCAGTTGACCATCGTGGCCTGGTGCTGCTCGGTGCGGCGCACCTGAGCCAGTGCCTCACGCAGGTGACCGTTGAAACGTGCGCCGATGTTCTTCAGCCGCAGTGCATCGGTTTCGATGCCGTTCATCAGGATGATGCGCACGCGGGTGAACGCATCGTCGTCGAGCTTGCTGATGGGTTTCCCGGCCATCTCGCGCCAGGTGAATTTTTGTTTTTCCAAGGGACAACCCTTGGTATCGAACAGGCTAGTCAGGGTTTCCATCTGTGTTCCTCCAGATTGGTCCAAAAGGCGGGAGAGCCTTTCAGTCTGGAGTGGAGGTGCAGAGGCGATGTTGCAGTTGGGCGATGAGCGGCAGGGGTGGCTGAATGCCTTGATTCGGTTGAGTAGTCGCAGGATCGAAGCCGCAACCAAAGAGCCGATTACTAGGAAAAATGCGCGGACCGTTCGGCATTACTCGCGTTATGGCTTAAAGTAGCCGGTTGCCGAAAGAACCGTCATGGCCATAGCCATGAAGGGCTTTCATTCTTTACATATAAGTGTGTGGTGAAGATGAACAAGCCTTTCATTTCGCTGTGCCCTGAAATTACTCGGGCACACGCGCTGACGCTGATGGAGTGGTTGCAGGATGAGCGCGTCACCTGCTACCTGAGCGATTCGCGTCATGTTTCCCGCTCCATCGAGCAAGCCATCGAACGAACTCAATTGCCGATCCTGACCCATCTGTTCAACCGGGGCGGCCGATTCTTCATGGCCTACGACCGGCAGGACGCCCCGGTGGGCTTTGTCCGCCTGATCAAGAACGGCCCAAATTGCGAGATAGTCCTGGCCATCGGAGACAGCAACAAATGGGGCCAAAACCTTGGCGCCCGTACGATCCGCGAAGGCATGAAACTGGCCTTCCTCGACATCCGGGCCGAGAAGCTCATCGCCAAGATCCATCCGGACAACACACGCTCGCTGAAAGCATTTCAACGCAGCGGTTTTCTGCTTGAGAGCGAAACGCCGACATTGAAGTCATTTGCCATGACGGCGGGGCGCTATTTCCAGTTACTGCGCGCAGGTGCCGTTGGCGACTCCACGGGGATCTATATCACTGAAATCGACAAGGCCAGGCTCGAATGTCTGATCGCGCTCGAGCAAGGCCCGGCCGTTGTTGAACTCGAACATGAGCTTGAGCGGGCCATCGTAGTCAAGCCGCAACAGGTGGCGTGCAATGTCGTCACGATGAACTCCAGGGCCTTGTTGCAGCTGGATGACGAAGAGATCGAAGTGGCCTTGGTTTACCCTGAAGACGCGGACAGCAGCGCCGGCAAGCATTCCGTGTGTTCCGACATCGGCGCCGCCATCCTGGGCTATCGGGAGGGAGACTCCATCGACCGGCGTGTGTCTGATCGGACTCGCCGGATCGAGATCAGGAAAGTGCTATATCAGCCGGAGGCCGCGGGCGATTACCACCTGTAATTGCGCCTTCAGCTAAGGATTCGTTCATCAGGCATGAGGATCTCCCAAAGAGCGGGGGATTGAATCGCCCCGGGTTTCGTGGAGGCCTCAACTCTTGAGAGAATGAGGCATGACGAAATCCAATAGCTACTCCCCTGAAGTCCGTGAACGTGCTGTGCGCATGGTTCTCGAGAACCTGAAGGACTACCCATCCGAGTGGGCAGCCATCGAATCCATTGCGCCTAAGATTGGCTGTGTCCCGCAGACGCTGCATGGCTGGGTGCGCAAACATCAGACTAATACTGGCCAACGACCCGGCCAGACAACTGACGAACAAGAGCGCCTCAAAGCTCTGGAGCGTGAGAATCGAGAGTTGCGCAAGGCGAACGAGATTCTGCGCCTGGCCAGCGCTTATTTTGCCCAGGCGGAGCTCGACCGCCGCAACAAACCCTGAACGCCTTCGTCGACGAGTATCGTGACCGTTACGGAGTCGAGTCGATCTGTCGAGTGGTGCAGATCGCTCCGTCCGGTTACTACCGGCATACAGCCCGGGCTCGCAAGCCAGAGCTACGCAGCATTCGGGCCAGACAAGACGAGCTGCTGAGTAGTGAGATCCAACGCGTCTGGGATGACAACATGCAGTGTTATGGCGTCGTGAAGGTGTGGAAGCAGCTACATCGAGAGCGTATCAACGTCGCGCGTTGCACGGTGCAGAGGTTGATGCGCCGGCTTGGGTTACAGGGTGTTCGGCGCGGCCAGGTAATCCGTACTACGGTGCCTGATGGGAAGCTTGTATGCCCGCTCGACAAGGTTAATCGCCAGTTCCATGCCAGTCGACCAAACGAGCTGTGGGTCTCAGACTTTACATACGTTTCAACATGGCAGGGCTGGCTTTATGTGGCCTTTGTGATTGATGTCTTTGCACGACGAATCGTTGGCTGGCGCGTCAGCAACAACATGAAAACAGAGTTCGTGCTGGATGCGTTGGAGCAGGCGCTGTATGCACGGCAGCCG
Organism: Pseudomonas alcaliphila JAB1; assembly: GCF_001941865.1. NCBI lineage: Bacteria > Pseudomonadati > Pseudomonadota > Gammaproteobacteria > Pseudomonadales > Pseudomonadaceae > Ectopseudomonas > Ectopseudomonas alcaliphila. Next base: position 2,712,864 of record NZ_CP016162.1, on the reverse strand, counting down.
GGACGAGCAGGCAATCTGATTCATCATAGCGACCGCGGCAGTCAGTATGTCTCCATCCGCTATACAGAGCGTCTCGCAGAGGCCGGCGTAGAGCCCTCTGTTGGCAGCAAGTCGGGTAGGGATAGGCCATTGCTGGCCCATCCCCCCCTAAGAACCGTACGTGCGGCTTTCACCGCATACGGCTCAAGCTTACGAAAAACCAAGTAGCTTGGCCGGCAGCGTACGGAGGTGCGTCGGATTCTACAGCTATAAACCACTAAACCGTAGAGGTGTATCTTTTTGCCGACTATGAGCCAGCGCATGGCAGTTGGGATGAAGCAGTGTGCGATTACGTAAAGTATCCGAGCCGCCGTCCACACGCCTGATGACGTGGTGATCGTGCCAGCCCGTTTCCTTACTCACCGCTTGCCCGCAAAGGGCACAAAGCCCCTTTTGTCTGCGGAAGATACTGAGTATTTGCCCCCGATAACGCAGCTTGTGCTGCATCCGTTGAACCCTCAGTGCCTCCCACTTCAGCTCGTGTGCCGCATCGTAGGGTGTGTAACTCCCCGGCAGACGCTTGTGACGCACGATTGCGGTGCCCGCCAGTTGGTATAACCGACGATGCTGCCGTTCCCCCTTACCATTCTTGTAGGGGTACGCGAACACCCAGCTCTGCCCGCCTATGGATCGGAAGTATTTATTCCTGATCCAATCAGCCGACTTCCTCGGATGCCTACGTTTCGCCCACCTCCAGATTCGCCAAAAGATCAGATGATCCAGCCTGCTGAAGGTTTGTTTTGCCACGACCGGGGAGTGGTATTGTGCCCACCCCTTCAGTACCGGGTTCAGTTGGCCGATCAACGCTTCCTGCGTCAGTGCCCCACTACTTTTGATGATCTCGCGCACCTTCCGATACAACGCCGAGGCGTTCTTCTTCGAGGGCTTGATCAGCAGCTTGGCCTTCCTGCGTGGTGACTTCGGCACGTACTTCCTGAAATTCCACCCCAAGAAATCGAATCCCTGGTGAATGTGCGTGATGCGCGTTTTCTCCCGAGATAACTCAACCCCTCGTACTGACAGGAATTGCTCTACCCAGGGCTTGACCTCTTCCTCCAGCACCTCTTTCGAAGCCGCCAGGATCACGAAGTCGTCCGCATACCGTACACACTGCACCTTGGTCTTCTCGGCCTTCTTGATGCCTAGCTTCTTCGCCAGATGACGTTTCAGCTGAGTTTCCAGACCGTTCAGAGTGGCATTGGCCAGACAGGGCGAAATAATTCCACCCTGCGGCGTCCCGGCTTCCGTTGCCATGAGTTGTCGCCGGTCGATAACCCCGGCTTTTAACCACTTGCGCAGTACCTTCGTGTCCATCGAGACATTCCGACACAGCCATTCGTGGTTGATGTTGTCGAAGAAGCCCTTGATGTCGCCTTCCAGAATCCAGACCGGCGCCGTTTGCGGCGACAGCAGGTGGAAAAGCTCAACCATTGCGTCAGCAGTCGAACGATCCGGGCGAAATCCATAGGACTTCGGATCGCTGGTGCTTTCGATTACAGGCTCCAACGCTTGCAGATGCAGCGCCTGCATGGCCCGATCCAGCATCGTCGGGATACCCAGCGGGCGCTCCTCCAGCTTGCCGGGTTTCGGTATCCAGACCCGCCGTAGCGGTTTGGGCCGATAACCCCGTTGTTTCGACAGACTTCCCACAGCACGGAGCTTGGCCTGGGGCGATCCCCAGGTTTCTCCATCGACGCCCGGAGTCTTACGACCCCGGTTCTCCGTGACTCGTCGTACAGCCAAACAGCGGCCGTAAAACGAATAGGTCAGCATCCGTTGCAGGCGTTTAACCCTGCGCCAGTTACCTTCCTGTGTTGCCTGCGCAATCTTTAGCTGCGTTTTCCGAACGGCTTGCTGAATGGTGGCCCAATCAAGATCGTGCCAATTCATCACTCCGCCGGAGGGCGCAGACGCGACCGGTGTTGCTGGTTGCGTTTTCATACAGTCCTCCTGAGATGAACGACATTCAGGACGGACTACTCCCCTATGGGCAGTAGTCGCCCATAGGGTCGTTTGGTTATCGCTGGAATCAGCGGCTCTTCTTGCGCTCGTAAACCAGATGCACGTCAGCCAGGGTTGCCCCTGCCGGTGATGTTTCAACCGGTATGCTACCCATTACAGGCAGCCATTCGCTTCTTGCATCCTCCCATTCCCCACACCCATCAGCGCCCCTTGCGGTTTGCCTGCCTGACCATGCTGCTGGTCAGGCGAGTGGTCGGGATTGCCACGTTCCCCGAGTCGCATCTATTCCCCGTTTAGGCTTCGTCTTTCCCCCGGTAGTCGTATTGGTACCGCAGCGCATCATCCCACTGCGCTGTCCGACTACATGCCGATTTTGGCTAAGGCCAATAATTGCCGTAGGCCTATCCGTAGTTACGAAGGTTCAGGCGACGATTCACATGCGTTAGCCATGCGGGTTGGGTCATTAGCCTCGTTACGTCCGTGCAATTCGGACGTATAGCGTTCTCCGTCACCGGATAACACCCTCATAAGAGCGAGACATTGTTAATCGAGCTTCACACCCCAGGGTTGGCCCCTGACGCATGCCGATCTAATGAACTGGCAGGTACATGCCAGGCTCGGTGCTTCCTATACAAGCGAAGTTGAGCAATGCGATTCGGAGCTTTTCGCTCCGTGCTTGGTTCAACACCCTACAACGTCTCACGACGGTGAATTGGCTCACTGCCGGACGTGCGAGGGTGAGTTCTGCCCGGAGGGCAAATTCACCCTCGGGTCAGACATTTTTAGTAACAATTCGATGATGGCTGAACGTTACTATCCTGTTTCTGTAACCGCTCATTGACCCATTTTAGGGTTTGAACAGATACAGCTTTTGTTATCCATCCCCGCCAAAACGAAGCGTTTCCAGGGTGTGGATTAACCAGGCTGAGCCGGTTTGTTGAATGCTTTTTCGGGCTTCAAACCCCCTGATAGCAAGGGATTAAGGTGCCTAGGCGCATTAACCAAACCAAGCACGACACGTTCAACGTGTCGCACAGGAGACAGCTACGATACCTGGCTGAGACCATCAACGGGTTATACAAAGCGGAACTGATACATCGTCAATCGTGGCGGAGTCGCGAAGCAGTAGAAATAGCCACCCTGAAATGGGTCCACTGGTTCAATCATCAGCGCCTTCTGGGATCGATTGGACATATACCGCCGGCAGAAGCTGAGGCAAACTTCTACCAGCAACACACCGGTCAGGCCGTGGCGGCCTGACTTAAACGAAATGGCCTCCATAAAACCCGGTGCGATTCAGTTTCGTGTTGCTCGGGGCTTTTATATTGCTGCAGTCGAAACTCGGTTCGGCGCGCGCAAACTGGCACCGGAGATGATCATCCGCTCATTGGCAAATGTGCAGAGTGAGCTGATAGTCGCCACTGGGGCTAGCGTCGCCAATAAATGGGGGCTGACAACACAGGTTCCTGTTCGGTATGTCTTCCTAACCACCGGACGTTCTAGGGTGCTTCAGGTTGGCAAGACCACCGTATCGATTCGGCATGCGCCTCGATGGCTGATGGCTCTTGGCGCTACTGGAGCGGGGGATGCCATTCGAGCATTGGATTGGCTGGGCAAGGCAAGCGTAGGTGATGCCGTTTCAAAGCTTCATAAACTACTACCCGAGAGCGAATGGCGGGCTCTAGTGTCAGCTCACCGCTCATTGCCTGCCTGGATGGCGAAAGCCATCTGCGCTCGGTCGAATTGCACCTGAGCTCGCTCTGTCAAGTTGGGCTAGCTGTCTGCTGTAGTCTACTTACCGGCAGACCGACATCAGCTGGGATGGGGGAGTTCAATGTGAAAGCCCGTGAGACCAGCCGCTGAAGTACACCAAATGCGGCCTTTGTGAGCCTCGATTATGGATCGGGTGATGGCAAGCCCGAGCCCGGCATTGCTCGGGCTACCTTCGCGTCGAGCAGGGTCTACCCGGTAAAAGCGGTCGAAGAGTTTCTCTAGATGCTCCGAGCTGATTGTGTTCCCTGGGTTCTCGATGCTGAAGGTAGTTGAGTCCGCTGTCTGGCGGATCAGAACCGAAATTCTCTTTCCCGCCGGCGTGTAACGCAGCGCATTGGACAGCAAGTTGGACAGCGCTCGATCAAGCATCAGCCGATCTCCTAGCACTTGGCCTTTGCCTGTGAGCGAAAGTTCAATGCCGCGCTCTTCGGCCAGGAGGTGGTAGTAGTCAAACAGTTTGAAGATTACGTCAGCCAGTTCGATCCTGGCCTGCTCTGGGATGATCAGGCCATTATCAGCCTTGGCCAGGAACAGCATGTCATCGATCATGCGAGACATGCGCTTCAATTCCTCCAGGTTCGAGTACAGATTCTCCTCGTAGGCATTGATATCACGCTTCTTGCTCAGCACGACTTCAGTGTGGGTCATCAGGTTGCTTACGGGCGTGCGCAGCTCGTGTGCGATGTCCGCGGAGAAATTGGAGAGTCGAATGAAGGCCTCTTCAAGTCGGGCCAGCATCGCGTTGAAGGACAGTACCAACTGCTGAAGTTCCTGTGGCACCGGCTCAAGAGGAATCCGTTCCTGCAATGAACGGGCGGACATCCCGGTGGCCACGCGAGTGACCTGTCGCAGCGGCCTGAGGCCACTGCGAGCAACCACCCAGCCAAGCGCTGCACTGACCAAGGCACTGATGACCAATCCAATCCAGAACCATCGCTGCAGCGTGTCGAAAAAGTGTGTGTGATTGGTGACATCGAGAATCAGCAGAGCTGTAAGCGGTTCGGGTTGGTCTGTCACAGAGATTTGAGCCGTCATGCCCCGGTACATGTGCTCGTCTTTCTGCCACTCCCACATGCTCTGCTCATCGGCTAGCCTGAAACGTTCGGGCACTTCGACTGCTCTGGGGTCGGAAAAGAGCACTGCGCCGTCGCTGGCCAGGATGGTTGCGGCCAGATCCTGATGCGCCCCCAGTAAGGCTCGCAACTGCGGTAACTCCTCGGAGAGGCTAGCTCCGCTGCGAGCATTGTTGAGAATATGTTTGGCTGATTCGAGTTTTTCCACCAGGGCCTGCCGGTCCAGCATCTTGAAGTGGTGCTGGCTGAGCATGTTGAAACTCAGCCCCGCTAGTGTCAGGACGGCAATCACCGCGGACATGAACATCAAGCTCATGCGGGCGGTCAGCGAGAGGTGCTTCATATTCACTCCGGCGCATCCATCATGTACCCCATGCCGCGGGCGGTATGGATCAGCTTGAGATCGAAATCGTCATCGATCTTGGCGCGCAGCCGACGGACAGCGACCTCAATGACGTTGGTGTCGCTGTCGAAGTTCATGTCCCAAACCTGCGAAGCAATCAGCGATTTCGGGAGCACTTCGCCGCGCCGGCGCAGTAGCAGTTCCAGCAGTGAAAACTCCTTCGCCGTCAGGTCAATTCTTTTCCCACCCCGGATCGCGCGCCGCTTCATCAGATCGACTTCGAGATCGGCAATTTTCATGGTGCTTTGCGTGGGTGAGCCATTGCCTCGGCGCAGCAGCGTTCTGACCCTGGCCAGAAGCTCTGAGAAAGCAAATGGCTTGATCAGGTAGTCATCCGCGCCCAGTTCCAACCCTTTAACACGATCCTCCACGCCATCGCGTGCGGTCAGGAACAGCACTGGGACGTCTTTTCCGGCGGCGCGCACCATGCGCAGCACTTCCCATCCGTCCAGCCCCGGCATCATCACATCCAGGATCAGCAGGTCATAGGGCTCGCTCAGCGCGTGCTGCAAGGCATCCGTACCTGTCATAACCCGGTCGACATTGAATCCCGCTTCGGTGAGGCCTTGCTGCAGATATGCACCGGTTTTGGGTTCATCTTCAGCTACCAGTAGTTTCATGCGAGCAGACTCCAAAAAACGGGTGGCCTGAGTTTGCAGGCAAACAGCGGCACCAACCAGAAGCTTACGAAAATGTAATCCTGGTTTCAGGTCGCTGACAGGGTGGCTTGTCTAGGGTGCAAGCATGAGCACTAGGTTGTGCTCTCGGCCCTCGATAGACCGAAAGCAGAGATGCCGGCCATAGTTTGCACTGCTTGAGACTGCCCATGAAATCGCTGAAACCTTTGCTTCTGGTTGGTTCGCTACTGCTGTCTTCTATGGCTTGGGCCGAAGGGGGCAGCGACCGTGTATTCGAACGCATCCAGCAGATGCGCGACAAAGCAGAAACTTTGCTGATCCAGGCGGAGAAGGCCCCAGCCAGCGAGCGACATGTGCACATGCAGGAGCACATGAGAATGCTCGAAAACATTATGAGTCAGCTGCACGACGAACATCCTGCTCCGGGTATGTCGACCGAAGAGCATATGGCCTGGATGGAAAAGCATGACGAGCTGGTAGACGACGTGCTGGCTCAAATGATCCGCGAGCACAAGCTGATGATGGCCGACAAAGAGTGCCATCGATAAGGATTTTCCCATCTTCCAGGCCTTCCGTGATTGCTCCTTTGGCCTAGCGGCGCCTCTATGGCGCCGTGCTTTTTCCCAGCTGACGCAGTTGTAGATTTGGGGGCAGCGGCCTGGCAGCAAGCGAGTAATAGCATGAGATTTCCAGCATCCCAGCGAGGTCTAACCATGAAACGCCTACCCCTCAAATCCCTTTCTTTGATCACCACCGTGGGTTTGCTATTCAGCGCAGCCAACGCGATGGCCAGCCCGGGCCACAACAAAGACAGCATCGGCCAGTCGGGAGATAGTCAGGCAGTAGATCGCACCATCGAGGTACGGATGGGGGACATCTTCTTTGAACCCAAGGCAATGGAAATCAAGGCGGGCGAGACGGTTCGCTTCGTACTGCTGAACGAGGGAGCCCTGCTGCACGAGTTCAACCTTGGCAAAGCGGCATCCCATGCTGCGCATCAGAAAGAGATGGCTGCGATGTTTCAGAACGGCACGCTGTCCCCGACTGCAGCGCATGACATGAGCAAAATGGACCACGCCATGGGCGGCATGAAGATGGTCGGCATGGAGCACGACGATCCCAACAGCGTTCTGGTCGAGCCAGGTGCACGCGAAGAGCTGATCTGGACCTTCTCCGACGCTACTGATCTGGAGTTCGCCTGCAATGTTCCTGGACATTATCAGTCGGGAATGGTCGGTAAGGTGACCGTACGCTGAACTCCATTGATACGCGTCAACTCTGCCTGGCCAGAGCAACCTATGCTGATTCTATGGTCATTGAACCGAGGCTATTGTCATGGATCACACGCACCACACTGGCACTACGGAACCACCTTTTTGGAAGAGCAAGATTGGCATCGCACTGATCATGCTGGCCGTAATCGGCATCTTCTATGTCGCGCGCGAGCATTACGGTCATCTTTCGCAGGCTTTGCCATACCTCATCCTGCTGCTATGCCCGCTGATGCATCTGTTTGGCCACAATCATGGCGGGCACTCCCACTCCAGCGGAGCCGCAGTTTCCAAGGACGAGGATAGGAAGTAACTCGAATGCAAAAGACCTCCTGCCATCATGACCAGGGCCATGCACATCACTCGCACGGCCATCCAGAGAGCCCACGCGATCCGGTGTGTGGCATGGAGGTCAAATCTGATAGTCCTTACCAGGAGAACTTTGAGGGAAGGGCCTATCGGTTCTGCAGTACAAAATGCCAGGAGAAGTTCCAGGCAGCCCCTCATCAGTACATGAGCCATCAATCGCATGCCGGGCACCACCAGCATGCCGCTCCGCCAGAGTACTCAACTCAGGCAGGACTGGGGGCTGAATACACCTGCCCGATGCATCCCGAGATTCGCCAACCGAGCCCTGGCAACTGCCCGATCTGTGGGATGACGCTCGAACCCGTCATTCCAGAGCTGGAGGACGAAGAAAATCCGGAGCTGAAAGACTTTTCGCGACGGTTCTGGTGGACCCTGCCATTGACCGTCATCGTGACCGTGCTGGCGATGGCTGGTCATTCCTTGCAGCTGTTCCATGGAACATCCCAGAACTGGGTTGAGCTGGTTCTGGCAACGCCCGTGACGCTTTGGGGTGGCTGGGTATTTTTCACTCGCGGAATAGACTCCATCCGGCAACGCAGCCCTAATATGTGGACCCTGATCGGATTAGGAACTGCAGCCGCCTACCTCTACAGCGTGGCAGCCACCCTGGTGCCGCAGTGGTTCCCGGCGGCCTTCGTTCAGGATGGACGCATCGGCGTCTACTTCGAGGCCGCCTCGGTGATCATCTCGCTCACGCTGTTGGGCCAGATGCTCGAACTCAAAGCCCGCTCGCAGACCTCTGCCGCCATTAAGTCACTGCTGGGATTGGCCCCCAAGACTGCCCGGCGCATCAGGCCTGACGGCCAGGAAGAAGATATTCCGCTGACCCACGTCCATCAGGGTGACCACTTGCGTGTCCGGCCGGGCGAAAAAGTCCCGGTGGATGGCACCGTGCTGGAGGGCGAGAGCGCTGTCGACGAGTCGATGCTCACCGGCGAGCCGGTGCCCGTCACCAAGCGGGCAGGGGATACCCTCATCGGTGCCACCCTGAACACCCACGGCAGCCTGGTGATGGAAGCGCAGAAGGTGGGCGCCGAAACCATGTTGTCGCAGATCGTCCAGATGGTGGCTAAGGCCCAGCGTTCCAAGGCGCCCATGCAGCGTATGGCCGATGCCGTGGCAGGGTATTTCGTGGTGGGGGTGATCCTGATCGCGATCCTGACATTTTTTTGCTGGGGGGTGTTCGGGCCGGAATCAGGTTGGGTATTTGGCCTGATCAACGCTGTGGCCGTACTGATCATTGCCTGCCCATGCGCCCTGGGCTTGGCAACGCCGATGTCGGTCATGGTCGCGACCGGCAAGGCCGCCAGCAGCGGTGTGTTGTTCCGCGATGCCAGCGCTATCGAGAACCTCTGCAAAATCGACACCTTGATCGTCGACAAGACCGGGACACTGACGCAGGGGCGGCCGGCCTTTCATAGTGCAGAGGGAACCGGGCCGTTCGACTCGGTCGAGGTTCTGCGCTTGGCCGCAAGCCTCGACCAGGGCAGCGAGCATCCGCTGGCGCATGCCATTGTCGATCATGCGCGTGAACAGGGTCTTGCCCTGGTGAAACCGGAGACCTTCGAATCTGGCTCAGGTATTGGTGTACGCGGACAGGTCGATGGCCATCAACTGCAGCTTGGGAACACAGCGTTGATGGAGGAGGCGGGCGTCGATATTACTCCGCTGCGTAACCGTGCAGAGCAACTGCGCCTGGAGGGCATCAGCATCATCTATCTGGCCGTCGATGGTCGCCTGGCGGGTCTCCTGGCCGTTTCCGATCCAATCAAACCGACCTCCCAACAGGCTGTTGCTCAACTCCAGAACGCTGACGTGAAGGTCATCATGGCCACTGGCGATGGCCTCACCACAGCAAGAGCCGTGGCGAAGCAGTTAGGCATCGAGGAGGTGCATGGCGAGGTGAAACCGCAGGACAAGGAGAAATTAGTCGCCGAACTGCAGAGCTATGGCCGGCGTGTTGCCATGGCGGGCGACGGCATCAACGATGCGCCGGCCTTGGCCAGGGCCGACGTAGGCATCGCTATGGGCACGGGCACCGACGTGGCGATGAACAGCGCCCAAGTGACCCTGGTCAAGGGAGACCTGATGGGCATCCTGCGGGCGCGCACCTTGTCGGTGGCCACGGTGAAGAACATGAGGCAGAACCTTGCCTTTGCATTCCTCTACAACGCGATGGGAATCCCGCTAGCGGCCGGGCTGCTGTATCCGCTGACAGGACATCTTCTGTCGCCCTTGATCGCTGCTCTGGCAATGAGCGTCAGTTCAGCCTCGGTGGTTTTCAATGCGCTTAGGTTGAAAGCAACGGACGTTGGCTAGTCTGCTAGACAAGACGATGTGCCTACCTGCAGGGCGATTTTTTAAATGCGCATCTGACCGGAAAATACCGTACGGTAGCTTGCAACTTGACCTATCAGTCGCATCACCTGATGACGAGGGGACGTTCTATGGATCGCTCCCGCTGCGAGTAGGAGGCTGACAGTCGTTACCCCATGAGGATTCTCCGTGGCCCGCATTCGCCGACTGCAAATTAGCAACTTCCGGTCTATCCAGGCGCTCGACTGGGTGCCGGCCCCCGGAATTAACTGCCTCATTGGTCCGGGTGACAGTGGGAAGTCCAGCATCCTGGACGCGATTGACCTTTGCGTCGGCGCCCGCCGAGGCGGCACGTTCGGCGACATGGACTTCTTCGCATTAAACGTCGATGTACCCATCACCATCAGCGTGGCGCTTGGCGATCTGCCGTTATCGCTGATGGATATCGATGTCTACGGCGAGTTCTTGCGTGGATTCCATCCCGGTACGGGGGAAGTCGAAGACGAACCGCGAGCGGGGCTGGAGACCGTCATCACCTTGCGTCTGCAAGTTGGTGCCGATTTGGAGCCTGTTTGGACACTTTTCTCCGAGCGCGCGGAGCAGCAGCAACTTGAACGCACTCTTCCCTGGAAAGAACGAGCGGCACTAGCGCCCGCCCGTATCGGCAGCTTTGCGAGCTCGAACCTGTCGTGGAGTCGTGGCTCAGTGCTCAATCGACTTACCGATGAGCGCGCCGAGCTTGGTGCTGAACTGGCGCGCGCCGCTAGGCAAGCAAGAGCGAACTTTGGCAATCAAGCAGCCGAACATCTGACCCAGACGCTTGAGGTCGTGCAACGCACAGCACAGCATCTTGGCGTTTCGGTCGGGGCTATGCCTCAGGCGCTCCTTGACGCACATTCTGTGTCGATTGGCGAGGGGGCGATCGCGCTGCACAGTGAAACAGGTATTCCGCTGCGCTCCCTTGGCACGGGCTCGTCACGCTTGCTAGTGGCAGGGCTTCAAAGGGCTGCGGCCAGCGCCGCGCCAATTGCCCTGGTTGATGAGGTGGAATACGGGCTTGAACCTCATCGGCTCATGCGATTCCTGGACTCGCTGGGTGCAAAGGACGCTGCCGCTCCGTTGCAAGTGTTCATGACGACGCACTCGCCGGTCGCGCTGCGCGAGCTGTCCGGCAGCCAGTTATTCGTTGTTCGGTCAGCACCTCAGCGCCACAGTGTTATGCCAGCTGGGGAAGCCAACGAGGTACAAAGTACCCTTCGGAAGGACCCCGAAGCATTCCTCGCCAAATCCATCATCGTTTGCGAGGGGGCCAGCGAGGTTGGCTTCGCGCGTGGCCTTGACCAATGGTGGGTCAGTCTTGGCGCTACCTCATTCCTGGCCCATGGCGGCGCGTATGTGGACGCCGGCGGGGGAAGCCCCGATAACAGTCTTATCCGGGGAACAGCACTTCTGAACTTGGGTTACCGCGTGATGGTTTTTGTAGATGCCGACAAGCCTTCGACCGCGGGGCTCGCTGAAGCATTCTTGGCCGCCGGCGGGCAAATTCTTACATGGCGACCAGGCCTCACGTTGGAGGACGAGATCTTCCGCCATCTCAGTGAGCAAGCACTCGATGCACTTCTGGCGAAAGCCGAAACAATAGTGGGTGCAGAGCTGATGAACGCACACATTCAGACGAAGTCCCAAGGCCGCGTGACGCTGAACGATATCCGAGCCAAGCGACTCGTGGATGGGTACTCACCTGAGAGACGAGAGCTGCTGGGAACCGCATCCCGTATCCGCAACAGCGGCTGGTTCAAGTCGCTGACAACCTATCAGGAGGTTGCAAGGGACATCGTCGGTCCGTCTTTACAGAACGCCGAACCGGGCTTCATGGCAGTCACGAATCAGCTCTGGACGTTTACAAGTGCCCCCTGAGATTGATCTTTTCGCTATCGAGCGTGGCTCCATAACGGCCCCCGCAGGTTGTGGAAAAACGCAATTGATTGCCGAGACGCTCATCGCGCATACGCAGAGCAAACCCATCCTCGTCTTGACACATACGAACGCCGGCGTTGCGGCCTTACGGGCGCGCCTGAGACGAGCCGGTGTTCCTAACTCCGCATATCGAGTCTCCACCATTGACGGATTCTCGATGCGCCTGATCGCTAAGTTCCCAGCGCGAAGCGGCCATAACCCGCAGATCCTACAGCTGCATCAACCCAATACTGACTACCCGGCAATTCGGGAGGCCGCCATGCAGTTGTTGCAGGCCGGTCACCTCGCTCAGCCCCTTCGCGCCACCTATGCACGGTTGCTTGTCGACGAGTACCAAGACTGCAACGTCGTCCAGCACGCCATCGTGTCTGGTTTGGCCCAGGTGCTTCCGACCTGCGTGCTCGGTGACCCGATGCAAGCCATATTCAGCTTCCGTGGCAATCGACTGGTGCATTGGGCGAATGAGGTGCAACCCCTGTTTCCCGCAGCGGGAGAGTTGAGGATACCGTGGCGCTGGCGGCTGGCTGGAGCTGAGAACCTCGGGCAGTGGCTGCTCGCCATAAGGCAACAACTTCAAGCTGGTCAGCCGGTGGATCTGCGCACGGCTCCAGCAGAAGTGCGTTGGGTGCAGCTAAACGCCGGAACCGAAGTTCAGCAGCGACTGGTGGCCGCGAGAACCGAAGCTCCCAACGCTCAGGGTAGCGTCCTCATCATCGGGGACTCCATCAACGTGCAAGGTCGCCATCAGCTCACGAGCCAGACACCCGGTGCCATGGCCGTAGAAGCCGTCGACCTGAGAGATCTCGTCAACTTCGCCAGGAACTTTGACTTGCAGGGTGCCAATGCTCTGGCACAACTTGTGGAGTTTGCTTCCAGCGTAATGACGGGGGTAGGTGCAGCAAACCTGCGAACGCGCGTGGAGTCGCTGCGTGCAGGAAGGGCCCGAACGCCTCCGACCGCGGCCGAGGCTGCGGCGATCGATTTCGTAGCAGCGCCAACATTGGGGCAAGCGCTCCGTGTGATCGATACGCTCGCTGAGCAGCACGGGGCACGTGTATACCGACCGGAGGTTCTGTACTGCTGCCGGTCTGCAATGCAAGCGGTGGTGGGAGGTGCTGCCGACTTTCTGAGTGCAGCCATTCAAGCGCGAGAGCGCAATAGACACCTTGCCCGACCGATCGCAAGACGCTCTGTAGGCAGCACATTACTTCTCAAGGGGCTGGAGGCGGATGTCTCGGTTGTCCTGCATCCTGAGCTTATGACCCCCCAGAATCTATACGTCGCACTGACGAGGGGCGCAAGGCATGTCGTGGTGTGTTCACCAACCCCCATCCTTACGCCCGTGGTAAACGGCTGATCCTTTTGTAGCGCTTACGGGCTTGACCTTGCCATCGTGTCAAGGTCGATGCTGTCCGTGCGGTAACTTGAGCCGCGGACGAAATGAGGTGAAAGACATGTTTAGTCTGAGTGTTGCGGGGATGGGCTGTGGCAGTTGCGTGAGCAAAATCACGAAGGCCATTCAAGCTCTGGATCAGGATGCACGAGTAGAAGTGGATCGAGCGGCCGGCAAGGTCACCGTTGAGAGCACAGAAAGTGCCGAATCGATCCGCGAACTCATCCAGGAGCTTGGCTATTCGGCCCAGGTCAGCGCTTGAGCGCTGACCTGCTATCCCACTAAATCTCCAGTTCTGAGAGCTCTTTTAGCCCTGGGATACTGGTGACCTCGTTGGTCATACCTTCTGAACCATCTCGGCCGCGAAGCCAGTTTGAGTGATCGCCTGGCTCGCGCATTTCCAGCGTGTCATAGGAGTACCGCTTGCGCTTGAACAGGCTTTTCAATGCAGCGAACTCGTGGCTTTTTTCGTCTTCTATGCCAACGACTTCTCCTGCAAGCCGCTCCCAGTGACCAACGCCGTCGGCCAGCATTGCCTGATAGGTCTCCGGGTCAAGCAAGGCTTGCTGTTTGAAATGAATGATGCGGTGAGTCATAGAAGCGCTCGGAGTGGCCAAAGAGAGAGCGCTAGCCTAAAGGTTCCGGGTCATTCGTGTAATAGCTGGCCGCGCTTTAGCAAACCGTCGTTGACCCACAACTTCAACCAGGTCGCGGCTTGCAAGGGAGCTTGCTCGCCATGCGTGGCGCTCAACGACTCGCAGAGTTCAGCGAACGATCCGCCCTCGATGAGAAACTGCAATGCCGAAGCCTCCGCTGGCTCCAGGCTCCGGTACTGGCAGACGAGTTCATGACGCCAAACAAGACAGGCTAGGTTCGTTGGCAGGCGGGTAATATCAGGCAGCAAGCTGCCGGACTTGGCGGCTTTCCACAACTCCAGCGTGTTGTACTGCAGCTGCAACCACCGGGCAGATGCAGTCAGGGAAACCCTGAGTGAAATCCAGTCTTCAGCCGAAAAATCACTCATGGTCTCCAGCGAAAGCGCTTCGACATCCTGAGCGTCGAAGGCCAGTGTAAAGGCCCATTCCAGTTCCGCGAGTTCGCGCATCGGCGATAGTTGGGGTTCTTCGACGTAGCTGCTAATGAACTCGGGCAGCTTCTCGCCCAGCCAGCGAATGCTGAAATGTCGTGGTGGCCAGGCGGCCAAGTAGGCCAGTGCGAGCTGCTCGAATGATTCGTTGCCGATCCAGTGAAGCAGGGCAGGGAAGTCTTCTCGCAAGACCGCAAGCAGGCGCGAACGGTAAGCGTTGTGGTAGATCTGCAGGCCTTCGAGAGCACTCAGCGCTGTGCTACCTCGGATCTGCTCCAAAAGCTCGTTGGAGGGCAGGGCACTGTCACCTGTCAGGTAAGTTTCAAATGCAGTCTGTAGGGCGATCAGGCTCAAGGGGTGGCCCCCGATATCACAGATTTGGCGATAGCACGGGCATGTGCTAATTCGGACAACAGCTCTTCCAGCGGCGGAAACTGGTCATCCCGCTCGATCAAGGTCGATGTCGGGCCCAAGTAGCTCAAAGTCTTGCTGTAGAGAGACCAAACCGGATCAGCGATGGGCTGGTCATGGGTGTCGATGAGGTACTGCCCGTAATCGCTGTGCCCGGCCAGGTGAATTTGCCGAATCCGCTCGTGCGGCAATTCCATGATGAACTGCCAAGGGTCGAAACCCTGGTTGCGCGAACTGACGTAGACGTTGTTCACGTCGAGAAGCAGCTCGCACCCGGTCAGGTAACTGAGCTCCGAGAGGAACTGAGACTCGCTCATGCTGGATGTTGTCCACTGCACGTAGGAGGAAACGTTCTCCAGCACGATGGGACGTTCCAAAACATCCTGCACCAAGCGCACCCGGGCCGCGACATGCAGCAGGCTCTCCTGGGTAAACGGCAGCGGTAGCAGATCGTGAAGTTGATGGGCGTTGCCTCGACTCCAGCACAGGTGATCAGACACCCACTGAGGCTGCACCCGATCCGCCAGCTGCTTGAGCTGTCGTAGGTAGTCTATGTCCAAGGCATGTGAGCCGCCAATCGAAAGAGATACTCCGTGCATCACCAGGGGGTAGTGCTCGCCGATCGCATCAAGGAAGTAGAGAGCCTTGCCGCCCTCCACCAGGTAATTCTCGGAAATGATCTCGAACCAGTCGACCGCAGGCCGTTCCTCCAGGATCTGCCGGTAATACTCGTTACGAAGGCCAAGACCGAAACCCAGAGTTTTGCGCTTACTCATTCGAGACTCCAGCAGGGGAGTGGCATGCACTCCCCTGAACCGCCTTATTCGCTGGTTTTGCCACCGGCTTCGTCACATTTGGTCTGGGTCATCAACTTGAACCCTTGGCCTTTGCATTCGCCTTGGCCTTTGCAGTCGTTTTTCGCGGTCATGCAGTCGTTCTGCCCTTTGCAACCATTGATCCCGAAGCACTTCACTTCTGCTGCTTTGGTTTCCTGAGCAGCCTGGACGGGCAGGGTGGAGAACAGGCTGGCGGCCACCAGAGCCAAGGCGGCACCGGTAGCTACGTTGGATTTGTTCGACATAGTGGCTATCTCTCTTGATTGTTTGATGGTCGCGATCCGTCGGTGCGAATGAACGAGTTAGCTCAGGCATTGCTACCGATCAGGCCCATGGAATCCGCAAGGCTGCGCGGGCAGGAAGACAGTACCGAGCCTTCAGGAGGGCCTACAAGAAAGAAATAGCAAACTGACAGAACTGTAATGTTCGGATCAGGTTGCTGACAGGGCGTCGTGGTTAACGTAGCAGCGAGCTTAACGCTCGTCCCCACTAGTTACAGGGGCTTCTAAACTTCTGAGGATTAACGAAATGAAATCGATCAAAACCCTGTTTGTAGTTGCTGCCCTGAGTGTTTCCAGCCTGGCGATGGCCGAAGGCGGTGCTGATCGCACGTTTGCACGCATGGAACAAGCCCGCCAGGTCTCGCTGGAAGCCTATCAGTTGGCCAAGCAGCAGAACGATGAAGCTCCTGTCGCCGGCAGCCAAGCCAAACAGGCGGAACACGCCAGCTGCTGAGCCCCCTCAACCTTACAGAAATGTAATCACCCGGATGGTTGAGATATGGCAGTTTCATACTGCTTGGTGTCAGGGGGAACTTGCGCAGCACGCAAGGCTTGAAGATCAAATCTCCCGACACTGGAGCAGTCAATGAACCCGAGACCGGATGCATATCACCGGCTCATCTGACGGATTGGACATAACGGCATGCAAAGCAAAACCACAAGACGTACTTTCGTCAAAGGCCTCGCCGCCGCCGGTATTCTCGGCGGCATGGGCATGTGGCGCACGCCGGTCTGGGCGGTAACCAGCCCAGGTCAGCCCAACGTGCTGAGCGGTAACGATTTCGACCTGTTCATCGGAGAGACCCCGGTGAACATCACCGGCGCAGCGCGTACCGCCATGACGATCAATGGCTCGCTGCCCGGCCCGATCCTGCGCTGGCGGGAGGGCGAGACCGTGACGTTGCGCGTACGCAACCGCCTCAAGGAGGACACGTCCATTCACTGGCACGGCATTATCCTGCCGGCGAACATGGATGGCGTTCCGGGCCTGAGCTTCCATGGAATCGCGCCTGATGGCATGTATGAGTACAAGTTCAAGGTCAATCAGAATGGTACCTACTGGTATCACAGCCACTCGGGGCTCCAGGAGCAAGTTGGGGTATACGGCGCGCTGGTCATCGATGCCAAAGAGCCCGAACCCTTCAGTTACGACCGCGACTACGTCGTGCTGCTGAGCGACTGGACCGATGAAAACCCATCTCGGGTTCTGGCCAAGCTGAAGAAGCAATCGGACTACTACAACCAGCACAAGCGAACCGTGGGCGACTTCATCGATGACGTGAGCGAGATGGGGTGGTCCGCTGCGGTAGCCGATCGCAAGATGTGGGCCGAGATGAAGATGAGCCCGACGGATCTCGCTGACGTCAGTGGCTACACCTACACCTACCTGATGAATGGCCAGGCACCTGATGGCAACTGGACCGGCATATTCAAACCAGGCGAAAAGATCCGCCTGCGGTTCATTAATGCCTCGGCTATGACCTATTTCGATGTGCGCATCCCAGGCCTGAAGATGACTGTGGTTGCGGCCGATGGTCTGCACGTCAAACCGGTCAGCGTCGACGAGTTCCGTATCGCCGTGGCCGAGACCTACGACGTGATCATCGAACCAGACAGCGAACAGGCCTATACCGTGTTTGCCCAATCCATGGACCGCACTGGCTATGCGCGCGGCACCCTTGCTGTACAGGAGGGGTTGAGTGCACCAGTACCCAGCCCCGACCCGCGTCCGCTGATTGCCATGGGCGACATGGGTATGGATCACGGCAGCATGGGCGGTATGGATCACGGGAACATGGCCGGAATGGACCACGGCAGTATGGCGGGCATGGATCATGGGAGCATGCAGGGTGGCATGGCCGGCATGGATCACAGCCAGATGGCTGGAATGGATCATTCGGGCATGGCAGGCATGGCAGGCATGGCAGGTGCCATGCAGGCACACCCAGCCTCAGAGACCAACAACCCGCTGGTCGATATGCAAACCATGACACCAACGCATAAGTTGGACGACCCAGGTATTGGTTTGCGAGACAACGGCCGACGCGTCCTCACGTACTCTGACCTGCGCAGCACCTTCCTCGACCCGGATGGTCGCGAACCAAGTCGCACCATCGAGCTGCACCTTACCGGGCACATGGAGAAATTCTCCTGGTCCTTCGATGGCATCAAGTTCTCTGACGCCGAGCCTCTGCGCCTCAAGTACGGCGAGCGTGTTCGCATCACGCTGGTCAACGACACCATGATGACTCATCCGATCCATCTTCATGGCATGTGGAGCGACCTGGAGGATGCGAACGGCAATTTCCTGGTGCGTAAACACACCATCGACATGCCGCCAGGTTCCAAGCGCAGCTATCGAGTGACTGCCGATGCGTTGGGTCGTTGGGCCTATCACTGCCACCTGTTGCTCCACATGGAAATGGGCATGTTCCGTGAAGTTCGTGTGGATGAGTAAAGGAGATTTCTGATGAGCACTTTTATGAAGCGAAATGCCCTGGCTGGCAGCGCAGTCATGTTCAGCCTATTGGCTGCCCTGCACGCACCGGTTTCGTTGGCAGGTGAGGGGCACAGTGAGCACGAACAACATGCTGCCGAGTCGGCTGTGCCCAAGACCGCCAGTGGCAATCACGCAGATCAGTCGAAGGATAAGGCGGCTGGCCAGCATATGGATCATGGCGCCATGGATCACGGAGACATGAAGCATGACGGCATGAATCACGAAAACATGATGGATAAGCATGGCGGCACCGAAGCCGAAGCAGGTTCGAACCATGACCACTAGGTTTTCACGTCCATCTCTCTTGGCGCTGGCTGTGTCGCTGAGTGCGTTCAGCGGCGGCGTTACTTTGGCTGCGGAAGAAATGGATCATTCGGCAATGGGGCACGGCACCATGTCGATGGACCATAGCCAGATGAGCCACGGCGCTACCAAAGCGCCGATGGAGGGCATGGATCACAGCAAGATGGGGCATGGCGCCATGCAAGGACAGATGGAGGGCATGGATCATTCAAAGATGAACCATGGCTCCGCTGAAGCCCCGAGAACCACCAGCCGTACGCCGATTCCCGTTCTGACGGATGCTGATCGCCAAGCGGCTTTCCCGCCATTACCTGGCCACAAGGTTCACGACAGCGCCATCAACAGTTTTTTCCTGCTCGATCAGCTCGAATACCAGGACGCAGATGAGGGCAGCACCCTGGCCTGGGATGCGTCGGGCTGGGTAGGCGGTGATATCAACCGGGTCTGGTTCCGCTCCGAAGGCGAGCGTACCAACGGCGTGACCGAGGATGCTGAATTACAGCTGCTGTACGGCCGCTCGATCGGCCCTTGGTGGGATGTCGTCGCGGGCGTTCGCCAGGACTTCAAACCGGAGTCGCCGCAGACTTGGGCCGCCTTCGGTATCCAGGGCATGGCGCTTTACGCCTTTGAGGCCGAAGCCACGGCCTTCGTCGGCGAGAATGGCCAAACTGCTGCCCGACTGGAGGGCGAGTACGACATTCTGCTGACCAACCGGCTGATTCTCCAGCCAACTGCCGAAATGAACTTCTACGGCAAGAACGATCCTGAGCGAGGTGTGGGGTCTGGGTTGGCAAATACCGAGCTCGGCTTGCGTCTGCGTTACGAGATTGTCAGGCAGTTTGCCCCCTATATCGGGGTTTCCTGGAGCCGCTCCTATGGCAACACGGCAGACATGGTGCGCGACGAGGGCGGTGATGTAGACGAGGCGCGTTTTGTCGCCGGTATCCGGATGTGGTTTTGAGAACCTGACATGAAAAGAACAATTAAAACTTTGGTGGCGGCCGGCGTGGTCGGTAGCACAGCTGTCCTGGCCGGCGCCTACTTTGGCGTGGTCAACGTGGGGGCCGACGATCCCCATTTTCCTGCAGTGCATGCGTTTCTCACGATGGCCCGTGACCGCTCTATCGAAGTCCGTTCGCGGGACATCGAGGTTCCCAACCTGGATGATCAAGCTCTTATTCGCGCCGGTGCGGGCAACTACAACTCCATGTGTATCGGCTGTCATTTGGCGCCAGGTGTGGCGGAGACCGAGCTAAGCCAATCGCTTTATCCTGCGCCCCCCAACCTCGCCAAGATCGGTGTCGATGGCAATCCGTCAGCAGCGTTCTGGGTGATCAAGCATGGCATCAAGGCAACGGGTATGCCTGCGTGGGGCAAGAGCATGGGAGACGAGTACATCTGGGGCATGGTTGCCTTCCTCAACCAACTGCCGACGATGGATGCCAAGCAATACCAAACACTCGTCGCATCCAGTGGCGGCCATCAGCACGGTGGTGGGGAAACGCAGATGCATAACCATGAAGGACAGCACGGCGACAACAAGCCTGGCCATCATGACAATAGTGGCGGTGGCGATGACCATCATGGATCAGGTGATGCTGGAGAGCCTGGTCATCACGATGCCGCGGCTACGGATAGCGAGGGTGGCTCCGCACCTAAGGCAGGTCACCATTCGGATATGAGTGGCGATGACCACCATGCTGGAGATGAGGCGTCGTCCAACGGAGGTGATCATCACGCCGAGCAGGCTCCGAACGCCTCGCCCAAGACCCACACCCACGCCGATGGCAAAGAGCACGTACATGAAAGCTAAATATCTGGCCTTACTGGCCGCTCTCTCCGTCACGTCTGCGGTTCAAGCAGCTGATGCCCTGACGATTGATGTCCATCGTGATGCCAATTGCGGATGTTGCAAGAAGTGGATTTCACACCTCGAAGCGAATGGCTTCAAAGTCGTCGACCATGTTGAAAGCAACATGACAGCAGTGAAGCAAAGACTGGGCGTCGCGCCACGGTTAGCGTCTTGCCACACCGCGGTGATTGACGGCAAGTTCGTCGAAGGTCATGTGCCGGCGGCTCAGGTCATCGAACTCACCAAGCGCGATGATCTGCTGGGCATCGCTGTTCCCGGGATGCCGGCGGGCTCCCCCGGCATGGAAGTCGATGGCGTACAGCATGCCTACCAGGTCATTGGCTTGACCAAGACGGGTTCTGATCAGGTCGTTGCAGAATATCCCGCCCAGTAGTACTGCCTGCCAGCACGGCCGCTTGTGTGTAGTGGCCGACTCATTTTCATACGTCCTTTAACCTAAGTAAAAAAGGCGCCCTAGGGCGCCAAGGGCTGTCTCCAAACCAAAGGAGCACTACGAGGGGACAGCAGGACCAAGGAGCGAGCGGGCAATCAACCCGCTCGCTTGCCAGGGTTAGAGAACTTCCAGCGGGTACTCGACAATCAGGCGGAACTCATCCAAATCCGACTCGAAGTCGGTGGCGCGAGTCGTGGCTTGTCGAATGCGAAAGGACATGTCCTTCAACGACCCAGACTGCACAACGTACTTGGCCTCGATGTCCCGCTCCCAGCGCTTCTGGTTGGTCAACGGATCGCCGTTGTCATCACGGCGCATATAGACTTCGTTGGCGTTGCTGTAGTCGGCATCCCAGCCCTGGGCATATCGAGTCATGAAGCTCAATCCAGGCACACCGAAAGGCTCCATATCCAGGTCATAGCGCACTTGCCATGACTTCTCCTTCGGCGAGTTGAAGTCGCTGTACTGGATGGAGTTGTCGAGGTAGATGGAGTCCGATTGGCGCAAGTAGTCGAAGTCATCATCGCCATTGTTGCGCTGGAGACCCACCAGCACTGTATGAGCGCCGAATTGGATGCCGACCTTGCCGCTCCAGATGTTGTTATCGAAGCTCCCGAGGAGCTGCCTCCCTTCATCGACCGCCTTGTAGTAGTTCAGCCCGCCGATCAAGGCGACATCGTCCGCAAGCGGGTAGCTCAGCGTGGTGCCCGCGTAATATTGATTCCAGGCATCCTTGAGGCGGCTGGTGTAGAGACTAAAGCCGACGTTGTCATTAAGCGTGTAATCACCACCGAAATAGGCGATCCATGGCGAGTCCACTTCGCCCGCGTAGAAGGTAGCGAAGCCGTCGCGCATGCTGCTGGTATTGGGTTGGCTCATCGAGTGGAGGCGACCGCCCTGAAGCGACAGTCCTTCCACGCTGCTGTTGACCACGGTGACACCTCGGAAACTCTCCGGTAAAAGCCGTGCATCACCGTATTGGACGACCGGGCTGACGGGAAAGACGTCGCCTACCTTGATCTCGGTATCCATGAACCGAGTTTTCACCGCGCCCCCCAGTTTGGAGTAGTTGTCCTCAGCCTGCCCGAGGCTGTTGTAAGGCATCACGTCGACTGAGCCGCCTGCTCCAGAACGGCCGTCGCCGGTGTCAAGCTTGAGCCCTAGCATGGCAAAGGCATCGACACCAAAGCCTATGGTGCCCTCGGTGAAACCAGACTCGAATCTGCCTATCACGCCATGCGCCCACTCTTCCGAATAGCCATTACCCGAGCTGCTGGACTGGCCTTTACGGAAATCGCGGTTGAAGTAGAGATTTCGATTGAGAATGGTCAGGCTGCTGCCTTCGATAAATCCCTCGCCTTTCTCGCCGGCGGCCATTGCAGCTTGCCCGGTACTGACGCTCAGAGTGAGCAGAGAAAGTCCTAACAGGGTTCTGTTATTCATAAATGCTCCTGATGTTATTGGCAGTTGTCATTGTGTGGTCGCATATATGTGCCAAGCGCGCCGGGCATAGCCAGGCACGCCTTGGTCATATTTCCACATGCCAAATAACGTCAGGGTGACTTGGAAATTACATTTCAGTCAGCGCGATGTCATTTATCTAGTTTTGATTACGGCAACCTGTCCCGGCTGCCCGGTATTCAAGAATATTCAGATCGCCATTGGAGTCCTCGTAGGTCATCTGGGCCGGCATCACACCGCAGCTAGAGTCCGTCGGGGTAGTGGCCACGACCCTGGCGATATCGAGTTTCATGCCGTAGCGGTAATGAATAACTTCAGGCGGATTCTTTCCGTTAGCGGCAGCATACTCTTGCATGGCCTGCTCATTGGCCTGAATCATCCGACCATAAACACGATCAGCGCCGCCTTCTGCCAGAGTGGCAGAGGAAACAACCATAGCGGCAAGGGCTGCAATAACTTTGAGGCTTTTCATGTTTAATCACTCCTTCAAGGTGGTGATTAAACTATATCCGCTCAACCTGTCATAAAAATGAAGTCAAAGTTACATCGCCGTAATGCTTCCTGCCGCGTTACCCGGGCGAGTCAGCTTGGCGCGTGGCTTGCCCGGGTTTGTAAAGCTATAGCTCCTGCGGTGCGCGAACCTTCTGTGTACGCTGCCTTCGCATCAGCCAGTACGCGGCCGGCAAAACCAACATGGACATCAGCGGCGCGGTAATCATGCCGCCGACCATGGGCGCGGCGATGCGCTTCATCACCTCAGATCCGGCACCTCCGCCCCAGAGGATTGGCAACAGGCCGGCGATGATCACGGCCACCGTCATCACCTTGGGCCGCACACGCAGCACCGCGCCTTCACGAATTGCCTCCAGTAGGGCCGGATCACCGCTGCGCCCGGTATCCACACGCGCATGCCAGGCGTTCTTCAGGTACAGCAGCATGATCACCCCGAACTCGGCCGAGACGCCGGCCAGGGCGATGAAGCCCACGCCGGTGGCCACCGACAGGTTGAAGCCGAACCAGTAGAGCAGCCAGATGCCGCCCGACAGGGCAAAGGGCAGGGTGGCCATGATCAGCAGGGCCTCGCCGAAGCGGCTGAAAGTCAGGTAGAGCAGCACGAAGATAATCAACAGAGTCGCCGGCACCACCCAGGCCAGCCGCGCATTGGCGCGCTCGAGGAATTCGAACTGACCGGAGTAGGAGACGGTCATGCCGGCGTCGAGTTGTACCCGCTCGGCGACGCGCTGCTGCAGCTCGCGCACGGTCGAGGCCAGGTCGCGCCCGCGGACATCGACATAGACCCAGCCGGACAGTCGCCCGTTCTCGCTGCGCAGCATCGGCGGCCCTTCGGTCAGACTAACCTGGGCGACGGTGCCCAAGGTGATCTGCTGGCCGGCTGGGGTGAGGATCGGCATACGCCGTAGTGCCTGCGGACTGTCTCGCCACTCCCTGGGATAGCGCAGGCTGATCGGGAAGCGGGCCAGCCCCTCGACCGTTTCACCGATATTGCTGCCGCCTATAGCGCCCGATACCACCGCCTGCACGTCGGCGATGCTCAGGCCATAGCGCGCCGCGGCCAGGCGATCGATCTGGATGTCCACATAGCGACCGCCGGTCAGCCGCTCCGCCAGCGCCGAACTCACGCCAGGTACCTCCTTGGCCACGGCCTCAATGTCACGCGTTATGCGCTCAATCTCGGCCAGCGAGGTTCCGGAAACTTTCACCCCGATGGGACTCTTGATCCCCGTGGCCAGCATATCGATGCGGTTACGGATCGGTGGAACCCAGATGTTGGACAGCCCCGGGACTTTCACCGCCTGGTCCAACTCCTCGACCAGCTTCTCCGGCGTCATCCCGGCTCGCCATTGCTCGCGCGGCTTGAACTGCACCGTGGTTTCGAACATTTCCAGCGGTGCTGGATCGGTGGCGGTCTCCGCACGCCCGGCCTTGCCGAATACCCGAGCCACTTCGGGCACCGTGAGGATCATCCTGTTGGTTTGCTGCAGCAACTGGGTTGCCTTGCTCGCCGGCAAGCCGGGCAGGGCCGAGGGCATGTACAACAGGTCGCCCTCGTCCATGGGCGGCAGAAACTCTCCTCCGAGTCTGCTGAGGGGCCAGAGACTGGACAAGAAGACCAGCAAGGCCAGCGCCAGGGTCACTTTTGGCCAAGCCAGCACCCACTCCAGTACCGGCCGGTATGCGCCGATCAGCCAGCGGTTCAAGGGGTTCTGTTGTTCGCTGGGGATATGCCCGCGAATCCAGTAGCCCATCAGCACCGGTACCAAGGTGACCGAGAGTCCGGCGGCAGCCGCCATGGCATAGGTCTTGGTGAAGGCCAGCGGGCCGAACAGGCGGCCTTCCTGGGCCTCCAGGGTGAAGACCGGGAGGAAGGACAGGGTGATGATCAGCAGGCTGAAGAACAGCGCCGGCCCGACCTCGACCGCGGCTTCGCCGATCACCCGCCAGTGCGCCTCGCCCTGTAGCTGCTCACCAGGGTGTCGAGCCTTCCAGGTTTCGATGTGCTTGTGCGCGTTCTCGATCATCACCACGGCGGCGTCGACCATGGCGCCGATGGCGATGGCGATCCCGCCGAGCGACATAATGTTGGCATTGACGCCCTGGTAGCGCATGACGATGAAGGCCATGAGGATGCCCAGGGGCAGGGTGATGATCGCGACCAGCGACGAGCGCAAGTGCCAGAGGAAGAGCAGGCAAACCAAGGCCACCACCACGAACTCTTCCAGCAGCTTGTAGCTGAGGTTATCGATGGCGCGGTCGATCAGTTGCGAACGGTCATAGGTGGTGACCACCTCGACGCTGGCCGGCAAGCTGCCCTTCAGGCTGTCCAGCTTGGTCTTCACCGCGGCGATGGCATCGCGGGCATTCTTTCCGGAGCGTAGGATGACCACGCCGCCTACCACTTCACCCTGGCCATCCAGCTCGGCAATGCCACGCCGCATCTCTGGCCCCAGCTGAATGGTGGCTACCTGACCCAGCAGCACCGGAACTCCGCTGGCCGAAGCCCGCAGCGGCACATTGCGGAAATCCTCCAGGCTCTCTAGATAGCCTGAAGCCCGCACCATGTACTCGCGCTCCGCCAGCTCCAGGATGGCGCCGCCGGTTTCCTGATTGGCGCTCTTCAGCGCCGCTTCGACCTCCTGCTGAGTTACCCCATAAGCCACCAGCTTCTGCGGATCGAGCAGCACTTGGTATTGCTTGACCATGCCGC
This sequence comes from Pseudomonas alcaliphila JAB1, assembly GCF_001941865.1. NCBI lineage: Bacteria > Pseudomonadati > Pseudomonadota > Gammaproteobacteria > Pseudomonadales > Pseudomonadaceae > Ectopseudomonas > Ectopseudomonas alcaliphila. The sequence continues at coordinate 2,687,239 of NZ_CP016162.1, read as the reverse complement.
CGAGGGTGGCCACTTCGGCTACGTTGGGCAGGCTCTTGAGTTCGTACTTGAGGAACCAGTCCTGCAGTGCCCGCAGCTGGGCAAGATCATGCTGGCCGCTGCGGTCGACCAAGGCGTACTGGTAGATCCAGCCCACGCCCGTGGCATCCGGCCCGAGGGTGGTGGTAACACCCTCGGGCAGGCGCTCCTGCGCCTGGTTGAGGTACTCCAATACGCGCGAGCGCGCCCAGTAGAGGTCGGTATCGTCCTCGAACAGCACATAAACGAATGAGTCACCAAAGAACGAGTAGCCGCGCACCGTCTTCGCCCCCGGTACCGAGAGCATGGTGGTCGCCAGTGGGTAGGTCACCTGGTTCTCGACGATCTGCGGCGCCTGTCCGGGAAAGCTGGTTCTGATGATGACCTGGGTATCGGACAGGTCCGGCAGTGCATCCAACGGCGTGTTGCGCAGCGACCAGACGCCCAGGGCGGTGATGAACAGGGTCGCCAGCAGCACCAGGAAGCGATTGCCGATAGACCAGTGGATCAGGCGCGCGATCATGGCCGCTCTCCTTGATTGACGAGCCGCTCGACCCGCAGGCCGGAATCCGTCTGGCGGACGCCGATACGCACGTGATCCCCGGGCTTAAGCCCAGCCGCTACTTCGGGGCTGGCCAGTGGAAATGCCATGGTCATACCGGGCATATTCAGGCTCTCGAATGGCCCGTGCTCCAGGGTGACTTCCTCAGCGTCCAGAGCGCGAATCACACCATGGGACTCATGTAGTTCCTTCTCATTGTCCTGCTCGGCATGGCTGGCCATGATGCCCTGCAGGCTGGCTTCCGAATCGATGAGGAACTGGCCGGAGGTGACGACCGCCTGACCTTCCTCTAGGCCGGACAGCACTTCGAGGCGCCCATCGGCCTCGCGGCCCAGACTGATTTCCTGGGGACGGTAGCGTCCGTCGCCTTCGGCCAGCATCACCAATGCACGCTTGCCGGTGCGAATCACGGCTTCACTCGGCACAAGAAGCGCGGGTTGTTCGACGGTACTGTTCAGGCGTACGGCGGCGAACATGCCGGGGCGCAACTTACCGGCAGGGTTGGGTAGCTCGCTGCGTACCGTGAGCGTGCGCGTTTGCGGGTCGGCACTCGGCAACAAAGCGATGACGCGGCCCTGCAGCGGTTGCCCGGGGAAGGCGGTCAGGGTGGCGCGGATGTCAGCCCCAACCTGAACCATTCCAGCCATTGCTTCGGGTATCGCCGCATCGAGCCAGACCGTGGACAGCCCGTTGATCCTGGCCAGGTCCTGACCCGCCTCCACGGTCATCCCGGCGCGTACCTGCAAGGCTTGGAGCTCGCCGGCGATAGGTGTGGTGAGGGTTTGCACCGCCCGCGGTTTGCCGCTGCGGCGAACCTGCTCGATCAACGCTTGAGGCATGCCGAGCAGGCGCAGGCGCTCTTGGGTCGCACTTATCAAGCGAATGTCAGCGGTACGCAGTACCGCCAGGAACTCCAACTGCGCGGCGAACCACTCGGGAATCAGCAGGTCGACCAGGGGGGTACCGGCAGGCAGCACATCGCCCGGGGCACGCCCGTAAACCCGCTCGACGAATCCGCCAGCGCGAGCCTGGAGGTTCGCCACCTCTCGCTGGTTATAGGCCAGGGAACCGACCGCCTCGATACCCGAGGGCAGTACACCGCGGATCACCGGAGAAGTTCGCATTCCGAGGCTTTGCACGGCTTGAGCGGGGACGCTCAGGACAGACGGATCCTGCTCGGATCCCGCGTATTTAGGGACAAGCTCCATATCCATGAAAGGTGACTTGCCCGGTTTATCGAAGCGCTGCTCGGGCTGCATCGGGTCGTACCAATAGAGCACCTTGCGCTCGTCCGTCGGTGCAGAACTGGGCAGAACCTCATGTTTGGCCTGCCGCTGGGCCAGCCAGTAGCCGCCTGCCACGCCAATGCCCACGGCCAGCAAGGCGACCGCAAAACCAAATGCCGATATCTTCATCTCAGTCCCTCCACATAGGCGTAATACAGGCTTGCGGAGAGCTGGCTCAACTTGCGCTGCTGTTCAATCTGCCGCAGCTGCGCCTCGATCAGGTCGCGCTGTGCGGTAATAACGGATGTGAGCTGGCTGTTACCGGCTTGGTAGGCGGCTAGTTCGAGATCGGCCCGTTTGCTTGCAAGCGGGATCAAGGTTTTTTCGGTGCGTGACAAGGTCCTGCGCAGTTGCTCAAGCTCGGCAATACCGCCTTCAAGCTCAGCCTGATGGGCGCGCAGTAACGCCTCCTGCTCGGCTTCCATCTGCGACACGCTGTGCTGCCTGGCATTGATCTTGGGCCCCTGACGTGTGCCTACGAACAACGGCAGGTCGAAGGTGAATTGCACCATCACCATATCGCCGAACTGGTTGTCGCGATTGTTGTAGGCAAACTCGACACCCCAGTCGGGAGTCTTTTCGGCGATGGCCTCGTTCAGCTCGGCGCTAGCCTCGCCGACTCGGGCCGAGGCAGCGCGCAACTCAGGGTGTGAGGCAATGCGTTGCGGCAGGTGCGGTGCCTCCAGGCTCAGATTGGGAACACCTCCTTGCAAAGGCTGATCGGCCTCGTTGCCTATCCAGCGGCGCAGCTTGGCACGAGCCACTGCTACATCGCGATTCAGCTCGTCTCGCCGATCCTGCAATGCCAAAGCTTCCTGGTCGGCCTGCAACAGCTCGCCAGGCTGAGCACTACCGCCGGCAATCAGCGATTGCACGGTCGAGCGGAGCATCTCGAGCTGACGATCCAGTTGATCGAAGAGGCCAACACTGCGTTCGGCGTAGTACACGTCCAGCCAGCTCACTGCCGTCAGGCGCTTGATTCCCAACTGCATGGCACGTTGCTCGGCTTCGGCCCGCGTCATGGAGGCTTCGGCCAGTTGGCGACGGGCCAGACGCTTGTCGCCGTTTGGTACCTCCTGCATGAGTCCAATGCGGCGCATGGTCATGGAGTCACGATTCAGGGTGTAACGGTCAGGGCCTTCGATCAGCAGGTTGTCGATGCCTAGAATAAGCTTGGGATCGGGCAGGGCGTCTGCGGGCCCTACAGCCTGCTGTGCCGATGCCACCTGCGCCTGGCGCGCGAGGTTCTCAGGGGCACTCTGCTCGGCCAGAGCTTGGGCTCGTTCGAAGGTTAGGGGCTGCGCCTGCGCGGCAAGCCAGGGAGCTGCCCAGAATGCGGCAGCCAACACGCCGAGATAGCCACGGCGTGTGAAAAGGAAAGCGGGCATGCTTTCGCCTCCAATGCGATTGATCGAGGTCGCCACCAAAAGCGTGGTCGCGACGATGCGCCTGGTTTAAAGGCGCGAAGATCACTGCATTAGACGAAACGAGGAGGGCGCCAGAGTCCTGCGGGCTCTCTCTTAATCACCGACTGGGTCAGCAATATCTCGGGGCGTGAGGGAAGAGGGGATATGCTCTTGATAACGGTGGTCTGGAGAAGTCCTCCGGTCTTGCATTCCTGGCCGGATTTGCAGGGGGACTTACTGGCCACCCCATCAGACTTATCCATTTGCTCGCAGCACGGAGCATCGGCCATTGCATGGCCCTGATGATCGGCGCTCTGCATCGGGCAAGGCTGTGCCGGCATGCTGAAAGCCATACCGCCGAAGGTCGGCAGCACGAGACTAGCAATCATTACCAGGATCAATCCAATTCGACGCACAGCAATTCACCAGGCGGGCGATAGGGCGACGATAGCAGATTGCCCCGAGGCATGAACGCTCCTTTTGGCAATAGTGTTGATTTGGATCAAATAGAGTGTCATGCAGGGTATCAATCGGGCTCAACTGGTAGCTCCGTTTAACCGGATTTCTCAAGCTCGTAGGGTTCGCACCACCCGCTAGGCGCGCTAGCACAAGACCGGCCTCGCTAGCCGTTCAGTCGAGCCCCAAGTAGGAATTGGGGGCCTGGTCAAACATACTGTTGCTTAGGCGAGATGCAGGGGCTGCCTGCTTCGAGCAGGCCCAATCAGGCACCAAAAGCGAATTCTATAATCGCTCTATAATCACTTTATAATCGACTATAAACCAGATTCTAGAGCGCCCGGCGCTGCCTAAAAAGCCGATCAGTTGCTGTATGCATGTGTCACTTAGATACTGCATACAAGGAGCCCGAAGGAGGGGTGTTTGATCGGGGAGAATGCGCTACCTAGCAAGCGCAACCCTGTACGATACGGACGTCGACTCAGGCTTCTCTACTTCAAGCCGTTACTATTCATAGAAGAGACCAGGAGCAAAGTTCCAAATTGACTTCCAACAAACAGGTGGAGCCCCACATTGCTTTCCAATGCTGTCAAAGAGCAGTTCGCATCCACGCGGCCCGTGTGTCATACCCTGAAGGTGTCTCCTTGGAGTCTCAAATTTGTCGATTCACAGAAGATGAAGTTTCAAATTTTGCTTCCAAACCGCTCACGAGAGAGGTGTTCAGGTGCTTTCTGTTTCAAATTCACCCGATCACAAGGCTGTCACAGTGGTTCACCGCATACTCAAGCCAATACGTAATTTAACATAATATACATTATGCGAACCTATGGCTTATCCAATGTAGGGCTCTTTACTCTCGATTTGGCCAGACTGAATCACCTACGTTGGCTCGCAGACACCTGAAACGCCGGGCTTCATCGTTCCCATGATCCATGTACCCCCATGGGCATTGAGACCTTTCGCTTGGTCATTCTCTCAACCGCATCTGCAGCTCCGCTTTGCGGTCGACAGTCCTAGATGCGCGCTGCGATAAATTTCCGAGACGCCATATGGATTCGCTTCGAGTCAGTGTCTGCACAACACAACACGACGGATCCTATGGGTTGCTTGTACGTAGATCGCGATTACCTGGATCGACACGACTCTCCGGACTGATTTATTCGGCTGACTCGGCCGCGTCTCGGTAACCAGGTTGAGCACCTTATCGCGATTCTCTTGACCCATGCGTCGGCTCAAACAATACTGTATTCATATACAGTATTTGGTTGTTACCTCCATGTCATCCGTGGTCGCGCTTGACCGGTTGATCGACGCTCGCCGCGTATGGCGAGGTCAGGTCGTTTCATCGCCATCGGGCGCCAATTTCTCAACTGGACATCATTTTCTCGACGCCGTACTACCAGGTGGCGGCTGGCCTACGGCTGCACTCAGTGAAATTCTCACGACTGCGCCTGGCATCGGCGAGCTGAGCTTGCTGTGGCCGACCCTTGCCAGCCTGACGGTTTCAGGCGAACGGGTGGTGCTGATCTCCCCTCCTCATCTGCCCTACCCTCAGGCCTGGATTCATGCCGGCGTCGATTTACGCCAACTGAGCATCATCCAGGCAAATGGTCGCGATGCCCTGTGGGCTGCCGAACAATGCTTGCGTTCGGGGAGTTGTGGCGCGGTGTTGAGCTGGTTGCGTCAGGCCGATGATCGCTCGCTGAGACGTCTGCAAGTGGCAGCGGCTACCGGACAAACCCTGGCTTTCGTCTATCGGCCGCAGGCAGAAGCGGCCAATCCTTCACCGGCAGCACTACGACTGGTGCTCGACAGCCAGCCAGCGCAGCTACGGGTGATCAAGTGCCGCGGTGGTCTACCACCCGCGCAGCCGCTCGCGTTTGCCTGGCATTGAGCCTGCCATGCTCTGGGCTTGCATCTTGTTGCCGCAACTGGCCATGGACGGCGTGCAGCGCCACCGCGCCAGTCCCGATGAGCCGTTGGTGCTGCTTACCGGCTCGCCACAACGGCGCGTCCTACAGGCGGTCAACCCGGCAGCCCGAGTCCTGGGGCTGAAGCCCGGCCAGTCACTGACTGCAGCGCAGGCGCTGACACGCGGATTTGCCACGGCAGAATACGATCTTGCGGCCATCGAGCGCTGGCAGCAGTTTCTGGCTGCCTGGGCCTATGGCTTCAGTGCCCAGGTCAGCCTGCACTATCCGCGCTGCCTGTTGCTGGAGGTGCAGTCCAGTCTGGGACTGTTCGGCCCTTGGCCGCGTTTCGAAGCACGCCTGCGCGCCGAGCTTTCGGCGCTGGCCTTCCAGCACCGTATTGCCGTCGCGCCGAATCCGGCAGCAGCCCGAGTGCTGGTCAATATCGGTGATGGGTTGATGGCCAGTGATGAGCGGATGCTCAAGCAGATGCTCGATCCCTTGCCAGTGGATCGGCTCGGGCTATCCGCCACGCTAACCACGGCCTTCAATCGCATGGGGCTCAGGCAGTTGCGGCAGCTGTTGGCTCTGCCGCGTGACAGCTTGGCCAAGCGTTTTCCTGCCGAAGTGCTACGTCATCTCGATACCCTGTCTGGCCGGCGCCCGTTAGCGTTGGATTTCTTCATGCCTGCGGATGTGTTCGATACCCGTATCGAGCTGAATTTCGAAGTGGAATCGCATCAGGCATTACTGTTCCCGTTGCGCCGGCTGACAGCCGATCTGGCTGCTTACCTGGCCTGTCGTGATAGTGGCGTGCAGCGTTTCACCCAGCATCTGGAACACCGCGCAGGTGCCGATACGCAGATACAGGTGGGCCTGCTCAGCGCCGAGCGTGATCCCGGCATGCTGTTCGAGCTGACTCGTGGCCGTCTGGAACATCAGCAGCTACCAGCCCCGGTGCTGGCCGTGCGGCTGGAGGCGCGTGAATTGCCGACCTTCGCGCCGCAGCATCAGCAACTGTTCGACGAGCGTCCACAGCAGAACCAGCCCTGGGAACAACTACGCGAGCGGCTAAGGGCGCGCCTCGGTGATGACGCTCTGCATGGCCTCGGTGCCAGAGCCGATCACCGCCCCGAGCATGCCTGGCAAAATGAACCTGCCAACCCCTTGCTGCCTCCCTGCGGCCCGCGCCCCGGCTGGCTGCTGAGCGAACCCCAACCGCTGCGTGAGGCCTCACTGCGCATCCTCTCCGGCCCGGAGCGCATCGAGTCCGGCTGGTGGGATGGCGAGGATGTGCGCCGCGACTATTACGTGGTGCAAACCCGTGCCGGTCAGCGCGGCTGGGCGTATCGCCCGGTCGGTAGCGCTGGGCCGTTGCTGCTGCACGGCTGGTTCGCATGAGCGATTACGCCGAGCTGCATTGCCTGTCCAACTTCAGTTTCCAGCGCGGCGCGTCCAGTGCGCAGGAGTTGTTCGAGCGTGCGGCAAGGCTGAACTATCGCGCCTTGGCAATCACCGATGAATGCACTCTGGCCGGCATCGTACGCGCCTGGGAAGCCTCGAAGAAAACCGGGGTAAAGCTGATCGTGGGCAGCGAGGTGCAGATCGAGAAAGGCCCGAAGCTGGTGCTGCTGGTCGAGAACCTGACGGGCTATCAGGCGCTATGCGGCCTGATCACCCGCGCGCGGCGCAGAGCGGCAAAAGGCACCTACCGATTGCTGCACGAGGATTTCGTGGCGCCGCTCGATGGCCTGCTGGCCATCTGGCTCAGCGAAGGTGACGCCAGCGCCCTGCCCTGGCTTCGCTCGCTGTTTCCCGAACGCTTGTGGCTAGGCGTTGCGTTGCATCGTGGCGCAGACGATACCGCGCGCCTGCAGCGCCTGCTCGAGCTGGCAGGTGATCACGGCCTGTCGGCCGTGGCCTGTGGCGATGTACACATGCATGCCCGTGGCCGCCGCGCCCTGCAGGATTGCATGACCGCCATCCGTCATCATCTGCCTGTGGCTGAGGCCGGCGCCTATCTGTTTGCCAATGGCGAACGGCATCTGCGCCGAGTTGAGGAGCTGGCCGAGCTGTATCCGCCCGAGCTGCTCGCACAGAGCCTGCGCATCGCCGAGCGCTGCCACTTCGATCTCGGGCAACTGGAGTATCACTACCCGCACGAGCTGGTGCCAGAAGGTCATGACGCCACGTCCTGGCTGCGCTTTCTGGTGGAGCGCGGCGCTGCTGAGCGTTGGCGCGAAGGCGTGCCGGCCGCCGCCCGCGCCCAGCTCGAACACGAGCTGGCACTGATCGCCGAACTGGAATACGAAAGCTACTTTCTGACCGTGCACGACATCGTCCGCTTCGCCCGCGAGCAACATATTCTTTGCCAGGGTCGGGGATCGGCAGCCAACTCGAGCGTCTGTTTCGCCCTGGGCATCACCGAGCTGGACCCGACGCACAGCCGGCTGCTGTTCGAGCGCTTTCTCTCCCGCGAGCGTAACGAGCCGCCGGATATCGACGTCGACTTCGAGCACGAACGGCGCGAGGAAGTCATCCAGTACGTATTTCGTCGCTACGGTCGAGCGCGTGCGGCGCTCACGGCCGTGGTCAACACCTATCACGGCGCCGGGGCGATACGCGACGTCGCCAAGGCCCTCGGCTTGCCGCCTGATCAGGTCAATGCGCTGGCTGACTGCTGTGGCCGCTGGAGCAGCGGCCCGCCAGCGCCCGAGCGCCTGCTGGAGGCGGGGTTCGATCCGCAGAATCCACTGCTCAGGCGTGTGCTGATACTGACTGGCGAGTTGATCGGCTTCCCTCGCCATCTGTCGCAGCATCCGGGCGGTTTCGTCATTTCCGAGCATGCCCTCGATACGCTGGTGCCGGTGGAGAACACGACGATGGCCGAGCGTACTGTCATCCAGTGGGACAAGGACGATCTGGACAGGGTCGGCCTGCTCAAGGTCGACGTGCTGGCTTTGGGTATGCTCAGCGCCCTGCGCCGTTGTTTCAGTCTCATCGAGCGCTACCGAGGCACGCAGTGGACGCTGGCGACCCTGCCCAAGGAAGACCCGACCACCTACGCCATGATCAGCCGTGCAGACACCATCGGTGCGTTCCAGATCGAGTCCCGTGCGCAGATGGCGATGCTGCCAAGACTGCGCCCGAAGGCGTTCTACGATCTGGTGATCCAGGTGGCCATCGTCCGTCCGGGGCCGATTCAGGGCGACATGGTGCACCCCTACCTGCGTCGGCGAAACGGCGAAGAGCCGATCGATTATCCCTCGGATGAACTCAAGCCGGTCTTCGAGCGCACGCTCGGCGTGCCGCTGTTTCAGGAGCAGGTCATGGAGCTGGCCATCGTCGCTGCCGAGTACACACCCGGCGAGGCGGATGAACTGCGCCGCAGCATGGCAGCCTGGAAACGTCATGGCGGGCTCGAACCGCATCGTCAGCGACTCACCTCGCGCATGTTGGAAAAGGGTTACACGCAGGCATTCACCGAGCGGATCTTCCGCCAGATCGAGGGCTTCGGTAGTTACGGCTTTCCCGAGTCGCACGCGGCCAGCTTCGCCCTGCTCGCCTATGCCAGTTGCTGGCTGAAATGCCACGAGCCTGCTGCCTATGCCTGCGCGCTGGTCAACAGTTGGCCGATGGGCTTCTACAGCCCGGATCAGGTGCTGCAGGATGCACGCCGGCATGATGTCGAGGTGCGTCCCGTGGACGTGCACTACAGCGACTGGGATTGCAGCCTGGAGCCCGATGAACATGGCGAGCCGACCATCCGCCTGGGGTTGAGGATGATTCGTGGCATGCGCGAAGACGACGCGCGCCGTATCGAACAGGCGCGCCAGTACGGCGCATTCCGTGATGTCGAAGACCTCAGCATACGTGCACGCCTGGATGCATCGGCGCGCGAGCGATTGGCCGATGCAGGCGCGCTCTCCGGCCTGGTTGGTCACCGCTACCAGGCGCGCTGGGCGGTTGCTGGCGTCGAGGAACAGCTGCCGCTGTTCGCAGGCGTGTCTGCGCCGAGTGAAGAAATCCTGAATCTGCCTGCACCATCGCAAGGAGAAGACCTGCTGACCGACTATGCCACGCTTGGCACCACGCTCGGTCCGCATCCTCTGGCCCTGCTGCGCCAGGCGCTGCGCGCGATACGCTGCAAGAGCTCGCGGGAGCTACAGGCAGTTGAGCACGGCCGGCCTGTCAGCATTGCCGGTCTGGTAATTGGCCGGCAAAGGCCGCAAACCGCCAGCGGCGTGATTTTCGTCACCCTCGAAGATGAGTTCGGTCTGGTCAATGTGGTCGTCTGGCACGACCTGGCCGAGCGGCAGCGACGGGTTCTGGTGCAGTCGCAGATGCTGCGCATCGATGGCCACCTGGAGGCCGTCGACGGTGTGCGCCACGTGATCGCCGGGCGCCTGACGGACATGACGACGATGCTGACGGGCCTGGATATACGCAGCCGCGATTTTCACTGAGCCATGATTTGAACCGCCACGCACGGCTGGCTGAGAAAGACGAGAATAAAAAAAAGCCGCACTGGATCACCAGGCGGCCACAAGTCGTCTTAACCAAAGGAGATGAAGTGGAGCCAGGGCGACGGCTTCCGGGAGTGTTGCAAAAACCGCCGCCTATGGAATCTTCATCGGGGAGAAGCCTATCGCCGATCCCCCCGAACACCGCATCGAAGTCGTTGATAGTGATCATCGATCAGCTTGAATAGTGCATCTGCAGACAGGCTGATAACTCTAAGCGCGTCCTCTGGGCCGGGCCTTACCTCGATGTGAGGCGCGTTTAGAACAGCACACCAACACCGGGAGCACCCATGCACAAGAAGCACTGTCTCGCGTTGGCTTGCAGCCTCGCGCTGGGCGGGCCGTTGGCTCATGCCAGCAGCCAGTCCGAAGCCAATGGTTTCGTCGAAGACGCCAGCCTCAATCTGTTGCTGCGCAACGCCTATTTCAACCGTGACTACAAGGACAACACCAACGACGCCAAGACCTGGGGGCAGGGTTTCATCGCCACCTTCGAGTCCGGTTTCACCCAGGGTACTGTCGGCTTTGGCGTCGATGCTTTCGGCCTGCTCGGGGTCAAGCTCGACAGTGGTCGCGGCCGCAACTATCGCGCCTTCTTCGACACCGACAGCGAAGGTCGCCCGGTGGACGACCTGTCCCAGGCTGGCGGTGCGGTAAAACTGCGCGTCTCCAATACCGTGATCAAGTACGGCAACCAGTTCCCTTCCCTGCCGGTTCTGGCCCATGACGACAGCCGTCTGCTGCCGCAGTCCTTCACCGGCACGCTGGTCACCAGCAACGAGATCGAAGGCCTGGAGCTGAACGCAGGCCGCTTCACCGCGGACAGCCCGATGGGCGACTCGGCACGCGACCCCAATCGCCTCAAGAGCATTGATGTGCTCGGCGGCAGTTACGCCGTCAGCGACGATTTGAGCCTGGCGGTGTATCACGCCGATCTCGAGGACATGTACAAACGCTACTACGCCAACGTCAATTACAACCTGGCGCTGGCAGCGGATCAGGCGCTCAATTTCGACTTCAACATCTACCGCACCAAGTACGACACTGGCTCGGTGGCCGCAGTGGATCTCGGCGGTGACGGTCAGGGTGATCGCAACACCATCTGGAGCCTGGCGGCCAAGTACAGCATCGGCGCCCATGCCTTCATCGTCGCGCATCAGCGCAACAGCGGCGATGCCGGCTTTGCTTATGACTACGGTGATGGCGGTTCCAGCATCTACCTGGCCAACTCCTACTACTCGGACTTCAACCTGAAGGACGAGCGCTCCTGGCAGGCCAGCTACGAGCTGGATTTTGCCGAGTACGGTGTGCCGGGTCTGCGCTACAAGTTCGCCTATGTACGCGGTGACAACATCGATACCGGCAGCGACAACAATGGCACCGAGCGTGAGATCTTCAACCAGATCGGTTACACCATCCAGAGTGGCGCTGCCAAGGATCTGCACCTGCGCCTGCGCAATTCCATCTACCGTTCCAGCACCGACGTAGGGCCGGATCTCAACGAGATCCGTGCCTTTGTCGAATACCCGCTGAGCATCCTCTGATGGTCGCTGCCCCGGCCTTGGTCGGGGCAGTTCTCAGCCGCGCAGGATGTGCGCAACGGCCCTGGCGGCATCCTCGATGGCGCGTTCTTCATAAGGCGCAAAGCCCATTACCAACCCTGGTGGCCTTGCCTCGACGCAGTAGCTCGCCAGTGGCAACGCGTCGATACCGGCAGCCTGCAAACGCGCGAAAGCTTCCTGCTCGTTCTCCACCTGCAAATGGCAGGCGATATCCATACCTGCACGAATTTCCGGCACCTCGATCAGCCCTTGCCAGTGCTTGTGCGCGGCTTCGGCGAAGGCATCGGCACGCGCTGCGTAGATCTTGCGCATGCGCCGCACGTGACGGTCGAAATGCCCCTCCTCGCTCCGCAAGCGGAACTGCGCGTACGCCCGCGCTTCTATGAAAGCGACCTGAGCACCACCGTTGCACCGCTCGGCCCGTTGTTCGATGCGGTCGGTGTGCAGTTCGTCCAGGGCAGCGCTACGCGTATCGATGCCGCAGGCAGGCGAGTGATCTACCGTGACGCAAGGGGCGCGCAGGCCGAACTGAATTTCGACCGGTTGATTCTGGCCTCCGGTAGCCAGGTCGCCCGGCCTCCACTGGCCGGTATCGACCGCTTCGCCTTCGATGTCGACAGCCTGGAGTCGGCGCAGAAACTTGAGGCCCATCTGCAGAGCCTGCGCGACAAACCGACCAGCCAGGCCCGTAACACCGTGGTGGTGGTCGGCGGTGGCTTCACCGGTATCGAGACGGCCACGGAAATGCCGGCGCGGCTGCGCGCCATTCTGGGTAATGAAGCCGATGTGCGGGTGATCGTCGTCGACATGGGCAAACAGGTTGGCAGCGTAATGGGCGAGCAGATCGCCTCGGTGATCGCCGCAGCCAGCGACACACTGGGCGTGACCTGGAAGCTCGGTAGCCCGGTGTCGATGGTCGATGAGCATGGCGTCCAGCTCGACAACGGCGAACGTATCGAAGCCAGCACCGTAGTCTGGACCGTCGGGGTTAAAGCCTCAGCGCTGACGCAGCAGATCAATGGCGAGCGCGACGCCTTCGGCCGACTGCACGTCGACCGCAACCTGAAAGTACTCGGTCAGGACGCCATCTACGCCACCGGTGATACCGCCTATGCCGCGGTGGATGATGTTGGCAACCACGCACTGATGACCTGCCAGCACGCCATCGCTCTCGGCCGCTCCTCCGGCAATAACGCTGCAGCCGATCTGCTGGGTGTCGAGCCGATTCCCTACAGCCAACCCAAGTACATCACCTGCCTGGACCTGGGCGCCTGGGGCGCTGTGTTCACCGAAGGCTGGGAGCGTAAGGTGGTGCTGACCGGCAAGGAAGGCAAAGAGCTGAAAATGCAGATCAACACCCAGTGGATCTACCCGCCGGAGGCCAAGCGCGAGATCGCTCTGGCAGCCGCCGACCCGCTGATTCCGGTAGTCGCCTGATCGATGAGGCATGCCCAGGGCGGTGGCTGCCCTGGGCATGCCATGCTCAATCGCGGTAAATCTGCACCTGCAGCTTCGCCGGCGGGTCCTCCCCTTCAGCCCGTAGCCATTCGCCTGGCGGTTGCCCGACCTGCTGGGCAAAGGTGCGCGAGAACGACGCCTGCGATGCGTAGCCCACAGCATCGGCGATCACCTTGATCGGCTTCCCCTCACGCAGCAGATCCTGCGCCACCTTCATGCGCCAGGCAGTCACATAGGCCATGGGCGTCATGCTCATGACCTCGGAGAACAGCGCTGCGAACTTGGTACGCGACATCTTCGCCAACGCGGCCAGACGCTCGACGCTCCAGGCCAGCTGGGGTTCCTGGTGAATGCAGATCAGCGCGGGCCCCAGTTGACTGTCCTGCAGCGCATAAAGCAGGCCGCTGGTTATGCGCCCTTCGTTCACCGCGCGGCGTACCAGAAGGACGAACACGTATTCGAACAGCAGGTTCAACGCCTTGCTCCGGCCGGGAGCCTGTGTACGGAATTCGTTGACCAGTGAGCCGATCACCGGCCCGAGCTGCTCAAGGGCGCTCAGCGGAAACGCCAGGGTTTCCAAAAGGCCCAGCGGAAACGGCTGCTGCCCCGAACGCCCGAACTGGAACGAGGAGCAGATCAGATCGACGCCACCGGGCTGGTGCGCACGCAGCTTGTAGCAGCAGGTGCTGGGACAGAACAGAACGCTGGGTTCACTGATCGCGATACGAGGCCTGTCGGCGTGCACCATATCCAGTGCACCTCGCTCGATCACATGGATGAATGCCATGCCAGGGGGCTTATCCAACACCAGGGTACCGTCTACCGGGCCGGCGAATAACAGTCGCCCTTGCAGGCTCGTGCGCTCGAAGAACTCGGAAAGAACATCCATATTGGCAATGACCTGATAAAGATTCTCTAGGGTGGTGAAAGCTCAACCGGTTAGAGCCCATGGGTTGAACCGTCGTCGATTGATAGACAGTTCAACCCATGAAAATTCCAACGGTTATTCACCAGGACGGAGAATCATCCGTGATTTACATCACGATTTTTACAGGCCCAACTCTGAAATACCCACCCAACAAGGTGCAAGCCGATCAGATCAGCCCATAAGAATGACCATTGTCTTCTGACTGGGCCGGCATCTTGGCTCGCTCCTCCATGCGCTGGGCAATTTCTTCTTCGACTGCCTTCTGCTGCTCAGGTGGCAGCGCCTCGATCTCCTCTTCGGTCATGCCTATTTCCTTGAGGATACTGTCACGCATCTTTTCGGCCGGAGTCATCGCCATGTAGGCCTTGAAAGCCTCCAGCGCGGTGTTACCGCCCTCGTCGCTCAGTGGTGAACTGACGGATGTCTCGACCTTGCCGTCTGAAGCGTTCTGCAGAGCGACGCGCAGACGCGCGAACCCCTCTTCGGTCGCCTGCCTAGCGCGGAACTCGCGTTCGGACTCGGCGTTCGCCGTGCGTGTGGTCTTCTCGACATTGCGCGCCAACTGGGCCAGCTCGCCCTGCTCTTCACTCTGCTTGTTGCGAAATCCCGTCAGGGATATCCCACCGTAACTGCCAATACCTCCAATCGTGCTCATGCCGTGCTCCTTGACTGAGTTGCAATTGCCAGGCGCACTGATTCAAAGCGAATGCCAGCTCATGAGGCGCGCTTAACCAATTGAAAGTATTGAATTTTATAATCAATTAGAAAGGCAACGAGACAACCCCTTGCCGTCAAGCGACAAGGGGTTGCAGGGGATCTCAGTGCTGCCCGCTCATTTGCCGAAAGGCATCGAGCAGTGCCTGACTGAGATCGACCGAGGAGAACTTGGTCAGTACCGCATTGGCACCGACCGAACGCGCCTTCTCGGTATTCATGGTGCTGTCCAGCGAGGTGTGCAGCAGCACGTAGGTGTCGGCAATATCGGGGCTGCGACGAATTTCCTGAACCAGGCTGTAGCCATCCAGCTCCGGCATCTCGATGTCCGAGACCAGAAGCTCGAATGGCATGCCAGCCTGATGGTATTCGTGCAGTTGCTGCAGGGCAGCCTGGGCACTGCGCACTGCGGTGCAATCGAGCCCCAGTTGGCGCAGTACGTTGAGAGTCTGTTGCAGCGCGACTTGCGAGTCGTCGACCAGCAACACGCGGCGACCTTGCAGCAAGCGGGCATCTTGGCCATCGAGCAGTTGCCCGACGGGGGCTTCCTCCAGCGCAGGCGCAATGTCGTGCAGTACCTTCTCGATATCGAGAACCTGCACGATGGCGCCATCGATCTGCGTCACACCGGTAATGAAGGCACGCGCGCCGGAGCCGGCGGGTGGCGGACGCACATCGCGGGTGGAGCACTGCACGATACGCTCGACACTTTTCACGTGCAGCCCCTGACGCGAGCGGCTCAACTCGGTGACGATCAGGCAACCATCGTCTTCGTCAGCCGCACCGCGTTCGCCGATGGCACGCGCCAGGTCGATCACCGTCATCGCGGCGCCACGCAAGGTGGCGATGCCGCGCACGTTGGGGTGACGATTGGGCAGCTTGGTCAAGGCTGGGCACGGAATGATCTCGTTGACCTTGAGCAGGTTGATCCCCAGCAGGCGGCCGCTATGCAAACGAAACAACAACAGCGATAGCGCGTCGCCGGTAACCAGACTCATGTACCTATCCTTAGAACGAACGTAGACCTAGGTTATAGCGACCGAATGGCCACGGACTTTAATCCGTGGCCAGTTTCAGGGCCACCCGCCCGCGGTTCGGGCAGGTTTCTATGTAGCGATGCGCTTCGACGAAATCTTCGAAGTCGAACACCTTGTCGATCACCGGCGTCAGCAGGCGGTCCGCAGTCATCTGATTGATGTGCTTAAGCGCGCGTTGCACGGCATCATTGTTCGGCTCGATTCCCAGCTCCGGGCACCCAGTGAAATCCAGCACGCAGTGACGGAAGAACTGCAGGTGCTTCTTGAATGCGGCGCAAGCAGGGAAAGCAGTATCGTTGCCGCCATTGATGCCGTACAGGATCAGCTTGCCGCGCGGCGCGGCGATATCACCCAGTAGCTTCATCTGCGGGCCGGCACACTGGTCGAGAATCACCTCGACACCCTTGCCTTCGGTGTAGCGCTCGACTTCCAGGACCAGGTCCTGTTCCTCGGTGGCGATCACCTTGTCGGCACCCAGGCCACGCAGGAATTCGCGATCCGCCGAAGAACTGGTGGAAACGATGACCTTGGCACCCAGCGCCTTGGCCAGTTGCACGGTCTGTGGTGCCATGCAGTGGCTGGCCTCGGTGATCAGCACATGCTGGCCGGGCTTCAGATGCGCGAGATCGTTCAGTGCCAGGTAGCCGAACAGCAGGCTGGTGTAATGAACGCTGGCCTCGACCGGGCTGAGCACGTCGGGATAACGGGTCAGAGCATGGCTGGGCATCAGCACCAGATCGCCCCAGGTCGGATAACGATTCGGCGTGCCCGCCGGGAAGCCGGCAACGGCGGTGCCGACTTCGAAGTCGCTTACACCATCACCCAGCACAGCCACTGTACCGGCCAGTTCAAAACCGGTGCCGGCCGGAAGCTTGGCCTGTTCGGACGCCAGGTTCTGACGCCACAGCACGTCCTTCCAGCCCAGGCCGACTGCCTGCACACGCACCAGGACTTCGCCAGGGCCAGGCACAGGTGTCGGAACCTCTTCGTACTGGAGCACATCGGCATCGCCGAACTTATGAAAACGGATCATGCGGGACATCGCTTACCTCGAGCTTGATCGCGGATTAACACTTCAATGACTGTGGACTCTATCCGCTGTGCGGCGGCGACACTATCAGACTCTATCGATAGTCTTCATGCCTGTCAGTGATTCAGCGACTTTCAATCCGCTGCACACTGCCCGTACTATTGCCCGGGCAAAGGCTCTCATTTGCAGCGCCGTGCTGACAAGGCCCGTATCCCTCGAATGGTACCCGGATGAACCGCAACGACCTGCGCCGCCTCGATCTGAACCTGTTGATCGTCTTCGAGACCTTGATGCACGAGCGCAGCGTGACGCGAGCCGCGGAGAAGCTTTTTCTCGGCCAGCCCGCCATCAGTGCGGCGCTCGCTCGCCTGCGTACCCTGTTCGATGATCCGCTGTTCGTGCGTACCGGTCGCAGCATGGAGCCGACACCGCGCGCGCAGGAGATCTTCGCCCTGCTCTCGCCGGCGCTGGATTCGATCTCCACCGCTGTCAGCCGCGCCGCCGACTTCGATCCCGCCACCAGCAAGGCGGTGTTTCGCATCGGTCTGTCCGATGACGTCGAGTTCGCCCTGTTGCCCGCCCTGCTCCGCCGTCTGCGCGCTGAAGCCCCCGGTGTGGTGCTGGTGATCCGCCGCACCAACTATCTGATGATGCCGGGGCTGTTGGCTTCAGGCGAAATCTCGGTGGGCGTCGCCTACACCGAGGAGCTTCCGGCCAACGCCAAGCGCAAGATTCTCCGCCGCAGCAAGGCTAAACTGCTGCGTGCCGACACCGTACCCGGTGCGCTCAGCCTTGATGATTATTGCGCGCGCCCGCATGCGCTGGTGTCCTTCGCCGGCGACCTCACCGGCTTCATCGACGATGAACTGGCCAAGATCGGGCGCGAGCGCCACATCGTACTGGCCGTTCCGCAGTTCAACGGTCTGGCCACCCTGCTGGCGGAAACCGATATCGTCGCCAGCGTGCCGGATTACACCGCCGCTGCCTTGACTGCGGCTGGTGGCCTGCGCGCCGAGGATCTACCGCTGCAGACGCAGACCTTCGAGCTGCACATGGCCTGGCGCGGCGCCCAGGACAACGATCCTGCCGAACGCTGGCTGCGCTCGCGCATCCAGATGTTCTGCGGCGACCCGGACAGCCTCTGATAAATATCCGGAAACGCACCACCTAAGTGCCGACAGGAACCTTGGTGCACCTTCATAGATCGAAATTGATATAAATCTGTCTTTTATCATTCCCGATGATATTCAAGTTCATGGCATTCGATTCGTAGCCCTCCGAGACTCGTCGCAGATTCCGCCAATCCACAAATCCGACTGGCGGAGTCACCCATGGAACAGCAGCACAAGAACATCTGGATATTCCCCCTGGCCCTCGCCGGCGTCCTCGCACTCAGCGGATGCGAACAGGCTGCGCAGACTCAGGCGCAAATGCCCGCACCCAAGGTCAGCGTCGCCGAGGTCATCGAACAGCCGATCAACGAGTGGGACGAGTTCACCGGGCGTCTCGAAGCGCCGCAATCCGTCGAAATCCGCCCACGCGTCTCCGGTTACATCGACAAGGTCGCCTTCGACGAAGGCACCTTGGTGAAGAAAGGCGATCTGCTGTTCCAGATCGATCCGCGTCCGTTCCAGGCCGAGGTCAAACGCCTCGAAGCCCAACTGCAACAGGCCCGCGCCAGCCAGGCCCGTGCCGCCAGCGAAGCGCGCCGTGGTGAGCGCCTGCGTCAGAGCAACGCCATCTCCGCCGAACTGGCCGATGCTCGTGCCAGCGCGGCTACCGAAGCTCAGGCTCAGGTCGCGGCAATCGCCGCCGAGCTGGAAAACGCCCGCCTCAACCTCAGTTTCACCCGCATCACTGCGCCCATCGACGGTCGCGTCAGCCGCGCCGAAATCACCGAAGGCAACCTGGTCGGTGCCGGCGAGAGCCTGCTGACCTCGGTGGTCTCCACCGACAAGGTCTACGCCTACTTCGATGCCGATGAACGCGCCTTCCTCAAGTATGTCGAGCTGGCCCGTCAATCCGGCGCCGACGCCCGTGGCGCCAGTCCGGTGTACCTCGGTCTGTCCGATGAAGCCGACCACCCGCACCTGGGCCAGCTGGACTTTCTCGACAATCAGGTCAACCCGCGTACCGGCACCATTCGTGGCCGAGCTGTGTTCGACAATCAGGATGGCCGCTTTACCCCGGGCCTGTATGCCCGTCTGAAACTGGTGGGCAGCAAGCCCTACGCCGCCACCCTGATCAAAGACGAAGCAGTCGGTACCGACCTGGGCAAGAAGTACGTGCTGGTGCTGGGTGACGACAACGCCGTGGCCTATCGCTCCATCGAGCTGGGACCGAAACTCGAAGGTCTGCGCATCGTGCGTAGCGGTCTGAGCAAGGGCGAGAAGATCGTGGTCAACGGCCTGCAGCGAGCCATGCCCGGCTCCACCGTCGATCCGCAACCGGTGTCCATGGCTGATGACAGCACCCTCGAACGACTGGCCCGCATGCGCCAGGCCGTCGATGGCAGCCAGGCCCCGCGCATCGCCGCCGAAAAAATCGAAGCTCGCTCGCCGCGCGGCTGATCCAGACCGCGCCCAGAGGAAAGACCCATGAATTTCTCGCAATTCTTCATCCAGCGGCCGATCTTCGCCGCGGTGCTGTCGCTGCTGATCCTGATCGGCGGCGCCATCTCCCTGTTCCAGCTGCCGATCAGCGAATACCCGGAAGTGGTGCCGCCCACCGTCGTGGTGCGTGCCGATTTCCCCGGCGCCAACCCCAAGGTGATCGGTGAAACTGTCGCCTCGCCGCTGGAGCAGGCCATCGTCGGTGTTGAGGGCATGCTTTATATGTCGTCGCAGTCGACCATTGATGGCCGCCTGACGCTGACCGTGACTTTCGCCCTCGGCACCGACCTGGACAACGCCCAGGTGCAGGTGCAGAACCGCGTCACCCGCACCATGCCGACACTGCCCACTGAAGTGCAGCGTCTTGGCGTGACCGTGGACAAGGCCTCCCCGGATCTGACCATGGTGGTGCACCTGACCTCGCCGGATCAGCGCTACGACATGCTTTATCTGTCCAACTACGCCGCGCTCAACGTCAAGGACGAGCTGGCGCGCCTGGACGGCGTTGGCGACGTGCAGCTATTCGGCATGGGCAACTACTCGCTACGCGTCTGGCTCGACCCGAACAAGGTAGCCTCGCGCGGGCTCACCGCCACCGACGTGGTCACCGCCATTCGCGAACAGAACCGTCAGGTCGCCGCCGGTGCACTCGGCGCGCCGCCTTCCGATGCCGGCAACAGCTTCCAGCTGTCGATCAACGCCCAGGGCCGCTTGGTCAGCGAGGAAGAGTTCGAGAACATCATCATCCGCGTCGGTGACAACGGCGAGATTACCCGTCTGCGCGACATCGCCCGCGTCGAACTGGGCTCCAACCAGTACGCCCTGCGCTCGTTGCTGAACAACCAGCCGGCGGTCGCCATCCCGGTGTTCCAACGTCCCGGCTCCAACGCCATCGATATTTCCGACTCGGTGCGCGGGCGCATGGCCGAGCTGAAGAAGTCCTTCCCGCAAGGTATGGACTACGAAGTGGTGTATGACCCGACCATCTTCGTGCGTGGCTCCATCGAGGCGGTGGTGCACACCCTGCTCGAAGCCGTGGTGCTGGTGGTGCTGGTGGTCGTGCTGTTCCTGCAGACCTGGCGCGCCTCGATCATCCCCCTGGCAGCTGTGCCGGTGTCCTTGATCGGCACCTTCGCGGTCATGCATATGTTCGGCTTCTCGCTCAACGCCCTGTCGCTGTTCGGCCTGGTGTTGGCCATCGGTATCGTGGTGGACGACGCCATCGTCGTGGTGGAGAACGTCGAACGTAACATCGCCCTGGGCAAGTCGCCGGTCGAGGCCACTCGCCAGGCCATGAAAGAGGTGACCGGCCCCATCGTCGCCACCGCCCTGGTGCTGTGCGCCGTGTTCGTGCCGACGGCCTTTATCTCCGGTCTGTCGGGCCAGTTCTATCAGCAGTTCGCACTGACCATCGCCATTTCCACGGTGATCTCGGCGATCAACTCGCTGACCCTGTCGCCGGCCCTCGCGGCCATCTTGCTCAAGGACCATCACGCGCCGAAAGATGCCTTCTCTCGTGGGCTCGACAAGCTGTTCGGTGGCTGGCTGTTCGCCCCGTTCAACCGTATGTTCGAGCGCGCCAGTAACCGCTACGTCGGTACCGTGCGTCGCGTACTGCGTGGCAGCAGCATCGCCATGCTGATCTACGGTGGCCTGCTGGTGCTCGGTTACCTGGGCTTCTCCAGCACTCCGGCCGGCTTCGTGCCGCAGCAGGACAAGCAGTACCTGGTGGCCTTCGCCCAGTTGCCGGATGCCGCCACCCTGGATCGCACCGAAGTGGTGATCAAGCGCATGAGCGAAATCGCCAGCAAGCATCCGGGCGTGGAAAACACCGTGGCCTTCCCGGGCCTGTCGATCAACGGCTTCACCAACAGTCCCAACAGCGGCATCGTTTTCGTCACGCTCAAGGACTTCGGCCTGCGCAAGGACGAAAGCATGTCTGCCGGCGCCATTGCCGCCGAGCTCAACGGCCAGTTCAGTGAGATTCAGGAGGCCTACCTCGCCATCTTCCCACCGCCGCCGGTACAGGGCCTGGGCACCATTGGCGGCTTCCGCCTACAGATTCAGGACCGTGGCAACCTGGGCTATGAAGAGCTGTATACGCAGACCCAGAACATCCTCAACAAGGCCCGCCAGTTGCCGGAGCTGAACCCGATGTCGGTGTTCACCAGTTACCAGGTCAACGTACCGCAGGTCGATGCCGCCATCGACCGCGAAAAGGCCAAGACCCACGGTGTGGCCATCAGCGACATCTTCGACACCCTGCAGGTGTACCTGGGTTCGCTGTATGCCAACGACTTCAACCGTTTCGGCCGCACCTACCAGGTCAACGTCCAGGCCGACCAGCAGTTCCGCCTGGAGCCGGAACAGATCGGTCAGCTCAAGGTGCGCAATAACCGTGGCGAGATGGTGCCGCTGTCGACCTTCGTCAAGGTCGATGACAGCGCAGGTCCTGATCGGGTGATGCACTACAACGGCTTCCTCACCGCCGAGATCAACGGTGCCGCCGCGCCGGGCTACAGCTCGGGGCAGGCCGAAGCGGCCATCGCCAAACTGCTCAACGAGGAACTGCCGATCGGCATGACCTTCGAGTGGACCGATCTGACCTACCAGCAGATCCTCGCCGGCAATACCGCGATCTTCATCTTCCCGCTCTGCGTGCTGCTGGCCTTCCTGGTGCTGGCTGCCCAGTACGAAAGCTGGAGCCTGCCGCTGGCGGTGATTCTGATCGTGCCGATCGTGCTCTTCACCGCCATCACCGGGGTGATCATCGCGGGCCTGGACAACAACATCTTCACCCAGATCGGCCTGATCGTACTGGTGGGCCTGGCCTGCAAGAACGCGATCCTGATCGTCGAGTTCGCCAAGGAGAAACAGGAAGAAGGGCTTGATCGCGTCGCGGCCGTGCTTGAGTCCTGCCGCCTGCGTCTGCGCCCGATCCTGATGACCTCGATTGCCTTCATCATGGCCGTGGTGCCGCTGGTGCTGTCCAGCGGTGCAGGTGCCGAGATGCGCCACTCCATGGGTGTGGCGGTGTTCTCCGGGATGATCGGTGTGACCTTCTTCGGTCTGCTGCTGACTCCGGTGTTCTATGTCCTGATCCGCGGCTTCGTCGAGAAACGCGAAGCCCGCAAAGCCGCCCGTCTGCAGGAGTCGCATGCATGAAAGCCTTTGCCCCCGCTCTCCTGACCTTGGCGCTGTCGGCCTGCGCTGTCGGCCCGGACTATCGAGCGCCCGTGACCGATCCTGCACGCATTGCCGCGCTGGAAGCGGCCGATTACGACCGCAGCCGCTTCGAAGCTGCCTGGTGGCAGCAGTTCGACGACCCGACGCTGAATCAGCTTGTGCAGCGTTCGCTGCAGGACAACCGCGAGCTGCGCGTGGCGTTCAACCGCCTGCGTGCGGCACGGGCGATCCGTGATGACGTGGCCAACGACCGCTTCCCTACCGTCACCAGCCGTGCCAGCGGCGAGTTCGGCAAGGCCCAGCAGCCTCCGACCACGGACGAGCGCATCCGTCAGGAACGCTACGACCTGGGCCTGGACATGGCCTGGGAAGTTGACCTGTTCGGCCGTATCCAACGCCAACTAGAAGCCAGTGAAGCGCGCATCGAAGTGGCCGAAGCGGATTATTACCAGTTGCAGGTCAGCCTGATCGCCGAGCTGGTCGATGCCTACGGCACCCTGCGTGGCGCACAGCTGCGCGAAAACATCGCCCGCGAGAACCTGAAGAACCAGCAGGATTCGCGCTCCATCACCGAGCAGTTGCGCGACGCCGGCGTTGGTAACGAGTTGGACGTCCTGCGCGCCGATGCGCGCCTGGCCGCCACCGAAGCCAGCCTGCCACAACTGCAGGCGCAGCAGGTGCGGGCGCAGAACCGCATCGCCACCCTGCTCGGCCAGCGCCCGGAACAGCTGCAGATCGACCTGTCGCCCAAACCACTGCCGGTGATCGCCAAGGCACTGCCCATCGGCAACCCGAGCGAACTGCTGCGCCGTCGCCCGGATATCCAGGCAGCCGAGCGGCAGCTGGCGGCGGCCACGGCCGAAGTCGGCGTGGCGACTGCCGACCTGTTCCCGCGGGTCAGCCTCTCCGGCTTTCTCGGCTTTACCGCCGGGCGCGGCTCGCAGCTGGGTTCATCAGCAGCCCGTGCCTGGGGCGTAGCGCCGAGCATCAGCTGGGCAGCCTTCGATCTCGGCAGCGTACGAGCGCGCCTACGCGGCGCCGAAGCCGAGGCTGATGGCGCGCTGTCGCAGTACGAACAGCAGGTGTTGCTGGCACTGGAGGAGTCTGAAAACGCCTTCAGCGACTACGCCAAGCGCCAGCAGCGCCTGGTTTCCCTGGTGCGCCAGGCCGAAGCCAGCCGTGCTGCAGCCGATCAGGCCGCGATTCGCTATCGCGAAGGCACGGTGGATTTCCTCGTGCTGCTGGACGCCGAACGTGAGCGCCTGGCCGCCGAAGATGCTCAGGCCTCGGCCGAGGTCGAGCTCTACAGCGGTATCGTCGCGATCTACAAGGCGCTCGGCGGCGGCTGGCAGCCTCAGGCCTGAACCCACTCTCCCCGGTCCGCGCCATGCCGACCCTCCTCAGCCCCAGGGTTCGATGCTCTGGGGCTTTTTTATTTCTGTCAGCCGCACTCCACCCGATTACGGCCTTGTGCCTTGGCCCGATACAGCGCCGCATCGGCCCGCTGCACGAGCGTTTGTGCCGGGCTGTTGCCATCGTTTCGCATCGAGGCAATGCCGACACTGATACTGACGTGGCCCAAAGGCGAGCGCTCATGTGGCAACGCCAGGGCCTCGACGGCCCGGACCAGTTTCTCGGCCATGCTGTGCGCCCCATCGGGCCCGGTCGACGGCGCGAGAAAGACGAACTCCTCGCCGCCATAGCGCGCCACCAGATCGGTAGAACGGCTGATGGTGGCGGCCAGGGTTTGCGCGATCTGCTGCAGACAGCTGTCGCCAGCCGGGTGGCCGTAGTGGTCGTTGTAGGTCTTGAACCAGTCGACATCCAGCACGGCCAGGGCCAACGGCTCGCCGACGCGCTGGGCGCGCTTCCATTCCTTGTCTAGCACCTCGTCGAAGTGGCGACGATTGGCGATGCCGGTCAAGGCATCGGTCAGGCTCAGGGTCTCCAGACGGCTGTTGAGCACCTGCAGCTCTTCGGTGCGCGCGGCGACGCGTTGCTCCAGTTCGCGCTCGGACCGTTGCAGGGTATCCACCAATTGCTCCCGGGTTTGCAACAACCTGGCCTGGGCCTGCAGTTTTTCCTGACGCATGACGTTGATGCGGTCGGCCAGGGCGAAGGCCAGCAACAGCATCTCCAGCGACGAGCCGAGCTGCAGGCCGTCGACCGTGAAGGCGTTGGTCGGCAACAGGCCCATGGCGCGCAGGCTGGTGCTGGCACCGCCGAGGATCAGCAGGCCGAAGGCAGCGAGGAAGAAGTAGGCGCTGCGCTGACGCTTGAGGGCGCAGGCCAGGCCCACGCCGAGCATGACGAAGGCAGTGAGCAGGTTGACCACGATGGCCACGCGCGACACCTGGGGCAGCGCGAAGGCATAGATCAGCGGCGAAAGCAGATACAGCGCAATCAACGCGCGCAAGCCAGGATCGACCCGTGGCAGCAGGCGCGCGGTCTGCAGCATGCCGCGCATGAACAGCAGCATGGCGCTCAAGGTCAACGAGACCGCCGAGTAGTAGGCCACGTTGCCGTTGAGCGGCAGGCCGAGCAGCGTCCAGTCCGGGGCCATGCCGTTCTTGATCGTCAGGGCGCTGGCGGTGATCAGCACGAAAGTCACATAGAGCAGATAGAGGCGATCTCGCAGGGCGATGAACAGCATCAGATTGAACAGCAGCATCGCGATGGCGATGCCCATGTAGCCGGCGCGGGCCATATCGTCTTCGCGCTCGTAGCTGCGCAGCGCGTCGGCCGTCCAGAGTTGCAGCGGCACGTGCAGGCCGATGCTCGACTCGACGCGCAGGTACACCACCTGTTGCGTGTGCGCCGGCAGGTGCAGCGGGAAGACGAAGTTACGGTTGGCGTAGGCCTTGCCCGTCTGCGGGCGATCCGCGCCGGTGAACCAGGTGCGGTAGCCACCCTGCCCGTCCGGCACGTAGGCATCGACCAGGGATATACGCGGGTTGTCGACTACCAGCAGGCGCGTCAACGGCTGATCGCCGGAGTTGCCAACGTCAAGCCGAAACCAGTAGGCCGAACGGGTGAAGCCCAGGGCGAAGGAAGTGCTGGGAGACTCCTGATAACGAAAACGTGCGGCCATCTCTGCTGATCGCACGTCCGAAAGCTGCAGCGCCCGCGAGGCATCCTCCAGGATTCCGGCGTGGGTGGTCAGCGACAGCGGCTGCTCGCTCGGCTGTGCGACATCGAGAGGGACGGCACCGGCCCATGTCGACCAGCACAGCAATAGGCTCAGCAGCAGCCAGGGAGAGAAGCGCAGACGGCGACGGGCATTCATGGCGGGTATCGACGGGGCTCGGACGAGCGGTGACCACGGGGAGGCAGAGTCTACAACAACCGGGCGGCGCCAAAGCGGGCCCTGAGGCTTGCCGGCATGGATCGCCTGCCGGCGAAAACGGAACGCGCGCCTACGCAGGCTCTTCAGCCTTCGATAGACTGACCTGTGTACAGCCAGGGAAAGACCCATGACACCGGATCAGATCGCCGCCTTCTGCCTCGCCCTGCCCGGCGCCCGCGAAGACCTCAAGTGGGGCAGCAACCGGGTGTTCTCGGTGGCTGGCAACAAGATGTTCGCCATTCTTGATTTTCTTGGCGAGGATCTGGCCTTCAAGGTCGATAACGACCTGTTTCTCGGTCATGTAGACCGTCCAGGCATCCGCCCTGCCCCGTATCTGGCTCGTGCCCACTGGATCAGTATGAACGCCCACCGGCCGCCGCTGGGCGACGATGAGCTGCGCCAGTTGCTGACGCGCTCGCATCAACTGGTGGTGCGCCGCCTGCCCAAGCGCCTGCAACCCGGCCTGCTACTGGACGAATAAGGGTATGTGGCGGGCGATGTAGGCGCCGTCGAGCAGCAGCAGATCGATCCAGAACAGTTGATGAACTGCGACGATCAGCCAGAAAACAGCCTGATAGGAAGCCTTGCGCGTCTTGTGCCGGAATGTCTGCTGAGCGATCAGCGCACCTGGCCAACCACCAGCCAGTTCGACCAGATGCAGGGTGTTTTCCGCCGTGCGCCGGTCACCGCTCTGAGCGCTGCGTTTATCCAGCCAGTACTGCAGGAAACTCAGCAGACTGGCCAGCAGATAAAGCGGCAATACCCACCAGAGCCCCTTGCCGAACAGCGTCACGCAGCCGAGCAATGGCAGGATGCACAGCAAAGCGAGCACCAAGGCCTTGCTGGAGAAGTTCTGGATGGAGCCTTGAGTCGCTGACCGGTGCGTGGATTTGGCAGCAGCCTTGCGCACTACCGGTGCCGCCGTGCCGGGCGTTTTCGGTTTGCGCCGGATAGACTGGCGATCGAGGCTGAGCTCACCAGCCAGGCGCAAGTGCTCGGCACGTGGCCGCCCTCTTTCGTCACGCCCCTCGATGAACAGCACTTCGTCGCCCGGCTGCGGGCGGCGATCACCGCGCATCACCGAGATGTGCGCGAAGACTTCAGCACCGCCGCTCAGCGGCTGGATGAAACCAAAACCCTTGGCGTCATCCCAGCTTTTAAGGCGCCCCTTGCGTTCGGTACCGATCACGGTTGCGCCGTGCTCCAGTCGATCAGGTGCAGCTGCCAGGTGGCGAGAATCACCAGGCCGAAGGCAATGCGGTACCAGGCGAACACCGCATAACTGTGGCTGGTGATGAACTTGAGCAGTGCGCGCACGGTAATCATCGCCACGATGAAGGTGCTGACGAAACCGATGGCGAAGATCGGCAAGTCGCTCATCTGCAGGATGTCGCGGTACTTGACCAGCGAATAGACCGTAGCCGCGACCATGGTCGGCATGGCCAGAAAGAAGGAGAACTCGGTCGCGGCCTTGCGCGACAAACCAAACACCAGGCCGCCGATGATGGTGGCGCCCGAACGCGACGTACCCGGAATCAGTGCCAGACATTGCGCAAGACCAACCTTCAATGCCAGCTTCCAGGTCATGTCGTCGACCGTTTCGGCCTTGATCGCGTGTTCGCGCTTCTCCGCCCAGAGCATGATGATGCCGCCAATGATCAATGCCATGGCCACTGTGATCGGATTGAACAGCCAATGCTCGATCAGATCGGCGAAGGCCAGGCCAAAAATCACCGCAGGAATGAATGCCAGCAGCAGGTTGAAGGTGAAACGCTGCGCGTTCGGGTCGCTGGGCAAACCGACGACGACGCCGAGCACCTTGGCTCGAAACTCCCAGATGACCGCCAGGATGGCGCCGAGCTGGATGATGATCTTGAACGCCGTCGCCTTTTCGCCATTGAAGCCCAGCAAGTCACCGACCACGATCAGGTGCCCGGTGCTGGAAATCGGCAAGAACTCGGTCAAGCCTTCCACTATGCCCAGCATCAGAGCCTGAAAGGCCACCCAGAAATCCATCAAATCCCCCAAAGCGCGGCAACTACCTACGCGTAAAACTCAGAACGTGGAGCGTGGCCCCGGCCCTGGGACACAAAACCGTCATGGAGGTTCCTTGCAACGGTCTAGCCCGGTGCTCATTCAGGTTCTGCGCCGGGCTGCCGAAATGCTATCAGACAACTAGAGTGAATAATGCCTCGATGTGACAGTATTGCTCTGCGCCCTTCGAGGCAGCCCTGAAGCCGACAATTACAACAATCAGGAATTCGTCCATGAACAGCTTACGTAGTCTTCCTATCAGCCGCCGTCTATGGCTGATCCTGGCGCTGGCCATTCTGACGCTGATCTTGCAGGGCGCCTACATGCTGCGCCAGATCCACATCGATCTTTACGCCGGCAAATCGGAAAAGACCGAGCATGTGGTGCAGAGTGCGGCCGGTATTCTCAAGCACTTCCATAGCCTGGAAAGCGCCGGCAGCCTGAGCCGCGAAGAGGCGCAGAAGCAGGCCATGGAAGTGGTGCGCGGTTTACGCTACGACGGCCAGGAGTACTTCTGGATCAACGACCAGACCCCGGTCATGCTCATGCATCCGATGAATGCCAAGCTCGAGGGCCAGAACCTTTCCGGTTTCAAGGATCCGGACGGCAAGGCGCTGTTCAACGAGATGGTCGCCATCACCCGCAGCCAGGGAGCCGGCCAGGTCGACTACCGCTGGCCGAAACCTGGCGCCACTGACCCGGTACCGAAAATCTCCTACGTCGAGCTGTTCCAGCCCTGGGGCTGGATCATCGGCTCCGGCGTCTATGTCGATGACGTACAGGTGGAGTTCCGAGCCCAGGCGGTGAAAGCCATGAGCATCGGTCTGCTGATCGCCCTGCTCCTGACTGGACTGGTGGTGCTGATCACTCGCAGCATCGTGCAGCCGCTGCAGGCCGCAGTGGACGCCATGGCCAGCATTTCCAGCGGCGAAGGTGACCTGACTCGCAACCTCGACACCCACGGGCGTGACGAATTGACCGCCCTGGCGACCTATTTCAACGCCTTCACCGCGAAGCTGCGCCATGTGATCAGGCAGATGCTCGATTCGGCAGGCTCGCTCGATCAGGCTGCCCGCTCGCTTGGCGACATCTCCAGCGAAGCGCAGCGCCACAGCCAGCAACAGGCGCAACAGATGGAGCTGGTGGCGACCGCCGTCAACGAGGTGACCTACGGCGTACAAGACGTGGCGAAGAACGCCGAGCACGCCTCCAGCGAGATGCATACCGCCGAGGACCAGGCCAGCCAGGGCCAGCAGAACATCGAGGCGAGCCTGCGCCAGATCGATCAGTTGTCGGGCACCATCGACAAGGCCGTCGAGGTGATTCAATCACTGGCCAGCGAGAGCACGCAGATCGGCAGCGTGCTGGAGGTGATCCGTTCCATCGCCGAGCAAACCAACCTGCTCGCCCTCAACGCCGCCATCGAGGCTGCCCGCGCCGGTGAGCAGGGCCGCGGTTTCGCCGTGGTCGCGGACGAAGTGAGGCTTCTGGCACAACGTACCCAGCAGTCCACCGCTGAAATTCAGGGTATGATCGAGCGCCTGCAAGGCAACTCCGAGGCCGCCGTCAAGGTGATCAACGAAAGCAGCCGCGCTTCCCAGCTGACCGTGGAGCAGGCCAGCCAGGCCGGTGAGAGTCTCGCCCAGATCGCCCAATCGCTACGCAACCTGACCGGGCTCAACGCCTCGATCGCCAGCGCCACCCTGCAGCAATCCCACGTGGTGGAAGACATCAATCAGAACGTCACGCAGACGGCAGCACTGGCCCACAACACCGCCGAGGCTGCCGAACAGTCGAGCGCGGCCAGCCAGCACCTGAAACAGCTGGCCGACCAGCTCAATCGTCTGCTTGGGCAATTCCGCGTATGAGTCGAGCATGAGCAGCATGCAACATCAGGAGGTCGATTTCAGTCGGCCGCAGAACCAGGACCTGATCTGGGACCTGGACAGCATGGCCCGCCGCAAACTGGCCGAGCGTTTCATCAAGCTGTTCGAGAATCGCCTGTGCGTCTATTCCGAATCGGTGGGGCAGCTGTACACCAACTACAGCCTGCACTTCCCCACCGACCTCGGTCGCAAGATGGTGGTGCTGCCCAACCCCTATGCCTTCCACGACACCCTGCACGGCATCGACAGCCAGGCCATCCGCAAGACGGGTCTGTGCGTGTTGCCGGGCAAGGTTCTGGGCAAACCGGGGCTCCTGCTCAGCCCCCAGATCAAGGACGATGGGCCTGCGCCCAAGACCATGCCCTTCAAACCGGCACTGGCGCAGATCATCAGCAACCAGAAGAAAATCGGTGATCTGTTCCTGCCGGTGCTGATGAAGGGCGACCTGCGCGAATTCGACCAGCAGATGCCCTATATCCACCTGCATCGCCTGCAACTCGCGCGCCTGGAGCGGCTGTCGAGCTTCGAGCACGACGACATCCAGCAAACCATCACCCGCAAGCTGCTGACGCTTTATCGACAAGCAGACAGCCTGGTGTGCTGAAGCGCCGGCATCAGTACAATCGCCACCCTTTTCTGATTCGAGGACGCTGGATGTCCTGGCTCGAACTCGTTGCTGCCGGGCTCGGCATCGTCGCGGTCTGGCTGACGGTGAGACAGAACCCCTGGTGCTGGCCCATCGGCCTGGTGATGGTGTTGCTCTACGCCTGGCTGTTCTATGACTGGCGCCTGTATTCCAACCTGCTTCTGCAACTGTTGTTCGCCGCGCTGCAGCTCTACGGCTGGTGGCAGTGGACCCGTGGCGGCGAACGCCATGATGGGCGCAAGGTCAGCCGCCTGGGCATGCTCGCAGCCCTGACTGGACTGTTGACCGGCGCGCTGGGTGCCGGGCTGCTCGGCTATCTCATGGCGACCTACACCGACGCTAGCTCACCCTGGCTGGATTCGGCCCTGACTGCCTTCAGCCTGGTCGCGCAGCTGTGGATGGCGCAGAAACGCCTGCAATGCTGGGCACTTTGGGTGGTAGTAGACCTCTGCTATGTGGCCTTCTTCCTCTATAGCGAGCTGTATCTTACTGCTGGTCTCTACGCTGCTTTCACCGCATTGGCCGTCAGCGGCTGGCTGAGCTGGCGTCGCGACCCGGCGTTGCAGTACGCGCCATGAAAGTACTGGTGCTGACCGGGCCGGAGTCCAGCGGCAAAAGCTGGCTGGCGGCGCACATACAGGCACGCTTCGGTGGCGTGGTGGTGGGCGAGTACGTGCGCCATTTCATCGCTGAGCAGCAGCGCGATACCTGTTACGCCGACATCGCCGAGATCGCGCGCGGCCAGCTGGCCTGGGAGGACGCGGCGCGGGCAGCCAGACCGCCGCTGCTGATCCTCGACACCCACCTGCTGAGCAACATGCTCTGGAGCCGGTGCCTGTTTGGCGACTGTCCGCAGTGGTTGGAGGCCGAATTGCTGGCGCGTCACTACGACCAGCATCTGTTGCTCGACCCCGCTGGCGTGCCCTGGGTCGAAGATGGCCAGCGTTGCCAGCCACAGTTGGCAGAGCGCCAGGCTTTTCATCAGGCTTGCCGGGGCTGGCTGCAGGGTAACGGGCAGCGTTTCTGCGAACTTTCTGGTGGCTGGGACGAGAGGCGCCAGGCAGCGCTGAAGCAGGTCGCAACGCTGCTCGACTCAGTGGATCAGTACGCTGGCCCAGGCCACTAACAGGCTCAGGCACACCACCAGCGTCAACGGCGTACGCAGTGCCGGATACCATTGCGGCGCCAGCCCTACGCGTACAGCGTGCATGTCTGCCAGGTACAGGCCGATAAAGGCAAAAAGGAAAATCGGCAGCGACAAGCCAATCGGCAGTCCACCAGCCAGTGCAGCCCAGCCCAACAAGGGCGGGATCACCGAGAGCCCCAACTGCAACTTGGCATTCTCGTCGGTTTCCTCCGCCCGCATCGCCAGCCCCCAGTGGATGGCGCCCATGAAAGCCAGGATCACGGCTGCGAAACCCAGCAACGCAGCCAGCACGAAAGGCCGCCAGCCCATGGGAATCACCCAGATACCCAGCGCACCGCCAACGAATGGAACCAATCCGGCATAACCCAGCAACACGGCCAGTTGCGGCGGCTTCTCGGCGTCGAACGGGTGCATGACGATCTCCTTGGCGATAGGTGTGCGAGCACCTTAGCAGTGTTTCTCAAGCGTTACAGCCATGAGCCTCAGCGCAGGCGATGCTTGTGCAGCAAGCGATAGAAGGTTGGCCGAGACACCCCGAGCGTCCGCGCCGCCTGGCTCATGTTGTTGGCGTAGCGGCCCAGGACGTCGTTCAGCGCCTGCCGTTCGGCCCGCAGTATGTAGTCCTCCAGCGTTACCGGAGCGTCGATGCTGGCCTGTGCCGGGCGCAAGCCAAGGTCGGCTGCAAGAATCTGTCGTCCTTGAGCCAGCACCAGTGCGCGTATCACGCGATTGCGCAGCTCGCGCACATTGCCTGGCCAGGGATGGCTGATCATGGCGTCGATCGCTTCTTCACTGAAACGCCGGTGATACCGCCCGATCATCGCCCCGTGCTGTTTGGCGAAATGCTCGGCGAGCAGCGACAGATCACCTGGATGTTCGCGCAGATTCGGCGTTTGTAGCTGTTGCGTCGCCAATTGATGAAACAGATCCCGCCTGAAACGTCCCTGCTGCAGTGCCTGCACCAACTCGCCTCGGTCCAGGGTCAATAGATGTGCTTGAGGATGGCGCTGCAGGTAGTCCAGCAACCTTTGCTGATCAGCCGCAGAAAGCAGGGAAGCGTTTTCGAGCAGTACGCTGGTAACGCTCGATGCGGCGAGAGCGGCCTCGTCGAGAGGCTCGGCGCAGTCGATAGCGCGCATGGCCTGGGCAGCAAAGGATGAGCGCTGATGGAGCAAGCGGGCCAGAAGATGCTTGCCGCTACCACGTTCCCCGCTGACAAGTAGCGGCCCTTCGATACGGCTCAGGCGATCCAGCTGCCGACGCAGACTGCGCGCTGCACCGCAATTGCCCAAGTACTGCGGCAGTTGTCGTCCGCTTTTCAATCTGCGCAAGCGAGTGGCTGCCTGTGCCTGTTGCAAGGTTTCCAATAAGCGGGGCATTTCCCCCGGCAATATCAGCGCGGCGAAACACCATTCGCCGACCAGCTCTTCGCTGCCGATCTGCCTCGATCGCTCGGCATCCGCCAGCACGATGCAACCCAGTCCCGTCAGTTGCAGCTGTTTGAGCAATGCATGACTCGGTCGCTGATCGAGGTGAAGCAGGAGTGCATCACCTGCATGGCCGTTGAGCGTTTCTGGCGTGCAGTGCCGCACTGACCAGCCAGCGGCCTGCAATGGTTGAAGCAGCGCTTCGCATGCATCGAAAGGATCGAGCATCAGTAATTGCCGGGATGCGACGGAAACAGCCTCCAACATACTCCATCCTTGGCGCCATTATTTTGTAATTCCAATAAAAACAACAATTTGGCGCTCGCAAACGTAAAGCTAGCAAGAACTTTGACGCTTCATGGATCATTTCTCTATATGCATTGTTCCTACTGGTTATTGCAGAGTTTTCATGATCAAGGTGATGGCACCTTGCCAACAGTCTGCAGTATTGGCATAACAGGCCAATTAATAAGAACGCTACAAGGAAGTCTCTGATGCGTCTGCTCCGCCGTGCCCTGAAACTTTTCATCTTGCTGGCGCTGATCGGCCTGGCGGTGGCGCTGTATTACGTCGCCAACCCCAACCTGCCGACCTATCAGCAGCCCAGCGATTTGCACTATCTGAACCAGTGGGGCGAAGAGCAGCGCCAGACCTATTACTACACGCCGCAGGGCACCACGGTTAAAGGCCTGCGCTATGACTGGTTCAGCGCGCTGGAAATGCCATTCGGTACCGAGAAATTCGCCCGCCTGGATTATCTGGCCCGCTTCGGCTTTCTCACCGATCCCAAGCAGCAGCCAAGCGCTCTGAATCCCGGCAATCTGCCGGTCGGTTTTACCCGTCACCAAGACAGCGAAAGCGGCGAACACTTTCTCGATATCAGTTGCGCCGCCTGCCATACCGGCGAGCTGCGCTACAAAGGCCAGGCCGTACGTATCGACGGTGGTGCCGCCCTGCACTCGCTGGCCTCCACCGTACCCACCCTGCGCGGCGGCGGTTTTGGCCAGGCGCTGGGCATGAGCATGGCCTTCACCTATTACAACCCGCTGAAATTCCGTCGTTTTGCCCAGGAAGTCCTGGGTGATCAGTACCCGCAAGGCCGTGACCAACTACGCGAGGACTTCAAGCAGGTGCTCGACCGGCTGCTGGCAACTGCCTTCAACGACTGGCACCGCGGCCTGTATCCGACCGAAGAAGGCTTTGGCCGTACCGATGCATTCGGTCGTATCGCCAATACCGTGTTCGGCGATGCGCTGGATGACGCCAACTACCGCGTCGCCAATGCCCCGGTCAGCTACCCGCAACTCTGGGACATCTGGAAATTCGACTGGGTGCAATGGAATGGCTCGGCCATGCAACCGATGGCGCGCAACGTTGGCGAAGCCCTGGGCGTAGGCGCCAGCCTGCATCTGCTCGACGAACACGGCAAAGGCGTTGCCGAGGTTGATCGCTACGCCTCCAGTGTGCGCCTGCATGACCTCTACACCCTTGAGGAAACCTTGAAACGGCTGCAGCCACCCAAGTGGCCAGAGGCTGTATTCGGCAAGGTAGATCTGCCGCTGGCCAGCCGTGGCAAGGCGCTCTACACCGAGAATTGCGCCTATTGTCATGCCCCCGATCCCAAGCCGCGCGACCAGCGCCTGGCACCGTCGCGCGATCCTGAGTGGAAGATGCGCGTCGTACCGATCAGCATCGTCGGCACCGACCCGACCACCGCAGACAACATCGCTGACCATCGTTTCGACATCAGTCGCCTGGGCTGGACCAAGGCCGAGCTGTCGAAGCTGGACGTGCGTCTGTATGGCGCCAGCCTCGATGAAATCGATTTCAAGAGCATTTCCAGCGCCAAGGGCCTGGCCTATATCACTGCTTATGTAGAGAACCGCGCCTATCAGGACGCCGGTATCGGGCCACGCCAGCGCAAGGAAATGGACGGCTATGGCCTGCCCATCGGCGTTCAGGAAAAGCGCGGCTACAAGGCCCGCCCACTCGACGGCATCTGGGCCACCCCGCCCTTCCTGCACAACGGATCGGTGCCCAATCTGTTCGAGCTGCTCTCTCCTGTATACGAGCGGCAGGCCCAGTTCTGGGTCGGTAATTTCGAATTCGACCCGGTACGCGTGGGTTATCGCAGCGACAAGTTCCCGGGGGGTTTCCTGCTCGATACCCGCGTTACCGGCAATGGCAATGGTGGCCATGAGTTCCGCGATGGCTGCCGTCAGGAGGGCGTCATCGGGCGCGCCTTGTCGCCGGACGAACGCCTGGCACTGATCGAATACCTCAAGGTGCTTGGTAACGCCGACCTGGAGACTCAGCTCAGCGACGTGCCGGTACAAGCCTGGACGCCCGGTCCGAGCTGCGAAGGCTGATTTCAACCGATATCTAGAACAAGGATTGCAACGATGTTGAAACGCTTCTGGCTCTGGCTCGGTCGCCTGCTCGGCAAACTGCTGCTTACCGTCGTTCTGGTCGGCCTGGTTGGCTGGGGCCTGGGCGAAGCCTATTACGCCTGGAAATTCTCCGGCCCGGTCTCCACGCAAGAACAGATTGCCCCGGATGAAACAGCGCTGAGCAGGCTGATCATCGAAGATGCGGTACGTATCGTCGAGCAACACCGTGATAACACCCGCGTACTGCGCGATGCGCATGCCAAGGCCCATGGCTGCGTGAAAGCCGAGGTGCAGGTGCTGGATACGCTGGACGAGTCACTGCGCCAGGGCGTGTTCAGCGAGCCCGGGCATACCTGGCAGGCCTGGATGCGCCTGTCCAACGGCAACGCTTACCCGCAGTTCGATCGTGCCCGCGATGCACGTGGCATGGCCATCAAGCTGCTCGACGTACCCGGCGAGAAGCTCATGAAGAGCCCGGCCCATGCTGGCGAACAAGACTTTGTAATGTTCAACCATCCAGCCTTCTTCGTTCGCGACGTGGCCGAGTACCGCACCAATTTCGCCGCTCAGGCAGATGGCAAGAAGGTCCAGGCTTTCTTCCCAAGCTGGGACCCGCGCACCTGGGAGGCACGCCACCTGATCATCGCCCTGAAAACGCTGGCTCCCGCACCAGAGAGCCCCGTGGCCACCACCTACAACTCCATCGCGCCGTTCAAGCTCGGCGAATTGAACATCAAGTACCGCGTGGTGCCCGCCCCACAGAATTGCCCACCCTACGAGCTGCCGGAACAAAACACCGACCTGCCCAACTTCCTGCGTAATGCGCTCTACCAGCAGTTGTCACTGGACCGTGCGCCGGCCTGTTTTGAACTTCAGGTGCAAAAGCAGAACGCGCAGTACTACATGCCCATCGAAGATCCGACTGTCGAATGGAGTGAAAAGATATCGCCCTTCGAGAGCGTTGCGCGTATTACCGTACACCCGCAGGACTTCGATAGCCGCGAACAGAACCTGTTCTGCGACAATTTGTCCTTCAACCCCTGGCATGCACTTCCCGAACACCGGCCTATCGGTGGCATAAACCGTTTGCGCAAATCGGTATATGAGGCGGTAAGCGCCTATCGCCATCAGCGAAACGCCCCAGCCCCCGCTAACGCTGCGCCGCAGCCAGTTACGCAAGAAACAGGGGTGGAACTTTCGCAGTAGAAAGTTGTAGCCGGCGAGACGCCAAAAGTTTTTATCAAGGCACACTACGCCGGTAATAAAACTTTTTTCAGCCATGTGTGACTTATGGGTCTGCTGAGTTCATCAACAAGATTGAAAGGCCAACATCAATAACCTGTTGGCCGCCATTGATTGTTGGGAACAACTCGGAGAAACCGACCCCATGAACACACCGCTGCGTTTCAACGAAGCCCTGCTGATTGCCGATCGCGCCTTCCGCCCGTTCCAGTGCGTGGCCTGGGCTCCGCAGGACGGCACCGGCGTCGTCAGCATCAGCGTCATCGACCGCACCAACACCCGCCTGCTCGGCCGCACCCAGCTGTCCAGCGCCACCTACAGCGACCCGCAACAGCTGGAAGACGCGCTGCAGCGCTCCCGTGATGAGCTGCGCAGCCAGGGTTTTGACCTGGCACCTTGGAGCATGCCGGAATAAACCCCGTCGGGGCGCCTTGCGCGCCCCCAGATTTGCCCGTTGCGCTTGGCCGCCAGCGATTGCAGACTGCTGCGATCACCCACTTTGCCGAGCCTCGCGCCATGCTTGAACTGCGCCCCAACTGCGAGAACTGCGACTGCGATCTGCCTGCGTCCAGTGTTGACGCCTTGATCTGCTCCTTCGAGTGCACCTTCTGCCGCTCCTGCGCCGAATCCATCCTGGCGCTACGCTGCCCGAACTGCGGTGGCGAACTGGTAAAACGGCCGATTCGCCCGGCCGAAAAGCTCGAACGCTTCCCCGCCTCCAGCAAACGTGTACTCAAGGCCTGAAATGAAAAAGGGGCGACTCCAGTCGCCCCTTTTTCATGTGCAAGACGCCTATCAGTAGTAGGCGTTCTCGCGATTGCTGTGGTCGGTCACGTCACGCACACCCTTGAGCTCAGGAATGCGCTCGAGCAGGGTTTTCTCGATGCCTTCCTTGAGGGTGTAGTCGGCTTGGCCACAACCCTGGCAACCACCGCCGAACTGCAGCACGGCAATGCCCTCTTCGACCACGTCGATCAGCGTCACCTGGCCGCCATGGCTGGCCAGGCCAGGGTTGATTTCGGTCTGCAGGTAGTAGTTGATGCGCTCGTTGAGCGGACTGTCTTCGTTGACCATCGGCACCTTGGCGTTCGGCGCCTTGATGGTCAGCTGGCCGCCCATGCGATCGGTGGCATAGTCGACGACTGCGTCTTCCAGGAAAGGCTCACTGACGCCATCGATCCAGGCGGTGAAACTGGCCAGGCCAACGGCGGTGTCTTCAGGCTTCTGCTCACCCGGCTTGCAGTAGGCAATGCAGGTTTCCGCGTAAGGCGTACCTGGCTGAGTGATGAAAATTCGGATGCCGATACCCGGAGTGTCCTGCTTGCTCAGCAGCTCGGCCAGGTAATCTTCGGCAGCTTGGGTAATGATGATGGCGCTCATGGCAACTCCTCGCGAACATGTGCGCAGTGTACGCCAGAGCGCCGCCCGGTTAAAGCCCAACTAAATTAGTAGGAATTGATCGCAGCCATAGCCGTCATGCAACAAGCAATCTGGAGCGCACTTCACGTGCGCTCCGGTGCGTTTAGAGGTTCTGATAGCGGTTCATATCCAGCACGCCTGTCTCCAACGGCTGGGTTTCGCGAATATGCTTGGCGAGATCGTGAAAATAGCGCCAGAACTCGGGATGGCTGCGCCGTACACCCCAGCGCTCGACGATTTGCTCGAAGGATTTTGCGTCGCTGACAGCTTCCATCTGCTTGACGAAGGCATCCACCTCCCCCGCTTTGACCGTGAACAGGAAATTCGGATAGCTGCTCAGCACTTCCGGGTAGATGGTCAGGGTGTCCAGGCGCGGTTGATAGCGCAGCTCCTCTCCCAGCATGAACGCCACGTTGCTGTGCGCACGGTTGCGCAGCAGGCTGTAGATCTCGCGCGAGCCATCGCTCAGCTCTACCCGCAACATCGTCGCTTCTGGCAGTTGATCAATCACCCGCAAGCCGCCCGCCGGACGACTGGCCAGGCGCGCCAACGTCTGCTCGACATCTTGCAGCTCCCTGGGCAAACCGTCGCGATAACACTGCGCGCCCGTGCAGCGGTTGATCGGGTCAGGACGCGCGTTGAGCTTGGCGTAGCGCTGCAGCAGCTGTTCGGCGAACTGCTTCTTCGGATCGTCACCGGTCAGGCCAATGGCGCTCGGTGAACGATGATCGACTGAGGTGTAGTCCAGCAGCATCTTCAACTTGCCGCTGTTCTGATACCAGTCATCCAGGTAGGCCTCACGTGAGCGCGCCGGCAGCAGGCGCAGAAAGTTCACCTCGGCGCCATTGCGGATCAGATCGAAATACAACCGCGTCTGCGCCTGGTGCGAGACGTTGCCGAACACGTCGAAGTTGACCACCAGTTGGTAGTAGGTGCGCTCCAGCAGCGGGTAATCCATCCACCAGAGGGTTTGCGGAATCTCGCCGAGCAGGCCTTTGCGCACTGAGGCACTGTCGTGCTGGCGGAAGATCGACAGCAGCGCGTTGTCATTGCCGCTCCAGATATGCGCCCAGTCCGCAGGAGGTGCGTCGGCGTAAGCGTCCTTGCGCAGGTTCTCGTAGTCGTTGCGCTTGTCGCGGTAGTTGCGCCATAAACCCAGCAGATCGCCGATATCGTCGAACTGGCCGGGCATGGCCAACAGTGGCGTGGCCTCGCGCTGGTACTCGGCATCGGTGATATAGAGATCGTGCTCGGGCGCCTGGAACACGGCCCAGAAGTTGTCGCGAATCACGTCAGTGGCGATCTGCCCTCGGCACACCGGACCACGGATAAAGGTGCGCACGAAGTACTCGGCGTTATCCAGCATGAACTGATAGCGCGCACGCGCCGGAATCGCGGCGAAGGTTTCGAAGGGGTTGGCGCGACGTTGTGCGCCGTAACCCGGTACAGCGTCCAGCGCCCAGTCTTCGCCGAAGAACAGCTCCTTGACCCGCGCCAGCTTGGCGTCATCCAACGGATAGGTGATATGCGTCTTGTGCACGATCACGCCCTGGATCGGCCATAGCCGGTAGTAGAACTCGGTGCCCGGATCGTCGTTGGGGCGGCGCGTGGCGATAGGATCGATGGGTTTGCCGCTGGGGGTACGCGAACGGACCATCTGGAAGAAGTGCCCAGGCTCACCGCCCTCGAAGTGCAAATGCGCGAGGAACAAATGCTCGTAGAGCCAGCGCGCAACCAGATCCTGCCGCGCACCGGGCGCATTCAAGAAATTTTCCCACTGCTCCACCTGGCGCAACTCGACTGCACTGGGCGTGAGCGCCTGTTCGGCGACCGGCGCACCCTGGGCCAGCCACTGTTCCAGGGTGGCGTACTCGTCATCGTTCAGCCCCGTCACGGCGAACGGCATGCCGCCATGGGGATTCTTCTGCGCATAGGCAGCGAACTCCCCCGGCAACGGACAGCTGTTGCTGCGGGTGATGGCGATGTCGAGATTGTCAGGGAGCTTGGCATTGGGCTCGAGCGGTTGGCTGCGACCCAGCTCCAGCATGCGCTTGATCAGCGCAGCCTGGCCGTTCCCGCCATCGAGCACCGAATGAAAGTCGCGCTGGCGCCAGGCCGTCTCGCCCTGTGCATCCAGATAAAGCCGAGTGGTCGCTTGCGCCTTGCTGCGCGTACCGTCGTACACCAGTTGCTTGCTGGCGCCGCGCGCAATGCCTTCGCCACTGCCCAGATTGAGCTGGCACGGCGCGTCATAGCAGGTATGGCAGGCTACGCACTTGTGGGTGAGGATCGGTTGGACGTCATCGACATAGGAAATCGCTTCCGCACGGGCCAGGCCAGCTGCGAAAGAAAGAAGAAACAGAGCAGCGGGCTTGAGCATGACCACGTCCTTGAGTGCGATGCTGGCAATTCTAACGAGACGGCGCCTCCAGCAACATGAATGAAATTCATGAAAAGCCCGCTGGTGCTCCAGAACCCTGCAGCTTTGCTATCATCGCCCACCTTTGTTTCCGCTTTGCTCAGGTAGTTCTCATGTCCGATCGCAGCGCCCGCCTCCAAGCCCTCCAGCAAGCCCTGAAGGAGCGCATCCTGATCCTCGATGGCGGCATGGGCACCATGATCCAGAGCTACAAGCTGGAAGAGGCCGACTACCGCGGCGAGCGCTTCGCCGACTGGCCGAGCGATGTAAAAGGCAACAACGACCTGCTGCTGCTCAGCCAGCCGCAGATCATCGCAGCCATCGAGAAGGCTTATCTGGATGCCGGCGCCGACATTCTGGAAACCAATACCTTCAATGCCACCCAGGTATCCCAGGCCGACTACGGCATGGAAGGCCTGGCCTATGAGCTGAACGTCGCCGGTGCCCGGGTAGCCCGTGAGGTGGCCGACGCCAAGACCCTGGAAACCCCGGATCGCCCGCGTTTCGTCGCCGGCGTGCTTGGCCCGACCAGCCGCACCTGCTCGATTTCCCCTGACGTCAACGACCCCGGCTACCGTAACGTCACCTTCGATGAACTGGTAGACAACTACACCGAGGCCACTCGCGGCCTGATCGCCGGTGGCGCCGACCTGATCCTGATCGAGACCATCTTCGACACCCTCAACGCCAAGGCGGCGATCTTCGCCGTGCAGCAAGTGTTCGATGAAGACGGCGTCGAGTTGCCGATCATGATTTCCGGCACCATCACCGACGCCTCCGGCCGTACCCTGTCCGGACAGACCACCGAGGCGTTCTGGAACTCGGTGCGCCACGCCAACCCCATCTCCGTCGGTCTGAACTGTGCCCTTGGCGCCAAAGACCTGCGCCCTTACCTGGAAGAACTGTCGAACAAGGCAGACACCCACGTCTCTGCGCACCCCAACGCCGGCCTGCCCAACGCCTTCGGCGAGTACGACGAATCGCCTGCCGAGATGGCTGCGGTGGTCGAAGAGTTCGCAGCCAGCGGCTTTCTCAACATCATCGGCGGTTGCTGCGGTACCACGCCGGGGCATATACAGGCCATTGCCGAGGCGGTCGCCAAGTACCAACCCCGCGCCATTCCGGACATTCCCAAGGCCTGCCGCCTGTCGGGCCTCGAGCCCTTCACCATCGACCGCAACTCGCTGTTCGTTAACGTCGGCGAGCGTACCAACATCACCGGCTCGGCCAAGTTCGCCCGCTTGATCCGCGAGGAGAACTACACCGAGGCACTGGAAGTCGCCCTGCAGCAGGTGGAAGCCGGCGCTCAGGTGATCGACATCAACATGGACGAAGGCATGCTCGACTCCAAGGCCGCCATGGTCAGGTTCCTCAACCTGATCGCCGGCGAGCCGGACATCTCGCGCGTGCCGATCATGATCGACTCTTCGAAATGGGAAGTGATCGAAGCCGGCCTGAAGTGCATCCAGGGCAAGGGCATCGTCAACTCGATCTCGATGAAGGAAGGCGTCGAGCAGTTCAAGCACCACGCCAAACTGTGCAAGCGCTACGGCGCCGCGGTGGTGGTGATGGCCTTCGACGAGGTCGGCCAGGCCGACACCGCCGCGCGCAAGAAGGAAATCTGCCAGCGCAGCTACGACATCCTGGTCAACGAAGTGGGCTTCCCGCCGGAAGACATCATCTTCGACCCGAACATCTTCGCCGTCGCCACCGGTATCGAGGAGCACAACAACTACGCCGTGGACTTCATCGAAGCCTGCGCCTTCATTCGCGACAACCTGCCCTATGCGCTGAGCTCAGGCGGCGTCTCCAACGTGTCCTTCTCGTTCCGCGGCAACAACCCGGTACGTGAGGCGATCCACTCGGTATTTCTCTACTACGCGATCCAGAACGGCCTGACCATGGGCATCGTCAACGCCGGCCAACTGGAAATC
The DNA here is from genome assembly GCF_001941865.1 of Pseudomonas alcaliphila JAB1. Lineage (NCBI taxonomy): Bacteria > Pseudomonadati > Pseudomonadota > Gammaproteobacteria > Pseudomonadales > Pseudomonadaceae > Ectopseudomonas > Ectopseudomonas alcaliphila. The sequence continues at coordinate 2,644,661 of NZ_CP016162.1, read as the reverse complement.
TACGACGAGATCCCGAAAGAGCTGCGCAACGCCGTCGAAGACGTGGTGCTCAACCGCAACCCCAACGCCACCGAAGCCCTGCTGGCCATCGCCGACAAGTACAAGGGCGACGGCGCGGTCAAGGAAGTGGAAAACGAAGAATGGCGTTCTCTGCCGGTCGGCAAGCGCCTGGAGCATGCCCTGGTCAAAGGCATCACCGCCTTTATCGTCGAAGACACCGAAGAGTGCCGCCAGCAATGCGCGCGCCCCATCGAGGTCATCGAAGGGCCGCTGATGAGCGGTATGAACGTGGTCGGCGACCTGTTCGGCTCGGGCAAGATGTTCCTGCCCCAGGTGGTCAAGTCTGCCCGGGTAATGAAACAGGCTGTGGCGCACCTGATTCCCTTCATCGAAGCGGAGAAAGGCGACAAGCCGGAAGCCAAGGGCAAGATCCTCATGGCCACGGTCAAGGGCGACGTACACGACATCGGCAAGAACATCGTCGGCGTGGTGCTGGGCTGTAACGGCTACGACATCGTCGACCTCGGCGTGATGGTGCCGGCGGAGAAAATCCTGCAGACCGCCATCGCCGAGAAGTGCGACATCATTGGTCTGTCCGGCCTGATCACTCCGTCGCTGGACGAGATGGTGCATGTCGCCAAGGAAATGCAGCGCCAGGGCTTCACCCTGCCATTGATGATCGGCGGCGCCACCACCTCCAAGGCCCACACCGCGGTGAAGATCGACCCGCAGTACAGCAACGACGCGGTGGTCTATGTGACCGACGCCTCGCGCGCCGTGGGCGTGGCCACCCAGCTGTTGTCCAAGGAGCTGAAGGCCGACTTCGTGCGCAAGACCCGCGAGGAATACGTGGTGGTGCGCGAGCGTACCTCGGCCCGCGCCTCGCGCACCGAGCGCCTGGGCTATGCCGACGCCATCGCCAACAAGCCGGCCTTCGACTGGAGGGGTTACGTCGCGCCCAAGCCGAGCTTCACCGGTGCCCAGGTGCTGGACGACATCGACCTGGCGACCCTGGCCGAGTACATCGACTGGACGCCCTTCTTCATCTCCTGGGACCTGGCTGGCAAGTATCCGCGCATCCTCACCGACGAAGTGGTCGGCGAAGCCGCCACCGCGCTGTTCGACGATGCCCAGGCGATGCTGAAAAAGCTGATTGACGAGAACCTGATCAAGGCCCGCGCGGTGTTCGGCTTCTGGCCGGCCAACCAGGTCGCCCATGACGACATCGAAGTCTATGGTAACGACGGCAAGCCCCTGGCCACCCTGCACCACCTGCGCCAGCAGACCATCAAGCCCGACGGCAAGCCGAACCTGTCGCTGGCCGACTTTGTCGCGCCGAAGGAAAGCGGTGTGACCGACTACGTCGGCGGCTTTATCACCACCGCTGGCATCGGTGCCGAGGAAGTGGCCAAGGCCTATGAGGCCAAGGGCGACGACTACAACTCGATCATGGTCAAAGCGCTGGCCGACCGCCTGGCCGAGGCCTGTGCCGAATGGCTGCACGAACGTGTGCGCAAGGACTACTGGGGTTACGCCAGGGATGAACAGCTGGACAACGAAGCGCTGATCCGCGAGCAGTACAAGGGCATCCGCCCTGCCCCGGGCTACCCGGCCTGCCCGGATCACACCGAGAAAGCCACGCTGTTCAAGCTGCTCGACCCCGAGGCTGACTACCACAAGGCCGGCAAGAGCGGCGTGTTCCTCACCGAGCACTACGCCATGTTCCCGGCGGCAGCGGTGTCCGGCTGGTACTTCGCCCACCCCGAGGCGCAGTACTTCGCCGTGGGCAAGGTGGACAAGGATCAGATCGAGCAGTACAGCAAGCGCAAGGGGCAGGACATCGCCGTCAGCGAACGCTGGCTGATGCCCAACCTGGGCTACGACGACTGATGCCAAAGAGCCCGCAATCGCGGGCTCTTTTCATTCATGCAGCGACGAACGAGGCGCGACTAGCGCCGATCATCGAAAAACTCGAACTCTCATGCACGGGCGCGGCTCCAAAACATGTCGAGCCATTTCGGCTCAATCGACGGAGCGATGACATGTACAAGCACAGCCTTGCAGTACTGGCCGTAGCGGCCGCGGTGAGCGGTTGCTCGACCTTCGAGAACCCGGCCGATTACCTGACCTTCCGCAATGAGCCACTGGTCAAGCAGGTCGACCACGGCATGACTCAGGAGCAGGTACGCACTCTCGGTGGGCCACCCTCTTCGGACGTGCGCAACAGCGTCACAGGCGGCACCTGCAACAACTACGTGCTGAATGTCGACGGCCTGGAACAGCCCTATTACGTGGACTTCGACGTCAACGGCCGGGTCGACAGCAAGGGCTTCATGACTTGCGAGCAGCACCAGGGCAACCAGCGCAAGAGGCTCTGAATGCGATCAGCCCCGCTGCACGCAGCGGGGCCATTCATTGGCTAGAAGATCAGTGAGAGCAATCCCACCACCACGATCAGGCCGATGATGAAAATGATACCGACGGTACCGCCCAGAAACTTCAGCATGCTGACTATCCTTTTTCGAGGTTCACGAGTTGTGACCTCGACCTGGCTGTCAGCGTTTAGCTTTTTTCTTCACCTACAGCGGCAAGCATCAGGCGCCCGGGCGACGGACGATCTTGATGCTGTACTCCATCTGCGGTTTGCGCGTCACGCTCACCGCACGACGGCTGACGGTATCCAGCGTGATGTTCCAGAAACCACTGGAGGGCACGCGGATCTTCGCTGGGAACTTGATGAAGGCGCCGCCGTGGTAACTGTGCCGGCCACGGTTCCTGAACGCGCGAAAGTTGGCATCGTTCATCAGGCGGATGTTGCAGGGCTGCGAACACTGGATGACCACCAGATCGCCCTCTTCCAGATGCTCGCGTTGATGGATGAATTTCATCGTTTTCGGACTCGGTGGTGAAACGGGGGCGCAATAGTGCCGCAAGCGGCCCGGTACCGCCAGCGCAGCTGACGACTCGCTTGCAGCCAAGGCTCGCGCTACCTAGGATGCGCGCCCAACACTGCCATTTGCCGCTGCCATGAAAGTCGTACTCGACCGCATCCCCACGCTGATCGCCCTGCTGCGCCGTTACCCAGGCCTGGTCGCCCTGTTCGGTTTCTGCTCGGGCGTGGCCAGTTTCCTCCTGGTCGACCGCCAGGCGCATCTGGCCAAGGTGCTCGGCGTGGTATTGCTGGTCAGTTGGGTCTGGTTGATTCTGGAGAACCTGCTGCGTGAACGCATTGCCCGGCACTTCGGCTTCGAATTGCCGTTGCCGCTGCTGCGCTACGGCACACAGATGATCCACCAGGAAAGTCTGTTCTTCGTCTTGCCGTTCTTCTTCATCACCACCACCTGGAACAGCGGGCAGTTACTGTTCAGCGGCCTGCTGGCGATCGCCGCCCTGGCCTCGATCACCGACCCGATTTACTACCGCTGGTTGGCACCCAGGCGCTGGTTGCTGTTGATCTTTCACAGCCTGGCGCTGTTCGCGGTGATGCTGACCGCGCTGCCGATCATCTTTCACCTCAGTACCCCGCAGAGCTATCGCATTGCCCTGCTGATCGCCACGCTGCTGGCGCTGCCGAGCCTGCCCGGCCTGATCGGTTTCACCGGCTGGCGACGCATTGTGCTGCTGGCCGCCCTGCCTCTGGCGATGGCCAGCGCCGGCTGGGTGGCGCGGGCCTGGGTGCCACCGGCAACGCTATGGCTGACCGAGGTGGCGATCAGCGATCGCTTCGATGGCGAACAACGCACGCCAGGCGAGAGCCTGCAACAGATCAGCCCGGAACAACTGCGCGATGATGGGCTTTACGCCTACACCTCGATCAACGCCCCACGCGGCCTCAACGAACGCATCTACCACGTCTGGCAGCACAACGGCCTGGAAGTCGACCGCATTGCGCTGGACATCAACGGCGGGCGCAAGGAGGGCTATCGCGCCTGGACGCACAAACTCAACTTCCCGGCCTCCCCCGAAGGCCGCTGGCAGGTGCGGGTCGTCACCGAAGCCGGGCAGATGATCGGCGTACTGCGCTTCGACGTGGTCGCTGCCACGGCCAAGTGATAGCATGCGCGCCCCATGCAGCTCACCGAACTCAACCAACGCCTCGCCGACCTTGGCGCCAAACCCCAGCATATCGGGCGCATTACCCGTGCCTGGCTGCAGGGCAAGCCGTTGGACACCGGCACCAAGCATCAGAAGACCGAGAACTTCCTGCCCCTGACGGTACGTGAAGCACTGCCGGCCATCGCCAGCGAACTGGACGCACTGGCCCGGCTGCGCTCCGAGCACCCCGGAGCCGACGGCTCGGCTCGCCTGTTGGTGGAGCTGGCGGACAAACAGATGGTGGAAAGCGTACTGTTGCCACGTGATGGCCTGTGCATCTCCAGCCAGGTGGGCTGCGCCGTTGCCTGTGTGTTCTGCATGACCGGCAAGAGCGGCCTGCTGCGCCAGCTCAGCAGCGCCGAGATGGTCGCCCAGGTCGCCCTGGGCCGACGCTTTCGTCCGGTGAAGAAAGTGGTATTCATGGGCATGGGCGAGCCGGCGCACAATCTCGACAACGTGCTTGAGGCCATCGATCTGCTTGGCACCGAGGGCGGCATCGGGCAGCGCAACCTGGTGTTCTCCACCGTTGGTGACCCGCGGGTGTTCGAGCGTCTGCCCAAGCAACGCGTGCGCCCTGCCCTGGCGCTGTCGCTGCATACCACTGACGCCGAACTGCGCCAGCGCCTGCTGCCCAAGGCGCCGCGCATCGATCCTGAAGAGCTGGTGGAACTGGGCGAAGCCTACGCGCGCACCATCGACTACCCGATCCAGTACCAGTGGACACTGCTCAAGGGCATCAACGACAGCCAGGAAGAGATGGACAACATCCTGCGCCTGTTCAAGGGCAAGTTCGCCGTGCTCAACCTGATCCCCTACAACAGCCTGGAAGCCGACGACTACCAGCGTCCCGACGGCGAGCGCATCGTCGAGATGGTGCGTTATCTGCACAGCCGTGGCGTGCTGACCAAGGTGCGCAATTCGGCCGGCCAGGATGTCGACGGCGGTTGCGGTCAACTGCGCGCCCGCGCGGTGGATGTGGTCAATACCAGTCGCTTGCACAGAAAGCGCGGCTGAGGCTCAAGAACGGCACCTGAGAGCCGATACAAAAGCGTACAGAGAGACCACACGTCCAGCTGGCGAAAAGCCGGCACTGTATTTGCCTTGCAGACAACTGCCTTGCATGGATGCAGCCCCGTCGTCTTGGTGCCCAGGAGCCCATTCATGAAAATCGCCCACAAGGTCGGTATCGCGGCCGCTACCGTGCTGTTCCTTACCACCAGCCTGCTGTCGCTATCCCAGGTCAGCCAGGTCCGCGACACCCTGCGCAGTCAGGTCGAATCGAGCATTGCCGAATCGAGCAATGCATTGGCCAGACAGATCGAGAATTGGCTAAACGCCAAACTGCGTCTGATTGACCTGATGTCGCAAACCATCGACAGCAGCTATAGCCCTGAAGAAAACCAGCGTGTATTCGATGCGCCACTGCTCAAGAACGAGTTCATTCTGGTCTTCGGTGCGCTGGAAGCGGACGGCAAGCCCATCAAGAACAGCGACGACTGGAAACCCAGCGCCGACTGGGACGGCCGTAAACGCCCCTGGTATGCGACCGGCAAGGCTGGCAACCAGGCAGTGCTGACCGAACCCTACGTCGACTCCACCACCAATGAAATCCTCATTTCCGCCGTGGCCCGGATCAGCGACGCGGGTCAGTTTCTCGGCGTGTTCGGTGGCGATATCCGCCTGCAATCGGTGGCAGATGCGATCAACACCCTGGACTTCAATGGCGCCGGCTATGCCTTCCTGCTCAGCCGCTCGGGCAATATCATTTCCCACCCCAATGCCGAGTACAACGGCAAGTCCTACAGCGAACTGTTCGACGGCCAGAGCCCGGCGCTGAGCAAGGAACTGCGCGAAGTCGAGGCCGGCGGCAAGAACCTGCTGGTCTCCTTCACCCCGCTACCCAACCTGCGCGGCATGGACTGGTACATCGGCGTGGTGCTGGACGAGAGCGTGGTGATGGCCGAAGCCAACCGCCTGACCTGGCTGGCCGTGGTCGGTACCGTGGTCGGCGTGGCCATCAGCCTGGTGGTGCTGGGCCTGCTGATGAACAACCTGCTCAAGCCACTGAGCCTGCTCAGCACCTCGTTGCGTGAGATCAACAGCGGCGAAGGTGACCTGACGCGCCGCCTGGCGATCACCAGCAACGACGAGATCGGCGAGCTGTCGCAGGAATTCAACCGCTTCCTGCAGACCCTGCAGACGTTGATTGGCGACGTCATGGGCAGCTCGCGCCAGGTCCGCGAAAGCACGGCCCTGACCTCAAACGAGTCGGAACAGGCCGCGCGCCGCCTGCAGGAACAGCTGCAGGAGCTGGATCAGCTTGCCACCGCCATGCAGGAAATGGCCTCCACCGCCGAGGAGGTGGCGCGCAACGCCCAGGCCGCAGCCCAGGCCGCCGTCGCCGCCAACGAAGAAACCGAAAACGGCGTGCGCGTGGTGTCGCAATCCAGTGCGGCGATCCGCCATCTGGCCGACGAGATGGATGGCACCAGCCACGCGATCAACGAGCTGGCCAAGCTCAGCCACAACATCGAGTCGATTCTGCAGGTGATCACCAGCATCGCCGAGCAGACCAACCTGCTGGCACTGAACGCCGCCATCGAAGCCGCGCGCGCCGGTGAATCCGGCCGTGGCTTTGCCGTGGTCGCCGATGAGGTGCGCTCGCTGGCCTCGCGCACGCAGCAGGCCACCCAGGAAATCCGCCAGATGATCGACCAGCTACAAGGCGGTGTGCGTCAGGCCGAAAGCCGCATGCAACAGAGCCGCGACACGGCCAGCAAGACCGCCGAAGACGCCGGCGCGGCCAACGACATGCTCGGCCGTATCCGCGAGGCGATCACCCGCATCAACGACATGAACTTGCAGATCGCCACCGCCGCCGAGGAGCAAAGCGCCACCACCGAGGAGATCAACCGCAACACCACCAACATTCGCGACATCAGCCATGAACTGGCTGGCGGCGCCGAACAGCAGGTGCGCCAGTGCGGCTCGATGGTGGAACAGGTAGGACAGCAGGATCGCCTGCTGGGGCGTTTCAAGGTCTGATACCTGGATGACCTTGTCGTAGGAGCGAGCTTTGCTCGCGAAGCTTTTTTGTTCACGAGCAGAGCTCGCTCCTACAAAAAAAGAAAACGCCGCGAACCTGCAAAGGCTCGCGGCGTTTCTCCTGGCAGATCGGCATCAGGATGTTCTGAAAAAACTCACAGTCACTCCCGCGAAGGCCGGAGCCCAGGCGTTGCAGACTTGCTGGATTGCCGCCTGCGTGGCAATGACAGCATTTTCAGACCTTCCTTGGATAACGCCAGAAATGGGCAAGCTCAGCGCTCAGACGCCGCTCTTGACCTTGCTCCAGATACGCGTGCGCACCCGGTCGATCTGCAGCGGCATGGCCTCCAGGGTGTACAGCTTGTCCATCACCGCCTCTGGCGGATACACGGTCGGATCGGCCTTCAGCGCCGGGTTGACCAGCGCGTCGGCCTTGGCGTTGCCGTTGGCGTACTTCACATGATTGCTGATGGCCGCCATTACCTCCGGCTGCAGCAGGTAGTTCATGAAGGCGTACGCGCCCTCTTCGTTGCCGGCATCGACCGGCATGGCCACCATATCGAACCAGATCGGCGCGCCCTCCTTTGGAATCTCGTACTGGATCTTCACCCCGTTGCCCGCCTCAGCGGCGCGGGCGCCAGCCTGCATGATGTCGCCGGAAAAGCCGACGGCCATGCAGATCTCGCCGTTGGCCAGATCGCCGACGTATTTGGAAGAGTGGAAATAACGCACGTTCTTGCGCATCTCCATCAATAACGCTTCGGCGCGCTTGTAGTCCTCAGGGTTCTTGCTGTGGTGTGGCAGCCCCAAGTGATGCAGGGCGATCGGCAGCATTTCCGGGCCGTTGTCGAGGATCGCCACGCCGCACTGGTTGAGCTTGGCCAGCTTGACCGGGTCGAACAGCACGTCCCAGCTGTCCATCTTCACCTCATCACCCAGCACCGCGCGTACCTTGTCAACGTTGTAGCCAATACCGGTGCTGCCCCACAGATAGGGGAAGCCGTGCTCGTTGCCCGGGTCGTTCACCTCCAGCGTCTTCATCAGCACCGGGCTGAGGTTGTTCCAGTTCGGCAGCTTGCTGCGGTCGAGCTTCTTCAGCGCGCCGCCCTGAATCTGCCGGGCCATGAAGTGGTTGGAAGGGAACACCGCGTCGTAGCCGGAGCGCCCAGCCATCAGCTTGGCGTCCAGCGTCTCGTTGCTGTCGTAGACGTCGTAATGGGTACCCAGGCCGCTGCTCTTTTCGAACTGCTTGAGGGTGTCCGGGGCGATGTAGTCGGTCCAGTTGTAGATGCGCACGCTATCAGCGGCATGAGCGGTGCCGGCCAGGATCAGGCACGGCAGGAGTTTCTTCAGCATGGGATACCTCGTGAGTTGTTGTTTTAGGCAGTACTGAAAAGTGCTGATTCAGAAGATCAGCACATAGGTCTTGCGCACCGTTTCTTGTATGTCCCAGATGCCGAGGGTATTGGCCGGCATCATCAGGGCGTCGCCGGCGCGAATCTCGATGGGCTCACCGCCGTCAGGCGTGAAGGTGCAGCGCCCAGCCACGAAGTGACAGAACTCCTGCTGCACGATCTGTCGGCGCCAGCGCCCGGGCGTGCATTCCCAGATACCGGTCTCGACGCCGTCACTGCGCTCGACGCTGGTGGTCGAAGTAACCGCCACCGGCTCGCTCAGGGGCACGGCAACTGGATTGGACTCGTCCAGGCCGACGCTGGGTGTATTGCGAAAATGGGTGATGTTCATGTGGACTCCAGATCAGGGGATTGGCTGGCGCTCGCTCAGCCCATCAGGCTTTCCATGCGCGCCGCCACCGCCTGCGCCAGACGCCGGCGCCAGGCCGGGCTGCGCGGGTTGGCGAGGACTTCGTCTTCATGCACGAAACTGCGGATGATGGCGTTGTAGCCAAGCCAGCGGCAGGGCTCGGGCTCCCAGCGCCTCAGGCTGGAAATCGGGCTATCACTCAGCACCCAGGGCTGGCGCAGCAGTTCGCTGTCCCGACCGAGAATGAGATCGGCCAAGGTGCGCCCGCCCAGGTTGGTGGCACCGACGCCCTCGCCGCCATAACCGCCAGACAGCGCGATGCGGTTGCGGGTGTCGCGCAGCATGTGCGGCTGGAAGCGCCGCGCCATACCCAGGTTGCCGCCCCAGGAATGGGTGAAACGCACGTTGCGCAACTGCGGGAAGATTTCCCCCATCAGGTAACGGCGCAGACCCAGTTCGTCGTCGGTGAGGTTGAAATCGCTGCGCAGGCGCCCGCCAAAGCGGTAGCCACCACGCGCCCCGAAGATCAGACGGTCATCGAGGCTGCGCTGGCCGTAGGTGACCTGACGGCTGAATTCGCTGAACGCCTGCCCGCGCTCCAGGCCGATACCGGCCCAGACATCCGCCGGCAATGGCTCGGTGGCAACGATCAGGCTCTGCACCGGCAACTGGTGATTACCCAACGGCGGCAAGCTGGCGGCGTACCCCTCGATGGCCGGCACCACCCAGTCAGCCGTGACCAGGCCGTGAGCGGTACGCACCAGGCCGGGTTGCCAGTCGATCACCGGGCTGCGCTCATAGAGTTCGACACCCAGGTCCTCGACGCAGCGCGCCAGGCCCCGTACCAGCTTGGCCGGCTGGATCGTCGCGCAATGCGGGCTGTACAGCGCGCCGTAGGCATTGGCCACGCGCAACTGGGTGGCCAGTTCGCTCGGCGGCAGCCAGCGGTAGTCGTCTTCGCTCAGGCCCAGCGCACGCAGTTCCTTGAGATAATCACGCAGGCGCACTTCCTGCTCCGGGTAGCGCGCCGCGCAATACAGCACGCCGCCCTTGCGCAGATCGCAGTCGATACCCTCGCGGGCGACCACCGAGGCCACTTCATCGGGAATGCCGTGCAGCAGGTCGAAGCCCGCCTTGCGCTCCGACGCTGGCAGACCGGCCAACAGACGATCCTCGCCGAGCAGGTTGCCCATCAACCAGCCGCCATTGCGCCCGGACGCACCGAAGCCGGCGGTCTCGGCCTCGACGATCACCGCACGCAGCTGCGGCGCCTGGCGCTTGAGGTAATAGGCCGTCCACAGGCCGGTGTAACCCGCGCCGATGATCGCCACGTCGGCGTGCAGATGGGCTTGCAGGCTGGGCCGCGCCTGCAGCGGATCATCGAGCTGATCCATCCACAGACTGATGTTGCGCCAGGAATTCATCCACGCCTCCGTCATCAATCGATGACACAAGGCTAGTTGGGGCGATCAGTCGCTGTCTTGCGTGCGTGCCCGCGAGGAAATCTGCTTGAGGTAGGACTTGGGCGAAAGCCCGGTGTGGCGCTTGAAGCAGCTGTAGAAGGCCGACAGCGAGTTGAAACCCGCCGCAAAAGCCAGCTCATCGATACGTTTGAGGTCGCTGCCCGCCTGCAAACCATCGAGCAGGTACTGCAGGCGGGCGCGGTTGACGTAGCGGTAGAAGCTCTCGCCCAGCACCTGATTGAGCAGATGGGATATCTGGTTGCGGCTGTAACCCGTCGCTGCCGCCACCTGCTGCAGATCCAGTTCGGGGTCGAGAAAGGGCTGGCTGCGCTGAAAGTAGTCCTGCAGGTCCTGCGCCAGTTGACCGAGCTGGCGGGGCGACAGCCCCAGGCGGCTGATGGCCGGGCGCGAACGGGCCGCTTCGCCAGTGCCACGCACCTCATGCACCAGGGTGGCGTATTCGTTGATCCGCCAGATCAGCCCGTCGCGCACGGTGATGGCTTCACCGGTGCGGAACGACACCAGCCCTTCCCCGCCTTGCAAGCTGGTGCAGTACTGGATGAAGGCGGTATGCCCGTCGATGCGGATGCGGTCGACGTGCTCCAGCAGTTCGCCCGGGCGGCGCGGCAGGTTGTTCTCGACGTACTCGCGCAGCTCACCCAAGCGCATGCAGCGCTGCTGGTAGAAGTCGTTGTACTCGATCTCCGGGTGATACAGCGCCATTACCGCATCGAGGTCGCGGTGCTTCCAACTCAGGTGGTAGCGCAGGATGGTCTCGCGGGTGTGCTCGGTCTGTGCGGCGTCGTCGGGGAAAAGATTGTCAGGCATGGTCAAGGTCGGTGATCAGCGCTCGGGCAGATTGCCTGATTCGCCGCGGTCAGCCTAGCCCCTCGTGCCGGCGCGTCGATTGCGGACTATGCTTGCAGGATCGACGGAGAGGTTGACCATGAGCGATCAGGACAAAGACCCCCAGCAGGCCCCGCTGACCCTGCGCGAAATGCTGCAGAGCGTGCTGGCCGCCGCCCTTGGCGTGCAGAGCGCGAAGAACCGTAGCCGCGACTTCAGTCGCGGCAAGCCCAGCCATTTCATTCTGCTCGGGGTGCTGTTCACCACCCTGTTCGTGATCGTATTGCTGGTGACGGTGAAACTGATCCTGCACCTGGCGACTGGTTGATCAGTCCAGCAGGGATGCTATCGAGCAGTCGTAACGCGGCTGTTGTGGCTGCGTCAGCGCGCTGAACCGGCCAAAGTCCATGTCGATGTCCGCCTGGCCAAGGCGTGCCAGCAGTTTCTGCGATTGCGCCCTGTCGAACAGGCGCAGCAGCGATGCCACCTGGTCCTGGCCGCCACGCTCGATGAAATCCAGATCACGGGCATGGTCACTGAGCATCACCAGGGCACAGGCCCCCAGAACGAAGTGGCCGCTCGCCAGGACATCAATTCGTCCATCGATATGCGCCTGCAGCACCCGAGCCGAGTTGTTCAGGGCTGCATAGCGCAGGTCTCTGCCCTGCTCATCAGCCGCACGCATCACGCCGAATGCCATTGCATCGTTCGCGGACCACACCAGGCTCACATCCGGATGGCGCGGCAACAGACTCATCGCCTGCTCATAGGCGCGCTGCTCCTGCCACTCGCCGTGCACTGCCTGCACCAGACGCACATGCGGCGCCTCGTTCAGCGCACGTTGCAAACCGGCCAGACGCAAGATCGATGATGGCGTTTGCTTGACCCCGGAAAACGCCAGCAGCTCGGCCGGCTGCCCCTTGGCCAGCGCTATCAGTTCGCGCCCCATCAGGTAACCAGCCTCTTCATCATTGGGCACCAGGCTACCCAGCCAGTTGCGGTGACGCTCGCGGCTGCCACCGATCAGCGCCTGCTGCTCGTCGGTGAGCGTGCTGTGCAGGGCGAAAAGGCGAACCTGGCTGGCCTCGAACAGGCGCAGCAGCACAGGTCCCTGGAACTGCTCGTTGGTGAAAATCAGATAATCAGGGTGCCCACCGTCGAGAACCTGGCGGGCATTGCTCAGCATGCGCGCTGGATCACGCTCGCCGTAAAGCACTTTCAGGTCGATGCCGAGGTCGCCTGCGGCGTCCTGCATATAGCGGGTGTAATCGGTCCAGAACGGCTCGTCGGAATAGCCGGGATTGAGGAAGATCACAGACGGCGCACGGGGTTGTGCTGACGCCAATGCGCAGCACAGTAATAGCCACAGGCCCAACACCCACCGGATCACGGCACCCCTCCCCAATTAACCGGGGCGCAGTATAGGGCGCAAATGACAAAAGGCCGACCGCTAATGCGTGTCGGCCTTCGCCCTCACTGTCCGCTGACCCAGAAGACCGCCGTACCTACCGCAATCAGGATCAGGCAAAAGATCGCCCAGGCATCGATAACGCTGTCGGAATTTTCCACTTCAGTGTGCTCGGTCATGGTTCCCCCTCTTCTTGTGCTTTTGGGTGATGCACACTGCATTTAAGACCAGCCTTGGCCATCGCTCAAACCATATGGTTATGCTCTGGGGCAGTCTTATTCCTTAAACCAAGGTTTATATATTCAAACATCACTTTTACGCATAAACCTGAGCTGGTATCGTGCCTCGGCTCCTCGGGGAGTGCGCGGCCGTGCGCGCTGATTGGCAGTGAGTAGCCTGAAAACAGGACCCTTCATGTACGTATATGACCAGTACGATCAAAAGATCGTCGAGGATCGCGTCAAGCAGTTCCGCGATCAAACCCGCCGCTACCTCGCCGGAGAGCTGAGCGGCGAGGAATTCCGTCCGCTGCGCCTGCAGAACGGTCTGTATATCCAGCGTTACGCGCCCATGCTGCGCGTCGCCGTGCCCTACGGCCTGCTGTCGTCCGCTCAGGTTCGTGTGCTTGCGCGCATCGCCCGCGACTACGACAAGGGCTACGCGCACATCAGCACCCGGCAGAACGTGCAGTTCAACTGGCCGGAGCTGGAAGACGTGCCGGAGATTCTTGCCGAGCTGGCCACCGTGCAGATGCACGCCATCCAGACCAGCGGCAACTGCATCCGCAACACCACCACCGACCAGTTCGCCGGTGTGGCCAAGGACGAGATCGTCGATCCGCGCCCTTGGTGCGAAATCATCCGTCAGTGGTCGACCTTCCATCCCGAATTCAGCCACTTGCCGCGCAAGTTCAAGATCGCCGTCAACGGCGCCGTGAGCGACCGCGCCGCCATCGAAGTGCATGACATCGGCCTGGAAGCAGTGAAGAACGAGGCCGGCGAGCTGGGCTTCCGCGTTTCCGTCGGCGGCGGCCTGGGTCGTACCCCGATCGTCGGCAGCTTCATCAACGAATTCCTGCCCTGGCAGCACCTGATCAGTTATCTCGACGCCATCCTGCGCGTGTACAACCGCTATGGCCGTCGCGATAACAAGTACAAGGCGCGCATCAAGATTCTGGTCAAGGCGCTGACCCCCGAGGTGTTCGCCGAGCGCGTGAACGCCGAGTGGGCGCACCTCAAGGATGGTCCGACTACCCTAACCGAAGCCGAAGTCGCCCGCGTTGCCGCACACTTCGTTGATCCGGCCTATCTGCCCCTGCAGGACGAAGACGCCCTGCTCGCCCAGCAGAACGCCGAACACCCGGGCTTCGCCCGTTGGCGCGAGCGCAACACCTTCGCCCACAAGAAGCCTGGCTACGTTGCCGTGACCCTGTCGCTCAAGCCCACCGGCGTGGCGCCGGGCGACGTCACCGACAAGCAGCTCGACGCCATCGCCGACCTGGCCGATCGTTATTCCTTCGGTGAAGTGCGCAACAGCCACAACCAGAACATCATCCTCGCCGACGTCGAGCAGCGTCAGTTGCTGGCCCTGTGGGGCGAGCTGCGTGAACAAGGCTTCGCCACGCCGAACGTAGGCCTGCTGACCGACATCATCTGCTGCCCGGGCGGCGACTTCTGCTCGCTGGCCAACGCCAAGTCGATCCCGATCGCCGAAGCCATTCAGCGTCGTTTCGACGATCTCGACTACCTGTTCGACATCGGCAATATCGACCTGAACATCTCCGGCTGCATGAACGCCTGTGGTCACCACCACGTCGGCCATATCGGCATTCTTGGCGTCGACAAGAAAGGCCAGGAGTTCTATCAGGTATCGCTCGGCGGCAGCGCCGGCCGTGACGCCAGCCTGGCGCAGATCCTTGGCCCATCCTTCGCCGAAGCGGACATGGCCGATGTCATCGACAAGATCATCAAGGTCTACGTCGAGCAACGCACCGAAGAAGAAAGCTTCCTCGATACCTACCGCCGCGTCGGTATCGATCCGTTCAAGGAGCGCGTCTATGCAGCGAATCATTAAGAACGGTCAGGTGGTCGACGAAACCTGGCACCTGCTGGCCAAGGACGTGACCCTGGACGCCATCCCCAACTGCGACGACATCATCGTCCCACTGGCCCTGTGGCGCGAGCATGCTCACGCCCTCAAGGCCCGCGACGGCGGTCTTGGCGTATGGCTGGAAGCCAGCGACGAGATCGAGGAAATCGCCGATGACCTGGCGCATTTTCAGGTCATCGCCCTGGAGTTCCCGGCCTTCACCGATGGCCGCCACTCCTCTACCGCCTACCTGCTGCGCACCCGCTACGGCTACAAGGGCGAAGTTCGCGCCATTGGCGACGTGCTGCGCGACCAGTTGTTTGCCCTCAAGCGTGTCGGTTTCGATGCCTTCGCCGTGCGCGCGGACAAGGATCCGTACGATGCGCTGAAAGCCTTCGAGGACTACAGCGAGGTTTACCAGGCTTCGGCCGATCAGCCGCAACCGCTGTTCCGTCGCCGCGCCTGATCACGGCAGCTGAAACGCCCAAAACGCCCCGACTGGTTCGGGGCGTTTTGCTTTGTGTACTCCGCTAGCAGAATTCAGGTCGAACCGTAGTGCGTTGCTGAAGTCGGACTCTATAAGCCCATCGCATAGGGAGAGACCGCCATGAAGCACGACTGGGACCTGATCGAACGCCTGCTGCACGAGGCACAGAACTCCGCCGGCAAACCCTTCGCCCCGCGTCGCTACGCCGAAGACCTGGCCGAAGAACATGAGAATGCCGGCGACCCCGTGGACAATCTCGATCATCTGCGCGCCGAGGCTGCACGCTACGAAGCGCGCCTGCTGCAAAACGGCTTTATCGAACCACGCCCGGAAGACGAAGGTGGCAACGGCGAAAATTTCATTCTCACCGCGCGCGGCGCGCAGCTGCTGAGCATGCTCGACAGCAGCATCCCCGGCAGTGAGCGACCACGCGAAGTGCTCGACGAAGCGGGTGAAGCGGCGTTGACGCCGGAGGTGTTCGATCGCCTGGCGCCCAAGGCCAATCTCAGCGAAACCGGCTGACTAACCTTCGCACAAACAAAAACGCCGCAACCCGATAAGGGTTGCGGCGTTTCGTTGATCCTGCCATGAGCCATCAGGCCCGCGGGATCAATCCTCGCGGTAGCGACGCAGCTTCAGAGCCTTGCCGGCCACGCGGGTATCTTTCAGCTTGCCCAGCAGGCGGTCCAGACCGTCTTCCGGCAGCTCGACCAGGCTGAAGGTTTCGCGGATCTGGATACGACCGATCGCTTCGCGAGCCAGACCACCCTCGTTGAGGATGGCACCGAGCAGGTTCTTCGCGGCGATACCGTCACGAGTACCCAGCGCAGTGCGGCAACGCACGCGACCTTCGGTCAGCGGTACCGGCGCGCGGCGCTCGCGGAATTCACCACGATCACCGCCACGCTCAGAACGCTCGCCGTCACGTTCACGACGCTCACGCGGAGCGCCGCCAGCGCCCGGCACCAGTGGCTGCTCGCGCTCGACAGTGGCCAGATCCAGGGCCTGGCCGTTGGTAGCCTTTTTCAGCAGCGCAGCGGCCAGGGCACGTGGGCTGCAGCCGATATCGGCGGTCAGGCGGTCGAGCAGATCGCCGTGGCTGGCTTCGGCATCGGCCACCAGCGGCGCCAGGCTGTTGGTCAGTTTCTTGATGCGAGCATCGAGCACTTGCTGGGCGTTCGGCAGCTTGACCTCACCGACCTTCTGCCCGGTGACACGCTCGATCACCTGCAGCATGCGACGCTCACGCGGCGTCACCAGCAGCAGCGCACGGCCATCACGACCGGCACGGCCGGTACGACCGATACGGTGCACGTAGGACTCCGGGTCGTACGGCATGTCGACGTTGAATACATGGGTGATGCGCGGCACGTCGATGCCACGGGCAGCCACGTCGGTCGCCACGACGATGTCCAGGCGGCCATCCTTGAGCGATTCGATCACGCGCTCACGCTGGTTCTGGGCGATGTCGCCGTTCAGCGCAGCCGCCTTGTAGCCTTTGGCTTCCAAGGCGCTGGCCAGGTCCAGGGTGGCTTGTTTGGTACGCACGAAGGCGATCAGCGCGTCGAAATCCTCGACTTCCAGCAGACGCAGCACGGCGTTGGTCTTCTGGTCGGCGTGGATCATCAGATGCGCCTGCTCGATGCGCGAGACGGTCTGGGTCTTGGCAGCGATCTTGATGTGTTGCGGCTCACGCAGGTGCTTTTCGGCAATGGCACGAATCGAGTGCGGCAACGTGGCGGAGAACAGCACGCTCTGGCGGCTTTCCGGCATGGCTTCGAAGATCACTTCGAGGTCATCCATGAAGCCCAGCTTGAGCATTTCGTCCGCTTCGTCGAGCACCAGGTACTGGATGGTCGACAGCACCTTCTCGTCGCGACGCAGGTGGTCGACCAGGCGGCCCGGTGTGGCAACGATAACCTGGGCGCCCTGGCGGATGGCCTTGAGCTGCGGGCCCATGGGCGCGCCGCCGTAGACGGCGACCACATTGAGGCCAGGCATCTGCTTGGAATAGGTTTCAAACGCGGTGGCGACCTGCAGGGCCAGCTCGCGGGTCGGCGTCAGAATCAGCGCCTGTGGTTCACGCTTGGTCGGGTCGATTTTCGACAGGATCGGCAACGCGAAGGCTGCGGTCTTGCCAGTGCCGGTTTGGGCCTGGCCGATCATGTCCTGGCCGGCGAGGATCACCGGAATGGCCTGCGACTGGATGGGAGACGGCTCTTCGTAACCGACGGCGGTCAGAGCGGCGAGAATATTGGGGTGAAGTCCGAGCGCGGCGAAGCCGCCGATTTCCTGGGTCATGGGTCTGCCTCAAGTGCATCCGCAAAGACCCATGTTCCAAAGCTGCGCATGCCGTGTAAGACCTTTTGGGTCACCCTGGCAGCCTGGTCGGCGGGGATTTGCGAAAACGTGATGAAAGTGAATCGTCAAGGATAGTCCGCTGGGGACTGGCTGCCGGGTGTTAATTTCCCGGGCGAGTTGCACTACCTGAACGTGGCCAGAGAATTGGCCGGCGCGAACTATACCGGAAAATCCTGTCTCGGGTGCTGGTTTTTATCGATTGGTATGCATCCAACCGCTCAACGGCGCATCAAGTGGCCGGACGCAGCGCTTCGATCAGCGGCTGTAGCGAGTAACCCAGGCGCGGCGCCAGCTCGCCCGCACGCATCTGCAGGCGTCCCATGTTCAAGCGCTGCTCGAGGTCGGCCGGGATCAGCAGTACCACGTTGCCCTCCTTCACCGGGCACTCCCAATAGTGTCGATGATAAAGGCCGCGCAGCAGTGCCGCGCCAAGCGGCTTGCCGTCGTTGCCTGCCCATTGATTGATGATCAGCCAGCCACCCGGGTTGAGTTTTTCGCGGCAGCGCTCGAGAAAGCGCCAGGCCAGATGCCCGACACCAGGCCCCTGGTCGGTGTACAGATCGAGAAAGATCAGGTCAGCGGTTTCCGCGCTGTCGAGCAGTTCGGTGGCGTCGCCGATGCGAATGGTCAGCCGCGGGTCATCGTCCAGACCGAGAAACTCCATGGCCAGGCGCGGTACGTCCGGGCGCAACTCGATGGCCTCGACGTCCTCCAACGGCAGGAACTTCAGGCAGGCCTGGGTCAGGTTGCCGGCGCCCAGACCAAGGAACAGTGCGGTTTCCGGCGCATCGTGGCACAGCGCGCCCAGCAACATGGCGCGGGTGTAGTCGTATTCCAGCCAGCTGGGATCGCCCTGGAACACGCAACTCTGTTCGATGGCATCACCAAACTCGAGAAAGCGGTAGGCGCCGATCTGCACCACACGGATCACCCCGAAGGCGTCGTGCACCTCGGCCAGCAGAACCTCGTCCTGCTGCTGCAACTCGTCGTCCGGCGGCAACCCTGGCATCGATACCTCTCCCACAGTGACATCCCGTACCACAAGAACCGGGCTAAAGGCGCCGATTGTCATTGAAGCAGCCGCCCCCGGTCACGCAATAATTCCAACACTTGCGCTGCTACTCATAACAATAACGAGGTTCGCCATGTACGCCATCATCGGTGCAGGCCCCATGGGCCTGTGCACGGCTCGGCAATTGAAGAAGCACGGTATCGATTTCATCGGTTTCGAGCTGCACCGCGACGTTGGCGGCCTGTGGGATATCGATAACCCACACAGCAGCATGTATCACTCGGCGCATCTGATTTCCTCCAAGGGCACCACCGAGTTCCGCGAGTTCCCCATGCGTGCCGAGGTGGCGCCCTACCCGCACCACAGCGAGATGCGCCGCTACTTTCGCGACTACGCCAGGCAGTTTCGTCTCTATGAGCATTACCAGTTCGATACCCGCGTGCTGCAGGTGCAACGCGAGCAAGATGGCTGGAAACTGATCAGCGAGCGCAACGGCGAGCAACACGAGTGGCGTTTCGACGGTGTGCTGATCGCCAACGGCACCCTGCATACGCCCAACCTGCCGCGCCTGCCTGGCGACTTTTCCGGCGAGTTGTTGCATTCGAATGCCTACAAGAGCGCGGATATCTTCGCCGGCAAACGGGTGCTGGTGGTCGGCTGCGGCAACTCGGCCTGCGATATCGCCGTCGATGCCGTGCATCGCGCCGCCTCGGTCGACCTCTCGGTACGCCGTGGCTATCACTTCCTGCCCAAGTTCATCCTCGGCAAACCCACCGATACCTTCGGCGGTGCGATCAAGCTACCGCGCCGTCTCAAACAGCTGGTCGACGGTCTGCTGGTACGCGCCCTGGTCGGCAAACCCTCGCAGTACGGTCTGCCCGACCCTGACTACCGCCTGTACGAGTCGCATCCGGTGATGAACTCGCTGGTGCTGCACCATATCGGCCACGGCGACATCCACCCTCGCGGCGATATCACGGCAGTGAGGGGGCAAGGCGTGACCTTCGCCAACGGCGAACAAGCCGAGTACGACCTGATCCTCATGGCCACCGGCTACAAGCTCGACTACCCCTTCATCGCCCGCGACGAGTTGAACTGGCCGCAAGGTGCCGGTGCGCCGCAGCTGTATCTCAACGTCTTCCACCCCGAGCACGACGACCTGTTCATGCTCGGTATGGTCGAGGCCTCCGGCCTGGGCTGGCAGGGTCGTGCCGAGCAGGCGGAGCTGGTCGCGCTGTATATCCGCCAGTCGCTGGCTGGCAGCCCCGCTGCTCAGGCCCTGCGCCAGACCATTCGCGCTCAAGCCAGCCAGCGCCTGGATGGCGGCTATCGCTACCTGCAGCTGGAGCGCATGGCCTATTACGTGCACAAGGACAGCTATCGTAGACGCATAGCCGAACACAGCGCCGCGCTGCACCGTGAGCTGGCCAACGATGGCGCACTCGCTGCGCAGGGGGCATGAGCATGGAACAGGTGAATATCGCCTTCGACCCCAGCAGCCTGGTGCTGATCAACCTGATCGTTGCGCTGATGATGTTCGGCGTTTCCCTGGACCTGCGCGCCGAGGACTTCCGCCGCATCGCCCGCGCGCCCAAGGCCCCAGTGATTGGCATGCTGGCGCAATTCGTGTTGCTGCCGGCGCTGACCTGCCTGGCTTGCTGGGCCCTGGCCATCGAGCCGCAACTGGCGCTGGGCATGACCCTGATCGCTGCCTGCCCAGGCGGCAGCTTCTCCAACATCATGACCTGGATGGCTCGCGGCAACGTCGCGCTGTCGGTGAGCATGACCGCCGTTTCCAGCGTCGTCGCCAGCGTGCTGACACCGCTCAATTTCGCCCTGTACGCCTGGCTCAATCCACATACGCACCCCTTGCTGACGCAGATCGAACTGGACCCGCTGAGTTTGCTGCTGCTCGTGCTGCTGGTGCTCGGCCTGCCTCTGTTGGCTGGCATGTGGATCGGTCGGCGTTTCCCGCAACTGACGCTGAAAGTGGAAAAGCCCCTGCGCCTGTTCGCCTTGCTGGTAATGCTCGGTTTCGTGGCGCTGGCGTTCAGCCGCAACCTCGAGCAGTTCACCCGACATTTCCATCTGTTCTTCTGGCTGGTGGTGGCGCACAACGCCCTGGCGCTGAGCATTGGCTACCTCAGCGCACGCCTGAGCGGGCTATCGGTGGCCGACCGCCGCGCCCTGACGCTGGAAGTGGGCATCCAGAATTCGGCACTGGGCCTGGTGATCATCTTCACCTTCTTCCCGCAGGCCAGCGGCATGCTGCTGATCGCGGCCTTCTGGGGTTGCTGGCATCTGGTGTCCGGCCTCAGCCTGGCCTGGCTGTGGTCACGCAGGCCGCCTGCAGCCGACGCGTTGCTGACGCCCTTGCCCAGCGCAGGAGAGCGGTGATGCGCGTGGTCCTGATTACCGGCGCCGCCAGCGGCCTCGGCTGGCAACTGGCGCGCGCCTGTCACGCACGTGGCGATGCCCTGCTGCTCACCGATATTGATGCCAGCGGTCTCGCGGCTCGCGCCGATGAACTGGGCAGCGAGCGCGTACTGGCCCTTGCTGGCGACATCACCGACCCCGAGTTGCATGCACGCCTGCTCGACGGCTGCCGGCAGCGTTTCGGCCGGTTGGACGTGCTGATCAACAACGCCGGCATCACCCACCGTTCGCCCACGCTGCGCACCGATCCCGCGGTATTTCGCAAGGTCATGGCGGTGGACTATCACGCGCCGCTGGAACTGACCCTGGCCGCCCTGCCGCTGCTGCGTGAAAGCCGCGGCCAGGTGGTCGCCATCGGCTCCATGGCCGGCTGGATGCCGGTGCTCGGCCGTGCCGGTTACTGCGCCGCGAAAAGCGCCCTGGGCCAGGCCTTCGAGGTGCTGCGCGCCGAGATCGCCCGTGACGGCATCGGCCTGCTGATGGTCTATCCGAGCTTTCTCGATACGCCCATCGACCGCAATGCCCTGGGCGGCGACGGCAAACCGGCCGGCCATGCCCGCTCGACCATCGGCAAGATTCGCAGCGCCGACTGGATGGCAAGCCTGATTCTCGATGCACTGCAGCAGCGCCGCGAGCGCCTGTTCCCGGATCGTGGCAGCTGGCTGGCGAGCCTGCTCTGGCGCCTGGCACCGGCGCTGTACCACCGCAAGATGAGCCAGCGCTTCGCCGGGGAGATCAGTTGATGGCCCTGGCGCCCTATGCCCTCGGCGGCTTCATTTTGCTGGCCTACACCCTGGAAGCCGTTACTGGCTTTGGCAGCGTGGTCATCGCGCTGTCGCTCGGCGCATTGCTGCTGCCCATCGATCAACTGCTACCGATCCTGGTGCCGCTGAACATCTGCATGACCGGCTATCTGGTGCATCGCCACTGGCAGCAGATCGACCGCCGCCTGCTGCTTGGCACCCTGCTGCCCGGCATGCTTATTGGTACTTTACTCGGCTATTGGCTGCTGCCTTATCTGGACACCCAGGCGTTGAAGGTCGGCTTCGGTGCGCTGATCGTCTGGTTCGCCGGCCGCGAACTGTGGCGCCTGCGCCGGGCGAGCGCACTGCCGCAACGCCCGGCCTGGCTGACTCGCTGCATTACCCTGGCCGCAGGCCTCAGCCATGGCCTGTTCGCGTCGGGTGGCCCGCTGCTGGTCTACGGCCTGGCCGGTACCCAGCTGGACAAGGCGCGACTGCGCGCCACCCTGGTCACTGTCTGGTTCACCCTCAACAGCCTGCTCACCCTCGCCTTTCTGCTCGACGGCCGCCTGCTGCCGGTGCTGCCTCAGGTACTCACCTACGCCCCGCTTCTGCTGCTCGGGGTGTGGCTGGGCGAACGCCTGCACCGGCGCTTCGACGAGCGTCATTTCCGCCTCGCCATCTACATCCTGCTGTTGGTCACCGGCATCCTGCTGCTGGCGCCCTGGAGACTGCCATGAGCTACGACATCATCATCAACAACGGCCTTTACTTCGACGGCACCGGCGTGCCGGGGGCGATCCGCCATATCGGCATCCGTGACGGCAAGGTCGAGGTACTCAGCCTCAGCCCGCTGGACGAGGCCGGGTGCCCCGAGGTGATCGACGCCAAAGGCCAGTGGCTTACCCCCGGCTTCCTGGAGATCCACTCGCATTACGATGCCGAGGTGATCGCTGCACCAGCACTGAAGGAGTCGGTGCGCCACGGCGTCACCAGCGTGACCATCGGCTCCTGTTCCATCAGCATGGTGCTGGCCGACGCCGAAGACTGCTCCGACCTGTTCACCCGCGTCGAAGCGGTGCCCCGTGAATACGTGCTGCCGATCCTCCAGGAAAAGAAAACCTGGCGCGACGCCGCTGGTTATCGCGCCTTCTACGACCAGTTGCCGCTGGGCCCGAACGTCAATTCCTTCCTCGGCCATTCGGAGCTGCGCGTGGCGGTGATGGGCCTGGAGCGCGCCACCCGTCGGGTGAAGCCCAGCGAAGCCGAACTGGCGCGCATGGAGCAGTTGCTCGAAGAGGCGCTGGACGCCGGGTGTATTGGCCTGTCGGTAATGACCACACGACTGGACAAGATGGACGGCGACCGCGCCTGGTCCAGCCCGTTGCCGTCGACCTTCGCCAGTTGGAAGGAGTTCTCCCGCCTGTTCGCCGTATTGCGGCGGCGCGGCGCGGTGCTGCAGGGCGCGCCGAACGCGGTGACCAAGGTCAACGTGTTCGCCTTCCTCTGGCAGGCCCACGGCTGGTTCAGGAAACCGCTGAAATGCACCATGCTCACGGCGCTGGATCTCAAGTCGCAGCCGCTGCTGCACCGTTTCACCCGCCTTTCCGGCTGGCTGGCGAACAGGGTGCTGCGCGGCCACTTCCGCTGGCAGACCTTGCCAGCGCCCTTCACCCTGCGCCTGGAAGGACTCAACGTGAATGCCTTCGAGGAATTCGGTGCTGGCGAGATCCTGCGCAACATCAAGGACCCGGATGAGCTCTACGCCAAGGTCAAGGAGCCGGCGTTCCGCGCCCTGTTCAAGAAACAGGTCAAAGCCGTGCTGACCAAGGGCCTATGGCACCGCGACTTCTCCGATTGCTGGGTAACCGAATGCCCGGATGCCAGCCTGGTCGGCAAGAACTTCAAGCAACTGGGCCAGACGCGCGGCCTGGATGCAGTAGACGCCTACTTCGAACTGGCCTGCCAGTACCGCGAGGCGCTGAAGTGGACGACCTGCTACGGCAACCAGCGCGAGGCGATCATGCGCAAGCTGCTGGCCAGCCCCTGGACGCACCCCGGCTTCGCCGACTCTGGCGCGCATCTGCGCTCCATCGCCCAGTACAACTTCCCGCTGCGTTTACTCAAATACGTGCGGGACGCCGAATTGGCCGGCGAGCCATTCATGGAGCTGGGCAAGGCCGTGCGCCGCTGCAGCGGCGAGCTGGCTGACTTCATCGGCATCGATGCCGGCTACCTGCGCGTCGGTGATCGTGCCGACCTGGTGCTGATCAACCCCGCCGGCCTCGATGACACCCTGGATGAACTGCACGAAGCGCCGATGGAGGTGCTGGGCCTGATGCGGGTGGTCAAACGCAACGATGCAGCGGTCGCGCTGACGATGATCAACGGTCGCATCGCCTATCGCCGCGGCGTGGAATACCCGGATGATCTGGGCAAGGCACAGCGCTACGGGCGCTTCCTGCCGGCGCGCGATGTATCGCCGCGCATGCGGCCTGCGCGCGCATTCGAGCCCGCCCCGGCGTCATGAGCCAATACACGTACGAGCTGCGGGGCTTATCGGTTACCATGCGTCTCCGCCTGATCAACCGCTAGAGACGCAGCATGTCGAACGCCTGGAGCCCCGAAAGCTGGAGGGCCAAGCCCATCCAGCAGCAGCCTGAATACCCTGATGCCGCGCACCTGACTCGCGTCGAACAAACCCTGGCCGGCTACCCGCCGCTGGTGTTCGCCGGTGAGGCGCGCGAGCTGCGTCGCCAGTTCGCCGAGGTCACCCAGGGCCGCGCGTTCCTGCTGCAGGGCGGCGACTGCGCCGAGAGTTTCGCCGAGTTTTCCGCCGCGAAGATCCGCGACACCTTCAAGGTGCTGCTGCAGATGGCCATCGTCATGACCTTCGCCGCCGGCTGCCCGGTGGTCAAGGTCGGGCGCATGGCTGGCCAGTTCGCCAAGCCGCGCTCGTCCGGCAGCGAAACCATCAATGGCGTCACCCTGCCCGCTTACCGCGGCGACATCGTCAACGGCATCGGTTTCGACGTCGCCAGTCGCGTACCCGATCCGGAGCGCCTGCTGCAGGCCTACCACCAGGCCACCGCCAGCCTCAACCTGCTGCGCGCCTTCGCTCAGGGCGGTTTTGCCGACGTGCATCAGGTGCATCAGTGGAACCTCGATTTCATCGCCAACTCGGCGCTATCCGAGAAGTACCACCAGTTGGCCAATCGCATCGACGAAACCCTGGCCTTCATGCGCGCCGTCGGCATGGACAGCGCACCGCAGCTGCGCGAAGTCAGCTTCTTCACCGCCCACGAAGCGCTGCTGCTGAACTACGAAGAAGCCTTCGTCCGTCGCGACAGCCTCACCGGCCGCTGGTACGACTGCTCCGCGCACATGCTGTGGATCGGCGACCGCACCCGCCAGCTGGACGGTGCGCACGTCGAATTCATGCGCGGCATCGAGAACCCCATCGGCGTCAAGGTCGGCCCGAGCATGGACCCGGACGAGCTGATCCGCCTGCTCGACACTCTCAACCCGGACAACGATCCGGGCCGCCTCAACCTGATCGTGCGCATGGGCGCCGATAAGGTGGAAGCGCACTTCCCGCGCCTGCTGCGCAAGGTCAAGGAAGAGGGTCGCCAGGTGCTGTGGAGCTCCGATCCCATGCACGGCAACACCATCAAGGCCAGCAGCGGCTACAAGACCCGCGACTTCGCGCAGATCCTCAGCGAAGTCCGGCAGTTCTTCGCCGTGCACCAGGCCGAAGGCACCTACGCCGGTGGCATCCATATCGAGATGACCGGGCAGAACGTCACCGAGTGCATTGGCGGTTCGCGCCCGATCACCGAGGACGGCCTATCCGACCGTTACCACACCCACTGCGACCCGCGCATGAATGCCGACCAGTCCCTGGAACTGGCGTTCATGATCGCCGAAACGCTGAAGCAGGTACGCCGCTGACGAGCCGCGCCCTGGCCAGTGGCCAGGGCGCGAACCGGCTCGCACATCTTCTGTGCGGTATCCGGCATAATGCTGCCCCATCGCGAGCACCGGACAGGTGCCCCAGTTACACCCAGCCGGAAAGGACTCGCGGCCAACACCCCCAACAAGGACGATGAACCATGCAACTGCGCACCACCCTCTCCGCTTTCGCCCTGTCCAGTGCTGTCTTGCTGACTGGCTGCCAGAACATGTCCCCCGACGCCATGCTGCAATCGGGCCTGATGGCCGTGCAGGCCGCGACCCTCAGCGACGCCGAAGTACGCAGCATGTCCGACCAGGCCTGCGCTGAAATGGATGCCGAAGCCAATATCGCCGGCCCGAACAGCCCGTACAGCAAGCGCCTGGACAAGATCGCCAACAACCTCGGCCATCAGATCAACGGCACGCCGATCACCTATAAGGTGTATCAGGCCGATGAGGTCAACGCCTGGGCCATGGCCAACGGCTGCGTGCGCGTATATAGCGGCCTGATGGACCTGATGACCGACAACGAAGTGGAAGGCGTGCTCGGCCATGAGATCGGCCACGTCGCCCTCGGTCACAGCAAGAAGGCCATGCAGACCGCCTACGCCACCACCGCCGCGCGCAATGCTGCAGCCGCGTCGGGCAACGGCACCATTGCCGCATTGTCCGCATCGCAGCTCGGCGCCCTGGGTGAGCAACTGGTCAATGCGCAGTTCTCGCAAAGCCAGGAAAACGCCGCCGATAACTTCTCCTTCGACCTGCTGACCCAACGCAACATCCCCCGTGAAGGCCTGGTCACCGCGTTCGAGAAGCTGGCCAAACTGGGCGGCGGCGAAGGCAGCATGTTCTCCTCGCACCCGGGTTCCAGCGACCGCGCCGCCAACATGCGCACCCGTCTGGCTGCCAAGTAAAGGTAATGTTCAGGGGCTGCATTGCAGCCCCTGTTTCATTGGGAGATTGCCATGTCGATACTGCGTAACGGCTTGCTACCGTTCACTCTGCTGCTGCCGCTCGGCGCCTGGGGTGATTACGACAAGCATTACCAGGCCTGCCTGGACGCCAGTGGAATGATCGACAACGCCAGCGTCGCCGGCTGCGCCGAAGGCGTATCGGAAACGGTGAAGAAGGAGATGAACCGCATCTACCAGCAGCTGTTCCTCAAGCTGCAGGACGACGCGCCAGAGGACGCCGAACAGCTGGAAACGGCGCAGAAGGCCTGGCTGGTCTACCGCAACGGCCAATGCGACCTGCAGGGCAAGCACGTCGGCTCGCCGATGTACTACACCTGCCCGATGCAGCTGAATATCCAGCGCGTCGAGGAGCTGAAGTTCCTGCTGGAAAACGGCGGTTAGCCGAGCAGCCCGCGCAGACTGACGCTCGGCGCCAGCCACACCTCATCCAGGCCCAACCAATGCGCCAGCGCGCGCAGCGAATCGCCCAGCGCCAACCGCGCCTCCTCGCTCAACACCGCGTCCTCCAGATGCACAGCATGCACTGCCAGGCGCCCGGCCGCGCGCTCGCTGCGCAGATCCACCCGCGCCAACAGGCGTTCGTGGTGCAGAAACGGCAGCACGTAATAGCCATACACGCGCTTGGCCTGCGGGGTGTAGATCTCCAGGCGATAGCGAAAACCAAACAGCCGCTCGGTGCGCTCGCGTTCCCAGATCAGTGAATCGAACGGCGACAGCAAGGCGCTATGGCGAACACGCCGGGGAATGCGCGGCTCACCACGGCAATAGGCCACCTGCCGCCAGCCTTGCACCGCGACGGGCAACAACTCGCCCGCCTCCACCAATTCGGCGATACGGCGCTTGCTGTCACTGACGTCCAGCCGGTAGTAGTCGCGCAAATCGCGCTCGGTCGCCACGCCCAGGGCATCGGCAGAACGCAGCAACAGGCGGCGCTGCGCCTCGTCGTCATCGAGGTCCGGGTGATTCAGCACATCCGCGGGAATGACCCGCTCCGGCAGGTCGTACAGCCTTTCGAAGCCGCGGCGCCCGGCCACAGTGACCAGACCTGCAGCGAACAGCCATTCCAGCGCCATTTTTTCCGCGCTCCAATCCCACCAGGGGCCGGCCTTCTCGGTACGTGAGGAAAGGCTGCCGGCGCCCAGTGCACCGAGCTCGCGCACGGACTGCAGCAAGCTGTCTATTGCGTCGCGCCGCTCCACACCGAACTTCGCCAACTCGCGGTAAATGCCCTGCCCATCCGCAGCTCGGCGCATTCGCCAGCGCAGCAGCGGATAAAGCTCGAGTGGCAACAGCGAGGCTTCGTGCCCCCAGTATTCGAACAGGCGCCTGCGCCGCGCCCGGCCCCAGGCCAGTTCATCGAGGTGCTCGGCCTGGTAATGACCAAGACGGGAAAAAGTCGGCAGGTAGTGCGAGCGCACCAAGGCATTGACCGAGTCGATCTGCACCACGCCAAGGCGCTCGATCTGCGCCTGCAGCTGCTTGTGGGCGATGGCGCCGCGTGGGGTACGGCCGAACCCCTGAGCAGCCAGAGCCAGGCGGCGCGCTTCGGCGAGAGAAAGAGAAAGGGTCATGGCAACTCAGCCTATCAGGCTGGCGCCGCGAACGCATGACGGAAGGTAAAGGCCTGCGCCGTCGCGCCGTGCTCGCGCAGATGTTCCAGGCGTTCAGCCGCTTCGACCACGCCTGGCTGGTGCCCGGCTGGCACCCACCACAGCCCCTGGTGCGCCTGCTCGACACGCTCGAACCATTCACGACGGCGCTTGAGCATCTCGGTATGTGCCGATTTGTAGACGTAATCGCTGAGCGACGCAGGGCACCTCTAAAAACGTAGGCGAGGCAGCCAGCGCAAGGCAAAAACAGGCGAGAAAGCGCAGTTTACGCAGTGTAAATGAGCATTTGACCGGGCTGGCGTTCCAGCCTGTTTTTAACGCTGCGATGGCAACGCAGGTAGTTTTTAGAGGTGCCCTGCACGTCCTGCCAAAGCGACATGTTGACCCACACCTCGTCACCGAACGGTCGGATCGCAGTGGCATCGCCCGCCTCGTCCTGCAAACGCCAGACATAGCCGGGCGAGCCTTCAGCCAGTGCATTGATACGCTCCAGATTGGCGACGAAGTCAGCCATCTCCGCTGACTCCAGCGACGCCCTCACCCAGGCAATGTTCAGTTGGGCCAAGTGATAAGCGGACAATTTCCAGCCTCCATGCGTCAGGGTTGCTGCGGCAGGCCACGCCAGCCGGACAGACGTCGACGCAACCAGGCCTCGCTGCTGACCAGAGTGATACCCGACAGCACCAGCGCCGCGCCGATGATGAAGTTCAGGGTCAGTGGCTCGTCCAACACCAGCACGCCGAAGGTGACGCCAAACAGAGGTGTCATGAACGAGAACACCGCCATGTTCGAGGCCAGGTAGCGGCGCAGCAACCAGAACCAGGTCAGGTAGGAGAAGAACGACACCACCACGCCCTGCAACAGGATGCTGGCAATGGCCACGGGCGTCCAACGCAGTTGGGAAAGGTCCACCACCACCAGCGCATAGGCCAGCAGCAGCACGAAGGCCACTGCCAACTGATAGAACAGGGTCAACCCGGCCGGTGCTTCGGACAGGCGCGAGCCCCGCACCACGACCGTGGTCGCGCCCCAGGCCATACCGGCGCACAGCCCCAGCGCATCGCCGAGCAGCATGTCGCGATCGATCTCGGCCCAGTTACCGCCCACACCGAAAGCCATCACCACACCGCCGAAACACAGCGCGATGCCCAGCCACTGCAGGCGACGCAGACGCTCGCTGGGCAGCAGCAGGTGCAGACCCAGCGCCGAGAAGATCGGCGCCGTGTACAGAAACACCGCCATGTGCGAGGCCGTGGTGTAGCGCAGACCCAGCGCGATAAAGAAGAACTCCAGCGCGAACAAGACACCGGCCAGGATCCCGGCCAGCCAGGTCGTACTGAGCCACTCGCGCCAGCCGCGCTGCCACAGCAACAGCAGGCCGACCAGCACCGCGGCAACACCCGAGCGCAACGCTACCTGGAGCATGGGCGCGATATCGTCCGCCGCCAGCTTGATTGCCACCTGCTGGCTACCCCAGATGGCGCATAACAACAGCATCAGTTGGAACAGGAAAAAATCGGCGCCCTTGCGTACCGCGGTCATTCAGCAACTCCTGTCATGTACCACTCACTTTCTCAGCGGGTCATCCCAGAACGGCCGTTCGGCCTCCTGCAACGCATCGGCGCGGGACAGTCCCAGGTCCTTCAATGCAGCATCATTCAGTTGCGCCAGCTGTGCCCGCTCGCGTGCCAGTTGACGCCAGCGCCGCAGCATACGCCATACGCCGACCAGTGACGGCAACCGTTCGAAGTGGATGGCCTGAGCCAACGCGTAACCTTTCTGACCTTTCATCTTGTCGCCCTCCCTGTGGGGTTGGCGTCAGTGTCGGGTCAGGCTTAAGATCAATCCAACGAATGTTTCTTATGGAATCCATCTCGAGGATTGATGAATGGCCTTCCACCCCAGTATTGATACCGAATTGCTGCGCAGCTTCGTTGCCATCGCCGACACCGGCGGTTTCACCCGCGCCGCAGAAACGGTCAATCGCACCCAGTCAGCCGTGAGCATGCAGATGAAGCGGCTGGAGGAAGACGTGGTGCAGCGCCCGTTGTTCGAGCGCAACGGCCGCCAGGTGCGGCTGACGCCCGAAGGCCAGGTACTGCTGGGTTATGCGCGGCGCATCCTCAAGCTGCATGGCGAGGTACTCAACACCCTGCGCGAGCCGCATATGGTCGGTGCCGTGCGTATCGGTACGCCGGACGACTACGTGATGCGCTTTCTGCCGGAGATTCTCTCGCGCTTCGCCCAGGCCTATCCGCTGGTGCAGGTGGAGGTGCATTGCGAGCCCTCCGGCCAGCTGTTGCTGCGCCAGGATCTCGACCTGACCATCGTCACCCGCCAGCCCGGCAAGGAGATCGGCCAGCTGCTGCGCCAGGAGCGCTTCGCCTGGGCCGTGGCCCAGGGCTTCTGCCCGCATGAACAGAACCCCATGCCACTGGCCATGTTCAACGCCGACTGTTTCTGCCGCGAATGGGCCTGCAACGCGCTGGATGCGATGAGCCGTCCCTACCGCATCGCCTACACCAGCCCCAGCCTGTCGGCGATCTTCGCCGTGGTGCGCGCGGGCCTCGCGGTCACTGCGCAGCTGCAAAGCCTGATCACCCCAGACTTGCGCATCCTCGGCGAAGCCGAAGGCCTGCCGCTGCTGCCGCTGACCAGCATCGTGCTGCTGCGCAATGAGAGCAGCCAGTCACCCGTCACCGAATGCCTGGCCGAGCATATCGTCGAAGGTTTTCGCCTATAGGCGGCCACCCGACTCCAGCGCGAGCAGCAGCGCACAGAGCAGCAGGAAGCCACAGAACAGGCTGCGCAGCAGACGCTCCGGCAACGAATGCGCCAGGCGCACCCCCCAACTGATGCTAAGCAGGCCGCCAACCGCCAGCGGCACACCCATCCACCAGTTGACGTGATCGTGCAGTGCGTAGGTAAACAGTGTGACGCCGGTACTGGGCAATGCCAGCGACAGCGAGAGCCCCTGCGCCACCACCTGCGTGGTGCCGAACACACTGGTCAGTACCGGCGTCGCCACCACCGCGCCGCCCACACCAAACAGCCCGCCCATCGCACCGGACACCCCGCCCAGCACGCCGAACCAGCCCCAGTGATGACGCAACTCACCACTGGTCGGCGTCTGAGCCATCAGCATGCGCAGCAGGTTGTAGGCCGCCAGGGCCAGCAGAAAACCGACGAAGGCCCAGCGCATGGTGCGCGAATCCACCTCCACTGCATACAGCGAGGCCAACCAGGCGCAGAAGAAACTGGTGACACCGAGCAGCAGGGCATGTCGCAGGTTGATACGATTGCGTTGATGATAACGCCAGATCGCCAGCATCACGTTCGGCACCACCATCACCAGCGCAGTTCCCTGAGCAAGCTGCTGATCCAGGCCGAAAACGATGCCCAGCACCGGAATGGCGATCAGGCCGCCGCCGATGCCGAACAAACCACCCAGCGTCCCCAGGCCCAGCCCCAGTAACAGATTCAGCAACAGGTCGAACAGATTCATGACACCTCCAGACAGTGGGCGCATGTTAATCAGCCGCGGCTAGCGCGGAAACGCATAGCAACGCACAATGGCTTTGCTTATCTCGCATAAGAAGGCTGCCATGAACCCCGATGCACTGACCGACCAACTGGAACTCTTTCTCGACGTGCTGGAGACCGGCAGCTTCTCCGCAGCGGCAAGGCGCCATCCGCTCACGCCTTCGGCGGTGGCGCGGCGCATCGACGCCCTGGAGCGCGCCATGGGCAGCAGTCTGTTCAGTCGCACCACTCATGCGGTACGCGTCACCCCGGCGGGCCTGGCGTTCGCCGAGCGCGCCCGGCGCATCCTCGCCGAGCTGCACCTGGCCCGCGCCGAGGCCGTATCGCTGAGCAGTGCACCGGAAGGCCTGATTCGCATCGACGCCCCCTCCCCCTTTGGGCGCCGCCACCTGGCTCCGGCGATTGCCGAGTTCCTGCGCGCCAACCCCGGCCTGGACGTGCAACTGCGCCTGATCGACAGCTTCATCGACCTGCAGGGCGAACACCTGGGTGAGGTGGATATCGTCGTGCGTATCGGCCCCCTGCCCGACAGCCGCCTGGTGGCCACGCCGCTGGCGTCGATGACGCGCATCGTCTGCGCCAGCCCGGAGTATCTGCGTCGACGCGGCATTCCGCGCAGCCCGCTGGAGCTGGAACAGCACGACGGCCTCGATTGGGACAGCCTGGCGCCACCCTACGCCTGGCGCTTCGAAGTCGACGGCAAGCTGCAGTTGTGCAAGCCCAAGCGCCTGCGCCAGACCAGCAACAACGCCGAAACCCTGCTGTTCAGCGCCCTCGCCGGCCTTGGCGTGGCCCACCTGCCCACCTGGATGAGCAGCGAGCATCTGCAACGTGGCGAGCTGATCCCGCTGTTCTGCGAACAGGGCCTGCCACCCGTCGAGCCGGTAAGCATCTACGCCCTGCGCCTGGAGCGCGAAGCCAGCCCGCGGACACGCCTGCTGCTGAGTTTCCTGAAGCAGCGCTTCGGCTTTCCGCCGCCCTGGGACCAGGCACTGCAAACCAGCCTGGCCATCCCACAGCAGTAAGATCATGACCTTAGGGTGCGCCGCGCGCACCACGAAAACCGCCGCGTGACGGCCACAAAAAACCCGGCACCTAGGCCGGGTTTCTCGTACAGCTTAGGCTCAGGCCGGAGCCTGGGTGCGGCCCTTGTAGGAACCGTCACGGGTATCGATCTCGATCCAGTCGTCGATGTCGACGAACTCGGCAACCTTGATCTCGGTACCGTTGCGCAGCTTGGCAGGCTTCATGACCTTGCCGGAAGTGTCGCCACGAGCAGCGTTCTCGGTGTAGACAACCTGACGCACGATGGTGGTCGGCAGGTCGACGGAGATCACCTTGCCTTCGAAGAACACGGCTTCGCAGACGTCGCTCATGCCTTCTTCAATGAACGGCAGAACGCTTTCCAGATCTTCGGAACGCAGCTCGTAGGAGTTGTATTCCGGATCCATGAACACGTAGTCCTCACCGCTGATGTAGGACAGATTCACTTCCTTGCGCTCGAGAATCACCGGCTCCATCTTGTCGTCGGCTTTGTAGACGGTCTCGGTCTTGGAACCGTTGAGCAGGTTCTTCAGCTTCATCTTGACGATGGCGCTGTTACGACCGGACTTGGTGAACTCGGCCTTCTGGATCAGCCACGGCTGGCCATCGATCAGGGCCACGCTGTTGACTCTCATTTCTTGTGCAGTTTTCATGCGAATATCCGAAATATGCGGGAGGTACAGAAATCTAGGCCGCGTATGATAGCCAATTTAGGTAAAACTGTTCCAGCGTCGTGGCAAGATCCGACCGAGCGGCCTGATCGTCACACCATTGTTCGGCGTGTCGCTGCAGTACCGGCCATACCTCGAGAAGCGCAGGCCAGGCCGTTTCCATCCCTTCCCCCGCATTCCAGGCTCTCCAGAATTCAGCCTGAACGGCAGCGGCTTCAGGCATCAGATCGGCGTTATAAATCGCCAGAAACGCCTCAAGTTTGTCCCAGTGCGCCAGTTCCTCCTGCGGGTAGATGTGCCAGAGCAGCGGCCGCCCCGCCCATTGCGCTCGCACGAAGGAGTCCTCGCCACGCACCGCGTTGAGGTCGCAGCACCACAACAGGCGGTCGTAGTCATCCTGCGCCACGAAAGGCAGCACATGGATCAGCAGATTGCCGCGCCGCCGCTGATCACCTGGCACCAACTGCGCCTCGCCCAGCCAGGCCTGCAGATTCGCCAAAACCTTGCCCTGCGGCACCAGCAATTGAGTCGACTGCGAATCGGCTGCCAGCGCATCAAGCCAGCCCGCCAGCCCCGCATTTTCATAAGCGAACAACGAAATCAGTCGCGCCCCGGCTTCCCTTATCACGCCAAGCGACTGCAGGAACGCCTGCTGCGCCTGCGCGTCTGCCTGAAAGGCGCGTCGCCGCGCCAGCAGATCGGCCTCGCGCAGTAAACCGCCCGTGCCCTCCACGAATCCAGGAAAGAAGAAGAACTTCTGCAAGCCTCCAGGCTGCGGCGATTGCAGGCCATGGCAGCCTGCCACCCAGTCTTCGGCACTGAGGTATTCCAGATTCAGCCACAAGCGGCGCGTGCCGCTGGCCGCCATCGCCTCGATATAGGCAGACGGCAACTGACAGGCGAAGGCCTCGATCACCCCCTGCGCAGGCTCAACCGCAGGGAACGGCTCACGCCACTGGCGCACCTCGACACCGCTCCAGTGTTGGCACTCAGCATCGACACTGGCCTCGGGGCACAAGCGTACGAAGGCACCCAACTCGTCAACCCACAGGCGCACAACATGCCCCTGCTCGGCCGCCAGCTGTCGGGCCAACCGCCAGGTCACGCCGATATCACCGTAGTTATCCACCACGCTGCAGAAGATGTCCCACCTGGCCACGCTGCGCCCCTTCAAAAAATGATCGCCATTCTAACCGGCGAGCAAGAAAAAGCCCGCCAGAGGCGGGCCAAGGGGAGCGCTGGAGCGCGCGCGGGGTAAAACAGTGAATCAGGCCAGCAGCGAATCGCCCTCACGACGAATAGCGCTGCTCAGCAGCCAGACCGCCTGGCAAGCCAGCGCAGTCTCACGGGAAGCGAAAGGACCGGCTTTGGGCTGGCCATCTACCATCACCAGCCAGCACGCCATATGACCGTCGGACCTGAGCTCAGCCGGCACGGCGCTGCCAACCAGGGAAACCACATCGATACGGGACATCATGACCTCCAAGCCAACTCAATCTCTGTTGGGCTCAACATTAGGCCGATGCCTCGCCAGACAGAAATCAGTACTCTCGATAGTGACCATGGATATTGCCAATGGCAGAAACACTGGCGCCGACACAGACCGCGTCCACGCACCTGACAGGCAAAAGCGGCTACGCAAAGAAAGAAGCCCTCAAGGCCGAAAACCTTGAGGGCTCAGAAGCACGTCCAGATGCTCGTCATTCCCGCGAAAGCGGGCCCCAGAAAACAGCACTTCTAGAAAATTTCACCCTCGCAGCTCTTCGATCAACTCCGGGTGTCGCCTCCGATTCACTGCAGCTGAATTGTCAGCATGCTAGCCAAAGGTCTTCATGAACGGCTCGGCACAATGTCTGATTGCCGCGACCACATGTGGCGCTTGCTCGGCCAGTTCACCTGAGCGTGCGAGTACCCGCTCCAGCGCGCTCAACTGCCCGCGGATTATTTCTTCTGGCCGTGCCACATCACAGACTTGGGCAAAGTCCAGCAGACCTTGGCGCGACGCAAAGAGCGATTTGTTGCCCACAAGATCCAGCGCCAATACGTCCCCTGGAATATAGGCAGTGGTATTGACGATGTCGTACGCCGGGGCGAGCCGCGCATCACGCTGAGCGGGGTCGGAATACAGCAGCCCGAAGTTTTTCAGATGGGCGTCGCCGTTACCAACGATGCAGCTCAAGGTAACGATCGCGAATAGCTGCGCCAGTGAACTCTGCATATGCTCGGGTGGGCAGAACAGCCGGATGGCCTTGGCGATGGCCGAATAGCTCTTGCTGTACTTTTGCTCCGCAGCCAGCCCCATCAATGCCGCCATATCCTCGAAGCCGATGGGGTCGAGCTGCTTATCCCGGTCAAAGCGGCGCATGACGAACAGCTTGCCGTTATCGGAAAGGTAGAACTCCGGCACCGCAATACCTGCTTCCTTGGCCACGGACATGCAAAGGAACTCGTTGATCGCCAAGCCCGGAAACTCATCCCGACCGCTTTTGATGATCAGGTCAGAGGTTTTCGAGGTGAAGCGCTGTGGCGCAGAGTCCTGATGCTCCGGCACCAGCACCTTGGGCTGAACGCCCGATATACCGGCGCGCAGGATGTAGCGATCCACCAGACCAGCAAAAATATCTTCTGCGCCATCCCAGGCGAGGATTTCTTCCAGTTTTTCTCCAGGAAACTGCTGGCGCGCCAGCAACGCATCGACCTCCGGCGAACTGACCGCCACCCGCCCGATAGGTGAGCTGCTACCAGAGAGTGCCAGCAGCAACATCGGGTCAACGCTCGCCACCTTGGCCAGGCGGTTGCGTAACTGCTCCAGGACGTAGCCTTCCGGCAGGTTCATCTGGAAGATTGGGTGCAACTCACGATGGCGGTATTCGTCGAAGCGCACCGGCATGAGCAAACTGATCGCGGCCTTCGCCTCGGCATCCTCGTGATAGCGGAAGAGGTAGTCTCCGCCGCTGGTAAGGATCCTTCCACTGTCGCCCTCTGGCGTTGCAACCTGCAATACGGCCGTCATCAGTCGAACACTCCATGGATTTCATCCAGGGTGGGCATGGCTGCCGGCACCACGCTGAGCTCACAGTCGAGGGCTGCCAGCACCCGCGCGTAGGCAACCATTCCCACCGAGAGATCGCCCTTCTCGATGGCAATAACCTTTTGCCGGGTGATACTGGCCAAGGAAGCAAGCGCGGCCTGAGTCAGTCCACGATTCAGACGGCGCTGCCGAAGCTGCTCTCCGAGTCGCAGTGTGATGAGGGAATAGTCCATGTTCTGTATACGCGACAATTTATATTGTATGTAACGTATACCGAACCAATAGGGAAATCAAAGCGAATGATTGCCAGACCAGGAATCGACGCCGCCTGGCCATCCATCAGACGCAATCACGGCTACATTGCCTGGCGTGTGAGATGCCATGGACCTGGTTTACCTGATCAAATGGTCCCAGGCGACATCTTGAGCATGGACGAACGAAACATCAGAGACGGGTATCTGCACGTAAGACAGCCGTGCGCCAGTGCCAAGCGCAGCATTGAGGTTGCGGGCAACTCGGCCCACCACTGGATGGAATCAGGGCTCGAAAAGCAGGCCATGAAGGGCACCATCACATCGTTCCGATGGGGATGTGGCCCAAGATCTCTGAACCTGGGCTGCTAGCCATTACTTAGATCCGCCCGTACAAACGAGGTAAATCCTCCACCAGGGCATCGGCGATTATACCGAGCCTGACACCGCCTTACTTAAGCACCCCAAGCAGCTTCCATAGCCGCCTGGATTCGGCATCGGCGCTGATCAACTCGTCCAGCAACTCGCCAAGCGGTTGGTTGCCCCACTCCACGGCCCGACGAATGACATAAGGCACCGGACTATGTGGCTCGGTTCTGGCGAGGTAGTCGGCGATCTGCGCAAGATGGCGATAGGCCTGCTCACGACTGCTGGGCATACCAGCCATAGGCAGCGAAGGTGTAGAGGGCTCGGCAGTCGGCCCGTCCACTACGGCAACGATCTCTGGCTCGGTTGAAGGGATGTGTTCTGACATCGGAACGAACTCCTCGATCTGAGCACGTAGGCTGGTCAGTGTCTGACACAGGGCACTAAAGCTGGGGGCCAACTCAGCCAGCCAGCCGTCGCTCCAGTTTTCCAGCCGTTCAAGAGCCGCGAGAGCGGCCTGCAGGTCAACATCAGCAGTGATGAAATGACTCGTTGGTGTCTGCCTGAGCCTTTCATGTAGCTTGCGATATTCCAGTCGGGCCGTTTCTGCCGCGATCTTGTCCTGCTTGCTGTCACTCATTTGCACCTGACGCTGCT
This sequence comes from Pseudomonas alcaliphila JAB1, assembly GCF_001941865.1. Taxonomy (NCBI): domain Bacteria; kingdom Pseudomonadati; phylum Pseudomonadota; class Gammaproteobacteria; order Pseudomonadales; family Pseudomonadaceae; genus Ectopseudomonas; species Ectopseudomonas alcaliphila. Next base: position 2,606,812 of record NZ_CP016162.1, on the reverse strand, counting down.
GCAACTGCAGCCAGTCGTGCAGGGTCACGTGCGCGAACTCTTGCGCATCGATGCCAAAGAGCGGCGTCTGGATCAGCAAGGTGGCGCTGTATTGGCGAACCATCCACTCCAGGGGAAAGACACGCCAGCTGCGGTCACGTTACTCTTATTTAACAGCAGAGGTACATAGTCATTAACCCATCATCCCAGCCAATTCCAGAAGAGGCTCGGTGAGCGGATAGAACGCGCGTGTCGTAGCTATCCAGCACCATACCGCCTCATGTCGACAGGACGAAGTTAGGCAGAACGAACTGACCGAGCTCCTCGATAACCTCGCCCGCGGGGCGCTGGCCGTATTTCAAATTGACGATCACATGGTTAACCCCGATCTCCTGCAAGCTTTCCAGCAACGAGATCAGGTGATATCGCCCTAGTTGATAGCCCAGGTGGATCGGTCGTTGTGGTGTCTGCGGGTTATCGGTCAGGTCGATGTATAGCGACTGGGTGAAGGGTTTGAACAGCTCACCACATTCGGCACGAACCGCAGTGCGCCAGTTATCGACAATCAGCTGCTGCGTCTTCGGGGCGCGCGGATAACTGATCCAGCCATGACTGTAGCGGGCAATCCATTCCAGCGTCTGGCGGCTATGGCCGGTGACAAAGAAAGGAATTTCCGCCGTGGTCGGCTTGGGAATCAGATCCGCGCCCTCAAGCGTCCCGCCGGACCAGGTCAAAGGCATGAAACTGCTGCGCTGAACCTCGCGAAATACCTCGAGGTATTCGCGGAACAGGCTGTCACGTCGCTCCGGGTCGACACCGAATGCGGGAAACTCCACCGGACGGTCACCGGAAGCCACACCGAGTAACAGGCGGCCACCGCTGAGCTGATCGACACTGGTAGCGGCCTTGGCAGTGTGCAGGGGATTTCGGATTGGCAGGATGATCGAGGCGGTACCCAGCGCAATCGTGTGTGTGTGTGCCGCCATAAAACCCAGGTAGACCCAAGGGTCGAAGACCTGACCCGAATCACCGAAGCTGGGGTCGCGTAACGGCACGTCGCGAAACCAGAGGGCAGAGAAACCCAGCTTGTCGGCACGTTGAGCCAGGCTCACCTGGTCGAGCATGCTCGGCGTATCGCCGGTAAAGGCTTCGAGGGGGAAGAAAAGACCTAGGCTCAGGCGGCCTTGGCGGTAGGTGTGCTGAAAGCCAGGTTGTTGCTGATAGGGAATGGAATTCGGAGTTAACATCTTCTCTCCTACATATTTCAAAACATAGATTTTGAAGGGCTGAAAAAACCCCTGCGAGCAGGCATCAAATCAGCGCTTTCAAGGCCACCTGGAACGCTGCGATGTTCTGCTCATGGCGTTTGTAATAAGTCCAGGGACCGATGCGTTGTGAGGTCACCAGTTGCGCCCGCTGCAAGGCAGCGAGATACAGCGAGACGGTCGACTGCGACAGGCCTACCCGATCCTGGATGATGCTCACGCAGACACCGACCTGCTCAGGATCCACCTCCTGCTCGGGGAAATGATGACGCGGATCCTTCAGCCAACTGAGGATGTTCAGGCGTGTTGGGTTGTCTAGCGCCTTCAGCGCTTCGCTTACGTCGATACTCATAGGTCACGCACGATAACTATTTTTTGCGATATTACGATATGCCCGCTCAACCGACAATACGCGGGCCCCCGAACCGTATCGCTCGGGGGCCGGCAACTCGAGCGGACTATCCGCCATAGGTCGGATAGTCGGTGTAGCCGACAGCGGTTCCGCCGTACATGCTGGCCGGATCGACCGGGTTCAGCGGCCAGCCATTGGCAATCCGCTTGGGCAGGTCCGGGTTGGCGATGAACGGACGGCCGAAGGCGACCAGATCGCCCCAGCCCGCCTCGAGCACACGCTTGCCTCGCTCGGCGGTGTATTTGCCGGCATAGAGGATGCGCCCGCTGAAGACCTCGCGCACCGCGCTGCGGAAGCTTTCCGGCAGCTCCGGTGCGTTTTCCCAATCCGCCTCGGCCAGCGACAGGTAAGCGATGCCGACTTCTTCCAGCACCTTGACCGCTTCGACATAGGTCTCGTGTGGGTTTTCTTCGACCAGGCCGAGATATACGCGGGCCTCGTCGGTGCTGGCGAACAACGGGGCGAAACGCACGCCGAGCCGGTCTTTACCGACCACCGCGGCCACCGCCTGGGTCACCTCACGGAGGAAGCGCAGACGATTCTGCAACGAGCCGCCGTACTCGTCGTCGCGCTGATTGCTGTGCGCGGAAATGAACTGGTTGATCAGATAACCGTTGGCGGAGTGGATTTCCACGCCGTCGAAACCGGCGTCGAGGGCGTTGCGAGCGGCCTGTGCATAGAGCTGTACCAGCTCCTTGACCTCGGCGGTGGTCAGTGCACGTGGCATCGAAGGCGGCGCCAGGGCGCCGGTGCCGGGACCTGTCTCGATGAATACGCTGACGCCCTCGGCCGGGATCGCCGATGGCGCCACCGGGGCTTCGCCATTGGGTTGCAACGAGGTGTGCGAGACCCGGCCGACATGCCAGAGCTGTGCGAAGATGGTGCCGCCCTCGGCGTGTACCGCATCGGTCACTTTGCGCCAGCCGAGGATCTGATCGGCACTGTGGATGCCCGGGGTCCAGGCGTAGCCCTGGCCGCGCGGCTCGATCTGGGTGCCCTCGGTGACCATGAAGCCGGCACCGGTACGCTGGCGGTAGTAGGTCGCCATCAGGTCATTGGGAATGTTGCCTGGCTGCGAGCTACGCGAACGGGTCAGCGGCGGCAGGACGATGCGGTTTTTCAGGCTGTAGGGGCCCAACGTGGTGCTTTCGAAAAGAATGGAATCTTTCATGTGTAACTACCTATATATTTGCGTTTGTAGATAAGTAGATGCTAGTGCCTGGACAGGCACCTCTCGAGCGCTCCGTTTAGAACAAGCCGGTGGACGTCCAAGCTCAGTCGCGTCCCTGCCGCCGCAAAGCGGTAGGGACGCGACTGGAGCGCCTTGTTGGGTTTGCTTAGCCGGGTAGCTTGGCCGCCAGGACGTCAACCTTCTCGATTGACGGCGGTTTGGCAAACAGCTCGGCAGCCTTTGCCATAAGCGCCGCTGCGACCTTGCCCGAAAGATGAGCCTGCCGACCTGCTTCATCCGGGAAGGCATCAAAGATGCCAAAGGTGGACGGCCCCAAGCGGATTCCGAACCACGCCGTAGTGGCTGGCTCTTCCTCCACTATTGGAAGGCCATCCAAGAGAAAGTTCTCTACCTCTTTCTCTTTCCCAGGCTTTGCTTCCAGACGAACGAACAACGCTACTTTGACCATGACGTGCCTCCTGTTGTTACGACGATATCACCATGCGTGACGCATTCCAGTAAGCCCAACGCGATATTCGCCGATTTGCCGATTTGCCGATTTGCCGATTTGCCGCCCAGCTCCAGCGTGGCGGGGATGAAGGGGCAGCGTCGAGTCATTTCCGCAGTCGCGGGAAAGGCGACTCTGCCCTCTCCTGGTCTTTCACGAACTGCCTCTACCGAGATACCGTGACGACGATCTTGCCAAACTGCTGGTTCGATTCCATGTAACGGTGCGCTTCGACGATCTGCTCGAAGGGGAAGGTCTTGGCAATGATCGGCTTCAGCTGTCCGGCCTCGAGGCCGCGCGTGATAAAAGCTTGCGCAGGCGCCAAGCGTTGCGGATCACCGGTCAGTTCGAACAGCGTGTAGCCGCGCACGCTCAGGGCCTTGTTCATCGCTGCCAAGGCCGGGAACGGCGTCTCCTGACCGCTGAGATTGCCATAGATGAAAAGCAGGCCCTGCTGACTCATCGCTTGCGCCAGTGTTTCGACTTGCGGCCCCGCGACCGGGTCGAAGGCGATGCGCGCGCCGCGACCGTCGGTGATCCGCATTACCTCCGCGACCAGGTCCTGCTCCTCGGTGGCGATCACATGCGCCGCCCCCGCCTCGCGTAGCGCCGCCTCCTTCGCGCGCGTCCGGGTCGTCGCGATCGGAATGGCGCCGACGCTGTTGGCGATCTGGATCGCGGCCAAGCCGACGCTGCTCGAAGCCGCCGTGATGATCACCGCATCACCGCGCTTGAGTTGGGCAATCTCGATCAGTGCGCCATAGGCGGTCAGATACTGCATCCAGATCGCCGCCCCCTTCACCGCGCCGACGCCCGCCGGCCGCTTCAGAACCCCCGTGGCCGGCACGATCGCCTGCTCGGCATAGACGCCAAACTTGTTCATGGAAAAAGCCGGAATCACGCTGACCGCTTCGCCAACCTCGAAGCCGTGAACGCCGCTGCCCAGCGCCTCGACGATGCCGGAAGCTTCGTAGCCGAGCCGGGCCGGCAGCTGCGTCGGCTCCAGGTACACACCCGAGCGGAACATGGCTTCCGCGCGATTCAGGCCGATCGCCTCGACGCGGATGCGCAGCTCGCCGGAGCCCGGAGCGCCTACTTCGAGCTCTTCGATCTGCAAGACTTCGGGGCCGCCGATCTGATGAAAACGGACAACACGGGTCATTTTGGGTCACCTTCTATTGAGGGATGGGAGCAGTGAGCCAGCCCTTGGCTGGCGCAGGTTAGCCGCCCCGCGCGTTACAACGTCGCTTCGGTCTGTGTGCCCGGCGCGTGGCTACTTCACGGGCATGCAAATGCTATTCGCAATATCTAGATTTGTAAATATGTAATTTTAATAATTTTATGCCCGTCCCTGCTCCCCCTATCTACGCTGCCTATGAACTCTCTCTGTCGAAAAAAATGCTGCCATCCGCTAAGTGCGCCACGGCGTGGTTCGCTCTTCGCCGGTCATCTGGGTCGCCTATGTAATCATGCCGTTATTTGCGCTCGCCAATGCCGGCGTAAGCCTTGATGGCGTCAATCTGGCCAATGAAGGCTCTTTGACGGTCATGCTCGGTGTGTCGTTGGCACTGCTCCTGGGCGCAAGAGCGCCAGCTATTCAGCCCAGCAGGTTTGCCTCACTCGGACGGCCGGGTACCTGGCAAACCTTCGGCTACTTTCATGCACGAAGGCAAACGCATGACAAACACCCACACTGACCACCACAGCCCGTGGTCTGTCTTTCTCATCTTTCTGCGCCTTGGACTGAGCTCCTTCGGCGGCCCCATCGTGCACTTAGGCTATTTCCGTGACGAGTTCGTCACACGACGGCGCTGGTTGTCCGAACGCAGTTATGCAGACTTGTTGGCACTGTGCCAATTCCTGCCAGGGCCTGCAAGCAGTCAGATTGGTAAGGCCTTGGGTCTGTCCCGCTCGGGCTACGCTGGAGCCATGGCGGCTTGGGCAGGATTCACACTGCCCTCAGCCATTGCCCTGGTCCTGTTCGCGCTGGGTATATCTAACTAAGGCGATGCCGTCTCGTCGGGAGCGCTCCACGGTCTGAAAGTGGTGGCAGTACCTGTGGTTGCCCAAGCTGTATGGGGCACGCAACCTGTGCCCGGACGTATTGCGTGTCACCAGCATGGCGATTGCTGCCTGTGTCGTCCTACTTATGCCATCTGCGTGGGGGCAGGTCAGCATGATTGCTGCTGCTGCCATCGCTGGCCTGCTGCTGTTCAAGCCTACTCAGGACTGCGCACACGATCCGCTGCCGATCGCGGTAAGCCAGCGTGCCGGAGTGATCTGGCTAGCACTGTTCTGTACGTTGCTGATGGGGTTGCCTGTCTTGGCCCAACTGCTGCCGAGTCATGCCGTAGCAATGGTGGATGCCTTCTTCCGTAGCGGGTTACTGGTCTTCGGTGGCGGCCATGTCGTGCTGCCGCTGTTGCAAGCTGAGGTGGTGCCCTCCGGCTAGGTCAACAATGACGCGTTTCTTGCCGGATACGGTGCTGCGCAAGCGGTGCCCGGTCCTTTGCCCCAGCTGTGTGAATCGCCCCTGATTTTCTAGACACTCTCCAAGCTCATTGCATAACGCCCATTCAAGATGCCAACGGCGGGTTCGGTGGCAACGTTCTGAGTTCCACAAGTTGGCTGTTTAACACCGCGTTGTCTTGGAGCAGACGTTGTTGCTCTCTGGCAAGTTCGGTCAACTGGGATTCTGCTTGGGTGAAACGGTCCGTCAGAAGACGCCGCTCCCGCTCGGCCACAGCCAACTTCGTCCGCGTATCAGCCAAGCACTGTTCGTCCTGGACATGCCGCTGCTCCAGTGCCTGATGGATCTGTTTCAGCTCGGCGAGTTGCCGTGCCAACTGCTCCTGTGCGCTGCGGCTGAGGATCAGCGACTCCTGGGACGTGTGCAGGGTGCTCTGCAGTCGATCGTGGTCCTGCGCCCAGCGTTGTTCCTGTGCGTGCAGTTCGCCCAGGTGGGTTTGTTGTGCGAGCAGGCGCTGGCGGAGCTCTGTCAGCTCCTGTTCCAGGTGCTGCTGGCGTTGTTCCGCGGCCTGGCGCTCGTCGGCGCGCTGTTGCGCGACCGATGCCTGGTAATGCTCGAACTGCCCCTGCGCTTGCTGCAGGTGTTGGCTCAGTGTGGCTATTTCCGCGACGCGGTCGACCAGGCGCTGTTCGAGCCCGAGCTTTTCGCTGCCCAGACTGACCAAGGTGATTTCCTGCCGCTGCACGGTTTCTTCCAGCCCTTGGCTGCGTGCTTGGGCGGTGGCCAGCGCCTGACTTTGTTGCGCCTGTGCGTTGAGTAAAGCGTCCCGCTCGCTGAAAACCTGCTGCAACTGCTCCTGCAGCACGGCGGTGGCTTCGCGATGGGTCTGCTCCGACTGCTCGACTTGGAGGGTCGCCTGCGCCTGCACTGTTTCGTAGACCCCTTTCAACGCCAGGACCAGCTCGGCAGGCAGTCCAAGCTCCGCGTGCGCCACCGTGTCTTGGTGGGCTGCTTTCCAACGTTTTAACAGCGGCGCGATGGTGCTCTTGCTGCCGGTTCCGCCCAAGGCTTCGCGGACGCTGTCGATCGTTGGATTTTTGCCTTGAGCAACGAGTTGGGCGGCGGCGGCGGCGACGTGGACATACATGACCCCTGGGCGGGCCATAAGCACCTCGGATTTTTTCGTACCGTAGTATGGAAAACGTAATACTGCAGTTTAAGTACAGAATAGATCAGGCAGTTACGCAAGCGATGCCGTGACCAGACTCGACGTTTGTGGCGCGGACCACTCGCAGTGAGGCATGGCCTCCTAGACAATTCGGTCATCGCGCTCACGCAACAGCCAATAGGTCAGCCCCAGGGCCAGAGTGGCGCCGGCCAGCGCCGCGACTTTGGCCGGGCCGACATCGGGATCGAGAATCACGAACTTGCGGGACAGCGCAATCAACCCGATCAGGATGACCGTCTTGACCTGAATGATGCTGTCACGGCGCAAGGCCACGCGCACGATGGAGTGCTTGAATTCCATCGCGATCAGGAGCGTCATGATCATGCCGAACACACTCTGGAAGATCTTGTGGTCGAGCGGATTGAATGCATCGATGACCAGCAGACTGAAGACAATTTGAATCAGCTGCACCAGAGACACCACGATAATCACCGCCATCACCGCTGAAAGGATGATCGCGACGGCCTGCTCGAAACGTTCGTAAAACGTCATCACCGCCCAGTCACGGCGGAGTCGTTCGAGTGTCGTCCCGGTCTGATTGCTGTTGTTCATGCGCCACTCCTTCAGAAACAGGCCATTCCTACGAGAAATCGCGGTCGCTGCGCCTCTAGGACTTCGTCCATGCCGAAGCGCGTGAACATGTCGCGGGTGATATCGGCAGCCCACCAGGTCGTCACGGCAGGATGTCGTGCAGCCTGGGGTACTCCACCACGCGCGCACAGTAACGTCCTACTTGAATGGACCGGGCTCGAGCCGAAAGATGCCCGGCACATCAAAGAGAACATACGGGCTGCCCGTCTCCCATTTTCAGGATTAGGGCAGCCCCGTGCTTCATGCTTTGCCACTTTCGGACTTCTTCTTGCGTGCCCCCTTGCTCGACTCCTTGGACGAGTCCGACGGTTGCGCAGATTCAGGTGGAGCTTCGGCGCTGGCCGCAGCGGCTGGCTTGCGTTCGAAGGCAACCCGCTCCGCCTTGTCGTCCCAACGCGCACGGGCGTGATCGCCCTTGCCGATGCCACCGCCGAGCATCTCGCGCGCCAGTGCCGTTTCCAGCTCGCTGCGAATCAGTCGTTTGAGCTCGCGAGCGCCGAATTCGGGCTTGTAGCCTTCTTCCGCGAAGTGATCGACCAGCGTCCCATCGAACGTCAGCGTCACGCCTTGGTTCGCGGCATTGCGCGCCACGCGATCGAGTTGCAGGCCGACGATGTGGCGGATCTCCTCCTTGCCCAGCGCATGGAAGACGATGATCTCGTCGATGCGATTGAGGAACTCGGGGCGGAAGTGCCCGCGCAGCACGTCCATCACCTCTGTCTTGGCCTTCTCGTACTCCTCGCCGGCCGCTCCGCGCGCCTTCAGCCGGCGCTGAATGATGTCGGATCCCAGGTTGGACGTGGCGATGATGATGGTGTTGGTGAAGTCCACCACGCGACCCTTGCCGTCGGTGAGCCGCCCGTCGTCGAACACCTGCAGCAGGATGTTGTAGACGTCGGGGTGGGCCTTCTCGATCTCGTCGAGCAGCAGCACGCTGTAGGGCTTGCGACGGACCTTCTCGGTGAGCTGGCCGCCTTCGTCATAGCCGACGTAGCCCGGGGGAGCGCCCACCAGCCGTGCCACGGTATGGCGCTCGCCGTACTCCGACATGTCGATGCGCAACAGGGCGCCCTCGTCGCCGTAGACGGATTCGGCCAGCGCCTTGGCGAGCTCGGTCTTGCCGACGCCGGTGGGGCCCAGGAACAGGAACGTGGCCACGGGCTTGCTGCCTTCGCGTAGCCCCGCGCGCGACAGCCGCACCGCATCCGCCACCGCGCGTACTGCCTCGTCCTGCCCCACCAGACGCTCGTGCAGCCGCTGCTCCAGGTGCAGCAGCTTCTCGCGCTCCTCCACTGTCAGCTCATTGACCGGGATGCCGGTCAAGCGCGAGACGATCTGCGCCACGTGTTCCGCCTTGACTTCGGCGCTGCCCGAGCCGCGCTCGCGTTCCCAGTCCTCGACCTGCGTCTTGAGTTCGGCTTCCTTGGTTTCGATGCGCTTGCCGACCTCCGACGCATTGTCGTATTGCTTGCGGGAAGCCAGGTAGTCCTGCTCCCGGCGCAACTGGTGCAGTTCGGCCTCCAACTCCTGCACCGCAACGGGGCGGGCCGTCGCCGACAGCTTCACGCGGGCAGCAGCCTGATCGAGCAGATCGATGGCCTTGTCCGGCAGGAAGCGCGCGGTGACGTAGCGATCGGACAGCTCGGCGGCCGCGATGATCGCGTCCTCGGTGATGCTGACCTTGTGGTGCGCTTCAAAGGTATCGCGCAGGCCGCGCAGGATCATGATGGTCTGCGCCACCGTTGGTTCGGGCACCATGACCGGCTGGAAGCGCCGCTCCAGCGCGGCGTCCTTCTCGATGTACTTCTGGTACTCGTTGAGCGTCGTCGCGCCGATCAGGTTCAACTCACCGCGCGCCATCATTGGCTTGAAGACGTTGGCCACGTCCAACCCGCCTTCGCCACCACCCTGGCCGGCGCCCACAATGGTGTGCACCTCGTCGATGAAGAGGATCATCTCGCCCTGGTGCTCGGAGATCTCCTTCAGCACCTTCTGCACGCGTTCCTCGAACTCGCCACGGTACTTCGCGCCGGCCACCATGGAATTGATGTTTAGCTCGACCAGGCGCTTGTCGCGCAGCGTCTCGGGCACCTCGCCGGCCACCATGCGCTGTGCCAATCCCTCGACGATGGCGGTCTTGCCCACGCCAGGCTCGCCGATCAATACGGGGTTGTTCTTCTTGCGCCGCGCCAGCACCTCGATGGTGGTTTCGATTTCCTGCGCGCGGCCGATGACCGGATCCAGCTTGCCCGCATGGGCCATCTTGGTGAGATCGCGCGAATACTTGTCGAGCTCCGGCGTATTGGTCGGCGTCTCGGTGCGGCCATCCTCCGCACCTTTGCCGACCACCTTGTTGACCTGCTGGCGCAGGGCCTGCGGCGTGAGGCCATAGCGGCGCAGCAAGTTGGCGGCCAGCCCTTCGCCCTCTTCGGCCAGGCCGATCAGGAAGTGCTCGGGCCCGACGTAAGAGTGTCCTAATTCATTGGAGGCGACGAAGGCGCGACTGAGCGCATCCTTCACCCGCGGCGACACGCCGATCTCGCCTTCAAACGGCTTGTCGCCGCGCTTGGCCTCGGCTTCGATCTGGCGTTTGAGGTCATCGACCTTGATCTTGAACTGGCTCAGGATGGTCTTGACCACATCGCTGTCGGCCAGCGCCAGCAGCAGGTGCTCCGTATCGACTTCGGAGCGACCGAACTCCGCGGCACGCTTGGCGGCCTCCTGCAACAGGGCCTCGGAGTGCTCACTGATGCGGCTGGCCAACCCGCTACCGCGACGGCGCGGCGTGCCAGATGCTGTGGAGGCTGGTTCGCCAAACGACGCATCGACTACTTCATCGGCATCGGCATCGGCTGCAGCCGGTGCCGATTCCTCTCCGATGCGGAAGAAATCGCTGCCTAGAAAATCTTCGAACAAGCCGCTGCGCGAGCCGAAAAGGGCTTCCAGCGGGGAAATGGTGCGTTTTTGCTGACGCACCAGTTGGCGGTAGTGATCGTCACACAACAGCATGGTAGTGAGGCGACCATTGAGATTGGCTTCCACCCGCGCGGTGGCGGGTTGGCCGCAGATTTGACATTGCTTCCTGGCCATGCGGACGCTCCTTAGTCATTGAGATGACGAGGTGCGGCATGCCGCGGCACCTCGTCCCCTGGTGGGACTTCGTGGCGACCGCAATGGAATATCCGACTCAGCTTCAATCGGAATCGAGCGGCCGTGCTTCGGTGCACTTGCTTCGCGCTTCGAATCCTGGTTGGCATCGTCGGGCAGGTTCAGTGCACACTGGAAACTGCCGTAGGAGAGTTCGACACGAGAAAAGCCGCTTCGCTCTTCTCTTGCTCCTGGCGCTTTCACCTCGCACCATCGGCACGTCGTTGTCGGGCGTGATCTGGAAGTCCTTTTCTTCGACACCGGGAACGTCGAAGGACATCTTGTACTGCTTATCGGTTTCCTGAATATCCAGCGCCAGCTGCAGCATGCCTCGCCAGTCGAACGGCAAGCGCGGCACGGCGAGCGCCAGAAAAACCAAATCCAGCCAAGCCCAAGGGGATTGTTGCAGTACTTGACAAAGTCTGCGCCTCGCAGGCTAGAAGTCAAGAAAAGTATCTAGCTTAAAAGGCTGATGCGGAGAATGGGGTTTGCGAGGCTGGCTTGAGCACCATGGTGCAACCGGTGGCCGGGGCCGGCTTGACTGGTGGTCATCCGTGGCAGGAACGTTTCATGACATGACGCTGGCAGTAACGCCGATCGACTGCTTGCTGATCAGATCGACTGCGGATGAATGCGAGGATTGCAGACCAAGCCATGCCGCCGAAAAACTCGTAAGCACTTGATCTTAAATGGTGCCGAAGCCGGGGTCGAACCGGCACACCATTGCTGGCGAGAGATTTTAAGTCTCAGAATAATACCTTTTAAAACAATAACTTGCCTCGCTACCTGTTCCGCAATCGACCGGCACCAGGCTCACTGCAGCCCCCAGATTTCGGGGGGCTGCAGAAAATTGCGGAACGGTCGTGATGCTGCTTTTTAGGCAGACCCTCGATACGGCCGGGCTAAAATATCGACTGGCCAAGCGTCAATCTTCACCCTTAGCTGTATGCGCCATCGGAGGGGCAGCTATTTTCCGCACGAGGTCTAGGAAGCTTCGACCTACATGCCTGCTTGGCATCCTTCCTCTATGACACTTAAGCGGCAACCGACGAGTCCAGGCGAATGCGGCTACATCATGAACAACAGCGTACTTGCCTTGAACTAGAGCCTGTCCTCAATTCGAGGCGGCACGCGTCGAGCTAATAGTTATTGGAAACCTTTGAGCAAGCGGGTGTAGTGGTCTACTGATCCCGGACACCCATTTAGGGCGAGAATGCTCGCCATAGAGAGGTGTCTGATGACCAAGCAACGTCGTTCCTTTACGCCCGAGTTCAAACGAGAGGCCGCTGGCCTGGTGCTCGATCAGGGCTACAGCCATATCGAAGCAGCCCGCTCGCTGGGGCTGGTTGAATCGGCGCTTCGTCGCTGGGTGAAACAGCTCCAAGAGGAGCGCCAGGGCGTTACCCCGAAGAGCAAAGCATTGACTCCCGAACAGCAGAAAATCCAGGAGCTGGAAGCCAGGATCGACCGACTGGAGCGGGAGAAATCGATCCTAAAAAAGGCTACCGCTCTCTTGATGTCGGACGAGTTCAATCGTACGCGCTGATAGACCAGTTGAGTGAGCGGGAGTCGGTGGAAGTGGTCTGTTCAGCCTTCGATGTGGTGCGGTCTTGCTACTACGCCCATCGTCTACGGCGATGCCGTGTTGATGCACGCCGCATTGCACTGCGCAGTCAGGTCAATCAGCTGTTCAACCAGAGTCGAGGATCGGCTGGTAGCCGAAGCATTCTGGGCATGCTGCGTGAGGATGGCGTAAGCATTGGCCGCTTTCGCGTGCGTCGGTTAATGCGCGAGCTGGGCCTGGTCAGCAAACAACCAGGCTCGCACGCGTACAAGCAGGCTACGGTTGAACGCCCAGACATCCCGAACCGGCTGAACCGCGAGTTCACAACTGAGCGCCCCAATCAGGTGTGGTGCGGCGACATCACCTACATCTGGGCGCAAGGCCACTGGAATTACTTAGCGGTGGTGCTGGATCTGCATGCACGACGAGTAATTGGCTGGGCATTCTCCGCCAAACCGGATGCGGAGTTGGTCATCAAGGCGCTGGATATGGCCTACGAGCAGCGGAGCAAGCCGCAGCAGGTACTGTTTCATTCCGATCAGGGCAGCCAGTACGCCAGCCGCCTGTTTCGGCAGCGGTTGTGGCGATATCGGATGGAACAGAGCATGAGCCGTCGAGGTAACTGCTGGGACAACTCACCGATGGAACGGTTGTTCCGCAGTTTGAAGTCGGAGTGGATTCCACCGACCGGTTACCTGACAGCTCAGGAGGCTCAGCGGGACATCAGTCATTACCTGATGCACCGCTACAACTGGATCAGGCCACATCAATTCAACGATGGGCTACCGCCTGCGGTGGCCGAAGAAAAACTTAACCCACTGTCCGGGATGGGTTGACCACTACACTGCCTGTTCCAGCGTATTTCTGGACTTGAGATTCGCCTGTTCGACTGTGCTCCTGGCCGCCTGCTCAGCTTCCAGACGCATGCTATTGGCATCTGACTTGGCGCGTTCCAGCAGGTACTGCGCATCAATCATGATGGCGTTAGCTGCGGCTTCGACATCTTCGATGTGGGTGTATTTACTGAGCGCTTCGACCCGCTTTTGCAGGGCATCACGCGCTTCGGTGAGCAGGGATATTTCTAGCTGTAGCAGCCTGATCTGAGACGCCTGCTGAGCCATCACCTGCTCTTGCTCATGGATTCTCGAATCCCTTAACGCCTGCTCGGCGACATGGGCTTTGCGGGCCGCCCTGGATCCTTGGAAAAGCCTCGCACACAGCAATATTGCGACGATGAGGGCGATGGAGAGAGGCCATTCCATACATTTTCTTCCCTGAGCAGAGCAGCTTGTGGGCAAGCCCGAATAGCGGGCACGTAGATGTGCCAATCAGCCGATATATCGGCACATCTGGATAATGGCCAAATGACTTCAATAGCTCAATAGCTGTTGTGATTTGAGCCTGCGCGCTTCGCTTGCTGGTGGCGCCTGTGAGATCGGTGGAGTGGCGGTCTTGCTGTTTCCTCCCACCCTATCACGGCGTTCTCGCCGTCAAGGGCTGCATGCGCTTCGCGCATTTGCGGCTGAACCGGCTATCACCCCTGACTGCTGCGCTGCGCCGTGCTGGGCCGGTTCCGGGCAATTCCGCCCGAGCAACTGGAGCACGATCATGTCGCAGCTTTCTCTCGCCTTTGACACTTACCTGCTGAATCGCGACGAGCAAGATCGCTATCTGCCTGCCAGTGCAGAACAGATCCTGAATGCCGCTCGCAAGGTGATCGACCAGAAGGTTCAGCGAGGTGCAGCCTTCACGTCTTCGGAGTTGGTCAAGGACTACCTGATCGCGAAGCTGGGTGGCTTTGAGCACGAGGTTTTCGCAGCGCTGTTTCTGGATGCCAAAGCCACCCGCGAGTGCAGATCGATGACCACCGCCAGATACAACCAACCTTCCTCCGTGGGCAGGTAGGTGATGTCGCCCACCCATTTCTGATTCGGTGCCGATGCCGTGAATTCCTGCTTGAGCAGGTTATCTGACACCGTCAGAGAATGGCGGGAGCTAGCGGTAGCCTTGAACTTCCTGGCGCCTCTGGCACACAGCTCAGTCCAGCCAATCCCCCCTACTTGAGCTGTGCCACGCAGGGCTGGAGACGCTCACTTTCCCGCTTGACGAGCTTGTAGCATTCGCAACACAACTGCTCCAGCTGATGCCGATCGAGCACGGTAATGGTCTCGGCGTCGTAATCGATTATCCCCTGGCGCCTGAGCTTATCGGCGGCGCCTACCATGTTCGTGCGACTCGTACCGGGCCTGTCTCCGAGCAACTCCTGCGGCACCGTCGCACCGTTACCCGGCAGATGATCAAGCCAGAGCAAGAGCAGGCGACAGAGCTGCTGATCGATAGAATGATGTCGGGTACAAACGGCGGCCTGCGCCATCTGCGCGATCAAGGTTTGCGTATAACGCAGCACGAGTCCCAGCAAATCTCCGTGACGGGCGAACTCATCCCTGAGCAGCGCGCCCTCGAGGCGAAAGGCATGGCCGCTGCGCTGAACCACGACACGGCTCGGGAGATTCTCCCCGCCAATCGACAAGGCGATACCCACCATCCCTTCATCTCCAACGACCGAAATCTCCGTCGCGGCGCCGTGCTCTGTCTGGTAGAGCAAGGAGATGACGGCATCGACCGGGAAATAGACGTGACTCATCACATCATGTCGCTCATGGAGAACCTGGCCCGATGCCAGATGCACCCGCTCAAGGTTTGAAAAGAGCCGTGTACAGACATCCGGCGATAGCGCACTGAGCAGATGGTTTCGCAGAGGCAGTGGTAGTTCTTGCATGTTCGATCTCCCGCAGTACAAGCGCAACGCAGCCCAGCATACGCCGAGAATACGGGCCGTCAGTACGCTGGAACACAAACGCCGCTAGAGGCGGGCTCCATGACTGAGTAAGACTTGGAATAACACCTGGAGAGCCCGGTAGCTATGTGCGGCAGCGGACAGACGCCCCGCCTGTTTCAAGGCCTGATGACTGTTCACGCATCTGGATCCGCGCAACGGCATGCTGGCAACCCTGGAGTGATTCCTCTGCGCTGGCCTGTCCGAACGCTGACGCCGCACGCCAGGAAGCATATGGATACTCAGTGGTCTAGCCTCATCCGGCGATTATGGCGCTCTACGCCTCGTACATTCGAATACGAGGCCGTCCTACGCTCTGAACTGTTCAGTGCCGAGCAAATGGCGAACCATGGTGTCGAGCTCGCGCATCAGCATCGACTCAGCCCGCACACCACCTCGGACGCCTTGCTGGAGCGACTGACCGAGAACGCCAGGGTACTGGCGAGCAGCTGCCAGGCCATGACGGTCGCGACGCTTTCCAGCCAACGGGCTACACCCGCCGCCGAATGGTTGCTGGATAATTTCTATCTGATCGAAGAGCAGATCCGGACCGCCCAGAAGCACCTTCCCAGAGGCTATTGCCGCGAGCTACCCGGGCTGTCCCATGGGCCATCGTCCACCCTGCCCCGCGTTTATGACATCGCCCTGGAAACCATCTCCCACGGAGATGGACGGGTCGACAGTGAAAGTCTCGGGCGCTTCATCACCGCCTATCAATCCATCACTGCGCTGAGCCTGGGCGAACTGTGGGCTGTTCCCATCATGCTGCGCCTTGCTCTGATCGAAAATCTGCGCCGTGTGGCCGCACGGGTGATGGCCAGTTGGAACGATCGCAACCTGGCGAATCATTGGGCAGACCGCTTGAGTGAAACCGCAGAGCGCGATGCCAAGAGCATCGTGTTGGCCGTAGCGGACATGGCGCGCTCACCACTGCCCATGACGAGCTCGTTTGTCGCCGAACTGGCGCGACGGCTTCAGGGGCAGAACACGGCACTCATCCTGCCGCTGACCTGGATCGAGCAGACACTGGCGGAGTCCGACCTGAACATAGAGCGTCTAGTGCAGCTGGATGCGCAATCACAAGCGGCCGAACAGGTCTCCATCAGCAACAGTATCAACAGCCTGCGCATGCTCTCGGCAACCGATTGGCGCAAGTTCGTCGAGCGCATGAGTGGCGTGGAGCAGGTGCTGCGCGAGGACCCTGCGGGCATCTACGCTCGCATGGACTTCGCCACGCGCGATCACTATCGGCATGCGGTGGAACGGTTGTCCCGGGCGTGTCAGCACGACGAGACAGGAGTCGCGCGCGCGGCGCTCGACCTGGCCGCAGGCGCACCGCCTGACATCCCGCGCATGGCCCATGTCGGCTTCTATCTGGTCGACAAGGGCGTACCGGCACTGGAGCGACAGCTCGGCGTGCGGTTGTCGCTCATCGAGCAGGGGCAACGGCTGCTGAGTCGTGCGCCACTGTATTTTTTCCTGATTCCAGCCCTGCTGCTCACCGTCCTGCTGGCCTGGCCCCTGCTGGCCCTGGCGCATGCCGACAATTGGTCGCTGCTGTACCTGGCCATGCTCAGCTTACCGCTGCTGGTGATGACCAGCCGCCTGGCCATCGGCCTGGTGAACTGGCTGGTGACCCTGACGATGCCGGCGAACATGTTGCCGCGCCTCGATTACAGCGAGGGCATTCCCGCGGATGCCTGCACCCTGGTGGTCGTACCGACACTGATTGGCAGCACGCTGGATGTCGATGAACTGGTGGAAGGCATGGAGGTGCGCTACCTGGCCAATCGCGACAGCAATCTGCATTTTGCCCTGCTCACCGACTTCCTCGACGCGCAGCAGGAAACCCAGGATGAGGATGCGGCGCTGCTTGAGCGGGCCGGCCAGGCAATCGAAGCGTTGAATGACAAGTACCCGGCCATGGAAGGCAGCCGGTTCAACCTGTTGCACCGACCCAGACGCTGGAACCCGACAGAACGCCGCTGGATGGGGCATGAACGCAAACGCGGCAAGCTGAGCGAGCTCAATGCAGTGTTGCGCGGCCACGGAAGAGAACGCTTCGACACGATCGTCGGCGATCTGGCGAGGCTGCAGCAGACTGTCTACGTGATCACCCTGGACACCGACACGCAGCTACCGCGTGATGTCGCACGCCAGCTCGTCGGTACCCTCGCTCACCCTCTGAACGCGGCGCAGTTCGACGCCAGCAAGCGACGCATCACCAGCGGTTACGCGATCCTGCAGCCACGGGTCGGCATCAGTCTGTCGAGTATCGCGCGCTCGACCTACGCCCACCTGTTCGGTAGCGATGCAGGGATCGACCCTTACACACGCGCCGTTTCCGATGTCTATCAGGATCTGTTCAGCAATGGCTCGTTCATCGGCAAGGGCATCTATGCCGTGGATGCCTTCGAGCGCGCGCTGGAGGATTGCCTGCCGGCAAACCGCATTCTGAGTCATGACCTCATCGAGGGGTGCTATGCGCGCTCCGGCCTGACCAGCGACATCCAGGTCTATGAGGAATACCCCGCCTGCTACAGCGCCGATGCCAAACGGCACCACCGCTGGATTCGCGGTGACTGGCAGTTGCTGCCTTGGTTGCTCTCATGCCCTCCCTCGGCTGGCTGCCAGCAGGCTACCCGCCTGGATGCTCTGGGCCGCTGGAAGATCTTCGACAACCTGCGCCGCAGCCTTGAGCCGGCGGCTTTTCTGTGCGGTCTCTTGTGGGCCTGGTTCGCCAGCTCGCAGCCGCTGCTTTGGGTACTGGCGATCATTGCCCTGGTGGTTACGCAACCCTTGCTTGGCCTACTGCACGAATTGCTGCACAAGCCACCCGAGGTACCGCTGCGTCTGCATCTGACGACAACCCTGCGCAGCAGCGGATCAAGCTTTCATCGAGCCCTCTTGCCGCTGGTCTGGCTGCCTTTCGAGACTCTCAACAGCCTGGATGCGATTGGTCGAACACTATGGAGAATGCTGGTCAGCCATCGCAACCTGCTGCAGTGGAACCCTTCTCGACAAGTCGAGCGCGGTAGTCGTAACGATTTATCCGGGCTGTACCGCCTCATGTGGGTGTGTCCGGCACTCGCCGCCGGACTGTTCATCCTGCTGATCATGCAGCCGCTGACTCTGGTGGTCGCTGCACCCTTCCTGCTCGCCTGGTCGGTGGCCCCCGCACTTGCCTGGTGGCTGAGCCAGCCATCGGCATCGCCGGCGTTCGAGCCCACTGCACGCGAGCGACGCTTCCTGCGCCAGCAGGCCCGGCGGAACTGGGCATTCTTCGAGGACCTGGTCGGGCCTGCGGACAACTGGCTGCCGCCGGACAACATCCAGGAACAGCCGGTGGCCGTCACCGCGCATCGCACCTCCCCCACCAACATGGGGATGGCGCTGCTGTCCCACCTGGCCGCCCATGATTTCGCCTATATCAGCGGCGGGCACTTGCTCTCTCGGCTGGAGCACATGCTGACCAGCATGGCCCTGCTGCAGCGTCATCGCCGGCATTTCTACAACTGGTACGACACGCTCACCCTGAAACCGCTACCGCCGCATTACATCTCGACGGTGGACAGCGGCAATCTGGCCGGCCTGCTCATGACGCTGCGCCAGGGACTGCTGGAGCTGCCTGATGCTGCGCCGAATGACACGCGCACGCTGCAGGGCCTCAGAGATTGCCTCGATGTCCTGCAGGAAGCCGTGCTGGATGCAGATCTGGATGAACAGCTTCTGGACGAACTGTTCAAGATATTGGCAGCACCAGCGCTCACGTCCGAGCCCCCGCACGACCTGCTACCTACCCTGCAGCGCCTGCTCGAGCAGGCCGAGAAACTGACCGTGACCCTGAGCCGGCAAGAAGAACCCAGCTACTGGCTACAGGTGCTGAGTGCGCAATGCCGAGACCTGAGCGCTGAAATGTCCAGCCTGCTCCTGCCAGGCGAACGCTCGCGACGCGTCACCTGGCGGCAACTGGCAACGCTCGATGCCAACGACCGGCCGGCAGACGAGCAGGTGCCAATGCGCAAAGCCAAAGCCTGCGCAATGGAGCGAATCGCCCTGGCAGAGCGCTTGGCCACATTGGCGGGCGACCTGGCAGACATGGATTTCAGCTTTCTCTACGACCCGCAGCGGGACCTGCTGGCCATCGGTTACAACGCCGATGAGCAGCGCCTCGATGGCGCCTACTACGACCTGCTGGCCTCGGAGGCGCGGCTGACCAACTTCGTCGTGATTGCCCAGGGTCAGTTGCCACAGGAGGGCTGGTTCGCCCTCGGCCGACTGCTGACCAGTAGCGGCGGCGTCCCGGTGCTGCTGTCGTGGACCGGCTCGATGTTCGAGTACCTCATGCCGCTGCTGGTCATGCCCAGTTACCCAAGAACCTTGCTGGACCAGACCTGCAAGGCCGCAGTGGCGCGCCAGATCGATTATGCCGGCAAGCTCGGCCTGCCCTGGGGCGTCTCCGAGTCGGGCTACAACGCCCTGGACACGCAGTTGAACTACCAGTACCGAGCGTTTGGCGTTCCAGGTCTTGGCCTGAAACGGGGGCTCGGCGACGACATCGTCATCGCTCCCTATGCATCGGCTCTGGCGCTGTTGGTGGCACCTGCCGAGGCGTGCCGAAACATGCAGGCGCTGGCTGGCATGGGCATGGCGGGTCGCTACGGCCTGTATGAGGCGCTGGATTTCACCAGCGCGCGCTTGCCCCTGGGGCGAAGCTCAGCGGTGATCCAGTCGTTCATGGCCCATCACCAGGGCATGAGCTTCCTGGCACTTGCTGCCGTGCTGCTCGAGCGCCCCATGCACCGGCGCTTCGAGGCCGATCCGCAGTTCCAGGCCACAGCCTTGCTGCTCCAGGAGCGCATGCCCAAGAGTGCGACTCAATACCTGCATGCGCCCCAGGTGGCGCAGGAAGAAGCGGCGACTCGCGTCGATGAAAGCAAGTTGCGCGTCTATACCCACCCTGATCGCGCCCACCCTGCCGTCCAGTTGCTCTCCAACGGCCATTATCACGTGATGATCAGCCATGCCGGCGGCGGCTACAGCCGATGTAACGAGCTCGCCGTCACCCGCTGGCAGGAGGACGTGACCTGTGATGCCGCCGGGACGTTCTGCTACCTGCGCGACACCGCCAGTGGTGCATTCTGGTCGAGCGCATTCCAACCGACGCTGCAACGTACGGACAGCTTCGAGGCGATATTCACCGATGCCAGGGCCGAATTTCGCGTGCGCCAACAGGATATCGACACCCATACGGAGATCGTCGTATCCCCTGAGGACAATGCCGAACTGCGGCGCCTGCATATCAACAATCGTGGCCTTACGCGTCGATCCATCGAACTGACCAGCTACGCCGAAGTGGTGCTGGCGCCGCCGCGCAGTGACTCGGCCCATCCGGCGTTCAGCAAGCTGTTCATAGAGACCGAGCTGCACGCGGATCTACAAGCGATTCTGTGTACCCGCCGGCCGCGCTCGAAAACCGAACACGCCCCCTGGCTATGCCATCTGCTGGCCGCCCATGGCGTTGACATCGAAGCGATTTCCTACGAGACCGACCGCGCCCGATTCATCGGTCGCGGACGCAACCTGGCGCAGCCGGCGGCCATGGACGTCGAGAAGCTCTCAGGTACGGTCGGTGCCGTGCTCGACCCGATCGTGGCGATACGCTGCCGATTCGTCCTGGAGGCCGGCCAGGGCGCGATCATCGATCTGGTAAGCGGTGTCAGCGACAGCCGCAGCGGGTGCCTGCACCTGATCAACAAATACCGCGACCGCCACCTCGCCGATCGTGTTTTCGATCTGGCCTGGACACATAGCCAAGTGCTGCTGCGGCAACTGAACATCAGTCACGCCGATGCACGCCTGTTCGAGCAGATGGCCGCGTCGATTCTCTACAGCGCGCCGTCGCTTCGCGCCCCCCCTCAGGTCCTGGCGGCCAACCAGCGCAACCAGACAGGGCTCTGGGGCCAGGCCATCTCGGGCGACCTGCCGATCGTGCTGCTGCAAATTTCCAGCGCGGGCAACATCGAACTGGTGCGCCAGCTGGTACAGGCCCATGCCTACTGGCGCCAGAAAGGGCTGGTGGTAGACCTTGTGATCTGGAACGAAGACCAGGCCAGCTACCGGCAGAACCTGCAAGACCTCATCCTGGGCCTGGCGACCTCCGGCAGCGAGGCGCATCTGCTGGACAGACCCGGCGGCATTTTCGTACGCCCGGTGCAGCAGCTGTCCAGCGAGGATCGGATTCTGATGCAGGCCGTGGCACACCTCGTGCTCAACGACAGGCATGGCCGTCTGTCCGAGCAGATCCGCCATCGCAAGGCAGGCCCGGCATTGCCGGCGTTCGACGCGCGCTTGCTGCGCAAGCCCGCGCGCAGTTCGACACTTCCGGAACCAGACCCACGCCTTCTGCTGAGCAACCCCTATGGGGGATTCAGCGCCGATGGCAACGAGTACGTCATTCATCTGATGCCCGGCCAGCCCACTCCGGCGCCCTGGGTCAACGTGATCGCCAACCCCCAGTTCGGCACGGTGATATCGGAAAGCGGCAGCGCCTACACCTGGCATGAGAATGCTCACGAATTCCGCCTCACGCCGTGGTGCAACGACCCCGTCACCGACGCCAGCGAAGAGGCCATCTACCTGCGCGACGAGGACAGTGGTCACTACTGGTCACCGACTGCCCTGCCCTGTCCGGGAAACGCTCGGTACCTTACCCGTCACGGGTTCGGCTACAGTCTGTTCGAGCACGATGAGGACGGCATCCGAACCGAGCTGCGCGTCTATGTGGCGCTGGAGGCGCCAATAAAGTTCTCGCAGTTGCTGGTGCGCAACACCTCGAATCGGCCCCGGCGACTCTCGATCACTGGCTATGTAGCCTGGGTTTTGGGCGAGTTGCGCAGTCAATCGAGCATGCACATCGTCACCGATGCGGACCCGGACACGGGCGCCCTGTTCGCGCGCAATGCCTACTCGATCGAATTCCCTGGCCGGGTGGCTTTCTTCGATGTCGACATGCCGCTCATGAGCAGCACGGCCGACCGCAGCGAATTTATCGGACGCAATGGCAACCTCAAGGCACCGGCAGCCATGGCCCAGGAGCAGCTGTCAGGGCGCAGGGGCACGGGGCTCGATCCCTGCGCTGCGCTGAGGGTCGGGATCGAACTGGCGCCAGGGGCAAGCCACGAGGTGACCTTCCGTCTTGGCGCCGAGCAGAGCGCAAAGAGCGCCTCTCGCCTGGTTCAGCGCATGCGCGGCAACGCCACGGCAGCGGTCGAGCTGGAAATCGTACGCACCCACTGGCGTTCGACGCTGGCAGCGGTGCAGATTGAAACGCCCGAGCCGGAGCTCGATGTACTGGTCAACGGCTGGCTGATGTACCAGGTCATCGCCAGCCGCTTCTGGGCACGCAGCGGCTACTACCAGTCTGGCGGAGCCATCGGCTTTCGCGATCAATTGCAGGACGGCATGGCCATGCTGCACACCGAGCCGGCAGCGGTGCGTCGGCATCTGCTGCTGTGCGCAGCCCACCAGTTCATCGAGGGCGACGTGCAACACTGGTGGCACCCGCCGATGAACCGTGGCGTGCGCACCGGCTGCTCCGATGACTATCTCTGGCTGGCACTGGCAACCAGCCGCTACGTGCAGGTCACCGGTGACCACAGCGTGCTCTCGGAAAGCGTTGGTTACCTGGAAGGCCGCGCGCTCAATAGCGGCGAGGAATCCTACTACGACCTGCCTGGCCACTCGGCTCTACGAGAGACGCTTTACCAGCACTGCGTGCGCGCCATCGAGCACAGCCTGCGACGCGGCGTTCATGGCCTGCCACTGATGGGGCATGGCGACTGGAATGACGGGATGAACCGTGTCGGTGAACAGGGCCAGGGGGAAAGCGTCTGGCTCGGCTTCTTCGGCCATGAAGTGTTGAGCCGATTCGCGACGACCGCCGAACTCAATGGCGACCAGGACTTTGCACGCCGCTGTCTGCAGCAGGCCAAGGCCCTTGGTGAAAGCCTGGAAAGCCGGGCCTGGGACGGTGCCTGGTATCGCCGCGCCTACTTCGACGACGGCACGCCGCTGGGCTCGGCCAGCAACGACGAGTGCCGTATCGATTCCATCACCCAGAGCTGGTGCGTACTCTCGGGCGCGGCCCCCGAGAAGCGCCAGCGCATGGCCATGGCGTCGCTCGACCGTCACCTGTTTCGTCGCGACATAGGTCTGATCAAGCTTCTCACGCCGCCTTTCGATAACGGCACCATGGACCCTGGCTACATCAAGGGTTATCTACCCGGCATCCGCGAGAACGGCGGCCAATACACCCACGCAGCGGTCTGGGCAAGCATGGCCTTCGCCGCGCTCGGCGACAGCACGCGAGCCTGGGAACTCCTGCACGCCATCAACCCCATCACTCATGGTGACAGTGCCACTGCGATTGCGACCTACAAGATCGAGCCCTACGTGCTGGCTGCCGATGTCTACGGCATGCCGCCTCATGAGGGGCGTGGCGGCTGGAGTTGGTACACCGGCTCCGCCGGGTGGATGTACCGCTTGATCGTCGAGTCCTTGCTCGGCGTGCAACGCAGCGGCGCCTGCCTGCATATTCGTCCGCTGTTGCCGGCACACTGGCCCGGTTTCACCTTGCACTACCGTTATGGCGCCACGCCTTACCGAATCACGGTGCGGCGCACAAAGCAGGATGAACAGACGATCGACCTCGATGGCATCCGCCTCGAAGGCGACGGACTGCCATTGCGCGATGATGATCGGGAACACCACGTGGACATCAAGCTGCCGCTGAATCTCATCAGCAGCCCTGATCCCGTCATGCCGCCTACTCAGCCTTTGGACATCACGGAGTAACTCAAATGAGCAGACTACTTGGCGACATCATCAAAGGAAAATGGCGGCAACTGGCCGGCCCAGCCATGATCAACTGGGATGAGCTGACCCTTGATGAGCTGATCAAATCCGAAGGGGATAAAGATAAATTGACCCATCTGGTAGAGGTGCGCTACGGCATGACCCACGAAGAAGCAGAAAAACAGGTGCTGAGCTTCTTCGAGCGCAATCGCACCACGTAATGATCGACTACTTCTTCGAATACCGACCTCTAGAAAGTTAGAGCAGATAGTTCAACCTGCAATATCCGAGAAACAAAAGACAGCCCTGCCTTAAGCGATAGAGTTTCAAACGACCTAGCACTAGAGTGGCTTGACCACACCGGCAAATCAACGCAATGCAATCCAGCACTCAGTTATTTCTAGTCGCGGGTTTCTCCACATGGCAAAAAGTTTGGACCTTGGCTTGCAAGGCATCTGCCATCTCCTGCGCCTCACTCATGGTTGTGCCAGCTACGAGGTGTATGATCACCGTGTGATGAGGACTACCTGGCTGCTCATCAAGTGGCTCACAAACGATAGTAAGTGGAACATTCTTTGGCTCAGGAGGCGACGGCGCAAGCTCTCTGACAATATATCGATAGATATCTGAGTACGAAGTTTTCATCACGACCTCCCAATAGGCCGGTATTAGGCCTAGCTAATTGCCCCGTCCCCTCGCCATTGCAACTCATGCTCGCGAAGCAAGGACTACTTTTTTAATAAAAACAGACGACCAACGAAAATATCACCTTTTCATATGATCGCTGACACTCAAGCTAGCGAAGACTCTTTCTGCGAAAGACCGCATAGCGTTAATGCGCTAGCTATCCATCAAGTCGTCTTGCAAGTCTCGTGTCGATTGTTCGCGCTTCTCGCGCTTGAGAAGTCGACGTTCACGCTGCTCAACCTCTTGCTGGTAACTGCTGGAATCAGCCCCCCCGGGCAAATACTGGTCAGCAGGTTTACTCGGTTGGTCAGATTTTTTGGGCTTGTGCATATCGTTCACCAATCGGAATTATCCGACGCGAAACAGACGCGCCATCCATATGGATACTGCCACCCCGTACCCACTCGATCCGTACGCTGGCACGCATACGATTCGGTCTTCACCCGATAGACTCAATGCACCGAAATGAGGGATGGCCCCGCATTCATCGGTGATGCCATGGCTGGCTGCAGAATGGATGAAAGATCAGCACGCAATGGCACGAGTAACACCGCTGGTTTGACTGTTTGCGGGCTAGCCCAAGGACTTGATGCGACATGACAGTCGGTAAGCAAATTATCGACCGGAGGCTCTGTAAGGCGATGATCGATTCCCTGATGTTGAGCGTGGCACGTATCACCACCATTGCAGGCACGCAGGTGCTGACCAATGCCAGCGGGTTCTTCTTCGCTCGCGATGAGCGCCTGTTCCTGGTCACCAGCCGCCACGTATTGATCGATGAGCCCACGGGTCATCACCCGGACAGCCTGGAGATAGAAGTCCACACCGATTCGACCAATATGGCCAGCTCCACAGGCTTTTCCATCCCTCTTTACCGCAACGGCGGCAGCCTATGGCGCCAAGGCCTGGATAGTGCCGGCGAAATCGATGTGGCCGCGATCGAAATCGAACGCCCGGCACTACCCACTGCCATCGCCTACCACGCCTTCAGACCGGAACATTTAGTGCAGCCTCAGGAACATATCGAGATCGGCGCCCAGTTGCTGGTGGTTGGTTTCCCGCTCGGCTTCCATGACAGCCTTCACCACATGCCAGTGGTACGCCACGCAATTCTCGCGTCCTCTTTCGGCCTTCGCTTTCAGGGTCTCGGTTATTTTCTCACCGACGCTCGCACTCACCGCGGTACCAGTGGCTCACCGGTGGTGATGCGGACCAGCAATCCCGCCACAGGGCAGCAATCCCTGCCGTGGCGCCTGCTGGGTATTCACTCGTCCCGGGTCGACCTGGGCAGCCGTGACCTGTTACTGGACGAGGCGTTAGGCCTTAACTGCACCTGGTACGCCGATATTCTGATGACGCTGACTGAGCACTGACTTGCAACCTAAGCGCGACAACGCACCGACTGGCCCGTACCAGCCTGTCACAGTCCTCTTCCCGGCACCTCGCACCTTTGCAGTTGCCGGTTTTAGCAGAGGTCACCATGCACAAGCCCACCTATCAACAACCGGCCAAGCATTCGGGTAAAGCCGAAGGCCAAACCCAGAAACCGTCAACCGCCAGCACCGCCCAGCCGTTCTACAAGGCGGATCGCGATCCTGTCATCAGCAAGGACAGCTTCGAGGGGCCCGCCAAGTCGCCTCAACAACCCAAGGAAGCGGCCAACCAAGGCAAGCCGCAGGCCACTCAGGACAAGCGCAACGCGCAGAACCGGGAGCCGAAAAAGTCATGAGCCTGCCAAGTACGGATGCCCTCAAAGGCAAATGGCAGCAACAGGTCGGCGCCGCGAAGATCGCTTGGGGCAAACTGACCGAGGACGAGTTGCTGAAAACCGAAGGCCAGGAACAGAAACTGGCTGGTCTGATCAAAGAGCGTTACGCCCTCACGCGTGACGAGGCAGACAAACAGGTCAAGAGCTTCCTGCAGAAATGCAAAAGCTGATCTGACCGCGCACTCCATCGCTCCGCCCTCTGCGGAGCGTTTGGCTTCCTGGCGTTCAGCGCCAAGCTCCCCTCTCCTGCCCGCCGCAACAGCTTGCAGCGCTATCGCCAGCTTACGTGCGCAGCCGTACAGATCGGCAGCCCTGTCTACGCCATGCTGATGTCATGTAGAGCACGGACCCACCACTGCGCGCCTGCTAAACCCACCCCATCATCAATACCGCAAGGAGCCTGCCATGAGCCTGGGCACCATTCTGCTGATCGTGCTGATCCTGCTACTGGTCGGCGCTATTCCCACCTGGCCTCACAGCCGCAGTTGGGGCTACATGCCCAGCGGCGCCCTGGGCCTGATCGTCGTCATCCTCCTCATTCTGGTGCTACTTGGCCGGATATGAACCTGGGCCTGCCCACGGTGCGCCAACGCACCGACTGCCAGCCCATGGGCTGCCAAGCTGCATCATCCGGTATCGGCTATAGCCGATACCGGTGCAACGCCCTCCCACCGACCATCGGCCAGGCGCCAGCTGCACGCGCCTCGCCGCCGGCTTTCTCGCAAAGGACTCTTATCATGCACACGCAACCGCGCACCCTTCTGCTGGCTTCATCGCTCGCTCTGGCCATCGCCACAGCGAGCGGTGGTGCGCTAGCGGAAAACATGTCCCAGGACATCACCGAGGCACGCCAGGAAAGCCAGATCTGGACCGCCTACTCCATCAGCCCCTATCTGCGCGCCAGCGACCTCAAGGTTTCGGTGGACAATGGCAAGGCGACGCTGACCGGCCGAGTGACCGAAGAAGCCAACAAGGAACTGGCCAATGAGATCGCGCTCGGCGTCAGCGGCATCGATTCGGTGACCAACAACATCGTCGTCGATGCTAAGTTCACCCCGAGCAAATCCAGCGGCGAACGCAGCTTCGGCGATACCATCGACGATGCCAGCACCACGGCGGCGATCAAGTCCAAGTTGCTGTGGAGCCGACATGCCGAGGGCATGGATACCAAGGTAGTCACCCGCGACGGCAAGGTCACCCTCAGCGGTACTGTGGGCAGCAGTGAAGCCCTCGAGCATGCGGCCAGCCTGGCAATGAGCACCAACGGCGTGACTGCCGTCGACAATCAGCTAAAGGTCAAGGCTGACAAACCGGGTATGGTCGACAGCAGCAAGCAGGCCGCCAGCGAAGCCGGCGACGACATCGCCGACAGCTGGATCACCACCAAGGTGAAATCCACTCTGCTCTATTCGCGCAATGTCGGCGGTACGGGGATCGATGTCAGCACCGAGAACGGTGTCGTCACCCTCAGCGGCAAGGTTGACGATGGCGCCGAACGCGCCTTGGCGGTGAAACTTACGGAAAACGTGCGCGGGGTGAGAAGCGTGCAATCGAAGGCGCTGACCTTCTGAGACGAGGACGATATGCCAGGTCAGCCCCAACAGGCTGACCGGCCATATCTACTGCAAATTACGCCGCGCTGGCTGCCATGCCTCAGGCAGACCGAAGGACGCTGATGCCGGACATGACCCGCAACTTAGCTTAACCAGCCGTCACGCCCGCTCTGGACCATATCCACATCCTTGCAAGTACCACTGGAAGCCGTCAGCACTTCACGGACCATGCTGGTTTGCTCGGCACTGCGGGTATTGGCCAACAACACGCTACCGCCGGCGGCTATCTCCTCTGGAGTCAGGCTCGGACGCCACGGGACAACCGCAGCGAGGCCGACCAGGGCACCTAGCAAGGCCCCAAGAAAAGCACCCCAGCCCATCAGCATGATCGGCGCAAGCGATGGGCTGGCAGTCAGCAAGCCCATGTCCGAGATGACCAGAGCGGCTTGGGCCAGTGCGCCCAATACCCCGCCGACCACAGCGCCGATGGCGCCATAGGTCAGCATCGCATTGCGCGCCGAGCGGCTTTTGAGCCGAGCCGCCAGGCCCAGCGGCGTGTGCTCACTAGCATCCAGTATCTGCAACTGCTCACGTGATAAGCCGCGTTTGAGCAGCTTGGACAGGACGCGATCAGCCGCTGCACGCTGGGCAAAACTGGCGGATACATTATGACGATAGGTGTCCATCGCTCTACTCCCGATTGGCTCCACGCACAAAGCGCGTACGACTTCAGGCTATTGCCACGGCGGCGCGGCGTCTGTGCGTTCGCGTACCCCCACAGCTCAGTACCGCCGCCCCTGGGTGTGCTAACGCACGGTAGCCACGCGGAGCATGGCGCAACCTGTGCAGGAGCTGTGCCCAGCCTGTCCGGATTTTGCCCCCATCTGCCTATAAAATTGCGAGGCTCACCATGACCAGACCACACCTGCTGCTGCTTCCGGGATTACTCTGCGATGCACGCCTCTGGCAATATCAGGCCGCAGCTCTCGCCGCCACCGCGCACGTTTCGGTCGCCGACATCAGCGATGAAGACTCCATTGCCGCCATGGCCAGCGCGGTGCTCGCCCAGGCACCGGCCGATGAGTTCGCCCTGGCCGGTTTTTCCCTGGGCGGCTATGTCGCCCTGGAAATTCTCCGCCAGGCACCGCAGCGCGTGCTGGCCCTGGCCTTGCTGGATACCAGCGCCAGGCCTGACACGGACGAAAATAGCGAAGCCCGAATGCAGTCGATACGCCTCGCGGCAATGGACTTTCCTGCCGTTATCGAAGGGCTGCTACCAAAACTGGTGCACCCGGCACATCTGGATGATCCGGGCTTGCTGGAGGTGATCCGTGCCATGGCCAACAGTCAAGGTGCGCAAGTCTGTATCAACCAGCAGCGGGCCATGATCGGCCGTGTCGATAGCCGTCCGGACCTTTACCGGATCGCCTGTCCAACCCTGGTGCTGTGCGGCAGCGCCGATGCCATTACACCACCGGAAGTCCACCGGGAAATGGCCGACGCCATCACCGCCGCGCATCTGGCTATTATCGAGACCTGTGGCCATCTGGCTCCGCTGGAGCAGCCGGATGCCGTCTCAAAGGAACTAAAACACTGGCTGGCTCGGCTGTAGCCGCAAACGGTGCCAGAGATCAGGCGTCCAGTGTGCTCAAATCAGGCGCTGCCAGACCTCCGTATCGGCCAGATCATCGAGCGTGGCGTGGCGCGCTTGGCCGTACAGCGGATTGAGCTCATAGCTCCAGGCCGACTCGAGACTGGCGGCATAGCGCATGCCACTGGGTTTGTGCAGGTAGAGCGCGAGTGACTGGCACTGCACATTGATATGCCTGACGAGGGGTGATTCGATCATTCCGTGCATGGCGAAACCTGCTGCGGCGCTGGCCGTTCTGTTTCTGGTCAACTTCATGCTGTGCCAGTGCAACGCAGTTGTATGTACGCCAGCGTACTTCCCAGACACATTACCTCAGGCGCTTTGGCCGAGCACTTGCCGGCCTCTGCCGTGGCGCACCAGAAGCGAGCAGACGCACGAAGCGACCGAGAATCAGCAGTAGACTGAAACTGCGCAAGGCACGCGGCCCCAGCAACATGGCCAGCGCAGAAACCAGCTGCACGCGCTGGGCGGGCATAGCCCTGAGCAGGCGCAGGGTCAGGCTGCGGGGATAGCTGCCCTTCGAGTCAGCGCCCAACAGCTGCTGCAGACGCTGACGCTGCGCCGCTAGCTGCAAGCGCAACGCCTGGCGTTGTTGCTCGGGGGATACCTTCATATCGTCCGCCGCAGCGCGACGAACCCAGCCGTCAGTTCCTCACGCGTCGCCGCGAAGGACTGGGCGCCACGGCCAACGAGCACCTTCAGGCGCCAGCAGGCCAGTAACAGTCCCAGACCATGCAAGCCTACCACCGCCAGAACGCCAGACCACTGGTACGGCGTTGCCCAGCTCAGCGCAAGCAACAGCGCACTGAGTACCAGCAACAGGCTTAACAGGCAGGCAAAAGCCAGTCCGGCGAACAGCACAAGCCGCAGTAGGCGACGCTTCTCCTCTGCCCACTCCAGACTAGCCAACTGCCCGTGCAGCTCGACCTGTTCGAGCAATTGCGGGCCGGCGACACGCCACAGGCGCAGAAGGCGCAGCAAGCCCCGCAGTGCGCCTGGCGCTGCGGGGCTGACGGGGGAAGGCTTGGGCATATACATTGCCGTTCGATCCATGCTTATCGGCTACGAGCCAGCACACAGCCGAGCAGAAAGGCCGCCGCCGCGCCGACCCCGATGGCCTTCCAAGGCTGCGCATGCACGTAATCATTGGCCATCACTGCCTGATGATTGGCCTGTTTGGCCAAGCTAAGCCCAAGCGTCTCGATTCCCTGACGAGTGCTGGCCAGGCGGGCAACCAGCCGATCCTTGGCATGTGCCAGATCGTCGGCACCGAGCGAGGTGGTTTCCTTGATAAGGTCTTCGAGGTCGGCCAACAGATTGTGAAATTCCTTGCTCAGGCCGGTGCGTGTGGTGCCCTCGGGGAGAACCAAGGCGGGTTGCGCCGCACCACCGAAACCATTGCTTCCCGACTCTGGGCGATTGTCTGAACTATGCATGATTGACTCCAAATGAACTGAGGCTGAGTGAAAGAGCAGCCTGCGCCGCCGTCGCAAGTGCGTCTGTGCGCCAGCGAACGCCATTTCCGGGGCCGCCGCAGCTTCCCTCTATGCGCGGCAACGTACCGACGCCGATTCGTACACCAGGCAATCTGCTGCATCAGGGTCAGGCACTCCCGCCGGCCCCGCTCCACAGCAGAGGTGCACGATGCATAACCCCACGCAACCCGACCCTACCTATCAACCACCACAGGTGACCGAGCGCCGCCGCCCGGCGGAGCCGGGCTCGTTCTCAGAGCCCGGTTTTCAACCCAAGCGCCGGGACGACACGGACAAGAGCATGCCCCCGCAGCAGTCGCCGGGGTCATTAGCCGGGGAACCTGGCGGGCGCCATACGCTGGACGCCAAACACCGCTGAGCCGCCGTCGATTTATCACTGTGCAGGCGGACGCCCAGGCTCCGCCGGCCCGAGGACAGCTAGATGAACAAGACCAAGAAAACCACCCGCGTCGGAGCGCTACTGGGCCTTGCCGGAACCGCCCTGCTACTCGCGGCCTGCGCATCGCAACCTGTGCCGCCTATCCAGGAACTGCAGGCCGCGCAATTTGCTATCCAGAGTGCCGAACAGGCCCGTGCCGGCGAGCATGCAGCCTTCGAACTAGGCATGGCCCGGGAGAAACTGGCAGCCGCAGAAGTGGCGGTGCAGAACGAGGACATGCCGCTGGCCACGCGCATGGCCGAACAATCGCGGGCTGAAGCCGAACTGGCCATGGCTCGTTCGCAAATGACCAAGGCGCTCATCGTCAATCAGGAAATGCGTGATGGCACCGAGAGCCTGAAGCAGGAAATGCAACGCAACACGGGAGTGAGACCATGAACGTGCACTACACGCAAGTCTATCTATTGGTTGCCGCCTTCTCCCTCGTTGGCTGTGCAGCCACGTCAGTGACACCGCCGGGCGCAGCCGATGCCCGCAACCGGTTAACCCAGTTGCAAAACGACCCGCAGTTGGCCAGCCGTGTACCGGTCTCCCTGGAGGCTGCAGAGATCGCCGTACTGGCTGCCGAAAAGCCGCGAACCGATGAAGTCCTGGGCCAACACCTGGTGGTGATGGCTGATCGCAAGGTGGAGATCGCCCGTGCTCGCGCCCTGGAGCGTTTCTATGAGGACCAACGTAGGCAACTGGGCGAACAACGCGAAAGTGCCCGCCTCGACTCACGCACCCGCGAAGCCGATCAAGCGCAGCAACGCAACGTCGATCTGCAACGGCAGATCGACGGCCTCAACGCCGAGGAAACCGAACGCGGCCTGCTGGTGACCCTGGGTGATCTGTTGTTCGCCAGCGGCCGAGCGGAGCTCAATGGCAACGCCAACCATAACCTGGCCACACTCACCGACTTTCTCAATCGTCATCCAGAACGTACGGTGACAATTGAAGGCCACACCGACAACGTCGGCAGCGAGAGTGCCAACTTCGGTCTGTCGCAGCGTCGTGCCGACAGCGTGAAGTCCCACCTGCAAAGCCAGGGCATCGCCGCCAGCCGCCTGCTCGCCTCAGGCATGGGCGAAGGCTCGCCGGTGGCCGGCAACGACTCGGCCGCGGGACGGCAACTGAACCGTCGGGTCGAGATCATCATCAGCAACAATCTCACCTCGGCGCGCTGAAGCGGCCGGCAGAATGGCTCCCGGGAACCAGCAAGGGGAAACGCCATGACCTATCGAATTCTCCTGGTCACGGCGGATGCCGCAGCCGGATGCGAGCTCCAGACCGTACTGAACCTGGCCGGCGACGGCTGTTTCGTCGTCGAATGCCTGGATCGGCTGGACGATGCGGTCACGCGCGCGCAGGCCGGCGGCCTGGATATCGCTCTGTTTGAGCAGAGCCTGTATCGCGGTAACGCCCTGACCAACTTCGAGCTGTTGTCACGCATCGCCGCGGCCGTACCACTGATGCTCTATCGAGCCCTCGGCGATGGCCGAGATTCTCGGACCACGCAGGCGTTCTGCGCCCTGATCCCGGCAGACCGGCTTGCCCATGAGCACGCACACGCCCAGGTCATTCTTGATTCGATCGGCGCTGCGGTGATCACGACGGACCTGCTAGGCCGGGTCGATTACCTCAACCGCGCCGCCCAACGCATCAGCGGCTGGACGCTGGAACAAGCGCGCGGCCACTCCATCGCAGAAGTGATGCCGCCGCCCGATGGCGACGCCAGCCGCTGCACTGCCACGGTGCCGCAGATCCTGCGAGAGAATCGTCCAACGTCCCGTGACAAGGACCCTCGTGCACCGCGAGCATTCGAGGACTCCTCGGCGCCGATCCACAATGGCGATGGGCAAATCAGCGGGGCGGTGGTCGTCTTTCATGACGTCAGTGCAGCGCAGGCGACGGCCGACAAGATGACGCACCTGGCCCAGCACGACATCCTTACCCACCTGCCCAATCGTCTGTTGCTCGACGACCGCATTGCCCAGGCGATCCACCTGGCGAAGCGACATGCCAGTTCGCTAGCGCTGATGTTTCTCGACCTCGACGACTTCAAGCAGATCAACGATTCACGCGGACACACTGTCGGCGACCAGTTGCTGCAATCCGTCGCCCGACGCCTGCTGGCCTGCGTGCGCAGCTCGGACACTGTCAGCCGGACCGGCGGCGATGAATTCATCGTGTTGCTGAGCGAAATCCAGGACGAACGGGATGCCGCCATCAGCGCACGGAAAATTCTCGACGCCCTGGCGGCGCAGCACTGTATCGAGCAGATTGAGGTACAGATCACCTGCAGCATTGGCATCAGTCTGTTCCCGGCCGACGGCAGCAGTGCCGAGGCATTGCTGCGCCATGCCGACAGTGCCATGTATCAGGCCAAGCAGACCGGCCGCAACCGCTATCGGTTCTTCCACGACAGTATCGAGGTGCACGCGGATGGCAACCGGTAAGCCGCGCAGACAGTACCTGACTCAGGCCAAGCGGCGCAGCGGCAGGCTGAACTGCCGGCTGTAGTCGTCGAGCATCTCGGCGTAGCACTCGCAGGCCGCCGCCTCCAGCCGCGGCCGATCAAGAATGCTGATTTCGCCACGGCTGTAGTGGATCAGCCCACGTAACTGCAGCGCGCCAGCGGCAATGGTCACCCCGCTGCGGCGCACCCCGAGCATGTTGGCCAGGTATTGATGAGTCAGGTGGAAATGGTCGGCATGGGCACGGTCGTGTGTCATCAACAGCCAGCGTGCCAGGCGCGGCTCCAATGCATGGAACTGGCCGCAGGCGGCGTTCTGCGACAGCTGCACCAGCAACACGTAGAGATAGCGCTTGAGTCGACGCTGCAGCCGCGGGCTGGCCAGCAGCTCTTCGTGCAGCGCTTCGATGGTGATGCGCAAGGCGCTGCCTGCACCCTGCACCACCGCCCGGCTGGGCGCCGTCTCTACCCCCAGTACAAGGGTGACACCGAGCATGCCTTCGTAGCCGATCAAACCCAATTCCAGCGGATGATGGCCACTCAGGATATTCACCTGCGAGATAAAGGCGGTGAGCGGAAAGTACAGGTAGTGCATCGGCTCGTTGGCCTCGCACAGGAGGCTGCCGAATTGCAGCTGCACCAGCTCGCAGTGCTGCAGCACGGCATTGCGCTCTTTGACCGGCAAGCCGGCGAGGAGCAGATTCTGGATGACCCCTGACATGGGCGAGTCCCTGCGGCACGTACGAATCGGAGGGGTGCGGAGCAGGTGCCTGACCATCCCGCGTCGCCAGTCTGGGGCAAGCCGGTGGTGGCGCTCTGTTCGCTACGGCACGCAACGCCTCAGTTGACCTGACGCTGCGGCACGTATGGCAGCAGACGGTCAGTCTCCTTCTTCACCACCGCGTAGCACTCGCAACTGAGCTGTTCCAGCTTGTGCCGGTCGAGCACGGTGATATGCCCGCGGCTGTACTCGATCACGCCCTGGCGCTGCAATTTTCCAGCCGCCTCGGTCACGCCTTCGCGGCGCACGCCAAGCATGTTGGCGATCAGCTCCTGGGTCATGGTCAGTTGGTTGCTCGGCAACCGGTCGAGTGACAACAGCAACCAGCGACACAGCTGCTGGTCAATGGAATGGTGACGGTTGCACACCGCGGTCTGCGCCATCTGGGTGATCAGCGCCTGGGTATAACGCAGCATCAGCACCAGCAGTTCGCCGTGGCGTTCGAACTCGATCTTGAGTAGCGGCCCCTTGAGCCGGAAGGCATGCCCGCCGCTCTGTACTACCGCCCGGCTCGGCGTGCTCTCACCGCCCATGAACAGGGCGATGCCGACCAGCCCCTCGTTGCCGACCACGGAAATTTCCGCAGAAGCGCCACTCTCCATCACATAGATCAGCGAAATGATCGAATCGGTGGGGAAGTAGACATGGCGCATGGTATCGCCAGATTCATAGAGCACCTTGCCAAGCGGCAAAGGTACAAGCTCTAGATGCGCGAACAGGCGCTGGCGCACCTCGGCTGACAGGGCCGCCAACAGATGGTTCTGCTGCGGCTGATGCGATTCGTGCATGATCGGGCTCTCTGGGTGCAAAACACAGCGCAAGGGCTCCAGCATACGCCCAATGGCCGGGCACTCCGTACGCTAGCGCACAGAGTCCGATACACGGCTGTTTAGGAAGGGCCAATAACCATAGCAGGAGTACGACCCTGCCCTTCTACCCCATCAAGTGCGAGATCGACTGGCCCACCACCCAACCAACTACGCCACAGTAGGTTGCCATCCTGAAACCCTCGGGCTAGAGTGCGCCCGTCGTGGTAAGTCCCACGGCCGGGCGTCAGAACCCGATCAATCGAGGGCGCGGTTGCGTCATAGCGAAGCGGCAAATGCTCCAGTGTTTGCTATCGCTTTCTATGGCAGGCCGTGCGGGGCAGGCTTTTGCCTGGCCGGTTCCCTCGGTTACCGGTTTCTGACCCCCGTACGGTCTGCCACCATACTGCGTCAGAACAGTGGGTGGCAGCTCCTTAATCAAACCGAGGAGCATAAGGAAAATGCGCTACCCCTTTTTTACCCGAGAGCTCCGCCTTGGGCTTCAGGTCTTGCTGTCCACCTCTGCTCCGGAGGTGCGCCATGGCTGAGTTCGAATCCTGCGTTGTACCTTTTCCGTTGCAGCGAAGCCCGCTGCATGAATCCGAACGCTCTCCCCTACCCTCTGAAGCTGCCGCTGAACTGCGCGGCGTCATGCTCGGCAATCTGCTCGATCAACTGGCTGAACCTGAAGGCTTGCATCCCGCGGATCTGCGCGTGCGCATCGCTGCTTATTCAGCGCTGGCTCTGCTCGATGAGATGGTCGTGCTCTATCGCCGCGCCCTCTCCGAAGTGCGGGGAGGTGCCAGATGAGCAATGGCGTCATGACGTGCCTTCCACCTAATGACGGCCATCCAGGCATCGAAATAGCCTGGGCTGCCGATTGCAGAGAGGCGTTCGACCAGGGCGTGAAGCTGGCCCAGACCTGGCTCGACAACGCCCGCAGTGGATGGCTCTGGGCAGTGATGATCGCCGAGCGCGATCTGCTGCCATGCGCCATTGAGAGACGAGCTTTCGAGGTGGGTTTCCTGAGTCGTATCCATCAGCGTATGTGCTCGCACCAAGGCGGCGATGAGCACGCCAAAAGCTGTACCACTGGTGACTACTTCGGCCACAGAAAGACCCTGACGCTCGCCGAAGCGAGGTGTCAGGGCTGACCTGAGCCATGGAAAATGCCAATGAAGTGGTCTGTTAAAACAGACCTGAAAGGAAGGTTCTGAGCTAACCGAGTGCATGGGGTCAGCGTCCTGCCTGTTCGCACTTCGTTAGCCCAGAGACCGAAGAATATTTCGGTAGCGGCCGTCTGCCAATCCTGTTGATGGGGTACTGGTCACATAGTGAGGACCGGCGTTGCTCCTTTCTCCTTGCTGTTGCAGGCCATAGCTGCAGTACTGCTGCTAGCCCACAACACCTCTTTGCGTCTGTCGCTGGGTCGATAGAGCCTGCGCGCTGCGCTTGCTGGCGGCGCCTGTGAGACCGGTGGAATGGCGGTCTTGCTGTTTCCTCTCACCCTATCACGGCGTTCTCGCCGTCAAGGGCTGCACGCGCTTCGCGCGCTTTCGGCTGGGCCGGCTATCGCCCCCTGACTGCTGCGCTACGCCGTGCTGGGCCGGTTCCGGGCAATTCCGCCCGAGCAACTGGAGCATGATCATGTCGCAGCTTTCTCTCGCCTTTGACGCTTCCCTGATGATTCGCGACGAGCAAGGTCACTATTTGCCTGCCACTGCAGAACAAATCCTGAACGCTGCTCGCAAGGTGATCGATCAGAAGGTTCAGCGAGGCGCAGCCTTCACATCTTCGGAGCTGGTCAAGGAGTACCTGATCGCGAAGCTGGGTGGCTTTGAGCACGGGGTTTTCGCAGCGCTGTTTCTGAATGCCAAACATTGCCTGATCCAGTACGTCGAGATCTTCCGCGGCACCATCGACAGTGCGTCTGTGTACCCGCGCGAGGTGGTCAAGGAAGCGCTTCGCCTGAATGCAGCTGCAGTGATCTTCGCGCACAACCATCCAAGCGGAAATCCAGAGCCGAGCCAGGCTGACAAGGTGCTCACACAACGCTTGAAGGAGGCCTTGGCGCTGGTGGATGCCCGCTCGCTGGATCACGTCATCGTGGCAGGCCAACGCACCGTATCTTTCGCTGAGCTTGGGTTGCTATGAACCATGGGGGCTCAGCCCCCTTTTTGCTGCGCCCTTTCAGGCGTGCGCAGCGTGTTCAGCCGGTTCCTCTTCCTTGGCTGCCAGCCCCACAGTCCAGTGTCCGCCGTTCTCTTGGATCAGGTGCAGCAGGTCGTAGGTTCTGATCATGTCGAGTAGACCAGAATGGCCGTAGGCGTTTGGCGAGAACGCCGGATCGGTACGCTTGAGGTACTGCCCAAGGGCGCTCAGGGTGACCTTGCCTTCACTGGTTCCGCCTGCAAGCAGAGATACAGCATCCACCACGAACCTCGGTCGCCGTTTGGAGACTGGCTTGCTGAGTTCAGGCTTGGCGGCTTCCTGCTTGGCGCTTGATTCAGCCTTGGCTGCGGGCTTGTCAGCCTGCTCCCCAACAGGCTCCAGGAAGTGCTCCTCGCGGCGCCACTCAAAGAACTGGTCGCTGGCGTTGCGCAGTGCGTCGGGAGTCTTGGGTTCACCGACGATGCAGACGGTAGCGCCGCGCTCTCTGAGCTTGCGGCACAGGTAGGCGAAATCAGAGTCGCTGGTTACCAGGCAGAACGTATCTGCACGGTGATCGAAGAGCGCCTCCATTGCATCCAGGGCCAAGGCGATATCGGAGGTATTCTTGCCGGCTGCATACTGGTACTGCAGGCATGGCGTGAAGGCCAGTCGAACCAGAGCCTCCTGCCGCTTGTTGGCCAAGGTGCCGTGATTGCCATACCCCCTTCTCAGGACGACACGTGCGAACTGGGCCACAACGCGCAATGCGTGTTCCAGAATCTCGGGCGATACGTTGTCGCAATCCACCAGAACAGCTACACGCGTTTCTCCAGCCGGAGTGAAAGCTCCCATCCCTGCTCCTATCGAATGATCCCAGATGCCTGGGAGGGTTTTGTTCAAACCAGCCCCACAAGCCAACGATGCACAGGGCGACGTGGGCAAGTCAACGCAGCGTAATCATCGGCGCCAGCTGCACCGAAACGACCAACCTAAGCGGCAACATTGTCTTGCCGCGGCAGACCTCTCGCCGATCACTACGAATCCACACCTCCACAGACCAAACCTTCATCAGCAGCGCTTTAGGCCTTGGCGATTCACATCCGCCCTTTCCATCTCTTGATACTCGAGTCTCGACCAGCTTTCCCAGCCCAGCGCTGCTGGATCACATGGGGAGCGACAGCATGATCGTCCGTCGCTCACTTCGGCTGGCGCACGCAATATTTTCTTACAGTCGCAGCAAGCCCACACATCCCGGGGCTTAGGGACCATTCGCGCAAAATTTTGCGCAACTTCATCCTGCTAAGGTCGCGTGCGAAATCCGGCTGGTGCGGATCGTGTCCGAGCTTCTCGATGGGCCCGGCCACCCCCTCTGGCCATCTTCTTCGAAGCGACATCGCGCTCATGCAAGGATCTGCAGAATGAGTGGAAAACCAGCAGCTCGCGTTACCGACCCTACGGCCTGCCCGCTGCCAGGCCATGGCACCAATCCCATCGTTGCCGGCTCGCCCAACGTTCTGTTCGACGGGTTGCCAGCAGCCAGGCAGACTGACGTTTCTGCCTGTGGAAGCCCAATCGCTTCAGCGGTGGCCTCCACCGTGTTCATCAACGGCTTGCCGGCGGCCACACTGAGGAGTGTCGGTGCGCACGGCAATGTGATCGTCGGTGGCTCAGGAACTGTGCTGATCGGCGATGCCTCGGTCGTGGCGGCCTTCACGCCTCCTGCTCCCCTGAGCAACTCCACTGCCCCCTTCTCCGGACGCTTCCAATTGATCGACCAGGAGACCGGCAAACCTGTTGCCGGTCGTAGGGTGAAAGTCTGGTCGAGCGGCGGGTGGAGTGCCATCGACACGACAGATGCAGAAGGCATGACCTCTTGGGTCAATCACGACGCCTCTGAAACCCTGCATATCGATCTGGTTCAGGGGGATCGGCAATGAGCGATCAGCCAAGCCTCTCCCAAGGTTGGTATGAGCCCGACTGGCAAGGTCAATCCAGTAGGTGTGCTGGAGCCTAAACTCGATCCGCAGGACAAGAAGGTGTTGTGTTCAGCAATCTGCTACTGCAGCAGCACACCTAACATCAGCCAGGATGGCAAAAACCTCAAACAGTCCTGTGTTGCCCAACGACTTGGCGAGCTGAATGAGGCCCTTCAAGGGCATAGTCCTTATCGGCCCGAAGTCAGCTACGACATGACCAAGAACCCGCCGCAGCCCATTCTCGACAGCCAGACAGGCAGCAGCACTCACGGCTGGATACCGGGGTGGATCAGCAAGTACTGGAATGATGACCCGGAGCATCCGCCCTTCAAACCGGGCAAGGGGATGATTCGCCGACCCGACGTGGTGATCGTCAAGGATCCCAACAAGCCGCCGACGCAGGACAATATCAAGCAGGTGGTGGAGATGAAGTTCCCACCGGATCAGAAGAATCGCGAGCAAACTGAAGCATATGCAGCTATCGCTGGGGATGAGCGAAAAGTGGTGGAAATGAAATCAACCGAGTGCGACTGCAGCCAGGAAAACCAGCAGTCCGAGGTACCTGTCGAACAACTGGGCTGGGCCGCTGCGGCGGCAAGCGCTCTGATGTATATCCTGACCCGTGGCCGCTCGCCACGCCCGCCGCTGCCAGCACCTGCTTACTGATTTCGAGGAACACCCATGGCACAACCATTCGACCTGGCCGAGGAACTGGCCAAGCAGCCTCACCTACTGGAGATGCCCGGTAACCTGCTGATGAAAGGCGGCCCGGAGGACTACATTGGGGCAGTGCTTTGCGTGCGCGGCACACTCTACTTCAGAGAGGCACACACGCCCTTGGTACGTGAAGCGCTTTGCCAATGCTTCGACGAGTTCAAGCAGGTGGCAGAACCGCATTTGACTTGGTTGTGGCGGGAAGAGCCCCCCAAGGGTAAGCCGCTTATCGCCTACACGGACGTGAAGCCGATGCGGGAAATGATGCAGGAGATGGATGAGGATGATCACCTCAGCTTCTCCTACACCAATGGAAAAAACGCCCATGATGCCGGCGCATGGCTCTTCGATATCTACGGCAAGCGTGGATGGCAAGCCAAGATGGGGGACGGCCTAAGCGTTCTGGAGTTCTCGGTTCCACTGCTTTACCAGGAACAATATCCCCTGTTTTTTCAGCAGCTATTCATGAGCTTCGCCCGTCGACTGAACCCCGAGCAGGGCTACGCCGGCCTGGCCTTCAACCTGTCACCGACTCGGCGCGATGAAAATGAACCCACCGAAGCCTTTATGGCTCAACGCATGCCCGGCCTGGATGTAGGTACCGCAGCGTTGCTCGCTAATCGCCCGGCGTTCAAGCACCCCAAGATCAAGAGTATCAGTTGGCTGACCTTACTCGACCAAGTGCGCCTGGATCAGGTGGGCGGCCTGGACGTGCTGCGCGGTCAACTGCCGTCGAGTCATTTCGCTTTCTACGAATGCGGCAACGGCGTAGTCATTCAAGCAGGCGCTCACCCCTACCTTGGCGGAGATGCTGACGACCCAAGGCCTGCTCCCTATGTGTTGCTGAACCATGCACTCAAGGGCATCCGCTACGAAACCGTAGGCTCCTTGCATGGTGGCTCACATGACGGGGAGTTACGGTTGGTGGGCTGGTCGGCTGATCAGTGGCTCAAGCGCCTCGATGTCGAAAACGGTGAGCTCGCGGCCTGGCAGACCAAGCTCATCAGCAACGAGCCCCACCTCAATGCCACGAACAGTCTGGCCGAGCGCATCTAGTGAAAATGTGTGGCTAGACGATGCAAGGTCATCGATCACCGAAAGGCCCTGGTTCTCGCCGAGGCGAGTTGTCAGGGCTGACCCGAGCCATGGCAAATGCCAATGAAATTGCCTGTGAAAACAAACCTGGAAGGAAGGTTCTGAGCTAACGGGGTGCATGCGGTCAGCGCCCTGGCCGCTGCGCTGGATGGGAGCTTCTGCGATTTTTCTTGTTTTTTCACGACCGCTTTAGTCTTTCCAGTCGGCAGCAGACACCTACAAATGAAAATATTCATTCATTATCTTGACTAGATTGAATCGATAATTCTTCTTTTCTGCCATTTCTCGCCTCCAGGCGAAGCGCATATGCTATTATCACTTCACTTTTTCAACGTTTATGAAGAAATATTTTCCAATGGCAAAGCGAACCGCCCCACTCCTACCTGCATCTGATCGGCTGCTCGAGGCACTGGGCGAGCGTCTGATGCTCGCGCGCAAGCGGCGCAAGATCACTGCTAAACAGATGGCCGAGCGGGCCGGGATGTCTTTGCCGACACTCAGGTCTCTAGAGCAAGGCAGTGCAGGCGTGACCCTAGGTGCCTACATGGCCGTGCTGCAAGTGCTGGGTCTGGAAAAAGACATCGCCCAGATCGCGCTGAACGATGAGCTGGGGCGTCACCTGCAGGACACGGCACTGTCGCCGGCAAGGTCCCGGGTCGCCAGGGGCCCCGCCCCTCAACGACGGACTCCGCCCCCTACCGAACCAAGCTCGATGAAACCGGCAGACACCAAGCCCTCGCGCTCGCCGTCCAAGGCTGAAAAGAGGACGCCTTCTAGGGCGAAACCGGCTGATCAGAAAATCATTACCGGCGCCGACCTGGCGGCCCAGTTGATGGAGGAACTCGATGGCTAGCCAGATATTAGTCTTCGCCGATTGGGCGGGACTTGCTGGCCCACAGAGGCTCGGCACCCTGCATTGCCAGCGCACACGCGGCAGCGAGCGATTCGAGTTCGAATTCGTCGACTCGGCACTAGCCGGCCTGGCACATCAGGCACTGCTTGACCCGAGACTCCAGCCCTTCGCTGGCCGTCAGTTCCCTGCACAGGGCGCCGCGACCTTCGGCCTTTTCGCCGACGCCTCGCCCGATCGCTGGGGGCGCTTACTGATGCGACGCCGACATGAACGGGATGTGCGCGCGGGAGTGGCCGCAGAAGGCTCGAAGCTGTTCGAATCCGACTACCTGCTGGGCGTGCACGACAGCTTCCGTGTGGGCGCCATTCGCTTCAAGACTGATGTCGATGGCCCGTATCTGGACAACCACCACGATATGGCCGCACCGCCGATGACCAGCATGCGCGAGCTTGAGGAGGCGTCCAGGCGC
Source organism: Pseudomonas alcaliphila JAB1 (assembly GCF_001941865.1). Taxonomy (NCBI): domain Bacteria; kingdom Pseudomonadati; phylum Pseudomonadota; class Gammaproteobacteria; order Pseudomonadales; family Pseudomonadaceae; genus Ectopseudomonas; species Ectopseudomonas alcaliphila. The sequence continues at coordinate 2,563,891 of NZ_CP016162.1, read as the reverse complement.
TTCGAGCAGGGCGAGGACATGAGCAACGGCCGAGACTGGTTGAGCATGCTGATAGCCCCCGGCGGCTCACTGGGTGGCGCCCGGCCAAAGGCCAGCGTGGTAGATCCGAACAATGCCCTGTGGATCGCCAAGTTTCCCAGCAACAACGATGAACACGATGTCGGCGCCTGGGAGATGGTGGTCAATATCCTCGCCAACGCCTGCGGTCTACGCGTGGCAGAGGCCACTGCGGGGAAGTACGCCAGCAACCATCACTGTTTCATGGTCAAGCGCTTCGACCGCACCCCAACGGGCGAGCGGCTGCACTTCGCCTCAGCGATGACCATGACGGAGCACGTCGATGGCGAGGACCACTCAACTGGCGTCAGCTACCTGGAAATCGCCGAGGTACTGATGCGCCAGGGCGCCACGCCAGAAGCTGACCTACAGGAGCTGTGGAAGCGCATCGTTTTCAACATGCTGGTCAGCAATACGGATGACCACTTGCGCAACCATGGTTTCATCCTTGTCCCAGGCAAGGGCTGGCAGCTATCCGCCGCCTACGACATGAATCCAGTGTCCTACGCCGATGGGCTGAAGCTCAACGTCTCCGAGTTCGACAACGCGCTCGACCTGGATCTGGCCCTGTCGGTGGCTGGTTACTTCCGACTCAAGCAGCAAGACGCTCTGGAGATCATCGAAGACTTTCGCACTAAGGTTCGACTGCTCTGGCGGCCTGCGTCCAAGAAGCTCGGGATCAGCGTCAAAGAGCAAGGCCGAATGGCCTCGGCATTTCGCCTCGCCGAGTAATTCTGGATGCCGTCACCAGCCGATGGTGACGCCCCTACCTCTCCACGAGCAGGGGTTCTTGCCCCCTCAAAATCAAGAAAAATAGACGGTTTCCACCCGGCCGCTGCGCTGGGTGGAGCCTCCGCGATTTTTCCTGATTTTTCACGACCGCCTCAGTCGCCCTAGTCGGCAGTGGTTCATGCGCAGCGCAAGCGTAGAACGGGATCAATCTAACGCGGACGCCCCGGAGGTAAGAGGTTGTCACTTTGTAGATGAATCCTCAGCCCTGACATTTTCAAGGATTGGTGCGCTTACGAAACTGCCCAGGTGCAGCGCCAAACATCTCGCGAAAACGACGCTGAAAATGGGAGGAGGTCACGAAACCGCTGGCAATGGCGACTTCGAGCAGGGATTTATTGGTGTACTGCAGCAACTGACGCGCGTGGGTCAGCCGCAACTCCAGGTAGTAACGCGGCGGCGTCGCCTTCACATGCTGGCAAAACAGGCGCTCCAGATGGCGCCTGGAAATGCCCGCATACTGCGCGATCTCGCCGATCCCGATCGGATCTTCGATATTGCTGTGCATCAGCTCCAGCGCGGTTTTCAGCGATTGTGGCAAGGTCGGGTCGATATCGATCGAAACCACCGAAACGTCGAAGGTCTCGCGCATCTTGTCGCAACTCAGCACCTCCTCCACCGCGCTCACCAGTTCCTGCCGCGTGCCACGGCGCACCACCTCCAGCATCATGCTTAAGGAGCTGTTGGCTCCCGCGCAGCTGATCCGCCGCCGGTCGACCACATGCGAGTGCCCCGTTACTTTTACCTTGGGAAACAGCTCGGTCATCATCGCCCGGCCATCGGGGTGGAAGGCGCACTCGTAGCCGTCCAGCAGCCCCGCCTCGGCGATGAAGTAGGCGCCATTCCACAGCCCGCCGAGCATGGCGCCGGCGGCATCGGCCTGACGCAGCTTGGTTCTGAGCAACGGATCGGCTTGCAACTGCACGCGAAAACCGCCGCAGACCACGATCAGCTGTTGCTGGCGCTCCTGCAGGTCGGCCAGGCGACAACCCACCGAAATGGCGATACCCAGGTCGCTGACTACCACGTCTTGGCTGCCTCCGACCACCAGCACCTCGTAGAGCGGCGTGGCGCTCATCAGGTTGGCCGTGACCAGGGCATCCACGGCGCCGGTGAAGGCCATCATCGAGAAGTGGTCCAGCAACACGAAGGCGACCCGGGTCACCGCCATGCTCGACTCGCCGCACTGCACCCGCTCCAGGTGCACCCGGTTCTTGTCCTTCAGGACGCTCTCGAACGACGATTTCATCAGGCAGCTCTCAAGCAGGAAAAACCAACCCAGGGTAACCCTGAACGGCCGGCGACGGCAGCGCGCCGTCGCCGTCGCCGCCGTCGACTCAGAACGGCAAGGGCAGCTTGGCCGTGCGGCCGCCGTCGACCACCAGTACCTGGCCGGTGATGAACGCCGCCTCCTCGGAGGCGAGGAACACCACAGCCCCGCCGACATCCTGCGGCGTGCCGGTGCGGCCGACCGGGTGCATGGCCAGCAGCCCCCTGCGTGCGCCAATCGGATCGTGCTGAGCCTCGATATAGGCGTTGCTCAGGTCGGAGTCGATCCAGCCCGGGGCGATGGCATTGCAGCGCACCCCATCGCGGCCCAGGTCCACCGCCAGGGCGCGGGTCAGGCCATGCACGCCGGCCTTGGAGGCACAGTAGGCGGCATGCTCGGGGTTGGCGCCCAGGCCTTCGATGGAGCCGATGTTGACGATGCTGCCGCCACCGCGCTGGCGCATCTGGGGCAGCAGTGCGCGGGCGAGGAACGCCGGTGCGCGCAGGTTGACGGCCATCATCCGGTCCCAGTCCTGCTCGCTCATCGCCTCGATCGGTCGCTCGAACATGAAACCGGCGTTGTTCACCAGCACGTCGATGCCGCCGAGCAGTTCGGCGGCAGCCTGGGCGATCAGGTCGGGGGCGCCCGACTCGGCCAGATCCGCCTCGACGAAGAACACATTCGGGTTGTCCGTCAGTTCGGCGTCCAGCGCCTGGCGCTGGGCCACCAGAACGCGCGCGCCGGCGGCCAGCAGTTTCTCGCTGATGCCACGGCCGATGCCGCGGCCGCCGCCGGTTACCAGCGCATTCTTTCCAGTCAGTAGCATGCTCGTCTCCTCAACCCGATACCGGCTTGGCGCCGGTCACTTCGAGGGTTTCGCCGGCGATATAACGGGCCTCGTGCGAGGCCAGGAAGGCGATCACGTCGGCGATGTCTTCCGGCTCGGCGATGCGCCCCAGGGGCACGCTCTTGTTCAGTTCCTCGACCGCCTTGTCCGGGTCCAGGCCGCGGCGGATGAAGCCGGTGCGGATCATCGGCGTGTTGATCTCGTGCGGGCACACCGCGTTGACGCGGATGCCCAGCGGCGCACAGTCGCGCCCGAGGTTCTTGCTCAAGGCCGCCACCGCGCCCTTGCTGGTGCAATAGGCGAGGTGCCCCGGCCCCGGGTACACGCCCCATACCGAGGAGGTGTTGACGACGGCCGCGCCCGGCCGCCCTTGCATATGCGGTATCGCCGCGCGGCAGATATAGAAAACCGCATTGAGGTTCACGCCCATGGCGTCGAACCACATCTGGTCGGTGGTCTCCTCGATGGTGCCGCGGGGGATGATGCCGGCGTTGTTCAGCACGATGTCGAGACCGCCGAAGGTTTCCACGGCGGTGCTCACCAGCGCCTCGCAATAGCTCTTCTCGCGCAGGTCGCCGGCCAGGTAGCCGACTTCGGCTCCCAGCTCGCGGGCCTGCGCGGCGATCCGCGCACAGTCGGCCTCCTCGCGGTCGGAGAGCATCAGGCGTGCGCCCTCGCGGGCGAACAGCAAGGCCAGGGCCTGGCCAACACCGCCTGCGGCGCCGGTAATCAAGGTGACTTTCTCAGCGAACCTCATCGGACAATCTCCTTACAGTGGATTTGATATGCCATCGGTTGGCGTGAACAACAGGGTGAACAGCGTGGAACAATCGTTACTGGCGGGCAGTTCGGCGACGGCCCGTTCGAGGGCCTCGCGCCGCGCCTGGCCCAGGCTGACCCCGGCCAGCAGGTGAAACTTGGCGCTGAACTCGGCCGCGCTCATGGCACTGGCCGGGTCGCCCTTGGCCGCGGTGATCGGGCTGGCGAAGCACTGACCGTCCTGGAGCGTCACCGTCACCCGCGAGAGGATCTCGTTGGGGAAGCGCGCCGACAGGTCGTCGGCCTCGACGATCTCGATGCGCCGGCTGACAGCGAGGATATCGGCGGCCTGGATCGCCGCGCCGGTCACTTCCAACGGACCGACCTGGCCCCGCGCGACCAGCGCCGCCAAGGGGAACGCCAGGGCGTACTGCGCCTCGTCGGCGTTGGCCGGGGTGTGGCCCTGCAAGCGCATGGACTCGTGGAAGGTCTCCACCCGGATATGCTCGATGGCATCGCCCTCGATCTGCGGATGCTCGGCCAAGAGCGCGCTCATCGCCGTCAGCGCCGGTTGTGCCCAGCGGCACACCGGCCAGGGTTTGAAGTACTGCGCATCGATCTCCCAGCGCCGGCCGAGGTCGTGCCACTGAGCGGCCACGGCCGAGGTTTCCACGGTCTCGGCCGGCGCCCCGGTGACGCCCGCCTGAGCGAGAAACAAGGCATTGAGCCCGGCATAGGCGCCGGCGCCGTGGGCGTCGCGCAGCATCGAGGGATGGTCGACCAGGCGCATCATCGGGCAGCGCGGGCCGAAGTACTCGGCGATGCCCAGGGCATGGCGGAAGGTTTGCTCGTCCAGCCCCAACAACCGCGCGCCGGCGCAGACCACGCCGAGCCCGGAGAACGCGCCTGAGGCGTGGTACTCCGGGGCAGTCGCCATCAGCGCGGCACCGGCGCGTAACGCCGTTTCGTAGCCGATGCACAGGGCGCCGAGCAGTTCCTCGCCGCTGATCGCCCTGCCCTGCTGGTGGCAGGCGTCGACCAGCGCCAGCACCGCCGGCACCACCGTCGCGCCGGCATGGCCCTTGGAGGTGAAGTGGCCCTCGTGGGCATCCAGGCTGTCGACGCTGAAACCGCCGGCCCAGGCCGCGCCCAACGGGTGCACCGGGCGGCCGTCGAACAACAGGCGGCTGGACAGCGCGGCGGCCGGATAGTGCTCGACTGCGTACTGCCTGAGGCGCTGGCTGGTGGGGTTGTCGCGGGCGCCGGCGGCGACCCCGAGAATGTCCAGCAGACAGATCTGCAGCAGCTCGCGGGTAGGCCGCGGCGCCTGGCTGAAGTTGAAATTGCGGACGAACGAATACAGCGACATGCGCAGACTCCACAGACGAGGTTCGAATCGTTGGATGGGCTTTGTATCTGCCGCCGGGACTTCGTAGGGTGTGCCGGGCCGCCTAGGCCGTGCGCACCACCTGATGGCGCTGGCACCGATTTTTCGGTGCGCACGGCGCACCCTACGCCACGGTTAACTGATCAGCGGCTCAATTGGCTGCGGCGCGGGAGGCCGCCAGCCAGGCGTCGAACTGCTCGCGGTGGGCGGCGACCCACTCGGCGGCATGGCGCTGGATATCCGCCGGTTTGTTCTCGCCGTTCTGCATTTTCAGGTTCTGCGCGCTCTCGTCGGCGGTGGTGATCTGCACCAGGGAGAGGAACTTCAGGGCCGCCGGGTTCTTCTCGGCGAAGTCCTTGTTCAGCACGGCCTTGACCTCATCCACGGCGAAGCCCAGGTTCTTGCCTTCGAAGCTGGTGTTGACGTCGTTCTTGCCGTCGGGCAGGTCGGTATGCGGCACCTCCAGCCAGACCACGTCGCGGCCCTCGACCAGCACGCCGGCGATCCACTGCGGCACCCAGGTGAAGTAGAGAATCGGCTGGCCATCCTTGTAGCGCGAGATGGTGTCGGCCATCAGGGCAAAGTAGGAGCCGCGGTTGTGGCTGACGCTCTTCTCCAGGTCGTAGGCCTGCATATGGTGGTCGATCACCAGTTCGCAGCCCCAGCCCGGGTTGCAGCCGGTGAGGTCGGCCTTGCCGTCGCCGTTGGTATCGAACAGCTTGGCGATCTCCGGCTTCTTCAGGTCGGTGAGGTATTTGATGTTGTGCGCTTCGGCGGTCTTCTTGTCTATCAGGTAGCCCTGCAGCACACCCGGAATCACGTCGCCCGCCTTGACCAGGCTCCTGTCGCCGCCGACCTTCTGATAGAAGTTGTCGTGCAGCTTGTCCCACAGGTGCACGGTGAAGTCCGCATCGCCGTAGGACAGCGCCACCATCATCGTAGGGTATTCGGTTTCCTTGGGCTCCTTGACGTCGTAGCCCAGCTCGCGCAGTCCGGCGATGGCCACCTCGCCGCGAAAGCGCTCTTCGGCGATGCTCGGGAAGATCGGCGTTACCGATACCCCCTGCCCCGGCTTCTCGGTCGAGGCGGCCTGGCCATACAGCGGCAACAGGCTCAGGGAAGCGACTGCGGCGCAGTGCAGCAGCTTCTGGGCGAATCCACGCGTGTGCAAAGTCATCGTCATCTACCTCTGTGATTTTCTTCTAGGTTTCAGGATGTCGGTTGTGTGGCAAGACTTCAGGCGCCGCTCTTGGCCGCCTGCGGGCGACTGCCGAACAGACGCAGCAGCAGGCCGATGGGACCGCTGTGATACCAGCGCAGGCTGGGGTCGGCATTGCTGCGCTCGCCCATGGCCTGGGTCAGGCGGTCGAGGAAGATCGCCAGCAGCACCAGGCCGACGCCGCCGACCGTGGCCAGGCCCATGTCGAGACGGCCGATGCCGCGCAACACCATCTGGCCGAGGCCGCCGACCGAGATCATCGAGGCGATCACCACCATCGACAGCGACAGCATCAGGGTCTGATTGACGCCGGCCATGATGGTCGGCGCCGCCAACGGCAACTGCACGCGGCGGAGCATCTGCCACGGGGTGCAGCCGAAGGCGCGGGCCGCCTCGATCTTGTCTTCCGGCACCTGGCGGATGCCCAGGTTGGTCAGGCGTACCAGCGGCGGTGCGGCGAACACTATGGTGACCAGCACGCCGGGCACGTTGCCGATGCCGAACAGCATCACCACCGGCACCAGGTAGACGAACGCCGGCAGGGTCTGCATGGCATCGAGAATCGGCCGCAGGATTCTCTCGAGATGATCGTTACGGGCCGAGAGAATGCCCAAGGGCACGCCGATCAGCGCACAGAAGAACACTGCGGTCAGCACCAGCGCCAGGGTGGTCATGGCCTCGGACCATACGCCGATCAGCCCCAGCAGGGTCAGGGTGACGGCACACAGCCAGCCCATGCGCGCCCCGGCCAGCTGCCAGCCGAGCAGCGAGGACAGCAGAATGCCGATGGAGGGCGGGATGCTTTGCAAGACGAACTCGAAGCCGTTGAGCACCTGGTCGATCGGCCAGCGCACGGCGCGGAAGAATTCACGGAAGTTGTACACCAGGTAATTCAGGGTGTTTTCCACCCACTCCCCGAGGGGAATGGTCAGGGTCTGGAAGGGGTCGAGGAAACTGAACTCGGACATGGGGGTTACCTGCTCTTCGATTCTGCTGGAGGATTGCGCTCGACCACTCAGTGGCGACTCAGGGTCTGCAGCAGCAGATTCTTGGAAATGGTGCCCTTGAAGGCACCGCTATGATCCAGCACCGGCACCGGATACGGCACCGAGGCCACCAGGTCGAGCACGTCGTGCAACGGCGTATCGATGTAGATCGGCCGGTGGCGATCCAGGCGCAACTGCTCCAGACGTTGCAACCCGGCGCTATCGCGGCTCAGCGCATCGGGCTCGACCACGCCGAGCAACCGGTCGCCCTCGCCGATCAGGTAGCCGAAGGACACGTCCGCGCGAAAGCCCGGCGCCTGCCCGTTGACCCGGCACACCGCAGCCGGGTCGACCTGCGCCACATCGCCGGCGTTGAGCACACGCGAGCTGTCGAAGCCGTGGAAAAAGTTCTCCACGTATTCGTTGGCGGGGTTACACAGCAGCTCCTGCGGCGTGCCGATCTGCACCACCCGACCGCCTTCCATGATGGCGATGCGATGACCGATGCGGATCGCTTCCTCGATGTCGTGGGAAATGAAGATGATGGTGCGCTGCTGCTCGGCCTGCAGGCGAATCAGCTCGCCCTGCATCTCGCTGCGGATCAGGGGATCCAGGGCGGAGAACGCCTCGTCCATCAGCAGGATGCTCGGGTCGTTGGTCAGCGCCCGGGCCAGGCCGACGCGCTGCTGCATGCCGCCGGACAGCTGGTGCGGGTAGCTGTTCTCGTGCCCGGCCAGACCGACCTGGCGCAGCGCCTCGACGGCGCGGGTCTTGCGTTCCTGCTCGCGCACACCGGAAATCTCCAGGCCGAACGCGGCGTTTTCCAGCACGCTCATGTGCGGCATCAAGGCGAAGGACTGGAACACCATGCCCATTTCCTTGCGCCGCACTTCGAGTAAGTCCTTGTCGGACAGCCCGGTAATTTCGCGGCCATTGAGGTGGATGCTGCCGGCGGTGGGTTCGATCAGGCGGTTGAACAAGCGCACCATGGTCGACTTGCCCGAGCCTGACAGGCCCATGATGACGAAGATTTCACCGCGCTTGACCGAAAAGCTGGCGTCGAACACGCCCACCACCTGGCCGGTCTTGCGGAAAATTTCGTCCTTGCACTCACCATTGCGCAACATATTCATGGCCACGTCCGGCTGCGCGCCGAATACCTTGAATACATTCTTGACCGAGAGTATCTCGTCGGCTTGGGTCATAACGTCCTCTTCTTATATCTGTAATCAATCGGCAATCGGTCGGTCTCATGTTGTAACTGGGGCGACCACGCCTTTTGAAACTGGACTATTCAATGAACGGCAGGCACTGAAATAAACAACCTCACACGGCACACAGGTTATAAGTACCGCCTTCTTGTGGGTTTAAAGTAGAGATTGCCGCTTATAGCGTCCAACGACATTTGCTCGGCTCAAACCATAACTTGATGTTATTGGTTGAGGCGCTGACACGGACGCGCCCGACACGACCATCTGGGAAATTCACCTCGTACGCCGTGCGCACCTGCTTCCAGAAAAGGCTCGCCAAAAAAGAAGGGCGCACCGACTGGCGCGCCCTTCTCCGTATCCGCGGAAACTAGATGGTGTCGTTCGACTCACGCGCCAGAGCAGAGCCACGGGCGCGGTCGCATCGCGCCGCCCCTGACTCGCCAGGATGACCGCGGCGACCAGCACCAGCAGACCGCCGCCCAATATGCCGCTACTCATGGGCTCGCCGATCACCAGTACAGCGATGGTCACCGCCACCACTGGCTCCAGGTTCGAGAGGATCGCCGCCGAGGAGGAACCGATATGCGGCGAGCCGGCGAGAAAAGCCGAGACAGGTAGAATGGTGGCGAAAAGCGCCAGTCCCAGGGTCGCCCACCAGGCAGAACCGCCGGAGGGCAGCGCCGCTCCCGAGTAGAGCGCCGCTACCGCGAAGGTCGCGGCGCAGCCGAGCAGGACGACGGTTGCCGAGGCCAGCGGCTGCTCATGACGAATGCGATGGGTTCCGTAGACTATCGCCGTGCCGTAGGCCAGTGCCGAGAATAGCGCCCAGAGCACGCCGCTGACCTTGCCATGAAAACTCAGGCCGGTTGCCAGCAGCACACCAGCGAACGCCAGCGCCAGGCTGAGCAGCTTCATCGGTCTGGCGCGCTCACCCAGATAGAGGATCGACAAGAGGGTGACGAAAGCCGGGAAGCTGAAGGTCAGGATTACAGCCAGGCTCACCGAGGTGCTGTGGCTGGCGCTGTAGTAGCCCAGCGCAGACAGGCCATAGCCAACGCCCAAGAGAAAGTTCTGCCCGGCCAGCTTCCAGTTGGGCAGAGCGATTCCGCGCAGGCGCAGAAACAGCAGCAGAATCGAAGCGGCGATCAGAAAGCGCACCAGCAGCAGCCCCACCGGGTTGGCGCCACCGGCATAGGCGTACTGGGCGAACAGCGGTTGCAGGCCGTAACAGAAGGCTGCCAGCAGTACCAGCAAAAAGCCCCGGGCGTAGCTGTCGTTCGATGCACTGTGCATGGCAAATACCTGACCTCGGAACGCAAAAAAACCGCATGCCCAATGACGGACATGCGGGAAGGAGTTGTCCTTTGAAACCTGCGGTGCATCGCCACCCTGGCGTCGGCAACAGGCGTTGCTTCAGCTCGCGGGGCTTTGAACAGGTGTGGTCACTGCGCCTCGGCGAGCTTGCGTGCCATGCTCGCGCAGTACCAATCGTCGAACTGGCAGACGCCGTTCTCGGCGATGGCCGAATAGGGCCCCGGCTGGTAGGCCGGCGAATTGACCCCGGCCTGAGTGCCCTCGACCAGCCGACGGTCCTGATCGTTGGTGGCCAACCACACGCGGGTCAGGGTCTCCAGGTCGTAGTCGATACCCTCCTGGGCATCCTTGGGCACCAGCCACTTGGTGGTCACTAGGGTCTCGTTCGGCCCCTGCGGCAATACGCGGAAACTCAGCGCGTGGTCGCCGAGGAAGTGGTTCCAGGTCGAGGGGTAGTTGAAGTAGAGCAGCGCGCCGATGTTCTCTACGCCGCTCTTGTCCAGGCGCCGCGCCACCGCCGGCTTGCCGTTCATGGTGTAGCTGAGCGCGCCGGCCGACAGCGGGATGCGGGTCATGCGGAACTGCCCGTCCTCGTCCATAACCAGGCGGCTGGCCAGGCCGGCGGCCTCGCAGCGATCCCAGTGGGCGACCAACTCCGGGTCCTCCTCGCCGCCGACACCGGCCACCGAGAGGTTCTCGACGTAGGAGTTGAGCAGCTCCGGGTGGGTGCCGTCGCAGTGGTAGCACTCGCGGTTGTTCTCGAATACCAGCTTCCAGTTGCCCTTCTCCACCAGGTTGGACTCGAAGGCCACCTTGCAGTCGTCGAGGTTGTGCGGGGCGATAAAGGGCGACACCGCGGCGCGGAACTTCTCGAAGTCCGGCGCCTGCTCGGCCACGCAGACATAGATGTAGCTGTCGACCACCTGGCAGTGGGCCGGCTTGAGACCGTACTGCGACTTGTCGAAGTCCTCGCCCATGTTGCCGGCGTAGATCAGCCGGCCATCGAGCTCGAAGGTCCACTTGTGGTAGGGGCAGACCAGCTTGGCGACTTTGCCGCTGTGCTCGCTGCAGACCTTGGAACCGCGATGGCGGCAGGCGTTGTGCAGAGCGCGAATCTGGCCATCGGCGCCACGCACCACCACCACCGGATAGTCGCCGATCTGCAGGGTGATGTACTGCCCCGGTTTCTCCAGCTCGAAGCTGTGCCCGGCGAAGATCCACTCCTTGTGCCAGAGCTGTTCGAGGTCCTGACGGTATACCTCGACATCGCTGTACAGCGCGCTCGGCAGCGCATGGCGCGGTTTGCGCTGCTGAATGAGCTTTGCCACCGCTGCTTTGTTGTCTGCTGTCATATCCACACCAATCCCGGTCAATGTTGTTGAAAGTCGTTGTCAGCAAGCCCGCAAAGGCACACCCCCGGTTGACCGGGGCTATTGCTCGGTAGCTCTTTCGGCTACCCTCCAAAAAGCCAGCATCAGCGGCTTAATGCTATCGCCAATAAGAAGAAGTCTAGAACGCGGCCATAGCCGGCAGAACCGACTTTTTATTCAGGAAATTGAATACCTGTTGTTATGGTCCTACATACCGAACCCGATCAGACGCTGATCAAGATGCCGTCGCTGCGCGCGGTCAAAGCCTTTATCGCCGCGGCCAAGTACCAGAACTTCACCCGTGCCGCCGAAGCCCTGTGCGTCACCCAGGCGGCCATCAGCCGGCAGATCCGCGAGCTGGAGGGCTATCTCGGCGCCGAGCTGTTCTCCCGCGCCGGCCGCGCCGTGGAGCTGACCACCGCCGGCTCGATCTTCTACGATGCGGTGCAGTTATCCTTCGTCAACATCGCCCAGGCCGCCGAGCGCATCCGCAGCCACAACGCCGGCAAGCGGGTGCTGACCCTGTGCTGCTCGCCGGCGTTTTCCGGGCTGTGGCTGGCCCATCGCCTGCCGAGCTTCTTCGGCGCCAACCCCGACATCGACCTCAACCTGATCACCACGCAGAACTTCCTGTCGATGGAACCCGGCGTGCGCCCGGACATCTTCATCACCAAGATGGCCAAGGTGCATGAGGGCTACCGCAGCACGGCACTGTTCCATGACGTCATCTACCCGGTCTGTACGCCGCAGTATCTGGAGCAGCACCCGGAACTGCGCAGCCTCGAGGGCCTGCGTGACAGCGTGCTGCTCAACCTCAGCCCCTATGGCCGCTCGCAGGTCGCCGAGCACGTCGACTGGGGCGTGTGGTTGGCGTTCAACGATATCGATATCGAAACCCGCGCCCACGACAGCCCGCACTTTTTCAACGCCAACGACTACAACATGCTGATCCAGATGGTGCTCAGCCATCAGGGCGTGGCGCTGGGCTGGCACCATCTGGTCGGCCACCTGGTCGAGCAGGGGCTGCTGGTGCGCCCGGTCAGCGAAGAGGTCGTGCATCGCGAGAGCCTGCACTACCTGACTTTCAATGAAGACAAGGAAGATGACGAGGCCTGCTGCCGCCTGCGCGACTGGCTGATGCAACAGCTCTGATTAATCAGCGTTATTGTTTGCCTGCACTTTTAGTTATGCATGGCTAAAGCCATGACAATTACTTGCTGCGCTCTTAAAAAAACCTGCCGACGGCAGGTTTTTTTATGGCCGCTATTGCGCGGGCGGTCCAAATGCGGGCGCTCTTGATTTTTCATCCAATCAATAACCTTTGATTATTAATTACCGCCCCTAAATGTTTCTTGTTGCCCGGCGAAGATCGCCCTTAACCTTTTTCCCGAACTAGACCGTACATTCAACTCTTTGCAACTAGGTGGCCCTATGAATTTCGATGGTATCTGGACTCCCGTGGTAACACCCTTCAGCGCCGCCGGCGCGATCGATTTCGAGGTGTTGGCCAAGGTCGTCGATGCGCTGATCGGCCACGGCGTGCACGGCCTGATCATCGGCGGCACCACCGGCGAGTACTACGCCCTGAGCAATGCCGAGCGCAAGCAGGTATTCGCCGCGGTCGCCGAGCAGGCCAAGGGCCGCATCCCGTTGATGGCCGGGATCAACGCCACCAGCACCGAGGAAAGCCTCGACCTGGGCCGCTACGCCAAGGCCGCCGGCTTCGACTGCATCCTGCTCGCTGCGCCCTACTACTGCCAGCCGACCCAGGACGAACTGCTCGCCCATGCCCTGAGCGTGGACGACGCGCTGAACCTACCGATCATGCTCTACAACTTCCCGGCGCGTACCGGCACGCCGATGAGCTTCGAGTTCATCGACGCGCTCAAGGGCCGGCCCAACTTCCAGGCGATCAAGGAAAGCACCGGCTCGATCGAACGCATGCACCACCTGACCCAGGACTACGCCGACCAACTGCAGGTCAGCTGCGGCATGGACGACCAGGTGCTGGAGTTCTTCGCCTGGGGCGCGCGCAGCTGGGTGTGCGGCGCCTCCAACTTCCTCGCCCCCGAGCACGTCGCCCTGTTCCAGGCCTGCGTGGTCGAGCAGGACATGATCAAGGGCCGTCAACTGGCCCAGCGCCTGCTGCCGATGCTCAACCTGCTCGAAGGCGGCGGCAAGTTCTGCCAGTACATCAAGGCCGGCTGCGAGCTGGCCGGCCTGCCGGTGGGCCCGACCCGCCGCCCGCTGCTGCCGCCGAGCGAGGCCGAGCTGGCCGTTTTCAAGCAAACCTATGAGCAACTAATCGCCCATCGCGGCTAACAGGGCCGGAGGCAGCTTCCATGCAACTGCAATGTAACTTCCTGCCCCAGGACGACGGTCACTGCGGTTGGTACGAAACCCTGCCTCCCCCGCCGCCGAGCACGCCGTTGCGCGGCACCGTGCAGGCCGACTGGGTGGTGCTCGGCGCCGGCCTCGCCGGCCTGGCCGCCGCCCGGCGCCTGGCCGAACTGCAGCCGCAGGCCCAGGTGGTGCTGATCGACGCCAAGCGCGTCGGCTTCGGCGCCGCCGGACGCAATTCCGGGTTCATGGTCGATTTGCCCCATGACCTGACCTCGCACAGCTACACCAGCAGCCACGAGGCCGATCACAAGATCATCCGCCTGAGCCGCGGCGCCATCGACTACACCCGCGAGATCGTCCAACGCCACGGCATCGATTGCGACTGGCGCGAACAGGGCAAGCTGCACGGTGCCGCCAACGCCCGCGGCGCCCACGCCCTGGAAGCGTTCGCCAAGGGCCTGTCCTCGCTCGGCGAGCCCTATCGCCTGCTCAGCGCCCAGGAAATGAAGGCGGTCACCGGCAGCGACTTCTACCAGGCCGGCCTGCATGCCCCAGGTTGCGTGCTGGTGCAGCCGGCGGCACTGACCCGCGGACTGGGTCGCAGCCTACCGGAGAACGTTCAGCTGTTCGAAGACAGCCCGGTGCTCGGTATCGAGATGGGCAAGCCGCATTCCCTGACCACCGCCCATGGCCGGGTGCAGGCACCGCGCCTGATCCTGGCCAACAACGCCTATGCCTCGAACTTCGGCCAGCTCGGTCTCAAGGGCCGCCTGCTGCCGATCTACACCTACGCCAGCATGACCCGCCAGTTGACCGCCGAGGAACTGGCGCGCCTGGGCGGCGAGGAAAGCTGGGGATTGATCCCGGCCGACCCGCTGGGCACCACGGTTCGGCGTCTGGCCAGCGGGCGAATCTGCATCCGCAACTCGTTCACCTACAACCCGGATGTACACGCCTCGGCCGGCACCCTGGAGCGGGTCAAGCGAGCGCATCGCCGCTCCTACGAAAACCGCTTCCCGATGCTACCGGGCATCGAGTTCGAATACACCTGGGGCGGCGCCCTGTGCCTGTCGCGCAATGGCGGCTCGCAGTTCGGCGAGATCGCGCCCAAGGTGTTCAGCGCGGTGTGCTGCAACGGCCTGGGCCTGACCCGCAGCACCATTTCCGGCAAGTTGATCGCCGAGTATGCCCTGGGAATGGACAGCGACCTGCTGCGCATAATGCTCGAACAGCCCAAACCCTGCCGTAACCCGCCGGAACCCTTCCTCGGCCTCGGCGTGCGCTCGTCTCTCGCCTGGAAAGAGTGGACCGCAGGCGTAGAACTCTAAGAACAGTTAGTTACCCCACTTCAGGAGAATAATCATGAGCGACGCCCTCACCCGCAGCGCCATCGACCAGCAGCTCGAGCGCCTGGAATACCGCAACCTGGCCTTTATCGACGGTCGCTTCGTCCCCGCCCGCTGCGGCACCACCTTCAGCACCCTCAACCCGGCTACCGGCCAGGTGCTGACCGACGTGGCCGCCTGCGACGCCGAGGACATTGACGCCGCCGTGCAGGCCGCCCGCGCCGCCTTCGACGCCGGCGTCTGGTCGCGCCTGGCGCCGGCCGAGCGCAAGGCGATCATGCTCGAGTTCGCCGCCCTGATCGACGCCAACCGCCTGGAGCTGGCGGTGCTGGAATCGCTGGAGGCCGGCAAGCCGGTCGGCGAGTGCTACGCCATCGACATCCCCGACACCGCCAACACCATCCGCTGGCACGCCGAAGCCGGCGACAAGCTGTACGACGCCATTTCGCCGTCCAGCCCGGGCAATATCGGCATGATCCGCCGCGAGCCTATCGGCGTGGTCGGCGCCGTGCTGCCGTGGAACTTCCCCTGCATGATGGCCGGCTGGAAACTCGGCCCGGCGCTGATCACCGGCAACAGCGTGATCCTCAAGCCCGCCGAGCTGACCTCGCTGGCCACCCTGCGCCTGGCTGAACTGGCCTTCCAGGCCGGCATCCCGGCCGGCGTGCTCAACGTGGTGCCGGGCCTCGGCCACACCGCCGGCAAGGCCATCGGCCTGCACCCGGACATCGACCTGGCGGCCTTCACCGGCTCCACCGAAGTCGGCCGCCTGTTCCTCGAGTACGCGGCCAAGAGCAACCTTAAGCGTGTGGTGCTCGAGTGCGGCGGCAAGAACCCACAGGTGGTCATGGACGACGCCGGCGACCTGCAGAACGTCGCCAGCAACGTGCTTAGCGCGGCCTTCTGGAACATGGGCGAGAACTGCTCGGCCGGCTCGCGCCTGATCGTGCACCGCGCGATCAAGGATACCCTGCTCGAGGAGCTGCAGAGCCAGTTGGCGGATTGGGTCACCGGCGATCCGCTGGACCCGGCCGTACGCCTCGGCGCGCTGATCGAGCAGGCGCACATGGAGAAGGTCCTCGGCCATATCGCCCAGGCCAAGGCCGAAGGCTGCAAGCTGATCACCGGCGGCGCGCGCCTGCACGAGCAGAGCGGCGGCTACTTCGTCGCCCCGACCATCTTCGAAGTCGACTCCAACGCCGCCTCGGTGGCCCAAGAGGAGATCTTCGGCCCGGTGCTGGCGGTAATCACCGTCGACAGCGAGGAACAAGCCATCGCCATCGCCAACGACACCTGCTACGGCCTCGCCGCCTCGCTGTGGACCCGCGACATCAACCGCGCCCACCGCATGGCCGCGGCGATCCGCGCCGGCACCGTGTCTGTCAACTGCTTCTCCGAGGGCGATATCAGTACCCCGTTCGGCGGCTACAAGCAGTCCGGCTTCGGCGGCCGCGACAAGTCTGTGTACGCCCACGACCAGTACTGCGAACTGAAGACCACCTGGATTCAACTGTCCTGAGTCCGCCCTGGCGCATCCCGGCTGGCAGCAGCGGGGCGCGCCCCTGACACAGAGAACGCCCATGAGCAGCATCAGCAGCAGCGTCTATCTCAATCCGGTCAACACCCAGACCTGGGCCAACGGCCGCCATCTGGTGCGCTGCCTCAAGGTCATCCGCGAGACCGCGGATGTCATCACCTACTGTTTCAGCATGCAGGAACCGGTGCTGTTCTTCTTCAAGCCGGGGCAGTTCGTCACCCTGGAGCTGGAGATCGACGGCCATCAGGTGATGCGCTCCTACACCATTTCCAGCGCACCTTCGATTCCCTACAGCTTCTCCATCACGGTCAAGCGCGTGCCGGGCGGCCGGGTGTCGAACTGGCTGCACGACAACCTCAAGGAAGGCGGCGTACTTGCCGTGCACGGCCCGGTCGGCCAGTTCAACTGCATCGACTTTCCTGCCGACAAGGTCTTGCTGCTGTCCGGCGGCGTCGGCATCACCCCGGTGATGTCCATGGCCCGCTGGTTCTTCAACACCAACGGCGAAGTCGACATGGTGTTCGCCCACAGCGCGCGCACCCCGGCCGACATCATCTACCGCGCCGAACTGGACTACATGTCCACGCGCATCGACAACTTCAAGCTGCACCTGATCTGCGAACGCAACGAGATCGGCCAGGTCTGGGGCGGCTACCGCGGCTTTCTCAGCCGCGAGATGCTACAGCTGATAGCCCCGGATTTCCTTGAGCGCGAGGTGTTCTGCTGCGGCCCGACGCCCTACATGCGTGCGGTGCGGCGCATCCTCGGCGAGGCCGGCTACGACATGTCGCGCTACCACGAGGAGTCCTTCGGCGCGACACCCGACGAGGACATCGCCGCGGCCGAAAAGCAGGCCGAAGTGGCCCAGAGCGAGACGCCGCAGGCCAGCCACTGGGTGACCTTCAGCGAGTCCGGCAAATCGGTGCAGGCAGCCCAGGGCGCCACGCTCTACGAAGCCGCGGCCAGCGCCGGCCTGACCATTCCCAAGGCCTGCGGCATGGGCATCTGCGGCACCTGCAAGGTGCGCGTGCTCAGCGGTACGGCAGCCATGGAGCACAACGGCGGCATCACCGAGGAGGAAATCGCGGAAGGCTACGTGCTGAGTTGCTGCTCGCGGGTGACCGAGGCGGTGACCGTCGAGTATTGATAGCCGCAGGTCGCACTGGCCGGGCTGTACCACGAGCATACGTCTTCGCGCAGCCATCTCGTGTCGGCAACTCGTCGGCTGCGCAAGACGTAAGCACCACCATCACTCAAGGCACCTGAGCTACCTACGAAGTGGCTCAGTTCATTTGCAGGGCCATGGTCCAACCACGGACAGTGTCGGGCGCTATGACGGGGAGTTACGGTTGGTGGGCTAGTCGGCTGATCAGTCGCGCAAGCGCCTCGATGTCGAAAGCGGTGAGCTCCCGGCATGGCAGGCCAAGCTGATCAGCAACGAGCCACCTCAATGCCGCGAACAGCCTGGCCGAGCGTATCTAGCGAAAACGTGCGGCTAGACGAAGGAAGGTCATCGATCACAGAAAGGCCCTGACTCTCGCCGAAGCGAGTTGTCAGGGCTGACCTGAGCCATGGCAAATGCCAATGAAATGGCCTGTTAAAACAGGCCAGTAAGGAAGGTTCTGAGCTAACGGAGTGCATGGGGCCAGCGTCCTGCCTGTTCGCACTTCGTTAGCCCAGCGACCGGAGAATATTTCGGGAGCGGCTATCTGCCAACCCTGCAGGATGGGCCATTGGTCACATAGCGAGAATTTGTCTCCTGCCTCCCGCACTGGCTGGTGCACGCCATGGCTGCATTTCTGCTGCTCGCCCATAACGCCTCTGGCCGTTTGTCGCCGGGTCGATAGAGCCTGCGCGCTCCGCTTGCCAGTGGCGCCTATGAGATCGGTGGAATGACGGTCTTGCTGTTTCCTCTCACCCTATCACGGCGTTCTCGCCGTCAAGGGCCGCACACGCTTCGCGCGCTTGCGGCGGTGCCGGCTATCGCCCCCTGACTGCTGCGCTGCGCCGTGCTGGGGCCGGTTCCGGGCAATTTCGCCCGAGCAACTGGAGTACGATCATGTCGCAGCTTTCTCTCGCCTTTGACGCTTCCCTGATGATTCGCGACGAGCAAGATCGCTACTTGATCTTTCTTTGCATGGCATGATGCAGCCCTGCTCTGCTGAGTCGAGCAAGCATTCTTAGGCGCTGGTGGCTTTTGGCAGTGAGCTCAGCCTTCGACCGTCGCTATGCATGATTGAATTTCGGGATTACCCACCTATTACCGATCAGCGGTGCTTGGCTGGAGACACTGAATCGCTGACTCAGCATGCTCAATCGGCCGACCAGGTGGCTGAGGTCCTGACCATTGCAATCCAGTGCGTGTGCGTCCTGTAAATTGCGCTCGGCCACCTGTTCGACAGTACTCAGGTGTTGGCTGACTTCGGCACTGACTGCTGGCTGTTGCTGGGCCGCCACTGCAATCAACTCGTTCATGCGGGTGATGGCTCTAATCTCCCGGCTACGGTCCCAAGGATTTCGGCAGTGCTTGCACTTCAATGCCCGCCATGCCCTTAGATCAGATGCAGCAGATCGTAGGTCCTGATGTTGTGAGTTGTGAATCGAATCTAGACATTTGTAAAAGCGTCAAAGTACCAGGAGAAATAGCCATCAAGCTCCCCTTCACTCTGCTCCAGGCTATACAAGGTGTCGGCTGCAAGCAGATCTAGCAGAACCAGACCGTTGAGGCTGGAGTCCTCGTTGCAGGCCGCCTGCAGGCGCTTGGCAATACCCTGGTTGACCTTACGTAGATTACGATAGGACTCGCGTAGACCTTCCAGCTGCCAGTCCGCAGACAAGCCTTTCTGCGCTTTCAGGTGCTGCCCCAGCAGGTAGGTGCCAAGCACCCGAAACAGCGTCTCGTCACTGCTACTAAAGGGCAGATGGAACCAGGCCATAGCCTCTAGGAAACGTGTATGCGGACAACCACTGGTGGCGCCGAGCAGGCCGAGCAGCGAGCCCGCCGCGCGCTGCAGCGTGGTGTGCTGACGGATCTCGCGACCGCGGTGCTGCACCTGCACCTCGACCGCCTCGAACGAGGCGTGCCCGGCCAGCAGGCGCACCGGTTGCTGCAGCGCCAGGGCGAAGGGGCAGTCGCGCTGCGCCTCGGCCTTGAGCGGGCAATGCGGGCATTGCTGGAAGGCTAGGCGCGTCCACTCGGGAGCGCTCTGCGCCGGGGCGCACGCCTCGCCCAGGCGAACCTGCAGCTCCAGCGCCGGCTGCCCGGCAAAAGCTAGGCGATAGTGGATGATCTGCCGCTCAGCATCTGATGTCATGCCCCAACCTCCGGTTGTATTCCATGTTCCCTCAGGCTATTAGATCGCCATGTCCCCTGGACAAAGGGTTTACCATACGGCCGCAATAGCCATCTGCGCTCAGCACCCCAAAGCCCCGCTTCAAAGAGTAGGCTTACGCTAGTCAATTATCGATAGTCATGAAAACAGGTAGTCACAGAGAACTTTATGTGAGCAAACACAAAGAAAAAGCCATTATTCATGTCGTCGACGACGACCACGGTATACGCGCCGCCCTAAATCGGCTGCTTGTACACGCCGGCTACGATGTAAAGCTCTACTCAAACGGGGCAGATTTTATCGAAAAATATGACCACAGCCCCGGCTGCGTGATTCTCGACCTTGCAATGCCAGGCCTCAGCGGCGAGCAAGTTCTCCACGAAATAATCAAGGCCCGACTCAACCTGGTCGTGTTAATACTCACCGGCCATGCAACCATCGCCACCGCAATCAAACTGATTAAAGCCGGCGCAGTAGACCTGATAGAAAAGCCATTCGACAACGAACAACTACTGAGCAAATTAAGCAAACTCCTAGAGCCGGCCCAGGCCTTTTTCGCCAAAAACATACTAATTGCCGATTACCAAAGGCGCGTATCGTCCTTAACGCCCAGCGAACGCTCCGTAATGGAGCTCTTGCTAACGGGAATGACCAGCCAAGAGATTGCCAGCCACCTTCACAACAGCAAAAAAACCATTGACATACATCGCGCCCGCGTAATGAAAAAGATGGATGCCGCCTCTCTTCGCGACCTGCTGGAGGGCTGGATTAGACTGGGCACAGCAGACCCAGCGGATCACCACCAAAATCAAAAGCCCTTTTAACACCAGCCTCCTGATCCCCACATAGGTATCAGTACCTATATCCACGCCAGACCGACCACCAGTAGCCTTACAGCAGCTCAGTGCGTAGTTGACACTGCGCCCCACTACGCAACCTGGCATCTAGCCACCACTGCCAGGCCTATGAACCCAACTATCAATCAACCAGCCCCCCAGGGGACTCATAAACCATAGGGTTTCTGGAAGGATAGATATTCTAGTTACATGGGTGGAAACTGAGCATTCTTGAAAGATGCCAGACTCGAAGCTGGCGAACAGATAGTTTGGCTGTCCAATCATGACCTACCATGGAAGGAGCATGCCACCAGCAGCATCCGAGAGGATCAAGACATCATGACGGGGAAGGTCAGCCAGGTTCAATCGACGACACTATTACCGATGGCCGACAATGCCCTGCACCTCATCCACAGACAAAAATACCCAATGGCAACGAATTGTGGCAGGATCACCGGCACTGTCTGCTTTTACTACGAACCAAACACATACCCCGCCTCAATAGCAGTGCTCCGTCAAAACCTTATTTCCGCTCCTAGTTAATTGCACTACTCACTCACTTATGAATACCCTAAAAATATAACGAGTAACTTTCCATCCGCTTGCATGGCCTCTTGAACTCTACCCTCTTCTGAAAAGCGCTTTCAGTAACTCGAAGCCACAGCCGTAGCGCTTTTGCAAGCACCTGTAGATACACGCCACCAAACGGTATGCCAGTCGTACCTCTCGGTGGCCGACGATAGTTGGGCTGCTAGCACCGCTCTTTCATTGGGCTAACCTTACAGCAGTGTGCGACAGCGAGGCATGCCAAATCGCCATCCCCCCCCAATGCATCCCAGCAATCGACACCCCGACAATATCAGCCAGGCTGGAGTCACCATGGACAATAATCCAAGAAGCCTTTTCCATGAGCTGGTCGAGCAGATCGAGATAGGCGTCATCATTCTGGACGATGAACTCAGGGTGATGACGTGGAATCGCTTTATCAGCGAGCGTAGTGGCAGGCCGCTGGAGCAAGCACGGGGAAAACCCCTCGTCGAGGTCTTCCCCGAAGCCAATGGCGAGCACTTCGTCAAGGTGGTGCAACTGGCCCGCGAGCGCGCCAAGCACGTCTACAGTCACTGGCTGGACAACCTGCCGCTGGTCAAGCTCAGCAGCGACAGCGACGAACAAGAGCGGCAGCTGCAGAGCACCCTGTTCTTTCCCTTCGAGGCGGCGAACGGCGAACGCTGCTTCGGTCTGCTGATGTACGACACCAGTGCCGTCGCCAAGACCAGCGAGCACCTGGAGACCGCGCTGAAGGCGCTCAACCATAAACAGGGCGAGCAGGAACAACTGCTGCGCAAGCTGGAAACCGCCAACAGCCAGTTGCTGCAGTCGGAGAAGCTGGCAGCCATCGGCCAGCTGGCCGCCGGGGTGGCGCACGAGATCAACAACCCCATCGGCTACGTGTTCTCCAACCTCAAGACCCTCGACGGTTACGTCCGCGACCTGCTGAAGATCGCCGATGCGGTGGACAGCGCCGCCGATCTGGACGAGCTGCGCCAGCTCAAGCGCGACCTGGAGTACGACTACATCCGCAGCGACGTCGAGGCCCTGGTCAACGAGTCGGAAGACGGCATCGACCGGGTCAAGCGCATCATCAGCGCGCTCAAGGACTTCTCCCATATCGAGGAGGAGGAATTTCGCCCCGCCGACCTGCACCGCGGCCTCGACACCACGCTCAACGTGGTCAACAACGAGCTCAAGTACAAGGCCGAAGTGGTCAAGGAGTACGGCGTGCTGCCGGAGGTGGAGTGCATCTCCTCGCAGATCAACCAGGTGGTGATGAACCTGCTGATCAACGCCGCCCACGCCATCGAGCAGTTCGGCCGCATCACCCTGCGCACCGGCAGCGCCGACGACTGGGCCTGGATCGAAGTGGAGGACACCGGCAAGGGCATCGACGCCAAGACCCTGAACCGCATCTTCGAGCCCTTCTTCACCACCAAGCCGGTGGGCAAGGGCACCGGGCTGGGTCTGGCGCTGTCTTACAGCATCGTGCAGAAACACAACGGCCGCATCGAGGTCGACAGCACACCGGGACTCGGCACGCGCTTCCGCGTCTGGCTGCCCGTGCGGCAGCCAGACCCCGCGCCGCAACAGGACGCACCGCCAGCATGACCAACGCCACGCCCGCCTCGCTCGCCACCCTGCTGTTGGTGGACGACGAGGACAATATCCTCAACAGCCTGCGCCGCGTGCTGCGCAACGAACCCTATCGCCTGCTCACCGCCGGCAGCGGCGAGGCGGCACTGGCCCTGCTCGAGCAGCAGCCGGTGGACCTGGTGATCTCCGACGCGCGCATGCCCGGCATGGACGGCGCCACGCTGCTGGCCCAGGTGCAGCAACGCTGGCCGCAGTGCCTGCGCATCCTGCTCACCGGCTACGCGGACATCACCACCACGGTCAAGGCGATCAACGAGGGGCAGATCTACCGCTACATCAGCAAGCCCTGGGGCGACGACGAGCTGCGCCTGATCATCCGTCAGGCCCTGGCCTTCCAGCATTCCGAGCGCGAGCGCCTGCGCCTGGAAGCCCTCACCCGCGAGCAGAACGAGCGCCTGCAGGAACTCAACGCCAGCCTCGAACAGCGCGTGCGCGACCGCACCGCCGAGCTGGAAGAGACCGCCGACATGCTCGACCTGGCCTATGCCGAGCTGCGCAAGAGCTACGTCACCGCCACCGAGGTGTTCGCCAACCTGGTGGGCCAGCGCCTGAGCAAGGAGCGCCAGACCAACACCCAGGTGATCGCCCTGGTCAAGGCCTATGCCGAGCATCACCGGCTCGACGAGCGCAGCAGCAACGACCTGGCCATGGCCGCGGCGCTGTACAACATCGGCAAGCTGACCTGGGACGATCACCTGCTCAGCCGCCCCTCCGACACCCTGTATAAGGAGGAGCGCGCGCGCTACCGCCAGTACCCGGTGGTCGGCGAAAGCCTGCTGATGACCCTGGAGCCGGTGCAGGACGCCGGCCGCCTGATCCGCCACCACCAGGAGCGCTGGGACGGCAACGGCTTTCCCGACCGCCTGGAAGGCGTCGCCATTCCCTTCGGCGCGCGCCTGCTCAAGCTGGCGGTGGACTTCATCGAACTGCAACGCGGCCTGGTGCTGGAGCGCCGACTCAACCGCGACGAAGCGCTGCTGCTGATCAAGAAATACGCCGGGCGCCTCTACGACCCCGAGCTGTGCGACGCCTTCATCGAACTGTGCACCACCCTGGCGCCGGATCTGGTGCTGGCCGACGCCAGTATCCTCGCGGTGGACACCCGGCGGCTGGAGCCGGGCATGCTGCTGGCGCGCAACCTGCACGCCGAAAACGGCATGCTGTTACTGAACGAGGGCAAGCCGCTGACGCGGGCGCTGATCGACAAACTGATCGCCTTCGAGGCCTCCGAAGGGGGGCGCTACACCCTGTTCGTGCGCAAGCCCGACGGGACTCAACCGGGAGACGCGTCATGATCAAGATCCAACTGCTGGACGACGAACCGCACATCCTCAGCGCGCTACAGCGGGTGCTACGTCCGCATCATTGGGAAGTGCACGCCTTCAGCGACGGCCAGCAGGCCTTACAGGCACTCACCGAGCACGAGTATGCGGTGATCGTGTCCGACTACAAGATGCCCAACCTGGACGGCATCACCTACCTGCAGTTCGCCAAGCAGCGCCAGCCCAACGCCATGCGCATGGTGCTCAGCGCCCACGGCGACCGGCAGTCGATGATGCAGGCGATCAACCGCGCGGAGATCTACCGCTTCCTGTCCAAGCCCTGGGAGGACTACGAGATCGAGACCGCGCTGCAGGCGGCCATCGACCTCTACCTGCTGCGCGACGAGAACCAGCGCCTGCTGGCCCAGGTGCGCAGCCAGCAGAGCACGCTGCAGCACCAGGAACAGGAGCTGCGCCGCCTCGAGGCCGAGCACCCGGGCATCACCCGCGTGCGCCGCGACGAACAGGGCGCGGTGCTGCTCGACGGCGGCGAGTCGAGCCATGGCTGACTACCAGCCCCACACACGCAAGCTCAGCCTCAAGGTGGTCTATTACGGCCCGGCGCTGAGCGGCAAGACCACCAACCTGATGCAGTTGCACACCCTGCTGCGGCCGCAGCGCAAGGGCGAGCTGATGGTGCTGGAGACCCGCGACGACCGCACCCTGTTCTTCGACGTGCTGCCCATCGGCCTGCGCGGCGCCGCCGGCCTCGACCTGCGCCTGAAGCTCTACACCGTACCCGGCCAGGTGCAGCACGACAGCACGCGCAAGGCCGTGCTGTCGCGCGCCGACGGGGTGATCTTCGTCGCCGACTCGCAGCCGGCGCAGCAGGACAACAACGCCAACGCCTTCGACAACCTGGCCGACAACCTGCAGAAGCTGGGTATGGACATCGAACGGCTGCCGCTGGTGGTGCAGTTCAACAAGCGCGACGTGGCCGACGCGGTGGCCGAGGCCGAGCTGCAGGCGCGCTGGGCGCAGACGCCCTGGGCGCCGCTGAGCATGGCCTCGGCGCTCCACGGCCAGGGCGTGGTCGAGAGCTTCCGCCAATTGCTCGTCCGCCTCTACCCGCAGCTCGACCGCGAATACCGCCTGGCCGAGACCGAGGGCATCGACGCGACCAGCTTCGTGCGCCTGCTCAGCGCCGCGCAAGGAGACGCCGATGCGTAGCTTCGAAGACGATCCGCGCCTGGCCGAACTGCTGCCGGACGAGCGCCAGCAACAGCTGCTGCACCTGCTGCAAGCGCTGAGCGGTCACGCCCTGCAACTGGACGAACAACCCAGGCCCGGCGCCGAGGCGGTGGAGTTCAACCTGGAAACCCTCGGCTGGCTCAGTTGCCCGACCCAGCCGCAACTGCAGGCGGCCGCCGCGCGCCTGCTGGAGTTCGTGCTGTTCTACGTCGGCAAGTACCGCCTGGCCGCCAACTTGCACCACGACGCCAGCGAAGCCAGCTTCGCCGAGCTGCAGCGCCAGCATGCCGCCCTGCAGGCCTCCGAGGCGCGCTACAAGGCGCTCTCCGCGCAGCTGCAACGGCGCGTCGAGGAGCAGGTCAAGGTCATCGAACAGACCCAGCAGCAGCTCTATGAAAGTGCACGCCTGCGCGCCGTCGGCCAGCTCGCCGCTGGCGTTGCTCACGAGATCAACAACCCCATCGGCTTCATCGCCAGCAATCTGAGGGTGGCCGGCGACTACCTCGACGAACTCGGCGATAAGCTGCCCAGCGACCAGGCTACCGGACTGATCCTCGAGGATTTCCGCGCGCTGTTGCAGGAGTCGGAAGTCGGTACCCAGCGCATCGCCGCCATCGTCACCGACCTCAAGACCTTCGCCAATATCGACCAGGAGGATTTTGTCCCCTGCGACCTCAACGCACTGATCGCCAGCACCTGCCACCTGCTGCGGGCCGAGAGCAGCCAGGCGTTCGACATCGAACTGAAGCTGGCCGAGCTGCCCGAGCTGGCCGGCTACCCGGCGAAGATTTCCCAGGCGCTGTACAACGTGCTGGACAACGCTGCCAAGGCCATTACCGGACAGGGGCGCATCCGCGTCACCAGCCGCCTGGACGAACAGGGCACGGCGGAGGTGCTGGTGGAAGACAACGGCTGCGGCATTACCGCCGAGGACCAGGCGCGCCTGTTCGATCCCTTCTTCACCACGCGCCCGGTCGGCTCCGGCACCGGCCTGGGCCTGACCGTGGCTCGCGACATCATGGCCGCGCACCAGGGCGAGATCCTGGTGCGCAGCAAGCCTGGCGCCGGCACCCGGGTCACCCTGCGTTTTCTGAGTAGCTGAGGAGTCACGGTGAGCAAACGCTATTCATCGCTGTTCGTTGGTCAGGAGCTAATCGCTGCGCCGCTTGAGCAGGCGCCGGAAACGCCCTATCGAATGCTGTTGGTGGACGACGAACCTAACGTACTCGCCGCATTGCGCCGTGTGTTCCAGCGCGAGAACTATGAACTGCACTTCGCCCGTAACGGCGTCGAGGCCCTGAAAATCCTCGCCAATCAGCCGGTGCACCTGATCATCAGCGACTTCATGATGCCGCAGATGAACGGCAGCGAGTTGCTCGCCCAGGTGCGCGAGCGCTGGCCCGAGACCATCCGCATCATGCTCACCGGGCATGCCAACACCGAGGCGGTGATGGGCTCGATCAAGGGCGGCGCGGTATACCGCTTCATCCTCAAGCCGTGGAACGACGACGACCTGCGCCTGACCATCGCCCTGGCCCTGGAGCAGTACAGCCTGCAGCAGCGCAACCGCAGCCTGGAGCAGGAGAACCAGAAGCAGCACCGCGACCTGGAGACCCTGGCCAAGCTTAGCGTCACCAACCGCAGCCAGTTGGCCATCCTCCTGCACAAGAAGGGCCTGCTCAACGCCCAGCAGATCCAGCAGCTGCACAAGGAGATGCAGACCCACAAGACCCCGGTGCTGCGCCAGCTGATGCAGCACGAGTGGCTGGACGGCGATAAGGTCTACGAGCTGCTGCGCAAGGACCTGATGTTCGAAGAAGTCGACCTGCGCGAGTTCCAGGTCGACGCCCCGCTGCTGGCCCTGGTGCCACAGGCCATCTGCACCCGCCAGCTGGTGTTGCCGCTGCGCGTGGTGGACAAGCGCCTGCGCCTGGCCATGGCCGACCCGCTGGATCAGGGCCTGATTGACGAACTGGGCTTCATGACCGGGCTGAGCATCCACCCGCTGCTATGTCGCCTGGACCAGCTGCAGGACCAGCTGCACGAACTGTTCGGCGCACCCCGCAACCAGCTGGAAGACCTGACCACCGTGGTGGGCAGCAGCGACCCCTACGAAGGCATCGAGATCGTCCTCGACGACGACAGCGGCAACGAGAGCCTCGAACAATTGCTCGGCAGCTCGGAGGACCCGCCGGCCATTCGCCTGGTCAACGCGGTGATACTCGAAGCGCTGCGCCTGGGCGCCAGCGACATCCACATCCATCCGCGCACCAAGCACGTGGCGGTGCGCTACCGCATCGACGGCGTGCTGCAGGACAAGATCCAGATCCCCAGCGCGCTGCTGATGTCGCTGGTGTCGCGGATCAAGGTCATGGCCGAGCTGGACATCACCGAACGCCGGCGCCCGCAGGACGGGCGCATCACGGTGAAGACGCCGATGCGCATCGTCGACCTGCGCATCTCCACCCTGCCCACCATCAACGGCGAGAAGGTGGTGATGCGCGTGCTCGAACGCCAGTCGGCGGCGCAGTCGCTGGAAGACCTCGGCCTGTCGCCACACAACCTGCGGCGCCTGCTGCATGTGGTGGGCAAGCCGCAGGGCATCATCCTCGCCACCGGCCCCACCGGCAGCGGCAAGACCACCACGCTGTTCGCCCTGCTACAGCACGAAGCCTCGCCGGAGAAAAATTACGTCACCATCGAGGACCCGGTAGAGTTCCACGTCGACCTGGCCGGCCAGGTGCCGGTACGCGAGCGTATAGGCCTGAACTTCGCCAGCGTACTGCGCGCCATTCTGCGCCAGGACCCTGACGTAATTCTACTTGGCGAAATCCGTGATGGCGAAACCGCCGAGGTGGCCTTCCATGCCGCGCTGACCGGCCACCTGGTGTTCTCCACCCTGCACACCAACTCGGCGGCGGCGACCATCGCACGCCTCTTCGACCTGGGCCTCAAACCCTATGTACTGGCCTCAGCACTGGAGGCGATCATCGCTCAGCGCCTGGTGCGGCGCATCTGCAGCCTGTGCCGCGAGCCAGTACAGCCGCCGCGCGAGCGCCTGCAGAGCCTCGGTGCGGAGTTTCTCGAGCCCGGCATGCGCTTCTTTCAGGGCAAGGGCTGCAACCAGTGCAATCAGGGCTACAAGGGCCGCGTCGGCATCCACGAGGTGCTGACCATGAGCGACCGTCTGCGCGACGCCATCGCCCAGGGCGCCGGCGCCATGCAGTTGCAGGCGATCGCCCGCGAACAGGGTATGACCACCCTACTCGACGACGCTCGTGAGAAGATTGCTCAAGGCCTGACCACAGTGGAAGAAGTGCTGCGCCTGCTCGGCCCACAGACCCTACAGGATTAGGCATGAAAACGCGCTACCTGATCGCCGAAGCCTACCTACACATACTAGCCTTCGCCCTGCTTGGCCTGGGTTTGGTCAGTCTGCTCGGCTTTCTCACAGTCGACCAGCCGAGCCGGCACAGCGTAGTGCTGCTGCCGGACAGCGCGTTGCTGGCGCTGCTCGCCGGCTCGCTGCTGCTGACCGCCATTCGCCGCGCCTGGCGCAGCCTGTTGCTATGCGCGATGCTGCTTGCCGGCCTGACACTCTACACCATCGTGCACAACTATCTGGCCGGCGGTTCGGATCAAGGCTCGTCACTGGTCAGCGGTTTCCTGCGCATGCGCAGCGGCCCAGCGCTGGTTCTATTGGCGACTGCCGTAGCCATATGCTTGGGATTCGGGCCCAAGCCGGCGCGGCGCCTGGCGCAGTTGATCGGGGTGACGGTGCTGTTGCTGGCACTGCTCGCTCAACTGGCCGGCCAGCAGCTGAGCCCCGGCTTACTTGACCTCGGTTTCAAGTACTCATCGACTCATGTCGCCAACCTCTTCACCCTACTGCTGGGTCTGGCAGCGGTGCTGCACAGCTGGCTACCCATCGGACAGCGCGGCCAGCTCGACCGCCTGAGCCAGACCGCCGGGCTGTTCGGCGTGCTGCTGACTTGCGCCGGCTGGTACCTGCTCAGCCTGCAGGCCATCGAGGCGCTGAGCCGCGAGAGCGACCTGCTGCTGTCCAAGGTGCAGACGGCCACCAGCCGCACCCTGGACGGACACCAGGCGTTGATCCAGCGCATGAGCGAACGCTGGCAGGCCATCGGCGCACTGCCTTCGCCGCGCCTCTGGCAGCAGGAAGCCGGCAGCTACCTGCGCGACTTCCCCAGCCTGGGGCTGGTCGCCGTGGTCGACCGCCAGCTGCAACCGCACTGGCTGGAGGCGCGCGGTGGCGACGAAACGCAGTGGCTGCGCAGTTTTCTCGCCGATGCCGACAACCGGGCCTGGCTGCAGCACGTGTTCGAGGATGGCCACGCCCACCTCAGCCCGGTGCGCGCCTACGGCGACGGCGTACTCAACGCGTTGATCGCCACACCGCTGACGCTGCCCGGCGAGCCGCCCCGCCTGGTGGTCGCCAGCCTCAACGTGCGCGACGTCGTGGCGCAGGTGCTGGGCCCGCAGCTGAGCGGTTTCATCGTGCGCGCCTACGAGAATGACCAACCGCTCTACGACTCCAACCAGGCCCATTACAACCGTTTCAACACGCCGGTAGGCGAGCGTATGGTGCCTATTGCCGAGAGCGCGGGCTGGCGCCTGGTGTCGATCATCAATCGACCGCAGGCACTCAACAGCGCCGGTTACCTACCGGCTCTGGTAATGCTGTTCGGCCTCACACTGAGCTTCCTACTTGTGCTCAGCCAGCGCCTAGCCTGGCTGGCCAACGAGCGCTCGCAGCGCCTGGCGCGGCTCAACGATCAGTTGCAGTTCAGCCTTGCCGAGCAGATACGTGCGCAGAAACTCAACCAGCGCATCATGCAGTTCACCCTCGACGTGCTCTGTTCTATCGACGGAGAAGGCCGCTTTCGCGAGGTTAGCCCCTCCTGCGAGAAGCTGTTCGGCTACAAGCCCGAAGAGCTTATCGGCCGCCGCTACTTGGATCTGGTGCTACCCGAGGACCGCCAGACGACAGAGGCGGAAGCCGCAGCCATCATGGCTGGACAACCTACCCGTACCTTCCGCAACCGCTACCGCCACCGCGACGGCCAGGTGCTACACGTGCTCTGGTCGGCCGACTGGTCGGCCGAGGAACAGACCCTGTTCGCCGTGGCCCACGACATCACCGCGCTGGTGCAGAACGAGGCCTATGCGGAAAGCCAGCGCGATATCCTCAGCATGATTTCCACCGACCGCCCGTTGCGCGAGGTGCTCGAGGCGATCTGCCAGATGGTGGAAATCCAGCAGTCCGAGGCGTTGTGCTCGGTGCTGCTGCTCGACGAGGACGGCCAGCACCTGCATACCGGCGCCGCCCCCAGCCTGCCGGAGGCCTACAACCGCGGCATCGACGGCGTCGCCATCGGGCCGAACGCCGGCAGCTGCGGCACCGCCGCCTTCCGCCGGCAACTGGTGGCGGTCGAGGACATCGAACGCGACCCGCTGTGGCGCGACTACCGCGAACTGGCCAGCTCGTACGGGCTCAGGGCCTGCTGGTCGTTCCCGCTGATTTCCCACCAGGGCCAGGTGCTCGGCACCTTCGCCATCTACCAGCGCCGGCCCGACACACCGAGCGACGAACAGATCCAGCAATTGGCCAATGCCGCGCAGCTGGCGGCCATCGCCATCAACCGCAGCCGCGACCGCCAGCGCCTGCAGGAGAGCGAGCAGCGCTTTCGCTCGCTGTTCACCTTCAACCCGGACCCGGTGTTCTCCTTCGACCTGCAAGGCCGCTTCCTCAGCCTCAACGGCGCCGGCGTACAGCTGACCGGCCTCGGCGAGGCGCTGATCGTCGGCGAGCACTTCGCCGGGATGATCGCCAAGGCCGATCGCGCGCGCACCGAGCAGCACTTCGCCGCCGCCTGCACCGGCATCCCGCAGCGCTACGAAACCCATATTCTCGGCCCGGACGGGCAGCAGCTGGCGCTGGACATGACCAACCTGCCGATCATGGTCGACGGGCAGATCGTCGGCATCTTCGCCATCGCCAAGGACATCAGCGAACGCGAACACATGACCGCAGCCCTGCACCAGGCCCTGGAGCGCGCCGAACGCAAGGCCGAGCAGCTGCGCGGCCTGAGTGCCGCGGCCATCGCCACCGCCAAGCTGCTCGACCACCAGGCGCTGATCGACTACCTGGTGGAACAGGCACGCCTGGTCGTCGGCGCGCACCAGGCGGTGCTCAGCCTGACCCGCGGCGACGACTGGGCCCAGTCGATCAACGGCGTGTCGCTGTCGGACAAGTACGCCGCCTGGCGCAGCTACACGACGCACCCGGACGGCAGCGGCATCTACACCCTGATCTGCCAGGACAACCAACCACTGCGCATGAGCCAAGCCGAGCTGGAAGCTCATCCGCGCTGGCGCGGCTTCGGCCGGCATGCCGCGGAGCACCCGCCGATGCGCGGCTGGCTGGCCGTGCCGCTGATCGACAAGGACGGGCGCAACCTCGGCCTGTTGCAGCTGTCGGACAAATACCAAGGGGAGTTCGAAGAGGACGACCAGGTGATTGCCCAGCAGTTCGCCCAGATGGCCGTGTCGGTGCTGGAAAACAGTCGCCTGCTCAACGAAGTGCTGGCCGGTGACCAGCGCTTGCAGCAGCAACTGGAGTTCACCTCGGCGATCACCGACAGCATGGCCGAGGGCCTGCTGGCAGTGGATGCGCAGGGCCGCCTGAGCTTTCTCAACCCGGCGGCCCAGGCCTTGCTGCAGCAGGGCGACCAGGACCTCAGCGGACAGCCGCTGGCCCAGGTGCTACCGCTGCAGCCGAGCCAATGGCCGCTGCCGACGGCGGACGACGAGGCCGTGCACGGCGAACTCGTCCTGCATGGCGAGCGCCCGCGCACCCTGCTCTACGATGCCCGGCCGATGAGCGGCGGCGCGGACGACGGCGGCTGGGTCATCGTACTGCGCGACATCACCGCGCTGCGCCAGGCCGATCAGGCGCTGCGCGAACGCAACCAGTTCTTCAACCTGTCGCTGGACATGTTCTGC
The DNA here is from genome assembly GCF_001941865.1 of Pseudomonas alcaliphila JAB1. Taxonomy (NCBI): domain Bacteria; kingdom Pseudomonadati; phylum Pseudomonadota; class Gammaproteobacteria; order Pseudomonadales; family Pseudomonadaceae; genus Ectopseudomonas; species Ectopseudomonas alcaliphila. The sequence continues at coordinate 2,531,541 of NZ_CP016162.1, read as the reverse complement.
ATGATCGGCCAGCAGGGCCAGTTCATCCAGGTCAACCCGGCCTTCGCCAGCACCCTGCGGCATACGGCGAGCGCGCTGATCGGCCAGCCCTACCTGCAGCTGATCCACCCCGAGGATCGTCCCCTGATGCAGAACGCCATCGAGCAGCTGCTACGCGGAGCCGTGGTCAAGGATCTGGAGATCCGCGTGCACGACGCCAGGGGCCAGCAGCTCTGGCTGCAACTCAGCGCGGCGCTGGCCGACGACCAGGTGATCTACTGCGCCGCCCGCGACATCAGCCTGCAACGTGCGGTGGCCGAGCAGATGCGCCAGAACAGCCTGCTGCTGAGCATGGCCGGCAGCATTGCCAAGCTCGGTGGCTGGTCGATCGAGCTGCCCAGCCGCCAGGTGCTCTGGTCGGAGGAGATGCACAGCCTGCTCGGTTTCCCGGTCGGCACCCTGCCCGATCTGGCCGAAGGCCTGCAGCTCTACCTGCCGGCCTATCGCGAACGGGTGACCCTGGCGGTCGAGGCTTGCATCGAGCAAGGTATCGGCTTCGACCTCGACGTGGAGATGCTCGACGCCCATGGCAAGCACCTGTACGTGCAGGTGGCCGGCCAGGCGGTGCGCGACGACAAAGGGCAGATCGTGCGTATCTCCGGCGCCCTGCAAGACATCAGCGAGCGCAAGCAGGCGCTGAAGCAGGCGCAGCGCCTGGCCGAGCGCCTGACGAACACCCTGGAAAGCATCAGCGATGCCTTCTACACTCTCGACAGCGATTGGCGCTTCACCTACATCAACCCCGAGGCCGAGCGGCAGCTGAACATCAGCGCCGCCACCACCCTGGGCCAGAGTCTGTGGACGGCCCTCCCCGGCTCCTACGACAGCGAGATCGGCCAGCGCTACCGCCAGGCCCGGCGCGACAACCAGGCCTGCCACTTCGAAAGCTTCTACGAACCTTTCCAGAGTTGGTTCGAGTTGCATGCCTACCCCTCCGAGGAGGGCCTGGCGGTGTACTTCCAGAACATCAGCGAACGCCGCGCGACCCAGGAGCAGCTGCAGCGCACCCTGCTCGAACTGAAGCGCAGCAACCGCGAGCTGGAGGAGTTCGCCTTCGTCGCCTCGCACGACCTGCAGGAACCGCTGCGCAAGATCCAGGCCTTCTCCGAGCGCCTCGCCAAGCGCAGCGACGGCCTCGACGACGACGGCCGCGACTACCTGCAGCGCATGACCTCGGCGGCGGCGCGCATGCAGGCGCTGATCATCGACCTGCTCGACTACTCGCGGGTCAATACCCGCGGCCAGCCGCTGCAGAAGCTCGACCTCGACCCGTTGCTCGACGAGGTGCTGCAGGACCTGGAAACCGCCCTGGAACAGAGTGGCGCGCAGGTCCAGCGCGAGCCCCTGCCGCCGGTGCGGGGCGACGCCAGCCAGTTGCGCCGGGTGCTGCAGAACCTGCTGAGCAATGCCCTGAAATTCCAGCAAGCCGGGGAAAAGCCACTGATCCGCATCTATGCCGAACACCCGGGCGATGGCTCCTGGGTACTGTGCATCGCCGACAACGGCATCGGCTTCGACGAGAAGTATCTGGACCGCATCTTCAATCCCTTCCAGCGCCTGCATGGCCGCGAAGCCTACGCCGGCACCGGCATCGGCCTGGCCATCGTCAAGAAGATCATCGAGCGCCACGGCGCCAACATCACCGCCAGCAGCACCCACGGTGTCGGCAGCACCTTTCGCATCAGTTTCCCGCCTATGGACAAACCCACGCCATGAACGCACAGCCCCCCGTACACATCCTGATCGCCGACGACGACCAGGACGACTGCCTGATGACGCGGGAGGCGTTCGCCGAGTGCCACATCGGCAACACGCTACACTTCGTGCATGACGGCGAGGCGCTGCTCGACTACTTGCGGCGGCGCGCGCCCTACGACGACGAGGAACGCTACCCGCTGCCCGGCCTGATCCTGCTCGACCTCAACATGCCGCGCATGGACGGCCGCGAGGCGCTGCACGCGATCAAATCCGATGCGCTGCTGCGCGGCATCCCGGTGGTGGTGCTGACCACCTCGTCGGCCGAGGAAGACATCCTGCGCAGCTACGACATGGGCGGCAATTCGTTCATCACCAAGCCGGTGACCTATAGCGGCCTGCTCGAGGTAGTGAAGACCCTCGGCCGCTACTGGCTGGAAATCGTCGAACTCCCCGTAGATGGCAAGCCCGTATGACCCGACTCGAAAACCACTGGCGCCTGCTGCTGATCGACGACGACGAAGACGACTTCGTCATCACCCGCGACTTGCTGCGCCAGGCGACGGACGCGCCGCTGCAACTGGACTGGTGCGCCGATTACCAACAGGGCCTGGCCAGCATTCTCGCGCAGGACCACGATCTCTACCTGGTGGACTACCGACTCGGCGCCGAATCGGGCCTGGAGCTGATCGAGCAGGCGCGTCAGGCCGGCACCAGCCGACCGATCATCCTGCTCACCGGCCAGGGCGACGCGCGCCTGGACGCCAGCGCCATCGCCCTGGGGGCCGCGGACTACCTGGTCAAGGGCGACTTCGACAGCACCCAGTTGCTGCGCAGCATTCGTTACGCCATCGACCGCGGCCAGGCCACCGCGCGCCTGGCGGAAAGCGAGCAGCGCTACCGCCTGCTGTTCGAGTCCAATCCTGAGCCGATGTGGGTGTTCAACAAGGAAAACCTGCGCTTTCGCGCCGTAAACCTGGCCGCGACGCGCTTCTTCGGCTACTCGCAGGAAGAGTTCCTGGCGATGAGTGCGCTGGATATCCGCAGCCCCGAAGAGCAGCAGCGCTTCCTCGACTACTTCAACTCCAACCTGCGCAGTGTGTCGATCGCCAACCCGGAGGCCGGATTGTGGCGCTACCTGCACAAGGCCGGCCACGAGGTCATGGCCGAGGTGCTGGTGCATGACTTCGAGTTCGACGAACAACCCTGCTGCCTGGTGCTGGCCATCGACGTCACCGAGAAACAGCGCGCGCGCGAGCAGGCCACGCGGCGCGAGCAATCGTTTCGCAAGCTGCTCGACGACACCCGCGATGCTCTGCTGGTGGTCGACGGCGAAGGCGCCCTGCGCTACGCCAACCCGGCCGCCGAGCTGCTGTTCGACGCCAGCCAGGCACAACTGCTGCAACTGCGCTTCGACCTGCCGCACATCAGCGAAGACCTCTTCGAGTGGAGCCTGCAGACGCCGGCCGGCGACGAGCTGGAGGTGGAAATCCAGCTCTCCGAGACCGACTGGGAAGGCCAGCAGGTGCGCCTGCTGTCGCTGCGCGACATCGGCGAACGCAAGGAGTCGGAGAAGCAGTTGCGCCTGCTCAAACGCAGTCTGGAAGCCAGCTACAACGGCGTGGTGATAGTCGACGCGCAGGAGTTCGACCAGCCGATCATCTACGTCAACCCGGCCTTCGAGCGCATCACCGGCTACAGCGCGCACGAGGTCATCGGCCACAACTGCCGCCTGCTGCAGAGCGGCGAGCGCGACCAGGCCGCGCTGGACGTCATCCGCCACGGCCTGGCGCACTCCAGCGAAGCCCATGTGGTGCTGCGCAACTACCGCAAGGACGGCAGCCCGTTCTGGAACGACCTGTACATCTCCCCGGTGCTCGACGAGCGCGGCGAACTGACCCACTTCGTCGGCGTACAGAACGACATCAGCGAAGAGATGCGCTACCAGGACGAGCTGAGCTTCAACGCCAGCCACGACGTGCTCACCGGCCTGCCCAACCGCACTCTGCTGGAAGACCGCCTGCGCCAGGGCTGCCAGATTTCCCGGCGCTACCAGCGCAGCCTGGCGGTGATGTTCATCGACCTGGACGGTTTCAAGCCGATCAACGACTCCATGGGCCACCATTTCGGCGACCAGATTCTGCTCGAAGTGGCACGGCGCATGAGCGCCCAGGTGCGCCCCGGCGACACGGTGGCGCGCATGGGCGGCGACGAGTTCATCGTGCTGCTGCCGGACCTGGCGCGCGAGGAAGACGTGCTGCAGGTGGCCGAACGCCTGCTGGCCGACATCGCCCGGCCCTATCGCGTCGAGGGCATCGACCTGCACGTCACCGCGAGCATCGGCATCACCCTCAGCGACGGCCTGCTGGACCAGCCCATGCAGTTGATCCAGCAGGCCGACCTGGCCATGTACAAGGCCAAGCAGGAAGGGCGCAACAACTACCAGTGGTTCACCAACGACCTCAACCAGCGCGTCGGCGAGCGGGTGGTGCTGCGCAACGAACTGCAGAAAGCCATCGAGAACCGGGATTTCACCCTCTACTACCAACCCCAGATCGACGGCCGCAGCGGCCGGGTAGTCGGCCTCGAGGCCCTGCTGCGCTGGGAACACCCGAGCAGGGGCTTCATCTCGCCGGCGCTGTTCGTGCCCATCGCCGAAGACACCGGGCAGATCATCCCGCTCAGCCAGTGGGTACTGGACACCGCCTGCCGGCAGATCAAGGAACTGTGCGAACAGGGCATGACCGGGCCGAGCATGGCGGTGAACATCTCCCCGGTGCACTTCCAGCGCAGCAACTTCGTCGACAGCATCAGCGCCATGCTCAGCAAGTACGGCCTGGATGCCGACCTGCTGGAGCTGGAAATCACCGAAACCGTGCTGCTGCACAATGCCGAGCGGGCCATCGAGACCCTGCACCAGCTCAAGCGCCTGGGCGTGAAGATCGCCATCGACGATTTCGGCACCGGCTTCTCCAGCCTCAACTACCTCAAGCGCCTGCCCATCGACAAGGTCAAGATCGACCGCTCCTTCGTCCAGGAGATCATCAGCGACCGCCACGACGCGGCGATCACCCAGGGCATCATCTCCATGGCCCACCACCTGCGCCTGAAGGTGATCGCCGAAGGGGTGGAAACCGAGCCGCAGTTCGCCTTCCTGAAGAAGAGCCAGTGCGACGAGTTCCAGGGCTACTACTTCGCCAAACCCATGCCCTTCGCCGAGCTGCAGGACTTCCTGCGCGCACGCATGCTGACCCTGGAACCGGGCCAGCTGGCCGGCAAGGAACAGGAGCAGACCTTGCTGCTGCTCGACGACGAGGAGAATATCCTGCGCGCCCTCGCCCGCCTCCTTCGCCGCGACGGCTATAAGATTCTCATGGCAACCCGTGCCCAAGACGCCTTTGAGCTATTGGCCAAACATGATGTGCAGGTGATCCTCTCTGACCAACGCATGCCGGAAATGAGCGGCACCGAGTTTCTAAGTTTGGTTAAAGATCTATACCCAGACACTATCCGAATCGTGCTTTCAGGCTATACGGACCTCAAATCGGTTACCGATGCAATCAATCAGGGCGCTATCTACAAGTTCCTCACCAAGCCTTGGGACGATGAGCAGCTACGACAGAATATCAACCAAGCTTTTCGCGAACACCATACGGCGCATAAGAACAACTAAAGATAATCTGTCAAAATTGAAAGCGCCCTGAGCGCGCTTCTATCGCAACCAAGAGGAGCATCTACAGATGCTTTTCTGGGCAAGGATAAGCAGTACCGCCTCACTATATGAGACTAATTTTCAGTTTTAAAAGCACCTTAATTACCTCGTCAACGATGCCTACTCCACGCGGCTAGTGTTTGATTCCAAATGTCCGAGAAACTAAAGCGATGCGCAGAATGCGGAGGTACGGTGGCTAGCGATGTTTATGAGTGTGGCCATTGCGCACGCCGGGCCTATACCCTTTGTTGGCTCACCGTCGGCAGTCTCTCTTTTATTAGTGCAGCATTCGTTTATCTGATGTTCCTGTACTGATAAAGAAACCAGTCAATTACTTCACTGATCACTGAAAGCAGGGGCTCTTGCCCCCTCAAAATCAAGAAAAAAGACGGTTTCCACCCGGCCGCTGCGCTGGCTGGAGCCTCCGCGATTTTTCCTGATTTTTTCACGAGCGCCTTAGTCGCCCTAGTCGGCAGGGGGTCATGCGCAGCGCAAGCGCAGGACCCTGAAGACGAAGGAGCGAAAGTCGTGAGCGAAGAAATCAGGATCTACGTTGCCGATCAGGCTGCATACAACGCCGGCCACCTGCATGGCGTCTGGATCGATGCCACCCTGGAGCTGGACGATATTCAGGGACAGGTCGACGCCATGCTGGCGGCCTCGCCGGTCGAGGATGCGGAGGAATACGCCATTCACGACTTCGAGGGGTTTGACGGCTACCTACCGTCTCGGTGAGTACGAGGGGCTCGAGAACGCACGCAAGGTCGCCTGCTTTATCGAAGAATACCCCGCGTTCGGCGGCGCCCTGCTCGCTCATTTCAATGGCCTCGAGCAAGCACGCAAGGCGGCCGAGGAAGATTACTGCGGCTGCTATAGTTCGCTGGCCGACTACGCCCAGGAGTTGACCGAGCAAACCAGCAGCATTCCGCCGCATCTGGCCATGTACATCGACTACCGCGCCATGGCCCGCGACATGGAGTACAGCGGCGACGTGTTCACCCTGGAGACCGGCTTGGAGCAGGTGCATGTGTTCTGGAATCGCTAGGCCAGCGGAGGGCACCGAGGCGACCCGGTGCCTTGTTTTTTTGCGCCCCTGCCCTACCGGCCACCCGCGCGCCCGCTAGGCTGATGCACGGGTGCACGCACCCGGCGATCAGCCCGGAGCCACCTCGCTTTTCCGCCTGCTGATTGAGACCGTTGCGGTCTTACGGTTTTGCACAAATCCGTCGATCCGTATCCACGGATTTATGGATTTCTGGAGAAGCGGATTTACGTTTTTACCGATCTACGGAAATCCGCCGATGCGGCTTTCCGGTTTTGTGAAAAGCCACAGACCTGTAAATCCGTAGGGCTTCGCCAATGGGGCTTTGCGCGCTTGGGCGCCCTGGCCAGTGACGCGCGTAGATGAGCGTACCCGGTCAGCGTCCAGACCTTCCCGGTATCAATCCTCGCCCCTCCTGCCTGCGCATTCGCCCAGACCCAACCCGGCATGATCGAATGCGACGGCTGCCGCACGGTGCACCTCCCCCATCAACGGAGGACACACCATGTCGCACTCAACCAATCTTTCCCGTCACCTGCGTCGCATTGATCTCGATGCCCCGCTGCACCACAAGGCCGCGCCGACGACGCATGCCATGCGGCCCGTGGAGGGCGCTGGTGAGGCGCAAACACCACAGGCCTGCCCTGCCCCTCGCTACCTCACCAACAACGAAGCCGCGGCCTTCCTGCAGCTGTCGCCGCGCACGCTGGAGAAGCAGCGGGTAATCGGCGGCGGGCCGCGCTTCCATAAGTTCGGCCGACGGGTGATGTACGCGCTCAACTGTTCGAGCGCACCACGCGGCGCACGCGCCTGACCTGGGCCGGCAAGGTGCTGCTGGAAGAAGCACGCCGGGTGCTCGCCGTGGTCGACCAGGCCAAGGCCAGCGTCAAGAGTGCGGCGGCCGGCTAGCGCGGGCGAATCCGCGTTGCGCTGTCCGATGGCATCCCGCAGGCACGCCTGGCCGCCCTGCTCGCCCAGGGCCGTGAGGAAGAACCGGAGGTCTAGATCTGCCTGTCGGAGGTCACCTTCAGCGAACAGATCAGGGGCCTGAACGACGACCTGTTCGACATCGGGCTCGCCCAGTCCGACGAGGTTGGCGATGGACTGGTGGCCGAGCCGGTCTGGTTCGATCCGCTGGTAGTGGCGGTGCCGGCTCGCCACCCGCTACTGACCTATCGACGCGTACCGCTCGACGAGGTGGTGCGCTACCCGCTAGTGCTCTGCGATCCGCAAGTTTGCGAAGGTTTCTGGCAACAGTTGCAGCGGGTGCTTGGCACCGTGGATACGCGACTGACCATTGCCGACCGCGTTCCCACCCTGGATCTGATGATGGCGCTGGTGGCAGCTGGTTACGGCCTGGGCTTCTCCAGCCTGGCGCGCATCAACGAACTCAACAATCCGGATGTCGTGGCCCGGCCGCTGGACGGCTGCGCATCGATGCTAACCACCTACTTGGTAAGGCGCGAAGGCGATCCGGCCGAGCAAATGGCCCGTTTTATCGGACGGGTGAGTCCGGCGGAAAGCCAGGCTTTGCTTCCTGATCACGCATCACAGAAGGAGATCGCTTGATGAAAAAGATGTCATTACTACTGGCTGCCCTGCTGTTGAGCGCATGCGAAAAGCCGATGCCGTTTGAGTCGGCTGAAGCGCTTGCAGAGAATCCCAAGCGGCTCAAGGAACTGCGACTGCAGTGCCGGGACAATCGAGCAAAACTGGGTGAGGCACAGTGCAACGCAGTCAGCGATGCCCAGCGCATACGGTTTATGGGTAAAGGCGCACCCTACACTCCTCACCCCGTCCAATTCTTCCACTCGGACACTGAAGATGGACGCTAGAAGCAGCGCCAGTGAAGCAGCCACAATCGATCTGCAGAATCAAATATGCTATATTTCGACCTACAGATCAGAGCAAGGGTTCTCCATGACAGCTGCCGCTATCCAAACTCAGGACTTCTCGAAAACCCAGTGCGCAGCCGGCCTGCGTGCCGCGCTAAACATTCTGGACAAGTGGAAGGCCACCTGCGAGCAGGCTTGCCGGGTGCTGCGGATTTCCCGCAGCACCTACACCCGAGCCAGTCAGAAGGATTCGGCATGGGCGGTAAGCCTGGACTCCGATCAGATGCAGCGCATCAGTCTTGTGCTGAACATCCACGCAGCGCTGCGCGTTGTGTTCGACAACCCCGAGAACGTCTATGGTTTCCCCACGATGGAGAACCGCAACGAGTTCTTCAACGGCCGCGCGCCGCTCGACATCATGGCGCAGGGCGACATGATCTCGCTGTACGAGACATTCCGGCGGATCGACGCGCTACGAGGTGCCCAGTGGTAATGCTCGGAGACCTTCCCGTGCTGGAAGGTGAAAGCCAGCAGGCCTACCGCCTGGTCAACTCCAAGTTTCCGCCCATTGCCCTGTTCGATGATGTCGCCGACGCCGAGGACTTCGAAGCTCTTTATCAGATCCAGGCGCTAACCAATCCACGACTGCAGAACGAGATTGGTCGCCTGGAGCTGATTCCGCGTGACCAGATTCCGTTCGGCATCCCTGGCTGCTCGTATGCGACAGCGCCCTTCACCCATGTTAATCCAGCTGGCTCGCGCTTCAGCAATGGCACCTTCGGCGTGTTCTACCTAGCCGACAGGATGGACACCGCGATTGCCGAGGTGCGTCATCACCAAGAGCGCTACTGGTCGAATGTGCCGGAGCTCAACTATGAGCGTTTCGTCTTCAGAGGGCTGACCGCCAGCTTCAGCGACAGCGGGATGAGGGACGCCACCGCAATGCCGCTTTCAGACGCCATCTATGCGCCGAACGATTACGCACATTCAAATCAATTGGGAAGCGAATTGAAACGAGAAGGATGCATGGGCCTGCGCTACCACTCGGTTCGATCTACCGGCAACATCTGTTGGGCACTGATGTCACCGCGACCTGTTACCTCGATCATCCAGGCTGCTCATTTCGAGATGATTTGGTGTGGGCAAATCATCAGCGTCAACCGCATTACAACCATAGTTGTCGAGTAACTATTGGTACCACGACTTGAAACCCTATCCAGAGTGTTCCTTGTAGATCTGAGAATCTACGAAGCGTCTTGAACAAAAAGGTGATCCCGACGCTATGACCCGAAGGGATATTTTCTCTGAGTTGACCGAAGGCTTCGACGACCTCTCCGCAGAGCGCAAAGGGAGGCGTACGCTGCGTACATGCCAGACTGAATACCAGCCAGTAGAACACGCGGCAGGTGCGCAAAACGCAGCACCACGCGACAACCTGCAGATATCGCGAGGAGCTTTGCCTGAGCCATCAAAAACCAGTCAGGAACTCTGAGCATCCGAAAGTAAGACCTCCCTCAGCCCGTTGATCGGGCTGCGGTTCCGACTCGTCAAGCAAGCATCCAGAACTCATCATCTTCCTGATCTAGATCAATGGAGCACGCAAGCAGAAAGTAGCGGGAACAGAGGCTCACTGCTCCCGCTGAACCATCAGATCACCCGCTTGATGGCAATATAATTACCCTCGGTACGCAGCGTGACGGTGACCGGTTTGCTGGTGCGGTTGCGCCAGAACCAGCCATGCTTGCCGTCGAAGGCGGCCTCCAGGACGCCCTGATCCTCCGGCGTGGCGCGCCCCTTGCCGTAACCGTGGTAGAACTCGCGCGGCGCGTTGTAGGGGTCGCCGTGGGTGTCGTAGTTCACCAGGCCGCCGTTGGCCGTCCAGAAGTAGTTCACCTTGCTGCCCTTGAGCATCTCCAGCTTGATCTCGGCGCCTTGACCGGGCTCAAGGGAGATGCTCATTTCATGCTGCTGCCCCTCGGCCTCGACTACCGCAGGCGCTGCCACGGCTGGGGCCGTCGGTTCGGCGGCAGTGCTGACGGCAGGTTGCGGGGCCGCTTGAGGTACCGACTGGGGCGCCGCCGGAGCTGCAACTACAGGCGTCGCAGCATCGGCTGCAGCTTCTGCGGCCAGTTGCTGTTTGACCTCGCCCATCTGGGTCAGCCCCAGCATGCGACCGGCGCCAGTGGGATCGATGGCGTATTCCGAGGGCATGACCACGGTGACGAGCAGGACAATCGCGGCGATCAGTGCAATCACGGTCGAGCGCAGCAGTTGCTGGCTGCTCGGCAGTTCGTTGAGGGTGGGGATCTTGCTGTTGAACATGGCGAAATTCCTTACTGGGAGACGATCAAGCCGGTGAGCTGGTAACCCATCAACAGGAAACCGGCGCTCATCATGGCGACGTTGGCGGTGTAGGCGTGGCGCCAGAAGCTGGCGGTGCGCCGCCAGTAGCCCATCAGAATGAGAATGCTGCCGAGCGCCAGAAGCTGGCCGATCTCCACGCCGACGTTGAAGGCGATCAAGTTGGCGATCAGGCCATCGGACGAAATCTCGTACTCCTGGATCTTGGTGGCCAGACCGAAGCCATGCAGCAGGCCGAAGATCAGCGTGGCTGCGCGGGTGTCCGGCTGGTAGCCGAACCAGCGCTGGAAGGCCCCCAGGTTGTCGAGCGCTTTGTACACCACCGAGAAGCCGATGATGGCGTCGATCACGTAGGCACTGATGCCGATGTCCGCCAGCACCCCGAGGAGCAGGGTGACCGAGTGGCCGACGGCGAACAGGGTGACGTAGAGCCCCACGTCCTTCAGACGGTAGAGAAAGAAGATCACGCCGAACAGGAACAGCAGGTGGTCGTAGCCGGTGATCATGTGCTTGGCGCCCATGTACACGAACGGCATCAACATCACCCCGGTGCTTTCCTGGATGAAGCCCTTGTCGCCCTCGGCGACGCCGTGGGCCAGTGCATCGGGCATACCGAGAAAGAACAGGGCGGTAAGCAGTAGCAATAGCGGTAACGAGCGGTGTGGACGCAGGTGGCCTGCGTCCATGCCGCGCATGGATAGCGAATGCATGGAGAAATCCTAGGTTGCAGTGGTCTTGGGCCGCACAGCGGCCTGTGTCAGAACACCAAACCAGGGCGTGGTGGCCGCTCGATCAGGTAGATCGGGCTGGCGGGAATCGAGTAGCCGGGGCTTTCCAGCAGCAGCCTACGCTCCGGCTGCGTGGCGATGCTCAGCCCAGTGCTCAGGTGCGGTGTTTCATGCACGTGGTCAGCCGTCAGCGGCGAGTGGTAATGATCCGCACAGACCGCACAGACAAACGCACCGTCGCCATGGCTGTGCGCATGCACATGCTGGTTGTCGCTCCAGGTTGGCTGGCTCGCCCCCACGAACAGCGCAGACGCATGCCCGGCCCAGGCCATCAGGATGGCGAGAGCGAGGGCGAAGATCACCTTGGCGCTGATGGGTTTGCTGAGCATGGATCGCCGCTTCGATAGCTGGGCCGTGTGATTGAGGAGGCAGCCGTTTGACCATATCCCCCCCAGGGGGATAGGATGCCGCGGCGATTATCCTTGCACGAGGTCTGGCGATGAGCAAGCACGAACACGGGCATCAGCACCAAAGTCATAAGGAAATCATCAAAAGGCTGAAACGTGCCGAGGGCCATCTGCGCAGCATCGTCGCCATGATCGAGGACGGTCGCGCCTGTGTGGACATCGCCCAGCAACTGCACGCGGTCGAGAAAGCGGTCTGCCAGGCCAAGCGTACGCTGATCCAGGACCACATCGACCACTGCCTGGAACACACGGTCGGCGCCCTTACCAAGGGTGAGCGGGCGCCACTGGAAGAGTTCAAGCAGATCACCAAATACCTCTGAGCCCCCATGTCGACCTTCGCCGAGTTGTTGCAGCAAGGGGCCGCACAGGCCTGGCTGTATGTCCCCACCGCCATCCTGCTCGGGGCCCTGCATGGCCTGGAACCCGGGCACTCGAAGACCATGATGGCGGCCTTCATCGTGGCCATTCGCGGCACGGTGCGTCAGGCCGTCCTGCTTGGCCTGGCGGCCACTGCCTCGCACACCGCGGTGGTCTGGCTGGTGGCGATCGGCGGCATGTACCTGGGGCAGCACCTCGACGCCCAGACCACCGAACCCTACTTCCAACTCGCCTCGGCCGTGCTCATCGTCGCCATCGCGCTGTGGATGCTCTGGCGCACCTGGCGTGGCGAGCAAATGTGGCGCTTCGAGGAAGAGCAGCACCATCACGACGAACGCCAGCACATCGATACCGGGCACGGCCGCGTCGAACTGTCGATCCACGAGCAGGACGCGCCGCCGCGCTGGCGTCTGCGCGTGCTGAGCGGGCATGCCTGGCCCGCCGGGGACGTCAGTTTGCTCACCACCCGCAGCGACGGACAGATGCAGGAGTTCCGCTTCGCCACCCAGGACGGCTATCTGCAGTCGCTGGATGCGATTCCCGAGCCGCATGAGTTCACTGCGCGCCTGCGCCTCGGCCACGCCGGACACGCCCACGAGTACGACCTGGAGTTCCATGAACACGACCACGCCCATTCGCAGCTGGAGAGTCTGGAGCTGTCGCTGGAGGGTTACCAGGATGCGCACGAGCGGGCCCACGCCAACGACATTCGCCGTCGTTTCGCCAGCCGCAACGTCAGCACCGGCCAGGTGATCCTGTTCGGCCTGACCGGCGGGCTGATTCCCTGCCCTGCGGCCATCACCGTGCTGCTGCTCTGCCTGCAGGTCAAGGAGGTGACGCTGGGTGCGGTTCTGGTACTCAGCTTCAGCGTCGGCCTGGCGCTGACCCTGGTCGCGGTTGGCGTCGCCGCCGCCGTCGGCACGCGACACGCGTCCAACCGCTGGCCCTGGCTGGGCGTGGTGGCGCGCCGCGCGCCCTACCTGTCCGGCCTGCTGATCATCGCCGTGGGCATCTATGTCGGCCTGCATGGCTGGACCGGGCTGAGCGCCTGAGGTGTGGGACTTCTCCGCCTATCTGGGGCTGTTCGTTGCGGCCTTCGGTGCCGCCACCCTGCTGCCGATGCAGTCGGAGACGGTGCTGGTCGGCCTGCTGCTGGCCGCTGAACAGCCACCTTCGCTGTTGCTCCTGGTGGCCACGACCGGCAACGTACTGGGCTCGGTCGCCAACTGGCTGCTGGGCCGCTATATCGAGCACCTTCGCCACAGACGCTGGTTTCCGGTGCCGGAAGACAAACTGCAGCGCGCCCGGCAGGCCTACCACCGTTATGGACGCTGGTCCCTGCTGCTGAGCTGGGTGCCGATCATCGGCGATCCGCTGACCGTGATCGCCGGCGCCCTACGCGAGCCGTTCTGGAGTTTCCTGCTGATCGTGCTGGTGGCCAAGGCGGGGCGCTACCTGGTGCTGGCGGCGCTGACGCTCGGAGTCATGGGATGAGACGGGATGCGGGGCTCGACCTGGTCAAGTGGCTGGCCATGCTCAGCATGCTGCTCGACCACCTGCGCTACCTGTGGCCGGACGCCTATGGCCTATTCGTCGTCGGCCGCCTGGCATTCCCGCTGTTTTGCCTGGGCATCGCCGCCAACGTGGCCAGAACCCGCCCCGGCGAGCTGTTCAGCGAGGGCAACGCGCGCTACCTCGGCTGGCTGCTGGCTTTCTCCCTGCTGTCGGAGCTGCCCTATCGCCTGCTGTCGCCGGAAAGCGCGACGCTCAACGTGATGCCAAGCCTACTGCTGGGGCTGATGGTCGCCTGGGGCGTCCACCATGGCGAGCGCACCAGCCTGCTGCTGGCCGCGGCGACGGTGCTGATCGCCACCCTGCTGCATCAGCAACTGATGTACGGCGTACTCGGCGTACTGTTGCCGGCGGCCTTTGTCCAAGGGCTGAAGGGGCTGCGCTGGTGGTGGTTGCCTGCCGCCCTGGCGGTGCTGGCCAACGGCCGCAACCGCTGGTTTGCCGAGCTGGGCCTGGTGGCGGATACCCTGGCGTCGTTCGCGATGGCCTGTGCGGCTGCGCTGCTGGGGCTCTACCTGTTGCATCGAGCCCTGCCGTTGAAGATCTGGCCCGTCGGCCGCTGGGGCTACCTGTTCTATCCGGGGCACCTGCTGGCGCTGCATGTGCTGCGTAGTGCCATGCCCTGAGCGCCACCGAAGCCCGCCAAGACCGGCCGCCTCACAGCGCTGGCGGCCAGTTGTGCGACTCGCCCTGGCAGTGCTTGCACCAGGCATAGAGCGCGTCGTACAGCACCAAGCCATGACGCAACATCTCGTGGTCGTCGGCAAAACAGTGCGACAGCCCCAGAGAAATCGCATAGAGACCGGCCGACTGCGCGGTGAGGTCGAGCCGCGAGGTGTCGGCGCCCCTGACGATGGCCGCCAGTTGCTGCAAGGCCGGCTCTTGCAGCCGGTACTTGGCGAGGAAGGCGTCGAAACTGCACTGCTCGCCAAGGTGCGACAGCTCGACCCCCGGAATGTCATAGGGCACCGCCCCCAGCTCCTGGGACAGACGCAGCACGTCCGCACTGGCGACGTAGAGAAACTCGGCGTCGGCATCGATGAACCGGCTGATCAGCCAGGGACAGGCGATGCGGTCGATTTTCGGCCGCTCACGGGTAATCCACCTCATACGCACCTCCCACTCATTCCAGCGTTTGCAGGGGTTGACCGGCCGCACGCCAGCCGGCGAAACCGTCGATCAGGTAGCGCGCATCCAGGCCCATGGCGCGCAAGGTGGCGGCGCAGCCCTGGCTGAGCTCGTGGCCATGGGCGCAGTAGAGAATTGCCGGTCTGTCGCGCGGCACCTGATCCTTCCAGGCGAGCAAGGCCTCCGGATCGCGCCAGCGGGCGCCCGCGATCTGCGCCGCATCGGCCTGACGCACACTGGCGCGACGCACATCCAGCAGGGTGAAGGTACGGCCGGCAGCCTGCCACTCGGCCAGTTCGCAGATCGAGATGCGCGCCATGATTGCCTCCTTCAACGCAGCAGATGCACCGCCAGCCCGACCAGGGCACAACCCAGCAGCACCTGAATCACCCCACGCTTGAAGCGCAGCAGGGCCACGGCCGCGCCCAGGGCGATCAGCGCCGAGGGCCAGTCGAAACTGCCGGAAAAGCCCTGCGGCCAGAGCACGTGGTAAGCGAAGAACAGCGCCAGGTTGAGGATCACCCCGACCACCGCGGCGGTGATGCCGGTCAGCGGCGCGGTGAGCTTCAGCTCGCCGTGGGTCGACTCCACCAGCGGCCCGCCGGCGAGGATGAACAGAAACGACGGCAGGAAGGTGAACCAGGTGACCAGGCAGGCCGCCAGCGCGCCGCTGACGAAGGCCGAGTCGGCGCCGAACACCGGCTGCACGTAGGCGCCGACGAAAGCGACGAAGGCCACCACCATGATCAGCGGCCCCGGCGTGGTCTCGCCCAGGGCCAGGCCGTCGATCATCTGCGTCGGCGTCACCCAGCCGTAATGGCCGATGGCGCCCTGGTAGACGTAGGGCAGCACCGCGTAGGCGCCGCCGAAGGTCAGCAGCGCGGCCTTGGTGAAGAACCAGCCCATCTGCGTCAGGCTGCCGTCCCAGCCGAACAGCGCGGTGAGCAGGCCCATCGGCAGCAGCCACAGCGCAGCACCCACCAGCAGGATCAGCGCCAGGCGCGACCAGCGAAAGCGCGCATGGGCCGGCGGCGGCGTGTCGTCGTCGATCAGCGCCGCGCCGTAAGACTTGTCCGCCGCCCCGTGGCCGCCGCCGACACTGAACTTGGCCGGCGCGTAACGCCCGCCCAGGTAACCGATCAGCGCCGCACCCAGCACGATCAGCGGGAACGGTAGATGGAGGGCGAAGATGGCGACGAACGAGGCGCCGGCGATGGCCCACAGCCAGTTGTTCTTCAGTGCACGCGAGCCGATGCGATGCGCGGCCTGCAGCACGATGGCGGTCACCGCCGGCTTGATGCCGTAGAAGATCCCGGCCACCAGCGGCACGTCGCCGAAGGCGATATAGACCCAGGACAGGGCGATCAGGATCAGCAGCGACGGCAGCACGAACAGCACCCCGGCGATCACCCCGCCCCAGGTGCGGTGCAACAGCCAGCCGATATAGGTGGCCAACTGCTGCGCCTCCGGCCCGGGCAGCAACATGCAGTAGTTCAGCGCATGCAGAAAACGCCGCTCGGAAATCCAGCGGCGTTTCTCCACCAGCTCCTGATGCATGATCGCGATCTGCCCGGCCGGCCCGCCGAAGCTGATGAAGCCGAGCTTGAGCCAGAACAGCAGGGCCTGCCAGAAACTGACGGATTCGCGGCGCGGCAGTGCCTGCTCATCGGGTTGCATAATCGTCTCACTCATCGTTCTGTCCTTCTTTGCCAAAGGCCACCAACAAGCCATCGAAGATGGCGCAGGCGGCATCCAGCAGTTGATCGTCGTTTTCCAGGCTGGCCCGCAGACCGGCGAGCACCCGTTCCACGCCGGCAGCCTCGGCAGGCTGGGCACCGCCGATGTCGAGGTAATGCACCAGTGCTGCCATGCGCCGCAGACCGGGCGCATCCAGGGCAAAGCTGGCCTGCAGGGTCTCGAAGGTGACGCGGTTGCCAACATGGCTGAAGCGCGCACCATCGAAGTCGAAGCCCAGAGCCTCGTCAGGACAGTCGTCCGGAGAGGCCAACCAGAGGATGCGCGCCGCCGGGTCGATGAAACGCCGGATCAGCCAGGCACTGGCCAAGCGGTCGACCCAGGGCCGGTGACGCGTGGCCCAGACCCGCCCCTTGAACTCCGCCAGAGACAGTCGCTCGATCGCCTGCTCGTGACTGCAGGGCTCGTCTCTGGACAGCGCGCGACTGATCGCAACCTCCAGCTCGCGCAACTGGGCGTCGGTTTGCTGCTGGTCCGCCCCGGGGAAGAAGTCGATGTCCTGAACCTGAGCGAAGGCCTTACGCAGTTTTCGGGCCTGGCGCATGACCGCAAGCGCGGTGTCGGGGGCCAGTTGCGCGAGCTGTGCATCTACCTCTGCACGCAGCTTGGCGTAGTCCTCTGCACGCGCGAACAGGGGAATGAAGCGCTCACCCTGCGGGTCGCATACCGGCAACAGGCAGACGTAACCCTCGCTGTCGAGAATGTCGCGTTCGACCGCCGACAGGGTTTCTCGACAACCCGGCCGGTCCGGCAGCAGGTACACCCCATCGCGCAGCACCGCGGCCCCCGCCCCCTTCAACGCTCGCCAGGCGCGCATGCGCTCGGCGGCATTGGCCGTAGGCAGGGCCATGACCAAGCAGAGCCAATCTTTCAATGTAGGAATCTCACAAAAATCGTTCGATCTCTACATTATCTTGATTCTAAGCAAGCGAGAAGCGGCCCGATCAACGGTTAAGCCGGAAACGAGGGTGTACGAATTTTTCGTGTAACCGGCTCATGAGCAACATTGTCGCTCCGGACTGAGGACACCATGAGCAAGACGCAACGCGCCATCACTGGCGGCAACTGAAGCAACTCCTAGTCGATTACCTGAAGCCTAAAGACCTGCCATACAAATCAGACTGTCTCAGCAGTGTTACAACCGCTCCAGACAATCGGCTAGATCGTTGCCCAACGCCATCAGCAGGCGTTCATAACCATTTGCGTCGACCTTGACACCAAACCCAAGCGCATCCAGCAAAGCTAGTCGCACGGGCAAGCCCTCACTCAGCGCCTGCGCAAGCCGGGGCTGCATGGGCGGCTCGCTGAACACACAACTGGCGCCTGCCAACTCTAGACGTTTGCGCATGTTGGCCACTTTCCTGGCCCCAGGCGGAACTCCGGCACTGACCGCAAACACACCTGCATGCTTCAAGCCATAGGCCCCCTCGAAGTAGTCGAAAGCCTCATGGAAAACAAAGAAGGGCTTGCCGGCCAATGGCTTGAGCCGCTCCTTGAGGACGTCATCCAGCGCGGTAAGACGCTGCTCGAACGCTTTGAGGTTTTCCTGATAGCGGGCCGCGTTTGCAGGATCGGCGACCGACAGATCGCCGGCAATTTGTGCAGCGATCAGACGAGCATTACCTGGTTCCAACCATAGATGGGCGTCGAGCGCACCGGGGCGATGCAGGTCATCGTGCTCGCCCTTCACCTGCCCATCACCGTGTTCCTGATGCCCATGCTCTGCGGCATGTTCATTCTCATGGCGATGCGCTTCGCCAAAGCGACGTAGGTGCAAGCCCTCGATGTTCTGCACAGCCAAGGCTGGATCTGTTCGCCCCTCAAGCACCTTGGGCAGGAAGCTCTCCAGATCCGGTCCGATCCAATACAGCAAGTCTGCTTCCCGCAGCCGAATGATATCGGACGGGCGCAAAGTGAAGTGGTGAGGCGAAGCACCTGGCGGTAACAGTACATCAGGTGTGCCAACGCCATCCTGGACAGCAGCGGCAATCAACTGAAGCGGCTTGATGCTGGTTAGAACACGGATCTCTGCATGAGCGGACGAGGCAAAAGCAAGTGCCATCGAGACGGAGAACAAGAAAGCAGGGATAAGAGGCACGGTAACAGCCTCAGATCAAAGAGTTACAAGATAACATAGCAGCACGCCAAACCAGATTGATCCAAGCCACGCACTGCCGCGCCCAAAAGACTGAATATGCATACGCCACGATCTGGAACAGTTGCCGGCAGACTACTCGCAGCTGCCGCCGCCACCGGCTCCCGAGATACCGCAACTGGGCCCGCCGCTGCCCGGCGATCTGGGCGGGCCGATCCTCAGGGCGGAGCAGCAGGCGCAAGGTTATGGACATGGGCCAGATGCCGCCGAAGCAGAGCGCCTGGCCCTGCTCAAGGAAGCCGAGGAAGCAGCGCAGTCCTCTGTGTTCTTCCAGACCAGCAGCGCGAGGAAATCGAACGTTGCATCCACTGGGAGCGCCCAACTAGATCCCATGACCCTGGGTATGGCTTCGTCAGGCGCGGTAGCTGCAGTTGCAGGAACGCCAAGCCAGCAAGAACGGAACGAGGCGTTTCTCAGTAAATCCGTTAATGCACAAATCCGTAATTCCGGATTGCTGCAGATGCCTGAGTCGCCTTACCAGGTGATGGCCGGCACCATCATCGCGGCGGCGCTAGTTACCGGTATCAAGTCGGATCTACCTGGCGACGTGATCGCCACCGTGACCGAACCGGTCTACGACAGCGCAACCGGTGGGCATGTGCTGATCCCCCAAGGCGCCCGCCTGCTCGGTCGCTACAACAGCCAGGTGAGCTACGGGCAAAGCCGCGTGCAGGTGGTGTAGCAGCGGGTGATCTTGCCGGATACCTCGTCTTTCCAGCTCGACAACCTGGTCGGTACCGATGCCGCCGGCTATGCCGGTCTCGAGGATGGCGTCGACTGGCATTGGGATCGGATTTTCGCCGGCGCGGCCATGACCAGCCTGCTGGGCATCGGTGCCGAGCTGGCGGCACCGGCCAACCGCACCGACGGCGACCGCATCATCATCGCCGGGCGCGACAGCCTGCAGGACACGGTGAATCAGGTCGGCCAGGAGGTCACCCGCCGCAACCTCGATATCCAGCCCACGTTGACCCAGCGCCCTGGCCTGCCCCTGCGCGTAATCGTCAATCGCGATCTGGTGCTGCGTCCATACCAGCCCATCACAGCTCAACAAAGGAACCCGCAATGAGCACGACCAAGCTACGCCTCGGCCCGCTGCCGAAAACCGAGAACCTGAAGCTGACCTTCACCTGCCCCGCCAGCCTGAAGGCCGACCTCGAGCGCTATGCGGCACTTCATTCGCATACCTATGGCGAAGAGGTCGACGCCCTGACGCTCATCCCACACATGCTGGAAGCTTTTATGGCGAGGGATCGAGTGTTCAGGAGGACAAATGCACAATCTTGCACCGGCAATTGATAAGCCTGCATCCCCTCCCAGCTGCCGTGGTGACAACGGCAGAAAACCCACACACGGTTGAAAACCGTGACCTAATACATCACACTTATCACCATGATCGTAAGCTTCCGGCACAAAGGTCTACGCATTTTCTTTGAATCTGGCTCAACCAAAGGCATCCGGGCCGACCACGCAAAGCGCCTGGGCCGAATGCTGAGCTTTATGGATAGAGCCAATGAACCCGCCGACCTCGACATCCCCGGTTGGCGGCTACATCCCCTCAAAGGGGAACTGGAAGAGTTCTGGTCACTCACCGTCAATGGAAACTGGCGAGTGATCTTTCGATTCGTGGGTAGCGACATCGAGCTCGTCGACTACCTTGATTACCACTAAACAGGAGGGGGTTATCCATGACCATGTTCAACCCACCGCACCCTGGTGAAACCCTGCTTGAGGATGTGCTCCCCGAACTGGGCATCAGCATTGCCGAACTTGCCCGCCGCCTTGGCTTTGCGCGGGAATCCCTGTCTCGCATCTTGCACGGCCATGCGCCGGTCAGTCCGGATTTGGCTGTTCGCCTAGAGTTGGCCGGCATCGGCAAAGCTCGCACCTGGCTTGGAGTGCAAGCCGACTACGACCTTTGGCAAGCCAGGCATCGCGAACAGCCGCACATCGAGCGCTTTGCTGCGATTGCTTAGTTCCGTATGGAAGAACGCGGGAGGCGACTTCGATGAAAGGAAAAGCTCTTGGGCGCAATTCAAGCCCGCTGTCGACTTTTTTCAGGAGCAGCTCTGATACAGCCACGCGCACTGCTTACGTTGCAGCAGCTGAGCGCGCCATCGAAAGTCAGCGCAAGGTGCTCGAAGAAGCCAAAACCATTAGAGAGACTCAGGCGCTTGCCCGAATAATTGCTGAACCAGCAAGAAGCCGCCGCTCAGAGGCGGCTTTTTTGTGGGAAAAATCCATGGATCCACAGAGCGTCAGAGACGCTTGAGGTCTCTCCACTCCTGCAATGCCTCTAGCACCGCCTAACTCACCGTATTCCCCCTACTACCCCGCAATACTCCCCTTCCGGTTGAGGCCCGTCAGAACGTGCCATATGGTGCCAAATAGACACCTTTCACGTATCACACAATCACCGGTATGGTATTGGCGGGATCGCTACTCATGGAAGCAATACAGTTTCTGAGCCACGAGCAAGTCTGTGAGTTGACTGGCGCCAAGATAAGAGCGAAGCAAATCGAGGTCCTACGCAGAAACGGCATACCCCATACGATCAAAGCAAATGGCTGGCCATGTGTGATTGCGGCCAATCTATTGCCAGTGTCGAAGGTTAGCGTTGAGCGAGGAGTGACCTGGAGGTCGAGGAAAGCAGGATAGATGGGACGAAGACCAACAAACCTAGGGGCAATTCCGCGCCTGCGTGAGCGAAAACGCGGGAGCACGACATACTACTTCTACGACACCGGAGGCCGACCAAGGAAGGAGATTCCCCTTGGTCGAGATTACGGTCTGGCAATAATGAAGTACGCTGAACTTGAGCGCGATAGAACAGCTACAGAGCTACAACAGAAAGTCATTACATTCGGGTATGTGGCAGGGAAATACCAAGTAGAGATTATTCCTACCAAGGCCCCCGGCACCCAAACGAAAAATCGCCAAGAACTACGCAAGCTACTAGAGTTTTTCGACGACCCGCCAGCCCCACTTGAAGCGATCCAGCCTCAACACATTCGCCAGTATCTACGCTGGCGGCAAACAGCGCCAATTAGCGCGAACAGGGAGAAGGCTCTTCTCTCAGCAATCTGGAACTATGCACGAGAGATGGGTTACACCGCTCTTGCTAATCCGTGCGCGGGGGTGAAAGGCAACAAGGAAAAAGGACGCGACGTCTACATCGAAGACAGCCTCTTCCATGCCGTTTACTCAAAAGCGGATTCTGGCTTACGCGATGCGATGGACTTGGTTTATCTGACAGGACAACGTCCTGGAGATACCTTGCGCATGGACGAACGAGACATCAGAGACGGGCATCTGCATGTAAAGCAGTCAAAAACTGGCACCAAACGCCGCATTGAGGTTACAGGCGAACTCGGCCTGCTGCTGGAAAGGATCAAGGCTCGAAAAGCAGGCCACAAAGTGCGCTCGACCAGACTGGTAGTGGCGGAGGATGGAGTCGCTATGACTCCGGCAATGCTCCGCTCCCGGTTCGACAAGGCTAGAAAGGCGGCAGGTATCGAAAAAGCAGAGTTTCAGCTACGTGATCTACGGGCCAAAGCAGGCACCGACACGGCTGAATCGAGCGGAGACATCCTAAAAGCTAGAGACCAGCTTGGCCACACCACGGTAGTCATGACGGAGCATTACATCAGGGAGCGGCGAGGAAAAAAAGTGTCGCCAACAAGGTAATTGCGGAAAAAAACTGGAATTGCGGAAAAAGTGGTAAGAGAGTCGATATCTGTAAGTGCTTGATTTTAAATGGTGCCCGAAGCCGGACTCGAACCGGCACGCCCTTGCGAGCGAGAGATTTTAAGTCTCCTGCGTCTACCGATTTCGCCATTCGGGCGGTAGCGCTGTGCGAAGGGCTGGACTATATACAGCCCTTCGCTTACCCGCAAGGCACGCAACGCCTGCCCGGGATAATGAAAAAAGCCTCGTAGATCAGTGATCTACGAGGCTTTTCGAATTGGAGGCTGAGGTCGGAATCGAACCGGCGTTCACGGATTTGCAATCCGGTGCATAACCACTCTGCAACTCAGCCATGAAGCAAACGAGCCGCCTTGGCGACTCGTGTAAAACTGGAGCGGGAAACGAGACTCGAACTCGCGACCCCGACCTTGGCAAGGTCGTGCTCTACCAACTGAGCTATTCCCGCTTGTCTTGTCGACGGGCGCCATTCTATAGAATCGAATCGCGCCGTCAACCCTTTGATTCAAAAATACTTATTTCTTTTCCGAGGTGGTGCTGAGGTGCGGCCAGGCGGCCAACAGGTACTGCAGCATCGACCACAATGTGAGCACGGCTGCGACCACCAGCAAGATATATCCGAGCACGACCCAGAAGGTGAACACCGGTGGATTACCCAGCAGGATGACCAGCGCCAGCATCTGCGCTGCGGTTTTCCACTTGCCAAGGTTGGACACCGCGACATGCGCCCGAGCACCGAGTTCGGCCATCCATTCACGCAACGCAGAGACGACAATCTCGCGCCCGATGATGGTCGCGGCAGCCAGGGTCAGCCAGAGATTGGAGTGTTCGGCCGCCAGCAGCACCAATGCCACCGCCACCATCAGTTTGTCCGCCACCGGGTCGAGGAAGGCGCCGAAAGGCGTACCCTGCTCCCAGCGGCGGGCCAGGTAACCATCGAGCCAATCGGTCACGGCGGCAATCGCGAAGACGCCGCTGGCAGCCCAATAGCTCCAGGAGAACGGTAAATAGAACAACAGGATAAAGACCGGGATCAGCGCGACCCGGAGCACGGTAAGCAAGTTGGGGATATTCATCGGCACAACTAGGCTGCGAGGTGAGCGGGCATTCTACTCGCTGTGCAGAGTGTCATAAATCAACTCGGCGAGCTTTTTACTGATTCCGGGCGCTTTGGCAATTTCTTCGGCGCTGGCGCGGGACAATTCCTGCAGCCCGCCAAAGTGATTGAGCAGCTCGCGCCGCCGCTTCGGGCCGATCCCTGCTACTTCTTCCAGCGTCGAGGTGCGCCGCGTCTTGCCGCGGCGAGCACGATGCCCGGTAATCGCAAAACGGTGCGATTCATCACGGATCTGCTGGATCAGATGCAGCGCTGGGGAATTGCCGGGCAAGGTGAACTCATGCTCGGCGTCGTTCAGATAAAGCACTTCCAGGCCAGGTTTGCGCGTTGTGCCCTTGGCCACACCAAGCAGAATCAGATCCGGCACGGCCAGTTCCTGTAGCACCTCGCGCGCCATGGCCAACTGCCCCTTGCCGCCGTCCACCAGCAGCACATCGGGCAACTTGCCTTCACCATCCTTGATCTTGCTGAAGCGACGAGTCAACGCCTGGTGCATCGCGGCGTAGTCGTCGCCGGCGGTCACGCCCTCGATATTGAAGCGACGGTAATCGGATTTCAGCGGGCCTTCGGGACCGAATACCACGCAGGAGGCGACCGTCGCCTCACCGCTGGAATGGCTGATATCGAAGCATTCCATGCGCTGCGGCGGCTCGTCCATTTCCATCACGGTAGCAAGCGCCTCGAAACGCTCGGCCAGATGCTGCCGGTTGGCCAGGCGCGCTGCCAGCGCCTGTTCGGCGTTGGTCACTGCGAGCTGCTGCCAACGGGCTCGCGTGCCACGCACGCGCAAACTGATGCTGAGACTACGGCCGCGTAGCGACTCGATGGCCTCGATCAGCGTGGCGAAGTCTTCATGCTGCACGTTGACGATCAGCTCGCTGGGCAGGTCGCGCTCGGCATTACCCAGGTAGTACTGAGCAAGGAAGGCCATCAGCACGTCGCCACCCTCCTCTTCGATCGCCACCTGCGGGAAGAAATTCTTGCTACCCAGCACGCGCCCGCCACGCACGCTGATCAGGTGCACGCAGGCGCCACCGGGGGTGAGCATTACCGCGACCACGTCGACGTCGCCGGTACCACCTTCCATGCTTTGCTGGTCCTGCACGCGGCGCAGCATGGAGATCTGATCACGCAGCTCAGCGGCGCGCTCGAACTCCAGGGCCATCGAGGCCTTTTCCATGCTGGCCGAGAGCTCCTCGCTCAGTGCATTGCTGCGGCCATCGAGAAACATCACCGAGTGGCGCACGTCCTCGGCGTACTCCTCCGGACTGACCAGGCCGACGCAGGGACCTTTGCAGCGTTTGATCTGGTATTGCAGGCAAGGTCGCGTGCGGTTCTTGTAGTAACTGTCCTCGCACTGGCGAACCAGAAAGGTCTTCTGCAGCAGGCTCAGGCTCTCTCGAATCG
The DNA here is from genome assembly GCF_001941865.1 of Pseudomonas alcaliphila JAB1. NCBI lineage: Bacteria > Pseudomonadati > Pseudomonadota > Gammaproteobacteria > Pseudomonadales > Pseudomonadaceae > Ectopseudomonas > Ectopseudomonas alcaliphila. The sequence continues at coordinate 2,506,445 of NZ_CP016162.1, read as the reverse complement.
CCAATGCACTGGGATAAGGGCCGAAATAGCGCCCCTTGGCCTTCTTCGCCCCCCGGTGAATGCCGAGCCGTGGAAAGTCACCGTCGGAGAGAAACACGTAAGGGTAGGATTTGTCGTCGCGCAGCAGGATGTTGTATGGCGGCCGCCATTCCTTGATCAAGGTCTGCTCGAGCAGCAGTGCCTCGGTCTCGTTGGCGGTGATGGTGGTTTCGATCTGCGCGATACGTGCGACCAGCGCGGCCGTCTTGGGTGCCTGACCGGTCTTGCGAAAGTAACTGGAGAGACGCTTCTTGAGATTCTTCGCCTTGCCGACATACAGCAGGCGAGCCTCGCTATCGAACATGCGATAGACGCCGGGGCGACCACTGCAGGTCGCCAGGAAGGCACTCGGATCGAATGGGGCAGACATTTTCAGCTGACGGCGTCGACCATGCCGTGGCGCACCGCGAGCAGAGCCAGCTCGACATCGCTGGTGATGGAGAGCTTCTCGAAGATGCGATAGCGGTAGGTATTGACCGTCTTCGGCGACAGGCACAGCTTGTCCGAGATGTTCTGCACCTTGTGGCAGTTGGCGATCATCAGCGCGATCTGGATTTCGCGCTCGGACAACAGATCGAATGGCGAACCACTGTTCTGCGGCTGGAAAGATTTCAGCGCCAGTTGCTGGGCGATTTGCGGGTCGATATAGCGCTGGCCGGCGAATACCAGGCGAATGGCCTGCACCATCTCATCCAACGCTGCACCCTTGGTCAGATAACCAGCGGCGCCCGCCTGCAGCAGGCGCGTCGGGAAAGGATCTTCCTCGCACACGGTAACGGCGACGACCTTGATATCGGGATGGCTGCGCATCAGCTTACGGGTGGCTTCCAGGCCGCCGATGCCGGGCATCTTGACGTCCATCAGGACGACGTCGGGCTTGAGTTCGCGAACCTTGAGCAGGGCTTCTTCGCCAGTGCAGGCTTCGCCCACGACTTGCAGACCGTCGATATCGGCCAGCATACGGGTGATGCCCGTGCGGACCAGATCGTGATCGTCGACAACCAGGACCCTAATCAATCGCCACCTCGTTGCACCTTGTCAGCCACCGTGCAACGACGGTGAGATTGAACTTGCCGGTCACCTTAACAAAAAGCCAGGGCCTGACCTAGCTTGGCGCACGGGAGTCAAAAAGCAAGCGCCAGATTAGGATCAGTAATTGCGTCGTAGCAATTTTGGAGAATTGGCGGAAGCGGTGAGATTCGAACTCACGGATAGTTGCCCATCGACGGTTTTCAAGACCGTTGCCTTAAACCACTCGGCCACGCTTCCAGATTCTTGAGTGCGGAGGCTAACGCTCAAACCTCCGCAGCAGTGCGGGCGGCAATCTTACCGGAACGCAACACACTGTCAAACTCTAAGTCTTGGCAGGCAATCCCTCTCTGTTATGATCCGATACATTCGAATTTGAAAGCCTCTTACAACAGGAGCGTCGCCATGCAAGAGCGAGATTATGCACTCAACCATTCTCAGGTTGAGCAACAGGAAGTCAGCAGCGTTCTGCGCAATACCTATGGCCTACTGGCCATCACCCTGGCCTTCAGCGGCCTGGTGGCGTTCATATCGCAGCGCGCCAACGTTCCTTATCCGAACATCTTTGTCGTACTGATCGGTTTCTACGGCCTGTTCTTCCTCACCGCCAAGCTGCGCAACTCTTCGTGGGGCCTGCTTTCTACCCTCGCGCTGACCGGCTTCATGGGTTACACCCTGGGCCCGATCCTCAACCGCTACCTGGGCATGGCCAACGGCGCTGAAGTGATCAGCTCCGCCTTTACCATGACCGCGCTGGTGTTCTTCGGCCTGTCTGCCTACGTGCTGACCACCCGCAAGGACATGAGCTTCCTCAGCGGCTTCATCACGGCAGGCTTCTTCGTTCTGCTGGGCGCCGTGGTTGCCAGCTTCTTCTTCCAGATCAGCGGCCTGCAACTGGCGATCAGCGCCGGCTTCGTGCTGTTCTCCTCGGCCTGCATCCTGTTCCAGACCAGCGCCATCATCCATGGTGGTGAACGCAACTACATCATGGCCACCATCAGCCTGTACGTATCGATCTACAACCTGTTCGTCAGCCTGCTGCAGATCTTCGGCATCATGGGCGGCGACGATTGACAGCTTTCGTCCCCCTTCAAGCCCGCTTCGGCGGGCTTTTTCTTGCGCGGCCGTCAGCTGCCTTTGTTTGCCGGGCACCCTGGCCTTATCATTGGCGCAGTTTTGCCTCGCCGGAAACGCCATGAAGTTTGCCATTGCCCTGTTCGCCGCTCCTCATCTGCCTGCCTCGCGACGCGCACTGCGTTTTGCCCAGGCGGCGCTGGCGGACGGCCACGAGATCGTTCGCCTGTTCTTCTACCAGGAGGGCGTGCACAGCGCCGCCAGCAACGTGGTCAGCCCGCAGGACGAGCTGGATCTGCCCGGCGAGTGGCGCGAGTTCGTCACTGCCAACGGGCTGGACGCGGTGGTGTGTATCGCTGCTGCGCTGCGTCGCGGTGTACTCAACGCCGAAGAGGCGCAGCGCTACGCGCGCCCAGCGGCCAATCTGCAGGCCCCGTGGGAGCTTTCCGGCCTCGGCCAATTGCATGAAGCGGCGCAACAGGCCGACCGCCTGATCTGCTTCGGAGGCCACTAATGAGCAAGTCTCTGCTGATCATCAGCCGCCAGGCGCCCTGGAGCGGCCCTGGAGCCCGCGAGGCGCTGGATATCGCCCTGGCCGGCGGCGCCTTCGACCTGCCCATCGGCATGCTGTTTCTCGACGATGGCGTGTTCCAGCTAAGCAAAGCGCAGCAACCTGGTGCGCTACAGCAAAAAGACCTTGGCGCGAACCTACAGGCGCTGCCAATGTTCGGCGTAGAAGATCTGTACGCCAGCCAACGCAGCCTGGCCGAGCGCGGCCTGAGCGATGCCGAACTGAATCTGGCGGTAGAGCGACTGGACGACAGCGCGCTGACCGCCCTCCTTGATCGTTATGACCAGGTGATCACCCTCTAATGGCCACCCTGCACATACTTTCCCATTCGCCGTTCGCCGATAGCCGCCTGGCCAGTTGCCTGCGCCTGCTGGGTACCGCTGATGGTCTGTTGCTCAGCGGCGATGCGGTCTACGCGCTGCAGCCCGGCACAGCCAACCTGCAGGCGCTGCAACTGATGCCCGCCAGCGTTGCGCTCTATGCACTGGGCGAAGACCTAAGCGCCCGCGGCCTACAGGCGCCCGAGCGCGCACAGGTCGTGGACTATCCAGGGTTCGTCGAGCTGTGTACCCGCTACGCCAAGGTCAACAGCTGGCTATGAGCACGCTCAACGTCGCCGGACGCGAAATCGCCCTGGACAAGGACGGCTACCTGGTTGACCTGCAGGATTGGTCACACCCCGTAGCCGAGGCGCTGGCCGCAGCGGAAGAGTTGCAGCTGAGTGAAGAACACTGGGAAATTCTCGAACTGCTGCGCGCCTTCTACGCCGAGTTTCAGCTATCGCCGGCCAACCGTCCGCTGATCAAGTACGCGGCCCTGAAACTGGGCACGGACAAAGGCAACAGCCTGCACCTCAATCGCCTGTTCAAGGGCACGCCCGCCAAACTCGCCGCCAAGCTCGCCGGCCTACCGAAACCGACCAATTGCCTATGAACCTGATCACGCCCGCCGAACACCCCTTCGCCCAGTTCGTGCGCATTCTCGGCAAGGGCAAGCGCGGCGCCCGCGGCCTGACCCGCGAGGAGGCCCGCGAAGCCATGGGCCTGCTGCTCGACGGCAAGGTCGAGGACACCCAGCTCGGCGCCTTCCTGATGCTGCTGCGACACAAGGAAGAGAGCGCCGAGGAGCTCGCCGGCTTCACCGAGGCCATCCGCCCACGACTCGCCGCCCCCGACATTCAGGTCGACCTGGACTGGCCCAGCTATGCCGGTAAAAAACGCCACCTGCCCTGGTACCTGCTGGCGGCCAAGGCGCTGGCCGCCAGCGGCGTGCGCATCTTCATGCACGGTGGCGGCGCCCATACCGCAGGCCGTATGTATACCGAGCAATTGCTGGAGCAGCTGGATATCTCTTGCTGTGACGGCTGGCAGGCAGTGGAAACAGCGCTCGACAAGCACAACCTGGCCTACAGCTACCTGGGCAACTGGATGCCGGCGCTGCAACGCATGATCGACCTGCGTAACACCTTGGGCCTGCGCTCGCCGATCCACTCCCTGGCCCGTGTGATCAACCCGCTCGGCGCCCGCTGCGGACTGCAAAGCATCTTCCACCCCGGCTATCAGGCCGTGCATCGCGAAGCTAGTGGGCTGCTCGGTGACCATGCCATCGTGATCAAGGGCGAAGGCGGCGAGATCGAGGTCAACCCGGACGGTGCATGCCATCTCTACGGCACCCTCGACGGCGAGAACTGGGACGAAGAATGGCCTGCGCTGTCAGCGCAGCGCCATGTCAAACCCGAACGACTCGACCCAGCCGTGCTGGGCGCGTTCTGGCGCGGTGAGCACGATGACCCTTACGGTCGCCTGGCGGTGATCGCCACCATGGCCATCGCATTGCGTGGCCTGGGCCTGGCCCGTGAAGCGGCGTTCCAGCAGGCACAGCAGCGTTGGGATGCACGCCTTCAATCTAACCAGCCGATCATTTAAGCCAGCTTTTTCCACCGTTCAATCAAGTTCATAACGTTAGACTCCAGACTCACTCAAAACGGAGGCAAGCGTCATGGGCTTGTTGATCGATGGACGCTGGCACGACCAGTGGTACAACACCGGCAACAGCGGCCGCTTCCAGCGCGAAAGCGCACAACGCCGCAACTGGGTAACCGCCGACGGCAGCGCCGGGCCAAGTGGTGACGGCGGCTTCAAGGCTGAAGCCGGACGTTATCACCTGTACGTCTCGCTGGCCTGCCCCTGGGCTCACCGCACCCTGATCCTGCGCAAACTCAAAGGCCTCGAATCGCTGATCGATGTATCCGTGGTGAGCTGGCTGATGCGCGATCAGGGCTGGACCTTCGACCGCAAATTCGGCTCCAGCGGCGACCACCTCGACAACCTGAGCTACATGCATCAGCGCTACACCGCCGATGACCGCCACTACAGCGGCCGTGTCACCGTGCCCGTGCTGTGGGACAAGCAGACTGGCGGCATCGTCAGCAACGAGTCGGCGGAAATCATCCGCATGTTCAACAGCGCATTCGATGGCTTGACCGGCAACGACCTGGACTTCTACCCCGAGCCGCTACGCGAGCGCATCGACCAGCTCAACGAGCGCATCTACCCCACGGTGAACAACGGCGTCTATCGCGCAGGCTTCGCCACCACCCAGGAAGCCTATGAAGAGGCCTTCGACGAGCTGTTCGCCATGCTCGATGAACTGGATGCGCTCTTGGACAAGAATCGCTATCTGGCCGGCGCATACCTGACCGAAGCAGACATTCGCCTGTTCACCACGTTGATCCGCTTCGATGCCGTCTATCACGGCCACTTCAAATGTAACCTGCGACGCATCGAGGACTACCCGAACCTGTCCAACTGGCTACGCGAGCTCTATCAGTGGCCAGGCATCGCCGAGACGGTGGACTTCACCCACATCAAATCGCACTACTACGCCAGCCATGCCACCATCAACCCGACTGGTGTGATTCCCAAGGGGCCACAGCAGGATTTCACCCGCGCACATGATCGCCAGCGCCTGCCGGGTAAAGGTGTGTTTCAGCACTAGAGTGACGGCGGATGATGGCTGAAGCCCCGATAACGAGGCTTCAGCCACAACGCGTCAGATGCGGTTCTGGGCGCCTTCGAACCAGGCCAGCTTGTCACGCAGGGTGACCACTTCTCCGACTATCACCAGCGTGGGCGCGTGCACTTCGTGCTCGGCCACCAGTTGCGGCAAAGTCTCCAGGGTACCGGTGAATACCCGCTGATTCTGCGTGGTACCTTGCTGCACCAGCGCTGCAGGCGTGGCGCCTGAACGGCCGTGAGCAATCAACTGCTCGCAGATGCCCGGCAGGCCGACCAAACCCATGTAGAACACCAGCGTCTGCCCAGGCGCCACCAGATCCTTCCACGGTAGGTTGCTGCTGCCGTCCTTGAGATGCCCGGTGACGAAACGCACCGACTGGGCATGATCGCGGTGGGTCAGCGGGATGCCGGCATAGGCCGCGCAACCTGAGGCCGCGGTAATACCCGGCACGACCTGGAAGGGAATGTCCTCGGCGGCCAGCTGTTCGATCTCTTCGCCACCGCGACCGAAGATGAACGGATCACCGCCTTTCAGGCGCAGCACACGCTTGCCCTGACGGGCCAGATCGATCAGCAACTGGTTGATCTGCTCCTGCGGCACGGCGTGATCGGCGCGGCGCTTGCCGACGTAGATGCGCTCGGCATCACGACGGCACAGCTCGATGATGGCGGGCGCCACCAGGCGGTCGTAGAGCACCACATCGGCCTGCTGCATCAGACGCAGGGCGCGGAAGGTCAGCAGATCGGGATCACCCGGCCCGGCACCGACCAGATAGACCTCGCCCAGCGCACGTGGCGCTGCGCCGGCCAGACGCTCCTCCAGCAGGCGCTCACCCTCCTCCGGCTTGCCGGCAAACACGCTCTCGGCGATCTGCCCCTGGAAGACATCCTCCCAGAACACCCGGCGTTGCTGCACATCGGGAAACAGTTGCTTGACCCGCTCCCGAAAGCGCTTGCCCAGGTTGGCCAACTGGCCGTAGGTGGCCGGAATCCAGGTTTCGATCTTGGCGCGGATCAGCCGCGCCAGTACCGGCGCATCGCCGCCACTGCTGACCGCGACGATCAGCGGCGAGCGGTCGACGATGGCTGGGAAGATCACGCTGCACAGAGCAGGCGCATCCACCACGTTGACGGGAATGCCCAACGCTTGGGCCTCGGCAGAAATCTGCGCATTGAGCGGCACGTCATCGGTCGCAGCAATGACCAGGGCAACGCCCTGCAAGTCGCTGCTCGCATAGCCACGCAGGAAGATGCCGCCAGGACCGGCCAGCTCCTGCAACTCGCTACGAATCTCCGGAGCGACCACACGCAAAACAGCGCCAGCGTCGCTTAGCAGGCGCGCCTTGCGCAGCGCGACCTCACCACCGCCAATCACCAGTACCAGGCGACCCTGCAGCTTGTGGAACAGCGGAAGGAATTGCATAAATCAGCCTCGAATGAGGTGGGAAGGCGAACGACGGACTCGTAGGGTGCGCCATGCACACCGAACCAGGCTGAAAGACCTTGGTGCGCACAGCGCACCCTACGCCCATCGCCAGGCGCGCCGCCAGTAAACGGGGCGGCCGCACCACCCCGCTTTAGTACCGGCTCAGCCGATCACTTCAATGCCGCCCATATAGGGTTTCAGAACGTCGGGCACACGAATGCTGCCATCGGCCTGCTGGTAATTCTCCAGTACCGCCACCAGGGTGCGACCGACCGCCAGGCCGGAGCCATTGAGGGTGTGCAGCAGCTCCGGCTTGCCGGTTTCCGGATTGCGGTAGCGCGCCTGCATGCGGCGCGCCTGGAAGTCGCCGCAGTTGGAGCAGGAAGAAATCTCACGGTACTTGTCCTGGCTCGGCACCCAGACTTCCAGGTCGTAAGTCTTCACCGCGGAGAAGCCCATGTCACCAGTGCACAGAGCCAGCTTGCGATACGGCAACTCCAGCAGTTGCAGCACGCGCTCAGCGTTTGCGGTCATGCTTTCCAGAGCCTCGAAGGACTTGGACGGCTCGACGATCTGCACCATCTCGACCTTGTCGAACTGGTGCTGACGGATCATCCCACGGGTGTCTCGGCCGGAGGCGCCCGCCTCACTGCGGAAACATGGGGTATGGGCGACGAACTTCAGTGGCAGCTGTTTGGCATCGAGAATTTCGCCGGCGACGATATTGGTCAGCGAGACCTCGGCAGTCGGGATCAGGTACAGGTCGGCCTGGTCTTCGCGACGGATTTTGAACAGGTCTTCCTCGAATTTCGGCAGCTGACCTGTGCCCTGCAGCGCCGGAGCCTGCACCAGATAGGGGGTGTAGGCCTCTTCGTAGCCATGCTCGCCGGTGTGCAGGTTGATCATGAACTGCGCCAGGGCGCGATGCAGACGGGCGATGGGGCCGCGCAGCAGGGCGAAACGCGCGCCGGACAGCTTGGCAGCGGTCTCGAAGTCCAGCCAGCCGTGCTGCTCGCCGAGGGCGACGTGATCCTTGATCTCGAAATCGAAGCTGCGCGGGGTGCCCCAGCGCGCCACCTCGACGTTGCCGTCTTCATCGGCGCCAACCGGCACAGACTCGTGCGGCAGGTTGGGAATGTTCAGCAGCAGGTTGTCTAGCTCGTTCTGGATCGCATCCAGCTCACGCTTGCCGGCTTCCAGGTCGCTGCCCATCTGGTCGACTTCCGCCAGCAGCGGAGCGATATCTTCGCCACGCGCCTTGGCCTGGCCGATGGACTTGGAACGGCTGTTGCGCTCGGCCTGCAGTTGCTCGGTGCGCACCTGCACCGACTTGCGCTGACTCTCCAGGGCCTCGAAGCGGGCGACGTCAAGGGCGAAGCCACGGGTGGCGAGGCGCTCGGCGATTTCGGTGAGTTGCGTGCGGACAAGTTTGGAATCGAGCATGTTCGGGTCTCAATACATCGACAAAAAAAGGTTGCGGCCACCAGCGTGACGCGGGTTGCCGAGTGTAAAGCTTTAGCGGGTCAGGATGCCAATCGGGCCAGGCTCAGACCAGCCCAGGCAGCCAGCAGACCACCAAGGATACTGAATGCCAGGTAACCGAGCGCCTCGAGGGCGCGACCTCCATCCATCAGCTTCATGATTTCCAGGCTGAAGGATGAAAAAGTAGTGAAGCCACCCAACACACCGGTAATCAGTCCGGTACGCAGCTCCAGCGGCAGATCGGTACGGGTAAGGAACAGACCTGACAGCAGACCAATCAGCAGGCAACCGATGACGTTTACTGCAAAGGTGCCCAGGTAGAAATGCCGGGGCCAGTTGCCGGCCACCCAGCTGGCAACCAGAAAGCGCATAACCGAACCAGCCGCGCCCCCTACAGCGACGGCAAGCGCTACACGAATCATGGCTTTCTCCTTTGCCTGGGACTGTTGGTATCCAGGTTGCGCAGATGCTGCAGCTTGTCGCGGATCTTCAGTTCCAGCCCACGCGGCACCGGATCGTAATACTGCCTGGGCTCGAGGACTTCGGGGAAGTAATCCTCGCCCGCCGCATAGGCATCCGGCTCATCATGGGCGTAGCGGTATTCATCGCCATAGCCGAGCTGCTTCATCAGCTTGGTCGGCGCGTTGCGCAGGTGCAGCGGCACCTCCTGCGAGCCCTGCTCGGCAGCGTCACGCATAGCCGCCTTGAATGCGGTGTACACCGCATTGCTCTTCGGCGCACAGGCCAGATAGACGATGGCTTGGGCCACGGCAAGCTCACCCTCAGGGCTGCCCAGGCGCTCCTGCACGTCCCAGGCATTGAGGCACAGGGTCAATGCGCGCGGATCGGCGTTGCCGATGTCCTCGCTGGCCATGCGCACCACACGGCGGGCGATGTACAGCGGGTCGCAGCCGCCATCGAGCATGCGCGCGTACCAGTACAGCGCGCCGTCCGGGCTGGAACCGCGCACCGACTTGTGCAGCGCGGAAATCTGGTCGTAGAAGGCTTCGCCGCCCTTGTCGAAACGACGGCGGCTGTCGCCCAGCAGGTTCTGCAGCAACTCCACCCCGATTTCGCCACCGTCCTCGGCCAGGTCTGCAGCGTTCTCGAGAAAATTGAGCAAACGACGGCCGTCACCATCGGCGGCAGCCAGAAGAATCTGAAAGGCCTCGTCCGGCAGGCTGAGATGGCGATCGCCAAGGCCTTTCGGGTCGCTCAGCGCGCGATTGACCAGCTTGCGCATCGCCGCCTCGTCGAGGCTCTTGAGCACATAGACGCGGGCACGCGACAGCAGCGCATTGTTCAGTTCGAACGAGGGATTCTCGGTGGTGGCACCGATGAAGATCAGCGTGCCGTCTTCCACGTAGGGCAGGAACGCGTCCTGCTGGCTCTTGTTGAAGCGGTGCACCTCGTCGACGAAGAGAATGGTGCGGCGGCCGTACTGAGCCGCGTGCTGCTGAGCCACTTCGACGGCCTGGCGAATCTCCTTGACCCCGGAGAGCACGGCGGAGATGGTTTCGAAATGCGCGTCGGTGACCTTGGCCAGCAGGCGCGCCAGGGTGGTCTTGCCTACGCCAGGCGGCCCCCAGAAGATCATCGAGTGCAAGGCGCCCTGCTCCAGCGCCTCGCGCAGCGGCTTGCCCGGCGCCAGCACATGCTCCTGGCCGACGTATTCGTCCAGGCTGGTAGCACGCAAACGCGCAGCCAGGGGCTGCGCGACGGGTTGGCGACCGAACAGATCCACGCCTTACTCCTGGATGACGTCCGCGCCTTCCGGAATGTCGAAGGTGAACAGATGGTCTTCGACCGGCTCGTTCATCTTCACATTGAGGAACAGGATGTTGGTGCGCTGACCGATGCTGTCGATCAGTTGCATGTCGTTGAGCACGCGATTGCGGAACGACAGCCGCAGGCTGTCGAACAGGCTGTCCTTGGCCTTGGGCTTGAGAATGAAGTCGACCACGCTGCCGCCTTCCTTGTAGTCGATCTCGAAGTTCTCGCGGATCTGCGAGACATCGCCGGAGAGCAACAACGCGGGAGTGTGGGTCAGACGCTGATCGAGTGTCTGAATGGTGACCTGCTCCAGATCCGGGTCGTACAGCCAGACCTTCTCGCCATTGGAGACCAGCAGTTGCTCCATGGGTTGATCGGTGTGCCAACGGAACATGCCCGGACGCTTGAGCGCCAGCTGCCCTGCAGTTTCCTGCAGCTGAGTGCCGCTGGCGTCGAGGGTCAACTGAGAGAAGCGCGCACTGATGGTTTGCGCCTGGCTGAGCAATTCGCTCAAGCGCTTGGTGGCCGCCTCTTCATCAGCCTGGGCGGTCAGCAGGGTAAAGCTCAAAGCAGCCAGCATCAGCAGGCGAATAACACGCATATAAACCCCTTGAGTCCGTATGAGAATGGCGAGGCGACTCGGTACCTCGCATTGCTCGGCAGCACCTGGGCTGCCGTGAATCCTGTAGACCGCGAATTCAGCGGTTTATCCGCGAGACGCAACACTCAGTCACGGGATGAACCGGGCGCGAGCACCTCGCGTGAACCGTTGGTATTCATCGAGCTGACCACGCCAGCCATTTCCATCGCCTCGATCATCCGTGCGGCGCGGTTGTAGCCGATCTTCAGCTTGCGCTGCACGGCGGAAATGGAGGCACGGCGGCTTTCCAGCACGAAGTTGACGGCCTCGTCGTACAGCGGGTCTTCCTCGCTGCCCTCACCGCCTTCACCGCCGCCACCTTCGAAGCTGCCGCCACCCTCTTCGGCCCCGGCAAGAATGTCTTCGTTGTAATCCGGCGCACCACGCAACTTCCAGGCTTCGACCACACGGTGCACTTCATCGTCCGAGACGAAGGCGCCATGAACACGAATGGGCAAGCTGGTGCCCGGCGGCATGTAGAGCATGTCACCGTGGCCGAGCAACTGCTCGGCACCGCCCTGGTCGATGATGGTGCGCGAGTCGATCTTGCTCGATACCTGGAACGCCATGCGGGTCGGGATGTTGGCCTTGATCAGGCCAGTGATCACGTCCACCGACGGGCGCTGGGTGGCGAGGATCAGGTGGATACCCGCCGCCCGCGCCTTCTGCGCGATACGCGCGATCAGCTCTTCGACCTTCTTGCCGACGATCATCATCATGTCAGCGAATTCATCGACCACCACGACGATGGTCGGCAGTGGTTTGAGCAGCGGCGCTTCGTCTTCCATGCTTTCGCGACGGAACAGCGGATCGGACAACGGCTCGCCCGCCTCGATGGCATCCTTGACCTTGCGGTTGAAGCCCGCCAGGTTACGCACGCCCATCTTCGACATCAGCTTGTAGCGGCGCTCCATCTCGGCAACGCTCCAGCGCAGGGCGTTGGCCGCTTCCTTCATGTCGGTGACGACCGGGCAAAGCAGGTGCGGAATGCCTTCGTAGATCGACAACTCGAGCATTTTCGGGTCGATCATGATCAGCTTGGCGTCTTCCGGGCTGGACTTGAACAGAATCGACAGAATCATCGCATTCACGCCCACCGACTTACCGGAACCGGTGGTACCGGCCACCAGCAGGTGCGGCATCTTGGCCAGATCGGTAATCACCGGCTTGCCGCCGATGTCGTGCCCCAGCGCCAGAGTGACCGGCGACTTGGCGTCATCATATTCGGGCGTCGACAGCACTTCGGAGAAACGCACGATCTGACGATTCTCGTTGGGGATCTCGATACCGACGGTGGTCTTGCCGGGAATGACTTCCACGACCCGCACGCTGGTCACGGCCAGCGAACGCGCCAGGTCCTTGGCCAGGTTGGCGATGCGACTGACCTTGACCCCTGCGGCCGGCTGGATTTCGTAGCGGGTGATCACCGGGCCAGGATGGATCGAATCCACCGCGACCTCGACGCCGAATTCCTTGAGTTTGATTTCCAGCAGGTGGCCAACGCCCTTGAGCGATTCCGGCGAGTACTCGACCTTCTTGGCTTCCGCCGGGTCGAGCAGGGAAATCGGCGGCAAGGTGCCTTCCACTGCGCTGTCGACGAACAGCGGCGCCTGCTTTTCCTTCTGCACACGCTTGCTCGGTTCTGGCGCCTTGGCCACGGGCGGCGGCGCAATTACCGGCGCGGGGCGCTTCTCGCGCTCGCTCATGTGCTTGCTCAGCGACTCTTCGCGTTCGAGCAGACGCTCCTTGACCTTGGCTTGCTCACGGCGATCCGAAACCACTGGCGCAGCCACTTCGGTGACCCGCTCGTCGAGCTCGCGCAGCTGAATCTTCATCTGCTTGCGCTCGCTACGGGCATTCCACCAGCCGGTAATGGCGCCGTGAATCAGCTCGATCAGGTCGAGGGTGATCTTGCCAGTCAGGTCCATCACGCGGAACCAGGACAGATCGGTGAACACGGTCAAACCAAACAGGAACAGCGCCAGGAATACCAGGGTGCTGCCCTGCACGTTCAACGCATGCACGGCCAGATCACCCAGGCTGGCACCGAGCATGCCGCCACCGGAGCCCTGCATGCCGGCAGCCGCTGCAAAATGAATATCGCCCAGCGCAGCACCGGAAAGAATCAGGAAGACCAGGCCGATGCTGTGCCAGGAAAACAGCCAACCGTTCCAGTGCCAGGGTTGATTGCGGGTGCGAAACACCTGCCAGGTCTTGGCGGCCAGCAGGAGCGGGAAGATGTAGGCGAAGTAACCCAGCGCGCCGAACAGTGCGCTGGAGAGCCAGGCGCCGATGCTGCCACCGGCATTCATGATGCGTTCGACCTGCACGCTGTTGTCCCACGCCGGGTCGGCAACGTTATAGGTCAACAGTGCCATCAGCAGGTACAGGCACATAGCGCCCAGGGCGATCAACGCGCCTTCCTTCAGTCGATACTGAAGCTTCTGACGCCAGTCGGTAATCTGGGTGGTGGAATTCTTCAAAACAGCCATTTCCTGCGCCCTTGGCGCGTCCATCTGATGGTTAACCGCGAAGCGGCCTATTGTAGGGCCAGCCTGACGCCCAGGCCAATTGCCAAGCTCCCGCACCCACCCCGCTTCGGTGTAGCATAGCCGCCAGCAGCTTCCATGCGGCTCAATTGGAGCACGCATTCTCTTTTGTGACAAAGGCTTATGGGGTTTTTTTATGAGCGAAGTCAAGCATTCCCGCCTGATCATCCTGGGTTCCGGCCCTGCCGGTTACAGCGCCGCCGTGTATGCCGCGCGCGCCAACCTCAAGCCCGTGGTCATCACCGGCATCCAGCCTGGCGGTCAGCTCACCACCACCACCGAAGTGGACAACTGGCCAGGTGACGTCGAAGGCCTCACCGGCCCGGCACTGATGGAGCGCATGCAGAAGCACGCCGAGCGCTTCGACACCGAGATCATCTACGACCACATCCATACCGCCGAGTTGCAGAGCCGCCCCTTCGTGCTCAAGGGCGACAGCGGCACCTACAGCTGCGATGCACTGATCATCGCCACCGGCGCCAGCGCCCAGTACCTCGGCCTGCCATCGGAAGAGGCCTTCTCCGGCAAGGGCGTCTCCGCCTGCGCCACCTGCGACGGCTTCTTCTATCGCAACCAGGTGGTGGCTGTGATCGGCGGCGGCAACACCGCTGTGGAAGAGGCACTGTACCTGTCGAACATCGCCAAGGAAGTGCACCTGGTGCACCGTCGCGACAAACTGCGCTCGGAGAAGATCCTGCAGGACAAGCTGTTCGACAAGGTCGAGAACGGCAACATGCGCCTGCACTGGAACCACACCCTGGACGAAGTACTGGGCGACCAGACCGGCGTGACTGGCATGCGCCTGAAAAGCACCCTCGACGGCAGTACCAAGGAGCTGGCTCTGGCCGGCGTGTTCATCGCCATCGGCCACAAGCCCAACACCGAGCTGTTCGTCGGCCAGCTGGACATGCATGACGGCTACCTGAAGATCAAAGGCGGCAGCGAAGGCAATGCCACCGCTACCAGCATCGAAGGTGTGTTCGCCGCCGGCGACGTGGCCGATCACATCTACCGTCAGGCCATTACCTCCGCTGGCGCCGGCTGCATGGCCGCGCTGGATGTCGAGAAGTTTCTCGACGGCAACTGATGGACAAGGGCGAGCACCTCCGCTCGCCCTCCCCTCCTCCGCTGGACAAGCGCACATGCTCACCTGGCTGCAACGTGACTCACTGCAGTTCCCGCCACTGGCTAAAGCCATGCGCGAGCCTAATGGCCTGCTGGCCGCTGGCGGCGATCTGAGCGCCGACCGCCTGATCAGCGCCTATCGACATGGCTGCTTTCCCTGGTTTCAGGATGGCCAGCCGATTCTCTGGTGGTCGCCCGATCCGCGCACCGTTCTGTTCCCTGATGAGCTGCATGTTTCCCGCAGCCTGGCCAAACTGCTGCGCCAGCAGCATTATCGCGTCACCTTCGACCAGAACTTCGCCGCCGTCATACAGGCCTGCGCCGAGCCACGCGCCTACGCCGATGGGACCTGGATTACCCGCGGCATGCAGGAGGCTTACCTGCAGCTGCATCAGCGCGGCACCGCCCACTCCGTGGAGGTCTGGAGCGGGAACGAACTGGTCGGAGGGCTTTACGGCCTGGCCATCGGCCAGCTGTTTTTCGGTGAGTCCATGTTCAGTCGCGCCGACAATGCATCCAAGGTCGGTTTCGCCACCTTGGTCGGCAAGCTGCGAGACTGGGGCTTCGTCCTCATCGACTGCCAGATGCCCACACAGCACCTGCACAGCTTCGGCGCCAGGGCCATACCGCGCGCCAGCTTCGCCGAATACCTTAAGCATCACCTCGATCTGCCCACCGGAGCAGATTGGCTCGCCTAGTCGATATTCGCAGCCTGGCATACACTCTTATCAGGCTTCCCCGAGACACCGCCATGACCGAGCTGGCCCGCCTGAAGTTCTATGCCACTCAACCCCATCCATGCAGCTATCTGCCGGAAGAACAGGCCACCACCCTGTTTCTCGACCCCAGCCAGCCCATGGATGTGCTGGTTTATGCAGAACTTTCGGAAATGGGCTTTCGCCGCAGCGGCGACCACCTCTACCGACCGCATTGCCAGCAGTGCACCGCCTGCATTCCTGCACGCATTCCTGCTGCGCGCTTCACACCTAACCGCCAGCAGCGGCGCATCCTCAAACGCAATGAAGACATCGTCGTTCGCTGCGTGCGCCCGGCATTCACTGAAGAATATTACGATCTCTACGTGGGCTATATCGAGCAGCGCCACGCTGATGGTGACATGTATCCACCGAGCCGCGACCAGTTCTCGACCTTTCTGATTCGCGACCTGCCGTTCTCACGCTTCTACGAGTTTCGTCTGCAGGGCAGGCTGGTCGCCATCGCAGTCACTGACGTTCTGCCAAACGGTCTGTCGGCGGTTTATACCTTCTATGACCCCACCGAAGAACGCCGCAGCCTGGGGCGATTCGCCATCCTCTGGCAAATCGGCGAGGCCGAGCGCCTGGGATTGGAGGCCGTCTACCTCGGCTACTGGATCAAGAATTGTCGGAAGATGAACTACAAGACCCAGTACCGCCCCATCGAACTGTTCGTTAATCAGCGCTGGACACTGCTTACCTAGCCTATCAGCCACCACCCCAGTCAGTTCGACACTCCAAGCCACTTGGCGCAGCCCACTGTTTTCGGGCACAATGCACGCCGCTTTTGCCTGGCGCCAGTTGCACCGGGCCATTTCCTGGATACCGAGGGCTTTACTGCATGTCGAAAGAAGACAGCTTCGAAATGGAAGGCACTGTCGTCGACACCCTGCCCAACACCATGTTCCGCGTGGAGTTGGAAAACGGGCACGTCGTTACCGCGCACATCTCCGGCAAGATGCGCAAGAACTACATCCGCATTCTCACTGGTGACAAGGTGCGCGTTGAGCTGACACCTTATGACTTGAGCAAGGGCCGCATCACCTACCGCGCCCGTTAAGCCAAGCACCAAACGAAAACGCCCGGCATATGCCGGGCGTTTTCGTTGGCTCACTGAAAGCCACCAGGGCTTTCAGTGCACTTGAGGCCATTCGATCAGGCGACCTCTGCCGCCGTCTCGAACTCGAAGCTGGGCTCGCCATCCTTGATGTCGATGTGCACCACACCGCCATGCTCGGCCAGCTCGCCGAAGAGGATTTCCTCTGCCAGCGGACGCTTGATCTTGTCCTGGATCAAACGTGCCATCGGCCGTGCGCCCATCATCACATCGTAACCGCGCTCGGCAAGCCAGCTGCGCGCCGCATCGCTGACCTCCAGCGTGACACGCTTGTCCTCCAACTGCGCCTGCAGTTCGGTGAGGAACTTGTCGACGATGCTCTTGATCGTCTCGTGACTGAGGCGACCAAACTGGATGATGGTGTCCAGACGGTTGCGGAACTCCGGCGTGAAGCTCTTCTTGATCACTTCCATGGCATCGGTGGAATGATCCTGCTGGGTGAAGCCGATCGACGCACGCGAAGCGGTTTCCGCGCCAGCGTTGGTGGTCATGATCAGGATCACGTTGCGGAAGTCCGCCTTGCGCCCATTGTTGTCAGTCAGCGTGCCGTGGTCCATCACCTGCAGCAGCAGGTTGAAGACTTCCGGATGCGCCTTCTCGATCTCATCGAGCAACAGCACGCAGTGCGGCTGCTTGGTGATCGCCTCGGTCAGCAAGCCACCCTGGTCGAAACCAACGTAACCGGGCGGCGCACCGATCAGGCGCGACACGGTGTGACGCTCCATGTACTCGGACATGTCGAAACGCACCAGCTCGATACCCATGGCCTTGGCCAACTGCCGTGCGGCCTCGGTCTTGCCCACGCCAGTAGGGCCAGCGAAGAGGAAGGAGCCGACCGGTTTGTCCGGCGCCTTGAGGCCGGCACGCGACAGCTTGATCGCGGTTGCCAGCGAGTCGATGGCAGCGTCCTGACCGAATACGGTGAGCTTGAGGTCACGCTCCAGATTGCGCAGCAGCTCCTTGTCGGAGCTGGACACGTGCTTCGGCGGAATCCGCGCGATCTTGGCGACGATATCCTCGACCTGAGCCACCTCGATACGCGCCACGCGCTTGTCTTCCGGCTGCAGGCGCTGGTAGGCGCCCGCCTCGTCGATCACGTCGATGGCCTTGTCCGGCATGTGTCGATCATTGATGTAGCGCGCAGCCAACTCAGCCGCTGCACGCAGGGCTTCGTCACTGTATTCGATGTGATGGTGCTGCTCGAAGCGCGCCTTGAGCCCCTTGAGAATACCGACGGTGTCCTCTACCGAAGGCTCGACCACGTCGACCTTCTGGAAGCGTCGCGCCAGCGCACGGTCTTTCTCGAAGATGCCGCGGAATTCCTGGAAGGTGGTGGAACCGATGCAGCGAATTTCACCCGAGGACAGCATCGGCTTGAGCAGGTTGGAGGCATCCATGACCCCGCCCGACGCCGCGCCAGCACCGATGATGGTGTGAATCTCGTCGATGAAGAGGATGGCGTGCGGCCGCTTGCGCAGCTCATTGAGCAGCGCCTTGAAGCGCTTCTCGAAGTCGCCGCGGTACTTGGTGCCGGCCAGCAGTGCACCGAGATCCAGGGAATAGACCACGCTGTCGGCCAGCAGATCAGGCACCTGCTCGTCGACGATGCGCTTGGCCAGGCCTTCGGCGATGGCTGTCTTGCCAACACCAGCCTCGCCTACCAGCAGCGGGTTGTTCTTGCGCCGACGCGCGAGAATCTGTGCAACGCGCTCGACTTCATGCTCGCGACCGACCAGTGGATCGATACGTCCCTGACGAGCCAGTTCGTTGAGGTTGCTGGCGTAGGCATCCAGCGGATTGCCGGAAGCTGAGGACTCGCCGCCCTCCTCATCCTGCATGTCCTGATCATTCTCGTGCTGATCGCCATGCCCCGGCACCTTGGAGATGCCATGGGCGATGTAGTTGACCACATCGATGCGGGCCACGCTCTGCTGCTTGAGCAGGAACACGGCCTGGCTTTCCTGCTCGCTGAAGATCGCGACCAGGACGTTGGCGCCGGTCACTTCACGCTTGCCGGAGCTCTGCACGTGGAAGACAGCACGCTGCAGCACACGCTGGAAGCCCAGAGTCGGCTGAGTTTCGCGGTCTTCATCGTGCTGAGGAATCAGTGGCGTGGTGGAGTCGATAAACTCCTGCAGATCGTGGCGCAGCTTGTCGAGGTTGGCCCCACAGGCCCGCAGCACACTGGCGGCTGCCTCGTTATCCAGCAAGGCGAGCAGCAGGTGCTCGACCGTCATGAATTCATGACGCTTGGCACGGGCCTCCTTGAAAGCCAGATTGAGGGTGACTTCGAGCTCTCGATTCAACATAGCTTCACCTCATACCCAGTGGCCGGCGTTAACCGTCCTTCTCTATTTCACAGAGTAGCGGATGCTGGCTCTCTCGCGCGTATTGGTTGACCTGCATTGCCTTGGTCTCCGCAATATCACGGGTGTACACACCACACACCGCACGCCCTTCTGTATGGACGGCCAGCATGATCTTGGTCGCCAGCTCCCGGTTCATGCCGAAAAACGTTTCGAGCACTTCGACGACGAAATCCATCGGGGTGTAGTCGTCATTGAATAAGACCACCTTGTACATCGGTGGTGCCTGCAATGCTGGCTTGGATTCCTGAACAGCGATACCAGAGGAGTCATCCTCATGCTCTGCCGGGTGATCCTGATTGAATGTTAGTCGAATCTGGCTACTTGCATGCATGCTGAAATCAGAGGTTCAGGGCCGGGCGAACGGGGATGCTAGAGGGAGTTTGACTGAGTTCTCAGCCATCCGCCGTATAGCCTTGACTAACGGCAAAAGGGTGTTACAACAAATAAATACCCACTGGTGGGTATCAGGGATTCCACGCCTTCGCCCAGCCTGGTCGGTTATCGCGTGGAGTCGAAGTGGATGATACTCCAGAGATGGAGTCCTTTGCAGAGGGATATCAGCATGCTCAGCGGTAAGGTCAAGTGGTTCAACAACGCCAAAGGCTATGGATTCATCCTGGCCGACGGCCGAGATGAGGACCTGTTCGCCCACTACTCGGCCATCCAGATGGACGGTTACAAGACACTCAAGGCCGGCCAGCCGGTCCGCTTCGAGATCGTGCAAGGCCCCAAAGGACTGCATGCCATCAATATCAGCGCGGTTACCGCCAACCAGGACGCCCCCGTGGCCGTACCCCAGGCGCAAACTATCGCGAGCACTGTCGAAGTCTGAGTACCCTGGCAAATCGCCACGAAAAGGCCGGTCATGTGACCGGCCTTTTTTTCACACCACGAATCGGTCTACCGATTACATATGGCTGATCATCGCATCGCCAAATTCGGAGCAGGACATCAGTTTCGCTCCCTCCATCAGACGCTCGAAGTCGTAGGTCACCGTCTTGGCGGCGATGGCGCCGTTGGTGCCCTTGATGATCAGATCAGCAGCCTCAGCCCAGCCCATATGACGCAGCATCATCTCGGCGGAGAGAATGACCGAGCCCGGGTTGACCTTGTCCTGACCGGCATATTTGGGCGCCGTGCCGTGAGTCGCCTCGAACATGGCCACCGAATCGGACAGGTTGGCACCGGGCGCGATACCGATACCCCCCACCTCGGCCGCCAGGGCGTCGGAGAGGTAGTCACCGTTGAGGTTGAGCGTGGCAATCACATCATATTCGGCCGGACGCAGCAGGATCTGCTGCAGCATGGCGTCGGCGATCACGTCCTTGACCACGATGTTCTTGCCGGTATGCGGATTCTTGAACTGCATCCATGGGCCGCCATCGAGCAGCTCGGCGCCGAATTCGTCGCGGGCAATCTCGTAGCCCCACTCCTTGAAGGCACCCTCGGTGAATTTCATGATGTTGCCCTTGTGCACCAGGGTCACCGAACTGCGGTCGTTGTCCACGGCGTATTGCAGGGCCTTGCGCACCAGGCGCTTGGTACCCGCCTCGGAAACCGGCTTGATGCCGATACCGCACATGTCGGTAAAGCGGATCTTCTTGACGCCCATTTCCTCGGTGAGGAACTTGATGACTTTCTCGGCCTCGGGGCTGCCAGCCTTCCACTCCACGCCGGCATAGATGTCTTCGGAGTTCTCGCGGAAGATCACCATATCCACGTCCCCCGGTTTCTTCACCGGGCTGGGTACGCCCTCGAACCAACGTACCGGGCGCAGGCAGACATAGAGATCGAGCTCCTGGCGCAAGGCCACGTTCAATGAGCGGATGCCGCCGCCAACAGGCGTGGTCAGCGGGCCTTTGATCGAAACCACGTAATCACGTACAGCTTCGAGGGTTTCTTTCGGCAGCCAGGTGTCCTGATCGTAAACCTGGGTGGCCTTCTCGCCGGCATAAACTTCCATCCAGGAGATCTTGCGGGCGCCGCCATAGGCTTTTTCGACAGCCGCGTCGACGACCTTGATCATCACCGGAGAAATATCGACACCGATACCGTCACCCTCGATGAACGGGATGATCGGGTTGTTCGGAACGTTCAGCGACATATCGGCGTTAACGGTGATTTTGTCACCGCTGGCTGGCACCTGGATCTTTTGGTATCCCATGCTGGACTCCATCTTGTGGTTAGACAGTGTGCATCCCCGAGAGTAGCGCAAACCGCTCGCGGAGACACATGTGCAAAGGTCTTATGCAACTGGGCATTCTGTGGCGAGGTGTCGCAGTGGTATACTGCTTAGGTGACTAACGAGTCATAAGGGGCGACCTGTCTGGAACCAGACAGCAACCTCTTGAACCCGGTAAACGGCCACTACTGTCTGCCGGCTCGAAATGCTCGACACTCTACGGGTGCATCCAACATCACCGCGGCGAGTCCTCGACCCGGCCCCGCCATCATGGGGCTCAAGCGCCTACCCGCGCAGGTCGAGTTTCTATGCGCGCTCAGCAAAGAAGAGAGTTAACCCTAAATGTCCACCCCTTCGAAGATCATCTACACCTTCACCGACGAAGCTCCGGCCCTCGCTACCTATTCGCTTCTGCCAATTGTAGAAGCCTTTGCCGCCTCGGCTGACATCTCCGTTGAAACCCGCGACATCTCTCTTGCTGGACGGATCCTGGCAAGCTTTGCCGACCGCCTGGACGCCGACAAGCGCATCGATGACGACCTGGCCAAACTGGCCGAGCTGACTCTGCAGCCGGACGCCAACATCATCAAACTGCCGAACATCAGCGCCTCCGTACCTCAGCTCAAGGCAGCCATCGCCGAGCTGCAGGCTCAGGGCTATAACATTCCGGACTTCCCGGAAGATCCGCAGAGCGACGAAGACAAAGAAGTTCGCGGCCGCTACGCCAAAATCCTGGGCAGCGCCGTGAACCCGGTTCTGCGCGAAGGCAACTCCGACCGCCGCGCTCCAGCCGCGGTCAAGGCCTATGCACGCAAGCACCCGCACAGCATGGGCAAGTGGAGCATGGCTTCGCAGTCCCACGCCGACTACATGCGCGGCGGCGACTTCTTCTCCAGCGAGCAATCGATCACCATGGCCAAGGCCGGTGACGTGCGCATCGAGTTCGTCGGCAAGGACGGCAAGGTCGAGGTCAAGAAACAACTCGCCCTGCAGGAAGGCGAAGTGTTCGACAGCATGTTCATGAGCTGCCGCAAGCTGCGTGATTTCTTCGAGAAGACCCTGCAAGACTGCAAGGAAACCGGCGTGATGTGGTCCCTGCACGTCAAGGCGACCATGATGAAGGTCTCCCACCCGATCGTCTTCGGCCACGCCGTCAGCGTTTACTACAAGGACGTGTTCGACAAGTACGGCGAGCTGTTCAAGGAACTGGGCGTCAACCCGAACAACGGCATCAGCAGCGTCTACGACAAGATCAAGTCGCTGCCGGCCTCGCTGCAGGAAGAAATCCTGCATGACATCCATGAGGTTTATGCCCATCGCCCGGAAATGGCCATGGTCGACTCGGTCAAGGGCATTACCAACCTGCACATCCCGAGCGACGTCATCGTCGACGCCTCGATGCCGGCGATGATCCGCAACTCCGGTCAGATGTGGGGCAAGGACGGCAAGCAGAAAGACACCAAGGCCGTCATGCCTGAGAGCACCTACGCGCGCATTTATCAGGAAATGATCAACTTCTGCAAAACCAACGGCGCCTTCGACCCGACCACCATGGGCAGCGTGCCGAACGTCGGTCTGATGGCGCAGAAGGCCGAAGAATACGGCTCCCACGACAAGACCTTCGAAATGACCGCCGACGGCACCATGCGCGTCGTGGCTGCCGACGGCACCGTGCTGATGCAGCACCAGGTCGAAGCCGGCGACATCTGGCGCGCCTGCCAGACCAAGGACGCGCCGATTCGCGACTGGGTCAAGCTGGCCGTTACCCGCGCTCGTCAGTCCAACACCCCGGCGATCTTCTGGCTGGACCCGGAGCGCGCCCACGACCGCGAACTGCAGAAGAAGGTCGAGCTGTACCTCAAGGACCACGACCTGACCGGTCTGGACATCCGCATGATGGGCTACAACGAAGCCATCCGCGTGTCCATGGAGCGCATGATCCGCGGCCAGGACACCATCTCGGTAACCGGCAACGTACTGCGCGACTACCTGACCGACCTGTTCCCGATCATGGAGCTGGGCACTTCGGCCAAGATGCTGTCCATCGTTCCGCTGATGGCCGGTGGCGGCATGTACGAAACCGGCGCCGGCGGCTCGGCTCCGAAACACGTACAACAGCTGGTCGAAGAGAACTACCTGCGCTGGGATTCCCTGGGCGAGTTCCTGGCCCTGGCCGTGTCGCTGGAAGAAACCGGCATCAAGACCAACAACGCCAAGGCCAAGGTACTGGGCAAGACCCTGGATCAGGCCACCGGCAAGCTGCTGGATAACAACAAGTCCCCGGCGCGCAAGGTCGGCGAGATCGACAACCGTGGCAGCCACTTCTACCTGGCGCTGTATTGGGCACAAGCTCTGGCCGAGCAGAATGACGATGCCGAGCTGAAAGCTCATTTTGCCCCGCTGGCCAAGCAACTGACCGAGCAGGAAGCAACCATCGTTGGCGAACTGGCCGCCGTACAGGGCAAGCCGGCTGACATCGGCGGCTACTACCGCTCCAACCCCGAGCTGACCAGCAAGGTGATGCGCCCCAGCGCCACCTTCAACGCTGCGCTGGCCGCACTGAATGCCTGATAAGGCTTGAGTGTCAAAAGAACCCCGGCCCTGCGCCGGGGTTCTTTATTTATGGATCTGGACAATCTTTGTAGGAGCGAGCTCTGCTCGCGAAGCCGTTTTTTCGCGAGCAGAGCTCGCTCCTACAAGGCTTCACCAGCAAATAATCCCGGAGAAAGCGAAAATGGAGTGGCAACCCCATATCACCGTGGCCACGGTGATCGAAGATAATGGCCGTTTTCTGTTCGTCGAAGAATTCAAGGCTGGCCGTATGGTGCTCAACCAGCCGGCCGGACACCTTGAAGCCAACGAATCGCTGCGCGAAGCCGCACTGCGCGAAACCCTCGAGGAAACCGGCTGGGACGTGGAGCTGACTGCCCTGCTCGGCATCTATCTCTACACCGCACCAAGCAACGGCGTCACCTACCAGCGCGTGTGCTTCAGCGCCCGCCCCGTGCGCCATGACCCTGAACGTGAACTGGACAGCGACATCAGCGGCATCACCTGGCTGACCCGTGACGAGCTGGCCGCCCAGCCGGAGCGTTGGCGCAGCGAGCTGGTGCTGCGCTGCGTGGACGATTACCTGGCCGGTGTAAACGGGCCGCTTGAGCTGCTGCGCGACTAAGCGTAGCCCGGATGAAATCCGGGGATGCCGTGCTCACCGGTTCCAGATGAGGACGTAGGGCGGACTCAGGAGCGAAGCGAACAGTCCGCCGCTCTTGAGCGCCACACAACCCCAACGGCGTACTGCTTCGCGAGTACGCCCTACGGGCGGCAGGCTTTCTGGTAGACTCGGCAACTTTTCAGGCTTCACTCGCAGATTCCCATGCAAGCACCTAGCACCCAACGCGTGATCGTCGGCATGTCCGGCGGTGTCGACTCGTCCGTTTCCGCCCTGCTATTGATGGAGCAGGGTTACCAGGTCGAAGGCCTGTTCATGAAGAACTGGGACGAAGACGACGGCACCGAATACTGCACCGCCATGGACGACCTGGCCGACGCCCAGGCCGTTTGCGATCGCATCGGCATCAAGTTGCACACCGCCAACTTCGCCGCAGAATACTGGGACAATGTGTTCGAGCATTTCCTGGCCGAATACAAAGCCGGACGTACGCCGAACCCGGATATCCTGTGTAACCGCGAGATCAAGTTCAAAGCCTTCCTCGACTACGCCCTGAGCCTCGGCGCCGACCTGATCGCCACCGGCCACTACGTGCGTCGCCGCGATATCGATGGCCGTACCGAGCTGCTCAAGGGCCTGGACCCGAACAAGGACCAGAGCTACTTCCTGCATGCCGTCGGCGGCGAGCAGATCGCCAAGACCCTGTTCCCGGTCGGTGAGCTGGAAAAGCCGCAGGTGCGCGCCATTGCCGAGAAGTACGAGCTGGCCACGGCGAAGAAGAAGGACTCCACCGGTATCTGCTTTATCGGCGAGCGCCGCTTCAGCGACTTCCTCAAGCAATACCTGCCGGCGCAGCCGGGCGATATCGAAACCACTGACGGCCAGGTCATCGGCCGCCACCACGGCCTGATGTACCACACCATCGGTCAGCGCCAGGGCCTCGGTATCGGCGGCCTCAAGGACGCCAGCGATGACCCCTGGTACGTGCTGCGCAAGGACCTGACGCGCAACGTGCTGATCGTCGGCCAGGGCAACGAACACCCCTGGCTGTTCTCCCGTGCCCTGCTCGCCTCGGACATCTACTGGGTCAACCCGGTGGACCTGAGCAGCCCGCGTCGCCTGACCGCCAAGGTGCGCTACCGCCAGAGCGATCAGCACTGCACTCTGGAGAAGTCCGAGAACGGCTACCGCGCCGTGTTCGCTGAGCCGCAGCGCGCCGTCACCCCCGGTCAGTCCGTGGTGTTCTATGACGGCGAGGTGTGCCTCGGCGGCGGCGTGATCGAAACCGCAGAAGCCTGGTACGAGGACGCCCGATGAGCCCGCTGCAGGAGCAACTGGTTGCCCTGGGCGCCGTATTCGAAGCCGCCGTACTGGCCGACAAGATCGCCCGCACCGGCCAGGTCAGCGAAGCCTCTATGGGCTGCATGCTGGGCAGCCTGCTGGTGCGCGACCCGAAAAGCACGCTGGACGTATACGGCGGCGATGACCTCAACCTGCGCGACGGTTATCGCGCGCTGATCAGCTCGCTGGAGCGTAATCCATCCGCCCTGCAGCGCGAGCCGCTGCGCTATGCGCTGGCGATGATCGGCCTCGAGCGGCAACTGGACAAGCGCGGCGACATGCTGCAGGTGATGGGCAGCCGCCTGGATCAGATCCAGCAACAGGTCGAGCATTTCGGCCTGGTCCATGACAACGTCATCGCTGCGTGCGGCGGCCTGTATCAGGACACCATCAGCACCTTCCGCCAGCGCATTCAGGTGCATGGCGACATGCGCTTCCTACAGCAACCGAACAACGCCGCAAAGATCCGTGCCCTGCTGCTCGCTGGCATTCGCTCGGCGCGCCTATGGCGCCAGCTCGGCGGCCACCGCTGGCAGTTGGTGTTCAGCCGCAGCAAACTGCTCAAAGAACTCTACGAACTGACGCGAAACTGACAATGGAACCCGCCAGCCGCAGCGTAAAACCCCTACAGGGTGCCCTGCTGCTGGCGCTCTCGGCGCTGCTGTTCGCCTTCACCGGCGTCGGCATCCGCGAGATATCCAGCAGCGTCAACAACGAGTCAGTGGTGTTCTTCCGCAACCTGGTCGGCGTGTTGTTCTTCCTGCCTTTGCTACTGGTGCGCGGCGTTCGCCCGTTGCGCACGACCCGCCTGAAATCCCACCTGTGGCGCACCACCTACGGCCTGGCGGCGATGTACTGCTTCTTCTACGCCATCGCCCACCTGCCGTTAGCCGACGCCATGCTGTTCACCTACTCGGCGCCGGTGTTCACCCCGCTGATCGCACATATCTGGCTGAAGGAGCCGCTGACTCGACGCATGCTGGTCAGCAGCCTGATCGGTTTGTGCGGCGTGCTGCTGGTGGCCAAACCCAGCACCGCCCTGTTCGAGGGGCCCGCCCTGTTTGGCCTGGCCGCCAGCCTGCTGGCGGCCTTCGCCTTCGTCTCCATCCGCGAAATGAGCGACAGCGAACCGGCCACGCGCATCGTCTTCTATTTCTCGCTGTTCAGTGCACTGTTCTCCGCCATCCCGCTGACCTGGAGCTGGCAACCACTGGATACCACGCAACTGAGCTGGCTGCTGGGCATCGGCCTGCTGGCCACCGCCAGCCAGGTGATCATGTCGCGCGCCTACGGCCTGGCGCCGCCGGGGCTGATAGGGCCGGTCGCCTACCTGGCCATCGTCTTCGCCGGCATCATCGCCTGGCTGCTCTGGGGCGAGACGCCAGACTCCCTGTCACTGCTCGGCGCGGCGCTGATCTTTGCCGCCAGTCTGTTATCGGTCGCACGACGCAGGACATAGGCGGTCACGCACCGGTTTTCATGTATGATATGCGCCCTTTTCGCCAGAGGTCGTCCAGGCACCTGAGCTAGCGCCCGCTTCACTGAAGCAGGCACGACGCGCAGCGACCCCGGATGGCTTATCAGCCCGACAGCTCGAGAACGCCTACATGCAGCTTTCCTCGCTCACCGCGGTTTCCCCCGTCGACGGCCGCTACGCCGGCAAAACCAGCGCCCTGCGCCCTATCTTCAGCGAATACGGTCTGATCCGTAGCCGCGTACTGGTCGAAGTGCGCTGGCTGCAGCGCCTGGCTGCCCACGAAGGCATCCCGGAAGTCGCGCCCTTCTCCGCCGAAGCCAACGCCCTGCTCAACGAGCTGGCCGAGAACTTCGCCGTCGAGCACGCCGAACGCGTCAAGGAAATCGAGCGCACCACCAACCACGACGTCAAGGCCGTGGAATACCTGCTCAAGGAACAGGCTGCCAAGCTGCCAGAACTGAACAAGGTCAGCGAGTTCATTCACTTCGCCTGCACCAGCGAGGACATCAACAACCTGTCCCACGCTCTGATGCTGCGCGAAGGCCGTGACAGCGTCCTGCTGCCGCTGATGAAACAACTGGCAGGCGCCATCCGTGAGCTGGCGGTGAAGTTCGCTGACGTGCCGATGTTGTCGCGCACCCATGGCCAGCCGGCCTCGCCGACCACCCTGGGCAAGGAACTGGCCAACGTCGTCTACCGCCTGGAGCGCCAGATCGCTCAGGTCGCGGCTGTACCGCTGCTGGGCAAGATCAACGGCGCCGTGGGCAACTACAACGCGCACCTGTCGGCCTACCCGAGCATCGACTGGGAAGCCAACGCCCGCCAGTTCATCGAAGGTGACCTGGGCCTGAGCTGGAACCCCTACACCACCCAGATCGAGCCGCACGACTACATCGCCGAGCTGTTCGACGCCATCGCCCGCTTCAACACCATCCTGATCGACTTCGACCGCGACGTCTGGGGCTACATCTCCCTCGGTTACTTCAAGCAGAAGACCGTGGCCGGCGAAATCGGCTCCTCGACCATGCCGCACAAGGTCAACCCGATCGACTTCGAAAACTCCGAGGGCAACCTGGGTATCGCCAACGCGATCTTCCAGCACCTGGCCAGCAAGCTGCCGATCTCCCGCTGGCAGCGTGACCTGACCGACTCCACCGTACTGCGCAACCTGGGTGTCGGCTTCGCTCACAGCGTCATCGCTTACGAGGCAAGCCTCAAGGGAATCAGCAAGTTGGAGCTCAACGCTCAGAAAATCGCTGAAGACCTGGACACCTGCTGGGAAGTGCTCGCCGAGCCGATCCAGACCGTCATGCGCCGTTATGCCATCGAGAACCCGTACGAGAAGCTCAAGGAGCTGACCCGCGGCAAGGGCATCAGCCCCGAGGCCCTGCTGGCCTTCATCGACGGCCTGGACATGCCGACCGCCGCCAAGGAAGAGCTCAAGCAACTGACCCCGGCGCGCTACATCGGTAACGCCGTGGCCCAGGCCAAGCGGATCTAAGCGCGATCAGCCTCGAGGACGCCCGGCTGAGCCGGGCGTTTTTGTTTTAAGGTTTTTATATATTTCAAGGGCTTACTGATGAATCCTGATACTCCGCTGCAATTGCTGGGCGGCCTCACAGCCCGTGAGTTCCTGCGCGACTACTGGCAGAAGAAGCCGCTGCTGGTGCGCCAAGCGGTGCCTGACTTCGAAAGCCCGATCAGCCCAGACGAACTGGCTGGCCTGGCGCTGGAAGAAGAGGTCGAGTCGCGCCTGGTGATCGAGCACGGGGAACGCCCCTGGGAGCTGCAGCGCGGCCCGTTCAACGAGGACACCTTCCAGGACCTGCCCGAGCGCGACTGGACCCTGCTGGTACAAGCCGTCGACCAGTTCGTCCCGGAAGTGGCCGAGCTGCTGGAGGACTTCAAGTTCCTGCCCAAGTGGCGCATCGACGACTTGATGATCAGCTTCGCTGCCCCCGGTGGCGGCGTCGGCCCGCATTTCGACAACTACGACGTATTCCTGCTGCAGGCTCATGGCCATCGCCGCTGGCAAATTGGCCAGATGTGCGATGCCGACAGCCCGCTGCTCCCCCACGCCGATCTGAAGATCCTGGCTCAATTCGAACCAACCGATGAATGGGTGCTGGCACCCGGCGACATGCTCTACCTGCCGCCATGCCTCGCCCACTGTGGCACCGCTGAGGATGATTGCATGACCTATTCCGTGGGCTTCCGCGCGCCGAGCGCCGCCGAAGTACTGACCCATTTCACCGACTTCCTCGGCCAGTTCCTGCCCGACGAAGAGCGTTACAGCGATGCCGACATCCAGCCGAGCGAGGATCCCAACCAGATCCAGCGCGACGCCCTGGAGCGCCTCAAGGCCCTGCTCAACGAGCACATGAGCGACGAGCGCCTGCTGATGACCTGGTTCGGCCAGTTCATGACCGAGCCCAAGTACCCGGAGCTGGTCGCTGGCATCGAGATCGAGGAAGAGGACTTCCTCGGCGCTCTGGAAGACGGCGCGATCCTCATCCGCAACCCCAGCGCGCGCATGGCCTGGTCGGAAGTCGGCGAAGACCTGGTGCTGTTCGCCAGCGGCCAGAGCCGCCTGGTTTCCGCCCGCCTGCGCGAGCTGCTGAAGCTGATCTGCAGCGCCGATGCGTTACATGTGGAAAACCTCGGCGCCTGGCTGGCCGACGACGAGGGGCGTACCCTGCTATGGGAACTGGTCAAGCAAGGCAGCCTGGGATTTGCCGATGAGTGAGATCTCCGTCCGAGTCGCGGACTGGCATAGGGACAATGTCGAGCTTCGTCGTATCCGCGACAGCGTATTCGTCGCCGAGCAATCGGTGCCGCCGGAACTGGAGTGGGACGCCGAGGATACTGACGCCGTGCACTTTCTCGCCGAGGAAGGTGATTACCCGGTGGGGACCGCGCGCCTGCTGCCCGATGGCCATATCGGCCGTGTCTCGGTGCTCAAGGACTGGCGCGGCCTCAAGGTCGGCGAAAAGCTGATGCAGGCGGTGATCGCCGAAGCGGAAAAACGCGGCCTGCACCAGCAAATGCTCACCGCTCAGGTGCACGCCACGCCGTTCTATGAAAGGCTAGGCTTCAGGATTGTCAGCGACGAGTACCTCGACGCCGGCATACCGCACGTGGATATGGTGCGCAGCAGCCAGTAGAGACCGAAATGAACGACAAAGACGCCCCGGTCGAACCGATCGATACGCCAGATCCCATTGAACTGGCTGCTATCGAATTCGAGTCGCCGGGGCGTTTTGCCGTGCACAACCCCGAGCCCATCACGCCGGATGCGGCGCAATGGGAGCCGGCCCCGTTCATACTCGGCCAGCACGAGCGTCTGGAGCGTTTCAGCCAGCCCCAGCAGGCTCGCGCCCATATCCTGGCGCTGATCCAG
This sequence comes from Pseudomonas alcaliphila JAB1, assembly GCF_001941865.1. Lineage (NCBI taxonomy): Bacteria > Pseudomonadati > Pseudomonadota > Gammaproteobacteria > Pseudomonadales > Pseudomonadaceae > Ectopseudomonas > Ectopseudomonas alcaliphila. The sequence continues at coordinate 2,475,907 of NZ_CP016162.1, read as the reverse complement.
CAGGCGCAGCGCAGCCTGTGCCTGTACAGCGATGACCTGGAGCCCTGGCTCTATCACCACAGCAGCGTGCAACAGGCCTGTACCCGATTCCTGCTGAGCAGCCCACGGGCGCGCCTGCGCATCCTGCTGCGCGACCCGACCCGCGCCGTGAAGGAAGGTCATCGCCTGCTCGCCCTGTCTCGCCGCTTGTCCTCCAACCTGCATATCCGCAAACTCAATCCGGATTACGCCAACGAGGAACTCGCCTTCCTGATCGCCGATGACAGAGGCCTGTTCGTGCGGCCTGAACTCGATCAACAATCCGGCTACACCCTGTACAACGATCCGGCGCGCGTGCGCCAACGCCAAACCCAGTTCGAACAGGCCTGGGATACCAGCATCACCGACCCTGATCTGCGGAGCTTTCTGCTATGACCCTGCGCACGCTGTTCGCCGCCCTGCTTCTCGGCCTGTGCCTGCCGCTGCAAGCGGCCACCGAGGTAATCCCACTGAATTACCGCACTGCCGATGACGTACTCGGCGTGGTGCAGTCGATGCTCGGCAACGAGGGCAAGGTCAGCGCCTATGGCAACCAACTGATCGTCAATGCGTCACCGGCCAAGATCGGTGAAGTGCGCGTGTTGTTGCAGCAACTCGACACCCGCCCGCGTCGCCTCCTGATCACGGTGGAGAGCGCCGACAGCAATTACCAGAACGACCGCGGCTATCGCGTCGATGGCACGCTCAGTGCCGGCAATGCCGAAGTACAGGTCGGCCGCGGCGAAGTGAACGGTCGCGACCAGGTGCGCATCATCCGCCGCAGCACCGACAGCCGTGGCGGCGGCACCCAGCAGGTACAGGCCACCGAAGGTTATCCAGCGCTGATTCAGGTTGGCCAGAGCGTGCCGCTGACCACCACCAGTACCGGTCCTTACGGCCAGGTCTACCAGGATACCCAGTACCGCGACGTGACCCGCGGCTTCTACGTAACGGCCAGCCTCTCTGGCGAACTGGTCCACGTTGCCATCAGCAGCCAACGCGATCGCGTCAGCAACAGCCACCCCGGCGTGATCGATGTGCAAAGCACCGATACCCGCGTCAGCGGCCGACTCGGCGAGTGGATTACCCTGGGTGGCGTCAGCGAGGAAACCAGCTCCAGCGGCCGTGACGTGTTGCGCCGACACACTACCCAGGGCCGCGAGGACATGTCGCTGCGCCTGAAGGTCGAAGCGATCGACTGACACCCCGACCAAAGTCGAATGCCTTTCCCTCGCAAGAACGATGGACAACTCAGGCAACCCGCGAAATGCCTGAAACGCCCATCCCATGGGCTGCCGAGCGTGACCAGCCAGTCGTCTACTGAATATGTAGTAGTTTTAAAAAACCACTACAAAACGTTTGACGAAGCATTTTCCCAGAGGCATGATGGCCTCGCTCCCGCTAGCCAGGGGTCCTGAAAAGGATCTCCAGACCGCCCGCGAAGTACTTCGCAACGGTCCGTGTCCCAACAGCCCACAAGGCCGTACGACGAGGTTGCGACTGGAACGAAGTTGTCCTGAGGGACGGGGAAGCGTTTAGCGTCAGACAGATCGAAAGCCCAGCAGGTGCCCAAGGTTTCCACGAGCCAACCGGCCCACGCCAAGCGCCCGAACTGTTCGCCACATCCCCCTCCTCGTGGTCAATCCTCGCCTCAGCCGTATTCTCGCCGTCAAAGTGGAAGCCTCCCGCAGCCGCTGCATCCGTGCACGCATTGCGTGGGTAGTCGGTGCTCAACCAACACATTTTTTGAAGGATTGACCATGTCCGCATATCAAAACGACATCAAGGCTGTAGCCGCTCTGAAAGAGAAGTTCGGCAGCAGCTGGAGCGCTATCAACCCCGAGTCCGTCGCCCGTATGCGCGCTCAGAACCGCTTCAAGACCGGTCTGGAAATCGCTCAGTACACCGCTGACATCATGCGCAAGGACATGGAAGAGTACGACGCCGACTCCTCCGTCTACACCCAGTCGCTGGGCTGCTGGCACGGCTTCATCGGTCAGCAGAAGCTGATCTCGATCAAGAAGCACCTGAAGACCACCAACAAGCGCTACCTCTACCTGTCCGGCTGGATGGTTGCCGCCCTGCGCTCCGACTTCGGCCCGCTGCCGGATCAGTCGATGCACGAGAAGACCGCCGTCTCCGACCTGATCGAAGAGCTGTACACCTTCCTGCGCCAGGCTGACAGCCGCGAGCTGGATCTGCTGTTCACCGCCCTGGACGCTGCTCGTGAAGCTGGCGACCACGCCAAGGCCGCTGAAATCCAGAGCCAGATCGACAACCACGAAACCCACATCGTGCCGATCATCGCCGACATCGACGCTGGCTTCGGTAACCCGGAAGCCACCTACCTGCTGGCCAAGCGCATGATCGAAGCAGGCGCCTGCTGCATCCAGATCGAGAACCAGGTTTCCGACGAGAAGCAGTGCGGCCACCAAGACGGTAAAGTGACCGTTCCTCACGCCGACTTCCTGGCCAAGATCGCAGCCGTTCGCTACGCCTTCCTCGAGTTGGGCATCGACAACGGCGTGATCGTTGCTCGTACCGACTCCCTGGGCGCCGGCCTGACCAAGCAGATCGCCGTAACCAACGAGCCGGGCGACCTGGGCGACCTGTACAACAGCTTCCTGGATTGCGAAGAAGTGTCCGCTGCCGATCTGGGCAACGGCGACGTCGTGATCAACCGCGGCGGCAAGCTGCTGCGTCCGAAGCGTCTGCCGTCCAACCTGTTCCAGTTCCGCGCTGGCACCGGCGAAGACCGCTGCGTACTGGACTGCATCACCAGCCTGCAGAACGGCGCCGACCTGCTGTGGATCGAGACCGAGAAGCCGCACGTTGGCCAGATCAAAGCCATGGTTGACCGCATCCGTGAAGTCATCCCGAATGCCAAGCTGGTGTACAACAACAGCCCGTCCTTCAACTGGACGCTGAACTTCCGTCAGCAGGTGTTCGACGCCATGGTTGCCGAAGGCAAGGACGTTTCCGCCTACGACCGCGCCAAGCTGATGAGCGTCGAGTACGACGAGACCGAATTGGCCCAGGTTGCCGACGAGAAGATCCGCACCTTCCAGCGCGATGGTTCGGCCCACGCCGGCATCTTCCACCACCTGATCACCCTGCCGACCTACCACACTGCCGCACTGTCCACCGACAACCTGGCCAAGGGCTACTTCGCCGATCAGGGCATGCTGGCCTACGTGAAAGGCGTGCAGCGTCAGGAACTGCGTCAGGGTATCGCCTGCGTCAAGCACCAGAACATGGCTGGCTCCGACATCGGCGACAACCACAAGGAGTACTTCGCTGGCGAAGCCGCTCTGAAGGCGAGCGGTAAAGACAACACCATGAACCAGTTCCACTAAGAACGGTTCTCCTGCTGCGGACCACGCATCCGCAGCAGCCTGTTTGCCTAATCCGCCCCGGCTTTGCCGGGGTTTTTTTATGCCTGGGCGCAGGGTGCGTCCCGCGCACCAATGCCAGCGCAAACGCCTGCACTGCCTGCCCTGCACGGCCTTGCCACACCCGATGAAGCGGCGCCAAACAGAGGATGGTCGTTGCCCCTCCGAGCAGTTTTGTGCAATGGCGCACAGGCGCTGTCACTATTCCGTCGTTTTCCTTGGTTAGCGTCATGACTCCGTCGATCAGCCTGACAAGGAGCCCTCCATGCGCAATGAACAAGAGCAAAACGTGCTATTCGGCAATGGCGATGAACCGCTCAGCAACACCTCCAGCAATCCTCATATCAATGACCTGATCGAAGCCGGTCTGAGCCGCCGCCAGGTGGTCGCCGGCGGCGCTGCGCTCGGCGTCATGGGCTTTCTCGGCGTGGCCATGCCCGGTAGTGCCGAGGCCGCTGACAACCAACTCAAAGACCAGCTCAAGGAGCTGCTGGAACGCCTGAAGAAACGCAGCAAGCGCCTGCCGTTCAATCCGGTGGCGGTTACCCGTGCCGATACCATCACCGTGCCAGCCGGCTACAAAGCCACCACCTTCATCCCCTGGGGCACGCCGATTCGTGGCAGCTTCCCGGCATTCCTCGACAACGCCGGCAACAGTGCCGCCGATCAGGCTGACCAGATCGGCATGCACCATGACGGCATGCACTTCTTCCCCATCGACGGTCAGCGCGGCGGCGGTCACAAGAGCGACCACGGCCTGCTGGTACTCAACCACGAGTACATCGACGCGCCGCTGCTGCACCCCAATGGTCCCACCCTGGTCGGCGGCAAGCGCAGCAGCGCCGATGAAGTGCGCAAGGAAATCAACGCCCACGGCGTTTCGGTGGTAGAAGTACGCCGCGTGCGCGGCCAGTGGGGGGTGCTGCCCAGCGCCCGCAACCGCCGCATCACGGGCGCCACACCGATGCAGATCAGCGGCCCAGCACGCGGTCACGCCCTGCTCCGGACTCGCTACAGCCCCGACGGCACCGCCACCCGCGGCACGCTGAACAACTGCGCCAACGGCTTCACGCCCTGGGGCACTTACCTGACCTGCGAGGAAAACTGGGCCGGTTATTTCGCCAGCGGCGATGCCGAGCGCCCGCGTGAAATGACCCGCTACGGTGTCGGCAGCGCCAGCCGCTACGGTTGGGATCACCTGTCCGGCGACGAATTCCAGCGCTTCAACGCCACCCGCCTGGCCGCCGAGGCTGCAGGCGACTATCGCAACGAGCCGAACCACTTCGGCTGGATCGTCGAGATCGATCCCTTCGCGCCGGAATCGACCCCGGTCAAGCGCACCGCACTGGGCCGCTTCGCCCACGAAGGCCTGGTATTCGCCCCGGTCAAACCGGGCAGTCCAGTGGTCTGCTATTCCGGCGACGATTCGCAGAATGAGTACATCTACAAGTTCGTCAGCCGCGGCAGGTACGTACCGGGTCGCAGCAACGGCAATCTGCTCGACGAGGGCACTCTCTACGTGGCGCGCTTCAAGGCCAACGGCAAGGGGGATTGGCTGGCCCTGGACATCAAGGACAAGGCCTTCCAGGCCGCCTGCAGGGCTGCCGGGGTAAGCTTCGCCGACCAGGGCGAGGTGCTGATCAACACCCGCCTGGCTGCCGACATCGTCGGCGCCACCAAGATGGATCGCCCGGAGTGGGGGGCGGTGAACCCGAATAACGGCGACGTCTACTTCACCCTCACCAACAACAGTTCGCGCACCGTCGCCGACGCAGCCAACCCGCGCCCGGCCAACGCCTTCGGTCACATCATCCGCTGGCGTGAGCAGAGCCGCGACTATGCTGGCCGTGAATTCGTCTGGAGCCTGTTCCTGCTGGCCGGGTCGGAGAACGACAGCCTCGACCCCAACGGCAGACCGCTGACCGCCGACAACCGCCTGGCCAGTCCGGACGGCCTGTGGTTCGACGACGAAGGCCGCCTGTGGATCCAAACCGACATGAGCGGCAGCCAGCTCGCCAGCGGCCCTTTCGGCAACAACCAGATGCTGGTGGCCGAGCCCACCACCGGCGAGGTCAAGCGCTTTCTGGTCGGACCCGTAGGCTGTGAGGTCACCGGCATCACCGCCACACCGGACTTCCGTACGTTGTTCGTCAACATCCAGCACCCGGGTGAAGGCTCGACTCCGACGGATTTTCGCAGCACCTGGCCGGACGGCCCCGGTCGCCGCCCACGCTCGGCCACCGTGATCGTCACGCGCGAAGACGGCAAGCCGCTGTTCTGATCCAAACGCCTGCCCTCTCACCCACGACGAGAGGGCAGGCCCGCCATTCGCTGCATGGACAGGCAAACCGCGACTGCAACTTCTAAGCTGCAAGACAATCGACTCGCGCAAGGACTGCTCATGCCCCGCTCCATTCTGCTGTTCGGCAGTTGCTTTCTGATTGGCAGCATGACACTCGCCTGGTACTGGCAACGCACCAACGCCGAAGAACCTGCCACCTCACCACCAGAGCAAACGCCAGTGCAACCAGCCGCACAAGGCAGCGCCTCGCCAGCCCCAGCCGATCTGAGTCCCGAGCAAATGCACCTGTTGGCCAGGCCCGAAGTCCAGCAACAGGAACGCCGCCTGGATTTTCATCGGCGCTACAGAGGGTTCATCGAGCACGCCACGGCACTCGACAGCAGCAGTCGCGAAGCACAAGCGCAAGCGTTGAGTGAGGGCGTCGATGCACTGGAGCAGCGAGGGGAATTGGCGCTGAGCGAGGCCCTGTTGTTGCAGATCGCCCTGATCAAGGCTGTCAGCGAAGACGAAGCCGAGCAGAAGAGACGCGCTGAAGCGCTGATCAAGCGTTACCAGGCCATCAGCGCTGAGCGTGAGGCCAAACTGGCGCAACGATCTGACCCGAACTTCGAACGCTACAAGGCCGAGGAAAGAAGTATCGTCGAAGAAGTGCTCGGCCTGCAGAACATTCCCGATGGACTCACTCGCGATCAATACCTCAGGCAACGCCTGCAAGAAGCTCGCGAGCGCAGTTACCAACAGACTCCAGATGGCTGAACGCGGCGACAACCCAAGCTGCCGCCGCGTTGCTTTCGCGCCGCGTCAGAGCAACTGGTCCAGCAGGTAATAGAGCAGATTGAATGGTTTGTTGCGGTCAGCCACATCGCTGCTTTCCGAAGCATCCAGTACCTGCCCACTGCCATCGAGAACACTGCTGACGAAGTTGTCCAGCTGCAGGTTCTGCTCCTGGATATCGGAGTTGGCGAACTCGATGATGCTGGTGCAGTGGCTTTCGTTGACGTTACGGAACTGCGGGAAATAACCACCGACATTGCCCAGGCTCGCCAGTTGGCTGCGCAGACGCATGGTATCCGTTGCCCAGCGCTGCTTGATCAGTGCTTCCTTGGCAGCCTGATTCGGCGCGTTGACGATCTCAGGGTAGAAGCGCTCGTAGGAATAGGACGAATAGTTCAGGTCCTGCCAGAAATGCGTATGCCCCATGCGATCACCCGGCAGATTGCTCGAAAGCGCCGGATACAGGCTGCCCAGATCGTTGCTGCTGAAGCCTGGCAGGCGCGCCTGCAGGTACTGCAACGGCCCCTGCGCCGCATCCAGGCCCCAGGCCTGGCGGATCAGGGTCTGCAACGGATAGGACGGATAAGCCTGGTTGTCGCCAGCCAGCGCGGTATAGACGGGCCCGGAATCATTGATCAGGTAACCCCGGTTCGGCGCGATGTCCTGGCGCAGGTTGGCGTAGTTGGTCAGGCTGCCCGCACCACCTGCACTGCATCCCGTGGTGAGCATCTGGGTCGGCCGCGGCAGATTGTCCTTCAGCCACCCCACCACTGCGCGCATGTTGCGCAAGCCGTTGTGGTGCCACACCAGCGGGGGATTTACCCCCTGCGGGTCTTCGTATACCGCCACCTTGTCGCCGGAGTAGATGTCACCCGTGCAATACGGCACATAGACCATGTTCCAGTTCTGCGTCTTGACGCGCGTCCAGGGGTGCAGACGCACGACGAACGGGCTCACCAGACTGGCACCAGGGTTGAGCAGCGACATGTAGTCATTGGCAATCCCATCGGGATTGCGCGCGCCACGTATGCCGCTTTGCCCGCTGCAACTGGCGTAATCCCAACAGGCGCCACCACCTTCCAGATAAACGATGGTATTGCGCGTGTTCGGCACACGATTGATGAAGAACTTGTAGGGCGAGCCATTGCCGCATACCGCACCGGTCTGTGGCGCCATCTGAATCGTTTGCCAGCCGTAGTAATTGCCGGGATTGAAGCCGCTGTTGAAGCCACTCGGATTGGCCAACAGCGGATACGGACCCACACGCTGCGCAGGCGTCACCGGATTATCGGCCCTGGGCGGCGACACCAGGTTGCTCAAGCTCTGCCAGAAACTGTAATCACCCAATTCCGCGCTGGCAGGCGCGCTCAGGGCTAGCAACAGAACGGTTGGAACAATACGCGGCAAGGACTGGACAACAGGCATGGCAAAACCCCTCATGTTGTTATTCGTACGAAGGGTCGGCATACCCAGGCAGGGGCAACTTCGCAGACCCAGCGAATGGTGGGCACTGCTCGATCGATGCATATCGCTCTTTGACGATTCATGCACGCTAGTACAAAATCAGCCAGGCAGCCTCACTGAATGAATAAAATTTGGTAATAGAGCAGACCTTGAGATATGCGTTATTGGAATTTAACGCGACGCTCTGCTGCTTTGGCCGTAACACCAAAGTGGCAGTGAATTGCTTATCTCGCCGAGGCTCATCAGACCTCGAAATGAGGCAGATTAGTCAGGTCAATGGCTCTTGGAAATTGCCAGAACAGAGCTGTCAGCTATAGTCCTGAAACGTCGGCCCATGCTGTTCGCTGCAGAATTGCATCGATGCGACAAGTCAATCAGAAGCTCGACAGAAACGATCATACTGCGCGAATAATTTTTCCCTGAAAAATTTACTTACAGTTGGCTTGCGCATAGTATTGTATACACACTTCGCGCCTGCGCCCTTGACGGTGTTTGGCAGCTACTAGATTAAAAGCCGTTCCTTAATTCAAGGAGTACCGGCATGCCTGATGCGGTAACGACCATGTCCCATAACTGGGCTTTCGCTGTGTTCTTGCTGGGTGTCTTTGGGCTCATCGCCTTCATGCTCGGTGTCTCCAGTCTGCTTGGCAGCAAAGCCTGGGGACGTAGCAAGAACGAGCCTTTCGAGTCGGGCATGCTTCCTACCGGCAGCGCGCGTCTGCGCCTGTCAGCCAAGTTCTATCTGGTCGCGATGCTCTTCGTGATCTTCGACGTTGAAGCCCTCTATCTCTTCGCTTGGGCAGTCTCGGTGCGCGAAAGCGGCTGGGCGGGCCTGATCGAAGCTACAGTTTTCATAGCAATTCTGTTGGCAGGTCTTGTCTATCTTTGGCGTATCGGCGCGCTCGATTGGGCACCGCAGGGACGTCGTGAACGGCAGGCGAAGCTGAAACAATGAGGCTTTGGCGATGCAATACAAACTTACTCGGGTCGACCCGAATGCGCCCAACGAGGCGTATCCGATCGGCCAGCGGGAGGTCGTCTCCGACCCGCTGCTAGAGGACCAGGTTCACAAGAACATCTACATGGGCAAGCTGGAAGACGTGCTTAACGGCGCCGTCAACTGGGGGCGCAAGAATTCCTTGTGGCCGTACAACTTCGGCCTGTCCTGCTGCTATGTGGAAATGACCACGGCCTTCACCGCCCCGCACGATGTGGCGCGTTTTGGCGCGGAAGTCATTCGCGCATCACCCCGCCAGGCCGACTTCATGGTCATCGCCGGCACCTGCTTCATCAAGATGGCGCCGGTCATCCAGCGTCTCTACGAGCAGATGCTGGAGCCCAAGTGGGTTATCTCCATGGGTTCATGCGCCAACTCCGGCGGCATGTACGACATCTACTCGGTCGTTCAGGGCGTGGACAAGTTCCTCCCCGTGGACGTCTACATTCCCGGCTGCCCGCCCCGTCCGGAGGCGTTCCTGCAGGGCTTGATGCTGCTGCAGGAATCCATCGGCCAGGAGCGCCGCCCGCTATCCTGGGTCGTTGGCGATCAAGGCATCTACCGTGCCGAAATGCCTTCGCAGAAGGAACAGCGACGCGAGCAGCGAATCGCCGTTACCAACCTGCGTAGCCCCGACGAAGTCTGAGCCGATGCTTGCCTGCGCAAGCGTCACGCCCACTTTCTACGTTGATCGACAGCGACCGAGACCATGACTCAAGACACCGTTGTGTCCATACCGCCTTACAAGGCTGACGACCAGGACGTCGTCGCCGAACTGCGCGCCCGTTTTGGCGACGACAGTTTCACCCTGCAAGCGACCCGCACCGGCATGTCGGTACTCTGGGTCGCCCGTGAGCGCCTTATTGAAGTGCTCACCTGCCTGCGCAACCTGCCGCGCCCCTACGTGATGCTCTTTGATCTGCATGGCGTCGACGAGCGCCTGCGTACCCAGCGTCGCGGCCTGCCGGACGCCGACTTCACGGTGTTCTATCACCTGATGTCGCTGGAGCGTAACAGTGACGTGATGATCAAGGTCGCCTTGAGCGAGCGCGACCTCAACCTGCCCACCGCCACCAGCATCTGGCCCAACGCCAACTGGTACGAGCGCGAAGTCTGGGATCTGTACGGCATCACCTTCACCGGCCACCCGCACCTGAGCCGCATCATGATGCCGCCGACCTGGGAAGGTCACCCGCTGCGCAAGGACTACCCGGCGCGCGCCACCGAATTCGATCCGTTCAGCCTGACCCTGGCCAAACAGCAGCTGGAAGAGGAAGCCGCGCGCTTCCGCCCCGAAGACTGGGGCATGAAACGCGGCGGCGAGCATGAGGACTACATGTTCCTCAACCTCGGTCCCAACCACCCATCCGCTCACGGCGCGTTCCGCATCATCCTGCAGCTCGATGGCGAAGAGATCGTCGATTGCGTACCGGAGATCGGCTACCACCACCGTGGCGCCGAGAAGATGGCCGAACGGCAGAGCTGGCACAGCTTCATCCCCTACACCGACCGCATCGACTACCTCGGCGGGGTGATGAACAACCTGCCCTACGTGCTGGCCGTGGAGAAGCTCGCTGGCATCAAGGTGCCGCAGAAGGTCGACGTGATTCGCATCATGCTCGCCGAGTTCTTCCGCATCACCAGCCACCTGCTGTTCCTCGGCACCTACATCCAGGACGTCGGCGCGATGACCCCGGTGTTCTTCACCTTCACCGACCGCCAGCGCGCCTACAAGGTGATCGAAGCCATCACCGGCTTCCGCCTGCACCCGGCCTGGTACCGCATCGGCGGCGTCGCCCATGACCTGCCGCGCGGCTGGGACAAGCTGGTCAAGGAATTCGTCGACTGGCTGCCCAAGCGCCTCGACGAATACGAAAAAGCGGCGCTGAAGAACAGCATCCTCAAGGCCCGTACCATCGGCGTGGCGCAGTACAACACCAAGGAAGCGCTCGAGTGGGGCACCACCGGTGCCGGCCTGCGCGCCACCGGTTGCGATTTCGACCTGCGCAAGGCACGCCCCTACTCCGGCTACGAGCACTTTGATTTCGAGGTGCCGCTGGCGGCCAATGGCGACGCCTACGACCGCTGCATGGTGCGCGTGGAAGAGATGCGCCAGAGCATCCGCATCATCGACCAATGCCTGAAGAACATGCCGGAAGGCCCGTACAAGGCCGACCATCCGCTGACCACGCCGCCACCAAAAGAACGCACGCTGCAGCACATCGAAACCCTGATCACCCACTTCCTGCAGGTTTCCTGGGGCCCGGTCATGCCGGCCAACGAAGCCTTCCAGATGATCGAGGCGACCAAGGGCATCAACAGTTATTACCTGACGAGCGACGGCAGCACCATGAGCTACCGCACCCGGATCCGCACCCCCAGCTTCCCCCACCTGCAGCAGATCCCCTCGGTGATCCGCGGCAGCATGGTGGCGGACCTGATCGCCTACCTGGGCAGTATCGACTTCGTCATGGCCGACGTGGACCGCTGATCATGAATACGCTTATCCAGACAGACCGTTTCGTTCTCAGCGAAACCGAGCGCTCGGCCATCGAGCACGAGATGCACCACTACGAAGACCCGCGCGCCGCCAGCATCGAGGCGCTGAAGATCGTGCAGAAGCAGCGCGGCTGGGTGCCGGACGGCGCTGCCGATGCCATCGGCGCGGTCCTCGGCATTCCCGCCAGCGACGTCGAGGGCGTGGCCACCTTCTATAGCCAGATATTCCGCCAGCCGGTGGGCCGCCACGTGATTCGCGTATGCGACAGCATGACCTGCTACATCGGCGGCCATGAGTCGGTGGTCAGTGAGATGCAGAAGCAGCTTGGTATCGGCCTTGGCCAGACCACCAGCGATGAGCGCTTCACCCTGTTGCCGGTGTGCTGCCTGGGCAACTGCGACAAGGCCCCGGCGCTGATGATCGACGACGACACCTTCGGCGACGTTCAACCCGACGGCGTCGCCAAGCTGCTGGAGGACTACAAATGAAGCCCCTCACCTCCATCGGCCCAGCCAACCGCATTATCCGCAGCGAAGAAACCCATCCGCTGACCTGGCGCCTGCGTGACGACGCCCAGCCGGTATGGCTGGAGGAATACCAGCAGAAGAACGGTTACGCGGCCGCACGCAAGGCACTGACCGAGATGGCTCAGGCCGACATCGTGCAGACCGTCAAGGAATCCGGCCTCAAGGGTCGCGGCGGTGCAGGCTTCCCCACGGGGGTGAAGTGGGGCCTGATGCCGGCTGACGAATCCATGAACATCCGCTATCTGCTGTGCAACGCGGACGAAATGGAACCCAACACCTGGAAAGACCGCATGCTGATGGAACAGCTGCCCCACCTGCTGGTGGAAGGCATGCTGATCTCCGCGCGCGCACTGAAGGCCTATCGCGGCTACATCTTCCTGCGTGGCGAGTACGTCGACGCCGCGGCCAACCTCAACCGCGCCATCGAGGAAGCCAAGGCCGCCGGCCTCTTGGGCAAGAACATCTTCGGCTCAGGCTTCGATTTCGAGCTGTTCGTGCATACCGGCGCGGGCCGCTACATCTGCGGCGAAGAAACCGCGCTGATCAACTCGCTGGAAGGCCGCCGCGCCAATCCGCGCGCCAAACCGCCCTTCCCCGCTGCCGTTGGCGTCTGGGGCAAGCCCACCTGCGTCAATAACGTCGAAACCCTGTGCAACGTGCCGGCCATCGTCGGCCAGGGCGTGGACTGGTACAAGGGCCTGGCCCGCCCGGGCAGCGAAGACCACGGCACCAAGCTGATGGGGTTCTCCGGCAAGGTGAAGAACCCCGGCCTGTGGGAACTGCCGTTCGGCATCACCGCCCGCGAATTGTTCGAGGACTACGCCGGCGGCATGCGCGATGGCTACAAGCTCAAATGCTGGCAGCCTGGCGGCGCCGGCACCGGCTTCCTGCTGCCCGAACACCTTGAGGCGCAGATGTACGCCGGCGGCATCGGCAAGGTCGGCACCCGTATGGGCACTGGTCTGGCGCTGGCGGTCGACGACTCGATCAACATGGTTTCCTTGCTGCGCAACATGGAAGAGTTCTTCGCCCGCGAGTCTTGCGGCTGGTGCACGCCGTGCCGCGACGGCCTGCCCTGGAGCGTGAAGATCCTTCGTGCGCTGGAGCGTGGTGAAGGCACCCGCGAGGACATCGCCACCCTGCTCGGCCTGGTCAACTTCCTCGGCCCTGGCAAGACCTTCTGTGCTCATGCGCCAGGCGCCGTGGAGCCGTTGGGCAGTGCCATCAAGTATTTCCGTGAAGAGTTCGAGGCCGGTGTGGCCAAGGTGGCGACCACGCCCCGCATGCCGGCAAGAGCGAGCTGAACAGACGAATTCCCTTAGCCAGCCGCTTTTCTGAAGCGGGTAAACGAAGACTGAAGAAATGGCCACTATCCACGTAGACGGCAAAGATTTCGAAGTCGATGGTGCAGACAACCTCCTGCAGGCCTGCCTGTCCCTTGGACTCGATATCCCCTACTTCTGCTGGCACCCGGCGCTTGGCAGCGTCGGCGCCTGCCGCCAGTGCGCGGTCAAGCAGTACAACGACGAGAACGACACCCGCGGTCGCATCGTCATGTCCTGCATGACGCCCGCCACCGATAACACCTGGATCAGCATCGACGACGACGAGTCCAAGGCGTTCCGCGCCAGCGTCGTCGAATGGCTGATGACCAACCACCCGCACGACTGCCCAGTGTGCGAGGAAGGTGGTCACTGCCACCTGCAGGACATGACGGTGATGACCGGGCACAACACCCGTCGCTACCGCTTCACCAAGCGTACCCACCAGAACCAGGAGCTCGGCCCGTTCATCGCCCACGAGATGAACCGCTGCATCGCGTGTTATCGCTGCGTGCGTTACTACAAGGACTACGCCGGCGGCACCGACCTGGGCGTCTACGGCGCGCACGACAACGTGTACTTCGGCCGTGTCGAGGACGGCACGCTGGAAAGCGAGTTTTCCGGCAACCTGGTCGAGGTCTGCCCGACCGGCGTGTTTACCGACAAGACCCACTCCGAGCGCTACAACCGCAAGTGGGACATGCAGTTCGCCCCGAGCATCTGCCATGGCTGCTCCAGCGGCTGCAACATCAGCCCCGGCGAGCGCTACGGCGAGCTGCGCCGCATCGAGAACCGCTTCAACGGCTCGGTGAACCAGTACTTCCTCTGCGACCGCGGCCGCTTCGGCTATGGCTACGTCAATCGCGAGGATCGCCCGCGTCAGCCGCTGCTGGCCGGCCAGGCCATCGGCATCGATGCCGCGCTGGACAAGGCCGCCGAGCTGCTCAAGGGCAAGCGCGTGATCGGCATCGGCTCGCCGCGCGCCAGCCTGGAATCCAACTTCGCCCTGCGCGAGCTGGTCGGTGCCGACAACTTCTATAGCGGCATCGCCTCTGGCGAACTGGCCAATATCCGTCTGATCCGCGACATCCTGCACAACGGCCCGCTGCCAACGCCGACCCTGCGCGACGTCGAGCTGCATGACGCCATCTTCGTCCTCGGCGAAGACCTGACCCAGACTGCCGCGCGTATGGCCCTGGCCCTGCGCCAAGCCGCCAAGGGCAAGGCCAGCGAGATCGCTGCCGGTGCACGTATTCAGGACTGGCACATGGCAGCGGTGCAGAACGTAGCGCAGCACGCTCTGCACCCGCTGTTTATCGCCAGCGTCGGTGAAACTCGCCTCGACGATGTCGCCGAGCAGTGCGTGCACGCTGCCCCAGCCGACCTGGCCCGTATCGGTTTCGCCGTGGCTCACGCCATCGACCCCAGTGCACCGGCCGTCGACGGCCTGGAAGCCGAAGCGCAAGCGCTGGTACAGCGCATCGCCGATGCCCTGATCAACGCCCAGCGCCCGCTGATCGTCTCCGGCGCCTCGCTGGGCGACAAGGCCCTGATCGAGGCCGCCGCCAATATCGCCAGCGCGCTGAAGAACCGTGAAAAGAACGGCTCGCTGAGCCTGGTGGTGCCCGAGGCCAACAGCCTGGGCCTTGCCCTGCTCGGCGGCGAGTCCGTCGATGCTGCGCTGCAAGCCCTGAGTGGCGGCCAGGCCGATGCCGTGATCGTGCTGGAAAACGACCTGTATCGCCGCGCCGATGCGGCCAAGGTCGATGCTGCGCTCGGCGCCGCGCAGGCGGTGATCGTCGCCGATCACCAGCGTACCGCCACCAGCGAACGCGCCCATCTGCTGCTGCCGGTGGCCTCCTTCGCCGAAGGCGACGGCACCCTGGTCAGCCTCGAAGGCCGCGCCCAGCGCTTCTTCCAGGTCTATGAGCCGAGCTACTACGACGCGGGCATCCTGATCCGCGAAGGCTGGCGCTGGCTGCACGCCCTGCACAGCACCCTGCAGGGCAAAGCCGTGGACTGGACGCAACTGGATCAGGTCACCGCGGCCTGCGCTGCCAGCAATCCGCATTTGTCCGGCATCAAGGACGCCGCGCCTAGCGCCTCGTTCCGCATCAAGGGGCTCAAGCTCGCCCGCGAGCCGCACCGCTACAGCGGCCGTACCGCCATGCGCGCCAATATCAGCGTGCACGAGCCGCGTCAGCCGCAGGATCAGGATTCGGCCTTCGCCTTCTCCATGGAAGGATACGCCGGCAGCAAGGAAGATCGGCAACAGATTCCGTTCGCCTGGTCGCCGGGCTGGAACTCACCGCAGGCCTGGAACAAGTTCCAGGACGAGGTCGGTGGTCATCTGCGTGCCGGCGACCCCGGCGTGCGCCTGCTCGAAGCCGCCGGTAACGTCCTGCCCTGGTTCGCGGTGAATGCAGCGTTCAACCCGGCAGCCGGCACCTGGCAGGTGGCGCCGCTGCACCACCTGTTCGGCAGCGAGGAAAACTCCGCACGCGCCAAACCGATTCAGGAGCGTATGCCCGAGCCTTACGTGGCCCTGGCCCGCGATGAAGCAGCACGCCTGGGGGTGAACGACGGTGCGCTGCTGGCCCTGCGCGTCAACGGCCAGGCGCTGCGCCTGCCGCTGCAGGTGCGTGATGATCTGGCCGTCGGTCTGGTCGGCCTGCCGGTTGGCTTGCCGGACATTCCGGCGACACTCGCCGGTGCCAGCGTGACCCTGCTGCAGGAGGCCGCGCAATGAGCTGGTTGACGCCCGAAGTGATCGAGATCGTCATCGCGGTGCTCAAGGCCATCGTCATCCTGCTGGTGGTGGTGGTCTGCGGCGCGCTGCTGAGCTTCGTCGAGCGGCGCCTGCTCGGCTGGTGGCAGGATCGCTACGGCCCCAACCGTGTGGGGCCGTTCGGCATGTTTCAGATCGCCGCCGACATGATCAAGATGTTCTTCAAGGAGGACTGGACGCCGCCGTTCGCCGACAAGTTCATCTTCATCCTGGCACCGATGATCGCCTTCTCGGCGATGCTGATGGCCTTCGCCATCATCCCTATCACCCCGACCTGGGGTGTGGCGGATCTGAACATCGGCATCCTGTTCTTCTTCGCCATGGCGGGTCTTTCGGTCTATGCCGTGCTGTTCGCCGGCTGGTCGAGCAGCAACAAGTTCGCCCTGCTCGGCAGCCTGCGTGCCTCGGCCCAGACCATCTCCTACGAGGTGTTCCTGGCCCTGGCACTGATGGGCGTGGTGGCGCAGGTCGGCTCGTTCAACATGCGCGACATCGTCGATTACCAGGCGCAGAACCTGTGGTTCATCATTCCGCAGTTCTTCGGCTTCTGTACCTTCTTCATCGCTGCCGTTGCGGTGACCCACCGTCACCCGTTCGACCAACCGGAGGCCGAGCAGGAGCTGGCCGATGGTTACCACATCGAATACGCCGGGATGAAATGGGGCATGTTCTTCGTTGGCGAGTACGTGGCCATCGTCACCGTATCGGCGCTACTGGTAACCCTGTTCTTCGGTGGCTGGCACGGCCCGTTCGGCATCCTGCCGCAGATTCCGTTCTTCTGGTTCGCGCTGAAAACGGCCTTCTTCATCATGATCTTCATCCTGCTGCGCGCATCGATCCCACGCCCGCGCTATGACCAGGTAATGGCCTTCAGCTGGAAGTTCTGCTTGCCGCTGACCCTGATCAACCTGCTGGTGACCGGCGCCGTCGTGCTGGCCACGGCCCAGTAAGGAGAACCACAGAATGTTCAAATACATATGGGATGTGCTGGTCGGTACCGGCACCCAACTGCGCAGCCTGGCCATGGTGTTCAGCCATGGTTTTCGCAAGCGCGACACCCTGCAATACCCGGAAGAGGCGGTCTACCTGCCGCCACGCTACCGTGGCCGCATCGTCCTGACCCGCGACCCCGACGGCGAGGAACGCTGTGTGGCCTGCAACCTGTGCGCCGTGGCCTGCCCGGTGGGCTGCATCTCGCTGCAGAAGGCGGAAACCGACGACGGGCGCTGGTACCCGGAATTCTTCCGCATCAACTTCTCGCGCTGCATCTTCTGCGGCCTGTGCGAGGAAGCCTGCCCGACCACCGCGATCCAGCTCACCCCCGATTTCGAGATGGGCGAGTTCAACCGCCAGGATCTGGTGTACGAGAAGGAAGACCTGCTGATCAGCGGCCCCGGCAAGAACCCGGACTACAACTTCTACCGCGTTGCCGGTATGGCCATCGCCGGCAAGCCCAAGGGCGCCGCGCAGAACGAGGCCGAGCCGATCAACGTCAAGGGGCTGTTGCCATGACTCGTTCTTACCCTCTCCCCCAGCCCCTCTCCCGTATGCGGGAGAGGGGTGCAATGAGGAGCTTCTGATGGAATTTGCCTTCTATTTCGCCGCCGGAGTGGCGGTGGCCGCAACGGTCGGGGTGGTCACCAACACCAACCCGGTGCATGCCCTGCTCTATCTCATCGTCTCGCTGCTGGCGGTGTCGATGGTGTTCTTTGCCCTCGGTGCGCCCTTCGCCGGCGCGCTGGAAATCATCGTCTACGCCGGCGCCATCATGGTGCTGTTCGTCTTCGTGGTGATGATGCTCAACCTCGGCCCGGCTGCTGCCGAGCAGGAGCGCAAGTGGCTGACGCCCGGTATCTGGGTCGGCCCGGCGATTCTCAGCGCCCTGCTGCTCGGCCAGTTGCTCTATGTGCTGCTGAATCACGTCAGCGACGCCCACATCGGCCACACCACAGTGGAAGCCAAGGCCGTCGGTATCAGCCTGTTCGGCCCCTACCTGCTGGCCGTGGAGCTGGCCTCCATGCTGCTGCTCGCCGCACTGGTCGCTGCCTACCACCTGGGCCGCCACGACGCCAAGGAGCCCACCGCATGACCGGTATTCCACTCGAACACGGCCTGGCCCTGGCCGGCGTGCTGTTCTGCATTGGCCTGGTCGGCCTGATGGTGCGGCGCAACATCCTGTTCATCCTGATGAGCCTGGAAGTGATGATGAACGCCGCCGCGCTCGCCTTCGTCGTCGCCGGCGCCCGCTGGGGCGCGGCTGACGGCCAGGTAATGTTCATTCTGGTGATTACCCTGGCAGCCGCTGAGGCCAGCATCGGCCTGGCGATCCTGCTGCAGCTGTATCGCCGCTTCAACACTCTGGATATCGACGCTGCCAGCGAGATGCGCGGATGAACCTTCTAGCCCTGACTCTATTCTTCCCGCTGCTCGGCTGGCTGCTGCTGGCCTTCTCGCGCGGGCGCCTCTCGGAAAACACCAGTGCGCTGATCGGCGTCGGCTCCATCGGCCTGGCCGCCGCCAGCGCTGCCTGGGTGACCGCCGCGTTCCTCGGCAACCCGCCGGCCGGCGGCGCCTACAGCCTGACCCTGTGGCAGTGGATGAGCGTCGAAGGCCTGGCGCCGAGCTTCACCCTGTATCTGGACGGCCTGTCGCTGACCATGCTTGGCGTGGTCACCGGCGTGGGTTTTTTGATCCACCTGTTCGCCAGCTGGTACATGCGCGGCGAGGAAGGCTATTCGCGCTTCTTCGCCTACACCAACCTGTTCATCTTCAGCATGTTGCTGCTGGTGCTCGGCGACAACCTGCTGGTGCTGTTCTTCGGCTGGGAAGGCGTGGGCCTGTGCTCGTACCTGCTGATCGGCTTCTACTACAAGCACGTGCCCAACGGTAACGCCGCGCTCAAGGCCTTCATCGTCACCCGCGTCGGCGACGTGTTCCTGATGATTGGCCTGTTCCTGCTGTTCCTCAACCTCGGCACCCTGAACATTCAGGAGCTGATGGTGCTAGCACCGCAGCAATACGTGGCCGGTGACGCCTGGCTGTGGCTTGCCACGCTGATGCTGCTCGGCGGCGCGGTGGGTAAATCTGCCCAGCTGCCGCTGCAGACCTGGCTGGCCGATGCGATGGCAGGCCCTACCCCGGTGTCGGCGCTGATCCACGCGGCGACCATGGTTACCGCCGGCGTATACCTGATCGCCCGTACCCACGGCCTGTTCCTGCTGACCCCGGAGATTCTCGAGCTGGTCGGCATGGTCGGCGGCGTGACCCTGGTGCTGGCCGGCTTTGCCGCGCTGGTGCAGACCGACATCAAGCGCATCCTCGCCTACTCGACCATGAGCCAGATCGGCTACATGTTCCTCGCCCTGGGCGTTGGTGCCTGGGACGCGGCGATCTTCCACCTGATGACCCACGCCTTCTTCAAGGCCCTGCTGTTCCTTGCTTCCGGTGCGGTGATCCATGCCTGCCACCACGAGCAGAACATCTTCAGGATGGGCGGCCTGTGGAAGAAGCTGCCACTGGCCTATGCCAGCTTCGTCGTCGGCGGTGCCGCCCTGGCTGCCCTGCCGCTGCTGACCGCCGGCTTCTACTCCAAGGACGAAATCCTCTGGGAAGCCTTCGCCAGTGGCCACAGCGAGCTGCTCTACGCGGGTCTGGTCGGTGCCTTCCTGACCTCGATCTACACCTTCCGCCTGATCTTCATCGCCTTCCACGGCGAGCAGAAGACCGAGGCGCACGCCGGTCATGGCATCGCCCACAACCTGCCGCTGCTGGTGCTGATCGTGCTGTCCACCTTCATCGGCGCCTGGATCACCCCGCCTTTGGCCGGCGTGCTGCCACAAAGCGCCGGCCATGCCGGTGGCGAGGCCAAGCACAGCCTGGAGCTGCTGTCGGGGCTGATCGCGGTGAGCGGCATCGTCATCGCCGCCCTGCTCTTCCTCGGCCAGCGCCGCGTCGCCTCCGCCGTGGCGCAGAGCGCGCCGGGTCGCCTGCTGAGCGCCCTGTGGTTCGCCGCCTGGGGTTTCGATTGGCTGTACGACAAGCTGTTCGTGCGCCCCTACCTTGCGCTCTGCCATCTGCTGCGCCGCGACCCCATCGACCGCAGCATCGGCCTGATTCCGCTGCTTGCGCGCGGTGGTAATGCCACGCTGGTGCGCAGCGAAAACGGCCAGGTGCGCTGGTACGCCGCCTCGATCGCCGGGGGCGCCGTGCTGGTGCTCGCCGCCATCCTCTTTCTGAGTTAAGGAAAACAGCCTGTCATGATTCTGCCCTGGCTAATCCTGATTCCCTTCATCGGCGGCCTGCTGTGCTGGCAAGGCGAGCGCTTCGGCCACGTCCTGCCGCGCTGGATCGCCCTGATCACCATGGGCCTGCTGCTGGGCCTCGGCCTGTGGCTGTGGGTCAGCGGTGATTTCACCCTGGCACCCGCTCCTGGCGGCGAGCCGCGCTGGGCCCACGAGTTCGTCATCGACTGGATCCCGCGCCTGGGCATCACCATCCACCTGGCGATGGACGGCCTGTCGGTGCTGATGGTAGTGCTCACCGGCCTGCTCGGCGTGCTCTCGGTGCTCTGCTCGTGGAACGAGATCCAGAACCGTGTCGGCTTCTTCCACCTCAACCTGATGTGGATTCTTGGTGGCGTGGTCGGCGTGTTCCTCGCCGTCGACCTGTTCCTGTTCTTCTTCTTCTGGGAAATGATGCTGGTGCCGATGTATTTTCTCATCGCGCTCTGGGGTCATAGCGGCAGCGACGGCCGTACCCGCATCACCGCCGCCACCAAGTTCTTCATCTTCACCCAGGCCAGCGGTCTGATCATGCTGGTGTCGATCCTGGCCCTGGTGTTCGTGCACTTCAACCAGACCGGCGTGCTGACCTTCAACTACGCCGACCTGCTGAAGACCGAGCTGGCGCCAGGCACCGAATACCTGCTGATGCTCGGTTTCTTTGTCGCCTTCGCGGTGAAGTTCCCGGTGGTGCCGGTGCACTCCTGGCTGCCGGACGCCCACGCCCAGGCACCGACCGCCGGCTCCGTCGACCTGGCCGGCATTCTGCTGAAGACTGCGGCCTACGGCCTGCTGCGCTTCGCCCTGCCGCTGTTCCCCAACGCCTCGGCGGAGTTCGCGCCCATCGCCCAGTGGCTTGGCGTGTTCGCCATCATCTACGGCGCCCTGCTGTCGTTCGCACAGACCGACATCAAGCGCCTGGTGGCCTACTCCAGCGTCTCGCACATGGGCTTCGTGCTGATTGCCATCTATTCGGGCAGCCAGATCGCCCTGCAAGGTGCGGTGGTGCAGATGGTCGCCCACGGCCTGTCCGCTGCTGCGCTGTTCATCCTCTGCGGCCAGCTCTACGAGCGCGTGCACACCCGTGACCTGCGCCAGATGGGCGGCATCTGGGCGCGTATGCCGTGGCTGCCGGCCATCAGCCTGTTCTTCGCCGCTGCCGCGCTGGGCCTGCCGGGCACCGGCAACTTCGTCGGCGAATTCCTCATCCTGATCGGCAGCTTCCCCGGCGCGCCCTGGATCGTGGTGCTGGCCGCCACCGGCCTGGTGCTCGGCTCGGTGTACGCCCTAGCGATGATCCACCGCGCCTACTTCGGCCCGGTGCAACAGGACGCGCCGCTGCCTGGCCTGAAAGCCCGTGAGCTGGCGATGGTACTCGGCCTCGCGGCCCTGCTGATTCTGCTTGGCGTTTACCCGCAACCGGTGCTCGATACCTCCGCTGCCAGCATGCATGGCGTGCAGCAGTGGATGGCTGGCGCCCTCGATCAACTCGCCTCGGGCCGGTAAGGGTAAGGATTAGAGACTCATGGAACATCACGCTGTCGAATTCACCCTGCAACACCTGATCGCCCTGCTGCCACTGCTGGTGACCAGCCTCACCGCTATCGTGGTGATGCTGGCCATCGCCGCCAAGCGCAATCACGCCCTGACCTTCATCCTCTCGGTGGTGGGCCTGAACCTGGCGCTGCTATCGTTGATTCCGGCACTGGAAGTAGCGCCGCTGGAAGTCACCCCGCTGCTGCTGATCGACACCTTCGCCTGCTACTACATGGCGCTGGTGCTGGCCGCCAGCCTGGCCTGCGTCACGCTGATCCATGCCTACCTGGGCGGCGAGTCCGGCAAGGGCTACCCGGGCAACCGCGAGGAGCTGTACCTGCTGGTGCTGCTCTCCGCCGCGGGCGGCCTGGTGCTGGTCAGCGCCCAGCATCTGGCCAGCCTGTTCATTGGCCTGGAACTGCTGTCGGTACCGACCTACGGCATGATCGCCTACGCCTTCTTCAACAAGCGCTCGCTGGAGGCCGGCATCAAGTACATGGTGCTGTCGGCCGCAGGCAGTGCCTTCCTGCTGTTCGGCATGGCGCTGTTGTATGCCGAGTCCGGCAATCTGGCCTTCGCCGATATCGGCGTCAGCCTGGCGCGCGAGAGCAGTCAGCTGGTGCAGATCGGCATCGGCATGATGTTGATCGGCCTGGCCTTCAAGCTGTCGCTGGTGCCCTTCCACCTGTGGACGCCGGACGTCTACGAAGGCGCCCCTGCGCCAGTAGCAGCCTTCCTCGCTACTGCCAGCAAGGTGGCGGTATTCGCCGTGCTGCTGCGCCTGTACCAGATATCCCCGGCCATGAGCGGCGGCTGGCTGAGCGACCTGCTGACCCTGATCGCCATCGCGTCGATTCTGTTCGGCAACTTGCTGGCGCTGCTGCAGAACAACCTCAAACGCCTGCTCGGTTACTCGTCGATCGCCCACTTCGGCTACCTGCTGGTGGCGTTGATCGCCAGCCAGGGCCTGGCCGTCGAGGCCGTGGGCGTGTATCTGGCCACCTACGTGCTGACCAGCCTCGGCGCCTTCGGCGTGATTACCCTGATGTCCACGCCCTACAGCGGCCGTGATGCCGATGCGCTGTACGAGTACCGTGGCCTGTTCTGGCGCCGCCCGTACCT
Source organism: Pseudomonas alcaliphila JAB1 (assembly GCF_001941865.1). Classification (NCBI taxonomy): domain Bacteria; kingdom Pseudomonadati; phylum Pseudomonadota; class Gammaproteobacteria; order Pseudomonadales; family Pseudomonadaceae; genus Ectopseudomonas; species Ectopseudomonas alcaliphila. The sequence continues at coordinate 2,452,885 of NZ_CP016162.1, read as the reverse complement.
GACCGCCGTGCTCACGGTGATGATGCTGTCGCTGGCCGGTATTCCGCTGACCGCAGGCTTCATCGGCAAGTTCTACGTGATCGCCGCCGGCGTCGAGGCGCAGCTGTGGTGGCTGCTCGGCGCCATGGTGCTGGGCAGTGCCATCGGCGTGTTCTATTACCTGCGGGTGATGGTCACGCTGTTCATGCGCGAACCCAATATGCATCGCCACGATGCGCCCTTCGACTGGGGTCAGCGTGCCGGCGGCATCATGCTGCTGGTGGTCGCCCTGCTCGCCTTCATCATCGGCGTGTACCCGCAGCCACTGCTGGAGCTGGTCCAGCACGCCGGACTGGTTGCCCTGGCGCAGTAAACGAACAGCCCCCGCAGATGCGGGGGCTTTCTTTTAAGGGTCGCGGCTGAAGCCCCTCCCACAGTCTTCACTGCGATCTGTGGGAGGGGCTTCAGCCGCGACAGACCTGCCCCGGATTGCATCCGGGCTACCGCCGAGCCACCAGAAACAGACGCGGAAACGGCAGCAACACCCGACCATCGGCCTGCGCCGGATAGGCTTCAGCAATCGCCGCCTGATAGCGCTCGAGGAAAGCTGCCTGCTGCTCGGCCTCCAGCGGCTGCAGGAACGGCAGCAACGCCGTGGACTTGAACCACTCCACCACCGCCGCGGCATTGTCCAGCACATGGAAGTAGGTGGTGCGCCAGATATCCAGCTCGCTCGCATGGGCGCCGAGGATGTCGTAATAGGCCTGCGCGCTGTGCCGCTCGGCATGGCGCACCTCGCCGATTTGTGCAGCCCAGGGCCCGTCGGCCGCCACCTCGCGGGCCAGGCGGTGTGCCGGCTCCTGCAGGTTGTCCGGCGTCTGGATCGCCAGCCAGCCACCGGGTGCCAGCTGCGCCAGCAATCTCGGGTAGAGCTGCGCGTGATCCGGCAACCACTGCAGCGAGGCGTTGGCCAGGATCAACTGCGGTGCGTGCTCGGCCTGCCAGTGCTGGATATCCGCCAATTGGAAGGTCACCTGGGGCAACCGCTCACGCGCTGCGCGCAGCATGTCGTCACTGCTGTCGATACCCATCACCCGCGCCTGTGGCGCATGAGCCTGCAATACGGCAGTGGAATTACCGGGGCCGCAGCCCAGGTCGACGGCCAGCTCGACATCATCGCGCGGCACCGCCGCCAGCAGATCATGCACGGGGCGGGTACGCTGGCGTTCAAACAGGGAATACTGCTGGGCGGACCAACTCATCGCATCACTCCTCGATTTCAATCGCGGGCCACAGGATAACAGGCCGACCGAAGCCCCAAGGCTTTCGCTGAAACCGGCAAGTTTCCGCTCTCGCCTGACACACGCATGGCGGATATCCGCCACCCAATGTGCGACACGTCACAGCCCTTTTCACACGCCAGGCAGGTTGGCGGAATTTCGCCACAATGGCATAAGCCTTGCGATGGTAAGTCGCCAGCTTCGTTCATGCCGCGACAGCTACCAGCGGCTGAGCGACCGCCAAAGTGACCAACACGACGTAGCCGAAAAGGCTCCGCAACCTGATAAGAAGAAAAGGAAGCAGTATGTTCAATACAGTTCGCGTCATGGCCATCTGCGCCATGGCGTTCGCCTCTCTCAGCGCAACCAGCGCGCTGGCCGATGAACCTATCCTGATCAAGTTCTCCCATGTCGTGGCCGATGCCACTCCCAAGGGCCAGGGCGCACTGCTGTTCAAGCAGTTGGTCGAGGAACGTCTGGCCGGCAAGGTGAAGGTCGAGGTCTACCCGAACTCCAGCCTCTTTGGCGACGCCAATGAGCTGGAAGCCCTGCGCAAAAACGATGTTCAGTTGCTGGCACCGTCTCTGGCGAAGTTCGAGCAGTACACCAAGCAACTGCAGGTGTTCGACCTGCCGTTCCTGTTCGATGACCTGGATGCGGTCAACCGCTTCCAGAAACGCGCCAAGGGCCGCCAGTTGTTGCGCTCGATGGAAGACCACAACATCGTTGGTCTGGCTTACTGGCATAACGGCATGAAGCAGCTTTCCGCCACTCGCGCGCTGAACATGCCTGGCGATGCCAATGGTCTGAGCTTCCGTATTCAGCCGTCGGCAGTACTGGAAGCACAATTCGGCCAGGTGGGCGCAAATAGTCAGAAACTGCCGTTCTCGGAAGTCTTCAAAGCGCTACAGAGTGGCCAGGTACAGGGGGCGGAAAACCCCTGGTCGAACATCTATAGCCAGAAGCTGCATGAAGTGCAGCCCTTCATCAGCGAAACCAACCATGGCGTGCTGGACTACATGCTGGTGAGCAATTCGCGCTTCTGGTACGGCATCCCACATCAGACCCGGATGGAGCTGGAAGCCATCATCGATGAGGTCACCTACGTGGTGAACAAACAGGCCGAAGCCGCCAACCAGGCCGACCGCCAGCGCATCGTGGATTCTGGCCGCAGCCAGGTCATCAACCTGACCGCCGAGCAGCGCCAGGCCTGGCGCGATGCGATGCGTCCGGTATGGGAACAGTTCCAAGGGCAGATTGGCAGTGACGTGATCAAGGCGGCGCAGACGGTGAACCGCAAGCATCGCGAATGACCCACAGCCGGCGTGGCGGTTTTCCGCCACGCCGACTGCTTACTTCCTTCACCTACTGGGGCGCCTGCTGCTGCAGTCGCTCCACCTGCCAGCCGCCGCCGAGAGCAGCGATCAGCTGCACACTGGCAGTCAGCCGGCTACCCAGTAGCGTGAGATTGGTGCGTTCGTTGTTCAGCGCGGTGGCCTGTACGGTAACCACGCTGTTGTAGTCGACGGTACCGGCGCGGTACTGGTTCTCGATCAGACGCAGCGACTCACGCGCCGCATCCAGCGCCTCCTGCTGCACCCCGCTCTCCTGCTCCAGCACGCGCAGCTGCACGAGGTAATCCTCCACTTCACGAAAGCTGTCCAGCACGGCCTGGCGGTATTGCGCCACGGTCTGGTCATAGACGGCTTCGCTACGTTCCAGCTCCGCACGCCGCGCGCCGCCGTCGAACAGGGTCAGTGCCAGTTGCGGGCCGAGCGACCAGAAGCGATTGGGTACCTCGATCCAGTCGGCGAAGCTGCTGCCGCGATAGCCACCGGTCGCCGAAATGCTCAGGTCCGGGAACCAGGCCGCTTCCGCCACGCCGATCTGCGCATTGGCTGCCATCACCCGGCGCTCGGCCGCGGCGACGTCAGGGCGACGTTCGAGAAGTTGCGACGGCAGCGCCACGGGTACCTCGGGCAGCGCTGGCAGGGTCTCGCGCGGTGCGATGGACAGCTCGGCCGGACTGACGCCGACCAGCACGGCAATGGCATGTTCGAGCTGCGCGCGCTGCCACTCGAGATCGATTGCCTGCGCCTGGGTGCTCTTGAGCTGAGTGGTGGCCTGGGTCACGTCGGACTTGGGCACGATGCCGGCTCGATACTGGTTCTCGCTCAGACGCAGCGAGCGCGCGTAAGCAGCCACTGTCGCGTCGAGCAGGCGCTTTTGTTCGTCGAGGATGCGCAGTTGCAGGTAGTTCTGCACCAACTCGCTCTGCAGGCTCAGGCGCGCAGCGGCAAGGTCGGCAGCGCTGGCCTCGAATTCGGCGCGGCTGGCCTCCAGACCCCGGCGCAGCTTGCCCCAGAGATCCAGCTCCCAGGCTGCATTGAGGCTGAGGTCATAACTCTTGGAAATGCTTGACGCTCCAGAACCGCTGGCGGTGACGCCATCGGCGGTACGGATGGTGCTGTCACCACCACCCTGCCCCGCCCGAGTCACCCCGGCGCTGCCGGACAGCGATGGATAGAAGCTGGCCCGCGCACCGCGTACCAACGCCCTTGCCTGGCGGTACTGGGCCTCGGCGACAGCCAGGTTCTGGTTGGACAGCTGCAGGCGCTCGGCCAGTGCATTGAGCTCGGCGTCGCCGTACAGCGCCCACCAGTTGCCACGCTCCAGAACATCTGCCGGCGCGGCGGCTTTCCAGCCCTCGACCTGTTTGAACTGTGCAGGTGCCGCCAGTTCGGGGCGCTGATAGTCAGGCCCCAGGGCGCAGCCGCCCAGCACACCGAGCAGCACGAACAGACTGTAGGAGCGAGCTCTGCTCGCGAATGGGTTGTATCGAGGCTCTTCGCGAGCAGAGCTCGCTCCTACCGGAACGGTATGCATGGTCATAGCGGATTTTCCAACGAAGCATCGGTGCGCACGCCGCGCCAGCGGTTGACGCGATGGCGCAGACGGTCGAAGTAGAGGTAGACCACCGGAGTGGTGTAGAGGGTCAGCATCTGGCTCAGCACCAGACCACCGACGATGGTGATACCCAGCGGCTGGCGCATCTCCGAACCTTCGGCACTGCCCAGCACCAGCGGCAAGGCGCCAAGGATGGCAGCCAGGGTGGTCATCATGATCGGTCGGAAACGCAGCAGGCACGCCTGGCGGATGGACTCCTGCGGACTCAGGCGCTCACCGCGCTCCAGTTGCAGGGCCAGATCGACCATCAGGATGGCGTTCTTCTTGACGATACCGATCAGCAGGAACAGGCCCAGCAGCGAGATCAGGCTGAACTCCATGCCTACCAGTTGCAGCGCCAGCAAGGCGCCAACCCCGGCCGACGGCAAGGTCGAGAGGATGGTCAGCGGATGCACGTAGCTCTCGTAGAGCACGCCCAGCACGATATACACCACCACCAGTGCCAGCAGGATCATCAGCGGCTGATTGCCCTGGGTCTGCTGGAAGGCCGCACCCGTGCCACCCAGCATGCCCTGCACTTCGGTGGGCAGGCCGACCCGTGCCACGGCGTTGTCGATGGCGCGGCTGGCCTGATCCAGGCTGACCCCTTCGGCCAGGGAGAAGCCGATGTTCTCGGCGGCGAACTGGCCCTGGTGGTTGACCCGGTCCTCTTCCAGGCTGCGCTCCCAGTGGGCGAAGGTGGACAGCGGCACCCGTGCGCCATCGGCGGTGATCAGCTGAATCAGGTCCAGCGCCTCGGGATGCTGGGCGTAGCGTGGGTTGATCTCCATCACCACGCTGTACTGGTTCAGCGCTTCGTAGATGGTGGAAACCTGACGCTGACTGAAGGCGTTGTTGAGCACTGCGGTGATCATGCTCATTTCCACACCCAGGCGCTGTGCAGCTTCGCGATCCACCACCAGGCGAATCTGCTGGGCTCCGCTGTTCTCGCGGGCGTCGATATCGGTCAGTTCGGGCAACGCGCGTAACGCTTCACGCACCTTGGGTAGCCACTCACGCAAGGCATCGAGATCGCCCGAGAGCAGCATGTACTCGTTCTCCGAACTACGCCCCTCACGCCCGCCGATTTGCAGGTCCTGATCCGGCATGAGGAACATGCGCCCACCAGGCACCTTCGGTACGCTGGCGCGCAGGCGGTTGATCACCTGTTGCGATGACACACCGCGCTCGCTGATGGGCTTCAGGCGCACGATCATGAAGGCATTGTTGATCCCGCCGGCACCGCCGATAAAGCCAGCAACGCTGTCCACCGCCGGATCAGCCAGCACCGCCTTGCGGAAAATTTCCATCTTCGGCTGCATGACTTGGAACGACAGCCCATTGTCGCCGCGGATAAAACCGATCAACTGGCCAGTATCCTGCTGCGGCATGAAGGTCTTCGGAATGCTGACGAACAGGTAGACGTTCAGCGCGATGGTCGCCAGCAGGCTGATGACCATCAGCAACGAATGGCGCAGTGCCCAGTCCAGCGAACGCCCGTAAATAGCCAGCACCCGCGTCTGCAGGCGGTCGCCCCATTGCTGCAGGCGGCCGCGAGGCTGCTCGTCCTCGGCCTTGAGCCAGCGCGCGCAGAGCATCGGCGTCAGGGTCAGCGACACCAGCAGGGAAATCACCACCGCCACGGCCAGGGTAATGGAGAACTCACGGAACAGCCGCTCGACGATGCCGCCCATGAACAGGATGGAGATAAACACCGCTACCAGCGACAGGTTCATCGACAGCAGGGTGAAGCCTACCTCGCGCGTACCTTTGAACGCCGCCGCCATCGGCTTCTCGCCGTTATGGATGTGCCGGGCGATGTTCTCCAGCACCACGATGGCATCGTCCACCACCAGCCCGGTGGCAATGATCAGCGCCATCAGCGACAGGTTGTTCAGCGAGAACCCCAGCAGGTACATGGCGGCGAAACTGCCGATCAGCGACACCGGCACCGCCAGCGCCGGAATCAGCGCTGCACGCCAGCGCCCGAGAAACGCCAGCACCACCAGGATCACCAGGCCCACGGCGATCAGCAGCGTCTGCTCGGCCTCGTGCAGGGTGGCGCGGATCACCGGCGAGCGATCCATCGCCACTTCCAGCTCGACGCTGGCTGGAATCACCTCACGCAGCGCCGGCAGCTCGGCGCGGATGTCGCTGATGGTCTGCAGGATATTCGCCCCGCTCTGCCGGTTGATCACCAGTAGCACAGCTTCCTTGTCGTTGTAGAAGCCGCTGTTGTAACGGTCTTCGACGCCATCGGTGACCGTCGCCACATCGCCCAGGCGCACGGCAGCGCCGTCCTGATAGCGGATGATCATCGGCAGATAGTCGGCGGCCTTGGCCAACTGGTCGCTGGCCTGCACCTGCCAACGGCGCTGCTCGTCCTCGACTGCGCCCTTGGGGCGCAGGGCGTTGCTGGCGGCGATGGTCTGGCGCACTTCATCCAGAGCGATGCCGTAGTGATCGAGCAGGCGCGGCTCTAGCGACACGCGCACAGCCGGCAACGAGCTGCCACCGACCTGCACCTCGCCCACGCCACCGACCTGGGACAGCTTCTGCGCCAGGATGGTCGAGGCCACGTCGTACAGCTGGCCCTTGTTCAGCGTGGCACTGGTCAGCGACAGCACCATGATCGGTGCCTGCGACGGGTTGATCTTGCGGTAGCTGGGCATGGTACGCATGCCGCTGGGCAGCAGTTCGCGCGCCGCATTGATCGCCGCCTGCACCTCACGCGCGGCGGTGTTGATGTCCTTGTCCAGGTCGAACTGGATCATGATCCGCGTGTTGCCCTGGCTGCTGCGGCTGTTCATCTGGCTGACCCCGGCGATTGAGCCGAGCGAGCGCTCCAGCGGCGTGGCCACGGTGGACGCCATGATCTGCGGGCTGGCCCCCGGCAGGCTGGCCTGCACGGTGATGGTGGGGAAATCCATCTGCGGCAGTGGCGCCACCGGCAGCAGGCCGAAGCTGACGCCACCGAGCAGCATGATCGCCAGGCTCAGCAGCAGCGTCGCCACCGGACGGCGGATGAAGGGCGCGGACAGGTTCATGCGGGATGGGCCCCGCCAAGGCTTCGCCGATCACGTAGGAGCGGCTTCAGCCGCGAATCCCCTGTACCTGCCTGTTCGCGGCTGAAGCCGCTCCTGCGGGCCTGGGTCATACCGCCACCCCCGCTGCACTGCGACCACTAAAGCGCCGCGACAGGCGATCGAAGTACAGGTAGATCACCGGCGTGGTGAACAGCGTCAGCACCTGGCTGACCAGCAGCCCACCGACCATCACCAGGCCCAGCGGCTGGCGCAGCTCGGCGCCAGAGCCCGAGGCCAGCATCAGTGGAATGGCGCCGAACAGCGCCGCCAGGGTGGTCATCAGAATCGGCCGAAAGCGCAGCAGCGCCGCCTGGTAGATCGCCGCCTCAGGTGCCATGCCCTGGTTGCGCTCAGCCTCAAGGGCGAAGTCGATCATCATGATCGCGTTCTTCTTGACGATACCGATCAGCAGGATGATGCCGATGATGGCGATCAGCCCCAGGTCGTTACCGGTCAGCAGCAATGCCAGCAGCGCACCGACTCCCGCCGACGGCAGCGTGGAAAGAATGGTGATCGGGTGGATATAGCTCTCGTAGAGCACGCCCAGCACGATGTACATGGTGACGATGGCCGCCAGAATCAGCAGCAAGGTCGACGACAACGACGCACGGAACGCCTCCGCAGCGCCCTGGAACTGGGTGTTGATGCCGCCCGGCAGGCCGATTTCCTGCTCGACCCGCTCGATCACCGCCACTGCCTCGCCCAGCGACACGCCAGGCGCCAGGTTGAACGACAGGGTCACCGCGGGGAACTGGCCGATATGGTTGACCAGCAGGCTGGCCGGACGCTCCTCGACATGCGCCAGGGACGACAACGGCACCTGCTGGCCGTCGCCGGTGGCCACGTGAATCTGACGCAGCGCGGCCAGGCCGATACGCCCGCCATCGCGGCTCTCCAGTACCACGCGGTACTGACTGGCCTGGGTGTAGATGGTGCTGATCTGGCGCTGGCCAAAAGCGTCATACAAGGCATCGTCGATAGTGCCGACGTTGATGCCCAGACGCGCCGCGGCGTCACGGTCGATATCCAGAAACACCTGCAAGCCGCGGTTCTGCAGGTCGCTGGCCACATCGGTCAGCTCCGGCTGCTCGCGCAGCGCCTCGACCAGACGCGGCGTCCAGGTTTCCAGCAACTGGCTGTCGGGCGATTCCAGGGTGAACTGGAACTGGGTGCGGCTGATGCGATCTTCGATGGTCAGGTCCTGCACCGGCTGCATGAACAGCTCGATACCGGGAACCTTCGCCAGCTCAGGACGCAGACGCTCGATTACCTCACTGGCGGTGACGTCGCGTTCGGCGTGGGTTTTCAGGTTGATCAGCAGACGGCCGCTGTTGAGCGTCGGATTGTCACCATCCACGCCAATCGACGAGGACAGGCTAGCCACCGCCGGATCACGCAGGATGACATCCGCCAGGCGCTGCTGACGCTCGCTCATGGCGGCAAAGGAAATCGACTGCGGCGCCTCGGAAATACCCTGGATCACGCCGGTGTCCTGCACCGGGAAGAAGCCCTTGGGCACGGCCAAGTACAGCAGCACGGTCAGGCCCAGGGTCGCCACGGCCACCAGCAGGGTCAGCGGCTGATGCCTGAGCACCCACTGCAGCCAGACGCCATAGCGTTCGATCATGGCGTCGATGGTGCCACCGGCGACGCGATAGAAGCGCCCTTCCTGCTCGGGTTTCTCGGCCTTGAGCAAGCGCGCACACATCATCGGCGTGAGGGTCAGCGACACCACCAGGGAAATCAGGATGGCCACGGCCAGGGTGATGGCGAACTCGCGGAACAGCCGGCCGACCACATCGGCCATGAACAGCAACGGGATCAGTACAGCAATCAGCGACAGGGTCAGCGAGACCAGGGTGAAGCCGATCTGCCGGGCACCTTTGAGCGCGGCGTTGAGCGGCGTCTCGCCCTCCTCCAGATGGCGGGCGATGTTCTCCAGCATGACGATGGCGTCGTCGACCACGAAACCGGTGGCGATGGTCAGCGCCATCAGCGTCAGGTTGTTGATGGTGAAACCGGCCAGGTACATCACGCCGAAGGTGCCGATCAGCGACAGCGGCACGACGATCGACGGAATGATGGTCGCCGACAGCTTGCGCAGGAACAGGAAGGTCACCATCACCACCAGGGCGATGGCCAACAGCAGCTCGTGCTGCACATCGCGCACCGCAGCGCGGATGGTCTGCGTGCGGTCAGTGAGCACCTTGACCTCGACGCTGGCCGGCAGGCCTTCGGTCAGGTGCGGCAACAGGGTCTGGATGCGGTCGACCACATCGATGACGTTGGCACCAGGCTGACGCTGCACGTTGACCAGTACCGCCTGGTTGCGGTTGGCCCAGGCGGCCAGGCGCTCGTTCTCGGCGCCATCGATGATCTCGGCGACATCCTTCAGGCGCAACGCGGCGCCGTTCTCGTAACTGAGGATCAGCTCGCGGTATTCGTCGACCGATTTCAGCTGGTCGTTGGCATCGAGCTGAGAAACCCGCGTGGGCCCGTCGAAGTTGCCCTTGGGCTGGTTGACGTTGCTGGCCGTGATCAGGCTGCGCACGTCGGCCAGGCTCAGGCCGTAGGACGCCAGCGCCTCCGGGTTGACGCGGATACGCACCGCCGGACGTTGCCCGCCGGCCAGGGTCACCAGGCCGACACCGCTGGTTTGCGCGAGCTTCTGCGCCAGGCGGGTATCGACCAGGTCGTTGACCTGCGGCAGCGGCATCGTCTTTGAACTCACCGCCAGGGTCAGCACTGGCGTATCGGCCGGGTTGACCTTGTTGTACACCGGCGGCGCCGGCAGATCGCCAGGCAGCAGGTTGCTCGCCGCGTTGATCGCCGCCTGCACTTCCTGCTCGGCCACCGCCAGGGAGACATCCAGGTTGAAGCGCAGGGTGATCACCGAGGCGCCGCCCGAACTGGTCGAGGACATCTGTTTGAGCCCGGCCATCTGCCCGAACTGGCGCTCCAGCGGCGCCGTCACGGCACTGGTCATCACATCCGGACTGGCGCCTGGATATAAGGTCAGCACACGGATGGTCGGGTAATCCACTTCCGGCAGCGCCGACACCGGCAGCAGGCGATAGGCGATCAGACCGCTGAGGAAGATCGCCACCATCAACAGCGTGGTGGCGACCGGCCGCAGGATGAAGGGGCGGGAGATGTTCATGCGTCGTTCCGTGCTGCGCCCGGACGTGCGGAGCCATCGCGCTTGCCCTGGCGGTCGCCAGCCTCGTTGGCCGCGCCGTCGGGGCTCTGCACCAGGTTCGGGTCGACCACTTCCACCTCGCTGCCGTCGCGCAGGCGGTCGGTGCCCTCCAGCACCAGCCGCTCACCCTGCTGCACGCCCTCGTTGACCATGCTGCGCTCGGCGTCGCTGGCGGCGATGGTGACCTGACGGATGCTCACCTTGTTATCGTCACCCACGACATAGACGAAGGTACCCTGGGTGCCGAACTGCACCGCAGCGGACGGAATGATGGTGGCGGCCTCACGGGTTTCCACGCGCAGACGCACGTTGACGAACTGATTGGGGAAGAGCATCTGCTCGGCGTTGTCGAAGCGCGCCTTGAGCTTGACCGTACCGGTGGTGGTGTCGATCTGGTTATCCAGGCTTTCCAGCACGCCCTCGGCCAGTTTCAGGCGCTCACCACGGTCCCAGGCCTCGACGGCCAGGATCGTGCCGTCGCGGCGGCGCTGCAGCACGGCTGGCAGATCGCCCTCGGGGATGGTGAAGATCACCGCAATCGGATCGGCCTGGGTGATTACCACCAAAGGCGTGGTATCGCCGCTGCTGACCAGGTTGCCGATATCCAGCTGACGCAGACCGAGGCGACCGTCGATGGGCGCGCGAATCTGGGTGAAGTCGAGGTTGAGCTTGGCCGTGGCGACGTCAGCCTGGTTGCTCTGCAGACTGCCACGGTACTGATTGACCAGTGCCTGCTGGGTATCGAGGGTCTGTTTGGCGATGCTGTCTTCGTCGTACAGCCCCTTGTAGCGCTGCAGGTCCAGCTCGGCGTTCTTCAGTTGCGCCTGGTTTTCCTGCAGCGCCCCCTGCGCCTGCTGCAAGGCCACCTGATAAGGACGTGGATCGATCACCGCCAGCAGGTCGCCGGCCTTGACCTGCTGGCCCTCCTCGAACAGCACCTTGACCAGCTCACCGTCGACTCGCGAGCGTACGTTGACCGTGTTGTAGGCGGTTACCGTGCCAAGCGCCTTGAGCTCGATGGCGAACTCACCCTGCTTGACCTCGGCCACGCGCACCGGCACCGGCCCCATGTCACCGAAACGGCCACGGCCCATCTGCTGGCTTTCTGGCTCGCTCGGCCAGAACCACCACAGCAGCAGAAGCAGCACGGCGAGCAACGTCAGGCCAATCAGCCATTGACGGGAGGAGTTCGATGGAGACGGGGAAGCATTCGACATGGCAGGCGCAATATCACGTTTAAGGGGAGTCGGCACGATAAGCACTGGCCCGCGTCAAGCAAAGCCCATTTACCCGCTTTTTACGCTGCCCTTACGTTACTAACTGTTTGAGTCCGCGAAAAAATCTGCATTGGGCAAGGGACTGTCGACGTGCTCAGAACGTTCGGCTTGGTGCACAAATAAAAACGGCCTGCAAAGCAGGCCGTTTCATCGAAGCAGCTGCGAGTTACTTCAGCGCGGCCAGGGCGGCTGCGTAATTCGGCTCATCAGCGATTTCGCCAACCAGCTCGCTGTGCAGCACCTTGTCGTTTTCATCCAGCACTACCACGGCGCGCGCGGCCAGGCCGGTCAGCGGGCCGCTGGCAATGGCCACACCGTAGTTCTTGAGGAAGTCGGCGCCACGCAGGGTGGACAGATTGACCACGCTTTCCAGACCTTCGGCACCACAAAAGCGTGCCTGGGCGAACGGCAGGTCAGCGGAGATGCACAGCACCACGGTGTTGTTCAGTTGACCGGCTTCGGCGTTGAACTTGCGCACGGAGGTAGCGCAGGTCGGGGTGTCGACGCTGGGGAAGATGTTCAGCACCTTGCGCTTGCCAGCCAGGCTGGCCAGGGTGACGTCGCTCAGGTCACCAGCGACCAGGCTGAACGCTGGTGCCTGTTGGCCGGCCTGCGGCAGTTGGCCGTCGACCTGCACCGGGTTGCCTTTGAGAGTGACTTGCGCCATGGGAGTTTCCTTATCGTTCAGGGAGTTGAAGGGCAAATGTGTGACATGGGGTTCGCCGTGGCGAATGCTCCATCGAATGGCAGGTCACGGCCCGACCATGCGTCCAGACTAGCGCAGAAGCGCCGCCGATACACCCGCAGCCATGTAGGGATTTAGCATAAAGGCGGCGCGACCATCAGAAGTCCCGGCGATAGAACAGGTCGAGCGAGCTGGCCAGACCGCTGGCGGCCTCAAGGTACAGGCGCCGGCTCAGCTCGTAACGCAGAGCGATGGTGTTGGCCGGCTCGAACACACCCACGCCGTAACGCAGGCTCAGGCGCTCGGTGATATTGCCGCTGGCCACCACACTGGTGGTCACGCCACTGCCCTCGGTGTCGAGCTGAAAATCCTGAATACCCAGACTGGTGGCCAGGCTGGTGGTGAGCGAACTGCTGCCGGCCAGACCGAGCGCCAGCGCTGCCTGGCCAAGCATGTTGTTGTCCCCCGTGCTTTGCCCCAACGGCCGGCCCAGCACCAGATAGGACAGCGCCTGTTCCTGGCTCATGGCCGGCTCGGCGAAGACCGTGGTGCTCGGCTGCTCGGCGCTACCGGACAGACGGATACCGGCGACGACCGTGTCGACCCGGCGAATCGCTTCCACATCGAGGAACGGCTGATCGATGGGCCCGGTGAACAGCAGGCGCGCGCGGCGTATGGTCAGGCGCTGGCCGTAGGCGCGATAGCGGCCATTGACCAGATCCAGTTCACCGCGGGTATCGAGGTTATCGCCGATGTGCACGCGTCCACGCAGGTCGGCAGTCAGGCCGAAACCGCTGAAGGCCAGCTTGTCCTGCCCCACCTCGACATCGACATCCATGGCGACGCCCATGCCCTGCTCAGCTTCCGGGGTTTCACGACCGACCACCCGTGCATCACCGGAAACCTTGACCGTCGATGGCGGTAGTTCACGTACGCTGATCAAGCCACGCGGCACGCCAACCTTGCCGCTGACGGCCAGACGCTGGGCACGCAGCTGCAATTGCAGATCAGGCTCGACTTCCAGCTCGGCATAGGGCTCGACCTTCACCGGCAAGCGCTGTCCCTGCAATGCCAGATCGCCGCTCAGCCCCTCGGCCCAGGTCAGTTCGCCACGCAGATTGCCACGCCCCTGCTCACCGCTATGCCAGTCGCCGGAGAGCTGCACCTGCTCGCCCGCGATCAACGCCTGCAATTGCAGGTTCTCCAGGCTGATCGGCAGTTCACTGCCGGACAGCTCGCCGCCGTCCAGGCGCAGCTGGCCGTTGATCTGCGGCGCCAGCAGCTGGCCACTTATATTGCCGCTGCCCTGCAGCTTGCCTTCGAGCCTTTCCGCCATGGGTACGAAGGGACGCAGCACGGCCAGATCGAAACCGCTCAATCGAAACTCGCCGCTGACCGGCTTGCTCGCCGGGCGTGGGTCGATCTGCGCCTGCAGCAGCAGCTCACCCAGGCGGCTACTGACGAAACGCAGTTCGCTGTCTACCCGCTGAGGGCGCAGCGTGCTGTCCAGGCGCAGGCTGTCGTAGGGAAAGTCCAGCCACTGCTCTTCATCCGGCTGACGAATACGCAGGTTGCCGCCGCCGGCATCGAGCCTGATCTGGCCGTTGGGACCGCTGTCGGGTAGCTCGACTTTCAGTTGACCATCCAGTCGCCCCTGCCAGGCGAAATCCTCGGGCAGCCAGGGCTGCAGGCTGGCCAGGGGGAAGTTCTGCAGGCGCCAGTCCAGGCTGGGCTGCGGCATCAGCCGCTGCTGCCCGCCGCACAGGCTGGCATCGCCGGACTGCCAGCAATGCGCGCCCAGGTTCATGCGGCCGCTTGCCAGGCGCTCCAGGTTCGCCGCCTGCTGTAGTTGCCAATCCTGCCCGCCGCTCTGCACACGGCCACTGGCGACGCGACCGCGCCAGTCGCCCTGCTCGCTCAAGCTACCGTCCAGGGCCAACGCCAGCTGCAGCAGCGGACCTTGCAAATCGATGTCCAGCGCCTGGCGACGCTGATCACCACGACCATCGGCCTGCAAGCGCCCAAGGTAGGTATCGCCGATGCGGATGCCACGAAGATTCAAACCGATGCGCGCCTGCTGGCGGGCATCCAGCGTCGCGTCCAGCTGCAGGCGACGCAGACTAGGGTCGCCAAAGGCCAGACGCTCCCCACTCAGCGCAAGCTGGCCTTGCGGCGCCTGTAGCGTACCGGCCATGGACAGCTGGCCCTGTATTTGGCCCTGCAAGCCGGGCCAGAGTTGCCCCAGACGCGGTAACACCAACTCCAGCTGACCACGCAAACGCTGATCCATAGCGCCTTGGCCACTGATCCGATTGTCGCCCAGACGCACCAGCAACCGCTCGAGCTGCCACCGCTCGCCGCTACCGGCGCCCTGTACCTGTAATTGCGCGGGCTGGCCACGCAGACGGCCATTGAGGTCGATATCGGCGTTGGCCTGCAGCGCGCCGGCGTTGAAGCTGCCCGAGGTATTCAGCGGCCCTGCCAGATTACCCGGCATCTCAGCCAGCCAGTAACCCGGGTCGAGGGCGCTGAGCTGCAGCATGGCCTGCCAGTCGACGCCGTCGGCAAAACCAACCTTGACCACCCCTTCGGCGCGGCCCTGGCCGGCCACCAGCTGCAACTGCGGCAGGCTGACCTGGCCGAGATCGCCACTGACCGGACTGCTCAGGCTGAAGTCCCCTGCCGGCCCCTTAAGCTGCGCAGCGAAGTTACCCAGGTAATTGCCTTCGCTATAGCTGACTTCTGCCTGCAGTTGCTGCAGCGCCACGGGTGGCGGCTCGTCCAGCGGGTACAGACGCTGCCAGGGGAAATTCAGCCAATCGAGCTTGGCATCGGCCTGAAACGCCTCGCTCCAGGCGAGCGTACCGCTGAGCTGCAGATGCTGCTGATCCTCGGCCTCGATGCGCAGCAATTCGATATCCGCGCCCTTGGCATCGACCCTGCCACGCAATGTCAACGGCATCGGCGCCTCTTCGGCGGGCAGAGTGGCGCTGCCATCGATGCGATAGCCGCTGCTCAGGTCACCCTTTGCCGACAAGGTAAGCGCCTGCAGGTGCAGCGTCTGCGGCAAACCGCTGCTGGCCTGGAAATCCTGGCTGGTCAGGCGCAGTTCAGCGGGCAGATGCTCAGCCAGCGCCTGCACCTGTCCTTCCAGACGAGCATCGAGATAGCCACTGCTATCGGCCTCGATCGTCAGGTTGCGTTGCAATTCGCCGCCCACCTGCAGCGCCACCTGCCAGGCCTTGCCATCGACCTCCGGCAACTGCAGGCGACCACTCAGGGTCAAGGGCCAATTGCCCTGTGGTGTCAGCTGACCACTGAGATCCAGGCTCAGGTCATCACGTTGCAAGGCCAGGCGCTGCAGCTCCACGCCCTGCTCGTTCCAACTGGCGATCAGTTCGAGATCGCTCAGTTGCGCCTGGCCGTCCAGACGCAACTCACCCAACTGAATATCGCCCAATTGCAAGCGCAGTGGCAGGTTGAGGTTCGGCAGGCTCAACGGCTCATCGCTGGCCTCCCCACTTTCGGGCAGAGTCACGGCCACCTGCTGCAGATGCAGGCGATCCAGACATAGCGTCAGGCGCAACAGGCAGGACGGTGACCAGGCCATGTCCAGCTGCTGCAGCTCCACGCGCATATCGTCTTGCTGCCAGATCAGCGCATCGACCTGCCAGTCACCGCCCAGACGCCCTGCGAAGTTGTCGACCTGCAGGCCTGGCACCTGGGCCAGCAGCCAGCGACTGCCACCCTGGGTACCCAGCAGCGCCCACAGGGCCGCGACGAGCAGCAACGCCAGGCCGAGCAGACCGCCGGCCAACCATTTCAGCAGGCGCCGGGTCATAGCTCAGGCCCCATGGAGAAATGCAGGCGTACGCCACCGTCGTCGTCCAGCGCATGAGCGAGGTCCAGGCGCAGCGGGCCAACCGGCGATACCCAGCGCACGCCGAAGCCGACACCAGTCTTCAAGGTGGGAATGTCCAGCGAATTGAAGGAATTGCCCTGGTCGATGAAAGTCGCCAGGCGCCACTTGTCGGTGAGACTGTACTGGTACTCGGCGCTGGTGGTGAACAGGTAACGGCCGCCGATCTTGTCGCCTCGGTTGTTCTCCGGCGACAGACTCTGATAGTCGTAACCGCGCACGCTCTGATCGCCACCGGCGAAGAAGCGCAGCGACGGCGGCACTGCAGAGAAACCATTGGTTTCGGTACCGCCGAACTGCACCCGCCCGAGCAGACGGTGATTGTCGAATACGGTAGTCAGGCCCTTGAGCATGACGTTGCCGTGCAGCACGTTGGCATCGGACAGCACGCCATCGACAGCGCCACGCAAGTCGAACTGCACGCGGTAGCCCTGATTCGGGTCGAGGCTGTTGTCGCTGCGCAACAGCGAATAGCTGACGCCCGGCATCAACAGGGTGCTCAGCCCGGAGTCGTCACCCAGGCGATATTCCTCACGCTGCCATTTCACCGACAGCACGCGCTGCCAGCCACCGGAGCGCTGGCTGTGCCATTCCGGACCGAGGGTGAGCAGCCGGCTCAAGCTGTCCTTGCTGGCCAGCTCCTCATACTGATAACCGCCGGCCAGGCGCAGTTTGTCGGTCAGTGGTGGGTCACCGGGAATGTCGTACCACAGGCCAACGTTCTGCCGCGGGGCGGACAATTCGGTTTCCACCCCGTAGCTGTGCCCCTGCGGATTGCGCCAGTGGCGCGTCCAGTTGGCGCGCAGGCGCGGCCCGACGTCGGTGGAAAAGCCCAGCCCCAGGCCCATGGTGCGCGGCTCACGCACCTGCAGCGCCACCGCCACGGGAATACGCAACTGGTCGGCCTGGGTCGGGATGGCATCGACGCGCACCGATTCGAAATAGCCACTGGACTGCAGCGCCTGATACAGCTCGGCGATCAATTCGGAGTCGTAGGGGGTGTCCGGTTCAAACGGCACCATGCGCAGCAGCAGCTCTTCATCGAACGGGAAGTCACCGCTGAAGGCGATATCGCCCAGGCTGTAACGCGGCCCGCTGACGAACACCAGCTCGATATCGGCCACCCCGACAGCCGGGTCGATTTGCAAACTCTGGCGAGAGAATCGGCCGTCGAAGAAGCCATAGCGCGAGGCCTGATTCTGAATCAGTCGCTTGGCGTCCTCATAGCGCCCATGGTTGAGCACCGAGCCTGGCTGCAAACGGCCGGCACTGGGTACGCGAAAGGCAGACAGCTCGCTGGCAGGCCCTTCGATACGAATGTCCACGTTGCGCAGGCGCACCCGTTCGCCGGGCTCGACTTCCAGCACCAGGCGTGGCGTTGCGCCCTCTTCGATATGGCTGCGGATGCGCGCCTGGTAATAGCCCAGCGCCTGCGCGGCCTTGTCCGCCTCGCTTTCGGCGATGCGGCGCAAACGGCGCAACGACTGCGTATCACGGCCATCGAGGCTACCGACGTAGCCCTCGATATTGGCCTTCAGCGCCGAATTGCTCGGAGTGATTCGCACGTCCAGCTCGCCAGCCGCGAGGGCGCCAGTACTGATCAGCAGCAGCGCGAGGCTGCGCCGGATATGTCCATATACACTCATGGCGGGGATGCTACCACGGCGCGAAGCGCGCGCCAGAGGCTTCGCGACATGGGCAGACAGCCGGAGCTTGGAACCTGCTCACGATCTTGCGAGCTAGAGCGATGCAAGGCAAAAACAGGCGAGGAAGCGCAGTTTATGAGTTGTAAATGAGCATTCCGAGCCTGTTTTTAACGCAGCAGCGCCGACGCGCAGCTGATCGTGAACAGGTTCTCAAGCGCTGGCCCGCACCACCGGCTGTGGATTGGGATGGAAGAACACGTGCTCCACCACCGGGCCGATGGCCAGCTCGCCGATTTCCTCGTAGCCCTGGCGCCTGTAGAAGTCCAGATAGCGCGCATTGCCGGTATCCAGCACCACACCTTGCGAGCCGCTGTCCTGTGCACACCAGTCGTGCAGCGCCTCGAGCAACTGCTCGCCGTGATGCTGCCCCTGAAACTCGGGGTGAATGCCCAGTAGCGGCAGCACGTGGTAAGGCCCGGGCGGCAGACTGGCAAGCACCGCATCGTGGTACTCGAGATAGCGCTTGGTGCAGCTGAAACCGGTGCTCAGCAGCATGCGCAGACGCCACCCCCAACTTTCGGTGATATCCAGGCGGCGCTGCGGTGGCGCGATCAGTGCTGCGCCGATCAGGCGGTCATCGATCAGCAGGCCAATGGCCGGCAGATCCTCGGCGAAGTGCTGCTGCACAAGTTCGCGAATCGTCGCGCGTACACGCTGATCAAAACCCGGTCGCTGCGCTTCGAACAGGTAGGCGAAGGTCGGCTCGTGGCGATAGGCGTGGTAGAGCAGCGAACGGACCTCGCGGGCGTAACCACCATCAAGCATGCGCACTTCTGCTGGAGCGTTGTTGGGCATGGCAGACCTCTGTTGTTATGCGTTGTGGGTCAGGCGCGTCCCAGCCAACTTAGCACCACCTCATGATGCCCGCCAGGCGCTGGCCGCGAGCGCCGAGGATCGGCTAGCATCGCCGTTTAATCTGAAAGTCGCGCAGCGACACCTTCCTCATGCCCTTCCCCTTTCGGGAGAAGGTGGCGCGAACCAACGGATGAGGGAAGGCATGCCGCGAAGGCTTTCATCATCCGGGATACCTCTCATGGCATGCCCGTTAGCCCAGGACCCGCCGCCCATGAAAATCGTCTCGTTCAATATCAACGGCCTGCGCGCCCGCCCCCATCAATTGGAGGCCCTGATCGAAAAACACCAGCCGGACGTGATCGGCCTGCAGGAAACCAAGGTGGCCGATGAGCAGTTCCCCGAAGCCGAGATCCGTCAGCTCGGCTACCACGTGCATTACCACGGCCAGAAAGGCCACTATGGCGTTGCCCTGCTCTCGCGTCAGGAGCCACTGAGCCTGCACAAGGGGTTTCCCGGCGATGGAGAAGACTCTCAACGCCGCTTCATCTACGGCACCTTCGCCGATGCGGGTGGCAACCCGGTCACCATCATGAACGGCTATTTCCCGCAAGGCGAAAGCCGTGACCACCCGGTGAAGTTCCCGGCCAAGCAGCGCTTCTACGCCGACCTGCATCAACTGCTGGTGGAGCACTTCGATCCGCAGCAGGCCCTGGTAGTGATGGGCGACATCAACATCAGCCCGGAAGATTGCGACATCGGCATCGGCGAGCCCAATCGCCTGCGCTGGCTGAAAACCGGCAAGTGCAGCTTCCTGC
The DNA here is from genome assembly GCF_001941865.1 of Pseudomonas alcaliphila JAB1. Taxonomy (NCBI): domain Bacteria; kingdom Pseudomonadati; phylum Pseudomonadota; class Gammaproteobacteria; order Pseudomonadales; family Pseudomonadaceae; genus Ectopseudomonas; species Ectopseudomonas alcaliphila. The sequence goes on along the minus strand of NZ_CP016162.1, from coordinate 2,433,198 downwards.
CGGAGGAGCGCGAATGGCTGGCGACGCTGAAGAGCTGGGGCCTGGTGGACAGCTTCCGCCACCTCAACCCCGAGGTGAATGATCGTTTCAGTTGGTTCGACTACCGCAGTCGCGGCTTTGAAGACGAGCCCAAGCGCGGCCTGCGCATCGACGTGATCCTCGCCAGCCAGCCGCTGCAGGCGCGCTTCAAGGATGCCGGCATCGATTACGACCTGCGTGGAATGGACAAGCCCTCGGACCATGCGCCGATCTGGCTGGAACTGGCGTGAAACTGGGCGCGTGTCGATGACGCGCCCTGTAATATGACTGCAACTCGACTGACTTAATCTGCGCGGTATTTCTCTCCACTAGAAGGTGCTTGCCGCATGCCGCGCGCCCTGTCCGCCGACCGCGACCTCTGGGGTCGTACTCTGTCCCTGCTGCTGATCGGTTTCATCTGCTACGCCCTGCCTCTTTCCGTCTTCGCCGCACTACCAGCCTCCGAGGGCAACCAACCGGTACTGCGCATCCAGGGCTCCAACACCATTGGTGCCAAGCTCGGCCCGGAGCTGGTCAAAGGGCTGTTCGAAGCTCAGGGCCTGCACGATATCCACAGCGAAGAAGGTGCCCGGGAAAACGAGCAGCGCCTGCTCGCGCGACGGGCCGACGGCCGCCAGGTGATAGTCGAAGTCGCCGCTCACGGCTCTGGCACCGGTTTTACCTCGCTCAAGGACGGCAGCGCCGATCTGGCCGCCTCGTCGCGGCCGATCAAGGATGGCGAAGCCGCTACCCTGGCGCCCCTTGGCGATCTGCGCAGTCCGCAGAGTGAACAGGTCATCGCCATCGATGGTCTGGCGATCATCGTCCATCCATCGAACCCGATTGGAACGCTGAGTGTGGAGCAGATCGCGCAGCTGTTTTCCGGCGAGATCGGAGACTGGGCTGCGCTGGGCGGCAAACCCGGCAAGGTTCGCCCCTACGCACGCGATGACAATTCCGGCACCTACGACACCTTCAAGGAGCTGGTGCTGGCTGCAGGCGGGCGCACACTCGCCGCCGGCGCGCAACGCTTCGAATCCAGCACCCAACTGTCCGACGCGGTGAGCAGCGATGCCAATGGCATCGGCTTCATTGGCCTGCCCTATATCCGTCAGGCCAAGGCAGTCGCCGTCGCTGCGGGCAATTCTCAGCCGATGCCACCGAGCACCACGCTGATCGCCACCGAGGACTACCCCCTGGCACGCCGCCTGTTTCTCTACAACGACCCGCAACTGGCCAATCCCTGGGCGCGCGCGCTGATCGACTTCGCCCACAGCCCACGCGGCCAGGCCATTGTCGACAACAGCGGTTTCATCGCCCAGACCGTCCAGGCGGTCAAGGTCGCCGCGGATGCGCAGATGCCAGCGGAGTACCAGCAACTGGCAAAGCAGGCGCAGCGCCTGTCGGTGAACTTCCGCTTCCAGGAAGGCAGCGCAACGCTGGATAACAAGGCACATCGTGATTTGCAGCGGGTGCTGGACTATCTCAAGCAGCACGACAAGCTGCAGGACAAGGTGGTGCTGGTGGGCTTTGGCGATCCGAAGAGCGACCCCGAGCGCGCCGAACTGCTGTCGAAACTGCGCGCCATGGCCGTGCGCCGCGAGCTGGCCAAACAAGGCGTACTGTTTCGTGAAATTACCGGTATGGGCAGCGAGCTACCGGTGGCGGCCAATGATCAGAACAATGGCCGCATCCGTAATCGCCGTGTCGAAGTATGGGTCTACTGACGCCTGAAAATATTTCCTTACAAAGGGCTTGGCAGAGTGAGGGCTCGGCGCTAGTCTTTGCAGCGCGTGACGCCGGGCCCCTCTGGCGGTGAGTTTTCTCACCGTGATGTCGGAGTCACTGAGTCGATTTCTTTCAACTCAGGCAGACATAAGGGAGGGCTCATGGACGCTCTACTTGCCTTTTTGACATCCCCCATCTTCGGTACCCCCGGCTGGTTCTGGCTGGCCTTCCTGGTACTGATCATCACCCTTCTGGTACTCGACCTCGGCGTGCTGCATCGCGATCAGCATGAAATCGAGATGCGCGAGAGCCTGCTGCTGTATTCCGGCTATTTCAGTGTCGGCGTCGCCTTCGGCGGCTGGATCTGGTGGCAGCTCGGCGGTACCAAGGCGATGGAGTACTACACCGGCTTCCTGGTGGAGCAATCGCTGTCGATGGACAACGTCTTCGTCATGGCGATGATCCTCGGCTACTTCAACATCCCGCGTAAGTACCAGCACCGCGTGCTGTTCTGGGGCATTCTCGGGGTGATCGTGCTGCGCGCGATCATGATCGGTCTGGGCACGGCCCTGGTGCAGCAGTTCGACTGGATTCTCTACATCTTTGGCGCCTTCCTGCTATTCAGCGGCGTCAAGATGCTGCGCAGCGGTGACGAAGAGTCGCATCCAGACCTGGCGCAGAATCCGGTGATCCGTTTCGTGCGCAAGCACATTCGCGTCACCGATGAGCTGCACGAAGGCAAGTTCCTGGTGCGTCTGAAGGATCAGGTCAGTGGCAAGCCGCTGCTCTATGCCACCCCGCTGCTGCTGGCGCTGGTGCTGATCGAACTGGCCGACCTGGTGTTCGCGGTGGACAGCGTGCCGGCGGTACTGGCCATCTCGCAGGACCCGTTCATCGTCTACACCTCGAACATCTTCGCCATTCTCGGCCTGCGCGCGCTGTATTTCGCCCTGGCTGCACTGATGCACCGCTTCATCTACCTGAAGTACGCCCTGGCGCTGGTGCTGATGTATATCGGCGGCAAGATCTTCCTGCACGACCTGATCAAGGTTCCCGCCCTGCTCTCGCTTGGCGTCACCCTGGGGCTGCTGGCAGGCGGGGTGATCCTGTCGCTGCTCAATACCCGGGACCAGAAAGCCCCGCAACACTGAGAAACGGCGTAGCCGGACGACCGAGCAGCAGCGTCGACGGTTCACGAACAAAGAGGCCCGCAGATGCGGGCCTCTTTGCTTTGGCTTGCGGGATCAGCGGCTGGCTTTCATCACGTCGCGCGGCACGTACTTGCCAATCTCGAACTTGCCGATGGCTGCGCGGTGCACCTCGTCCGGGCCATCGGCCAGGCGCAGGGTGCGCTGCATGGCGTACCAGTAGGCCAGCGGGAAGTCGTTGGAGACGCCCGCGCCGCCGTGCATCTGGATCGCCCGGTCGATCACCTTGAGCGCCACGTTGGGCGCCACCACCTTGATCTGGGCGATTTCGCTGGCGGCGATCTTGTTGCCCACGGTATCCATCATGTAGGCCGCGTTCAGGGTCAGCAGACGCGCCTGGTTGATCTCCATGCGCGAATCGGCGATGTGATCGATATTGCCACCCAGGCGCGCCAGCGGCTTGCCAAAGGCGGTCCGCGAAACAGCGCGCTTGCACATGAGTTCCAGGGCGCGCTCGGCCATGCCGATCGAACGCATGCAGTGGTGGATACGGCCCGGGCCGAGGCGCCCCTGGGCGATCTCGAAGCCACGCCCTTCACCAAGCAATACGCTCTCGTAGGGCACTCGCACGTTCTCGAACAGCACTTCGGCATGGCCATGTGGCGCGTCGTCATAACCGAACACCGGCAGCGGGCGCAGTACGGTGACGCCTGGTGCATCCATCGGCACCAGGATCATCGAGTGCTGCTGGTGGCGCGGCGCGTCCGGGTTGGTCAGGCCCATGAAGATCATCACCTTGCAGCGCGGGTCGCAGGCACCGGAGGTCCACCACTTGCGGCCGTTGATAACCCACTCATCGCCCTCGCGACGAGCATTGGCCTGCATGTTGGTGGCGTCGCTCGAAGCCACGCCTGGCTCAGTCATGGCGAACGCGGAACGAATCTCGCCGGACAGCAGCGGCTCCAGCCATTGCTGCTTTTGCGCCTCGTTGCCGTAGCGCACCAGCACTTCCATGTTGCCGGTATCCGGCGCGGCGCAGTTGAACGGCTCGGGGCCGATCAGCGAACGCCCCATGATCTCCGCCAGCGGTGCGTATTCGGTGTTGGTCAGGCCGGCACCGTAGTCCGACTCGGGCAGAAACAGATTCCACAGACCTTCGGCTTTGGCCTTGTTCTTCAGCTCCTCCATGATCGCGGTCGGCTGCCAACGATCACCTTCGGCTACCTGCTGCTCGAACACCGCTTCAGCCGGGTAGACGTGCGCCTCCATGAATGCGCTGACGCGCTCACGCAGCTCTTGAACCTTCGGGGAATAGGCGAAATCCATGGAATTACCTGTTTGCAATAAAGGGTGAGAGGTTGTGGAAATGATGCTAGAACAGCGCTTAAGATTTATCTAACCTATTTTCAGCGTGTATGAACATTCATAACCGATATATGATCGATTGATATCGACGCCCCCTGGAGCACTGCCGGCATGAACCTGACCAAGGTGGATCTGAACCTCTTCATCGTCTTCGACGCCATCTACACCGAGGCCAACCTGACCCGTGCCGGGCAGATCGTCGGCATTACCCAACCAGCGGTTTCCAACGCCCTCGCCCGTCTGCGCGAAACCTTCAACGACCCGCTGTTCGTGCGTACCGCCCAGGGCATGGTGCCGACGCCGATGGCGCAGAACATCATCGGCCCGGTACGCAATGCCCTGCAGTTGTTGCGCGTTTCCGTGCAGGAAAGCCGCACCTTCAACCCGCAGCAGGCCGGCAAGACCTACCGCATCAGCATGACCGACCTGTCGGAGCAGATCCTCCTGCCACCGCTGTTCCAACGCCTGCGTCGCCTGGCGCCGAGCGTGTGCATCGAGAGCTTCCTGGCCAAGCGCCGCGAAACCACCAAGGAACTGGCCGCCGGCCGGCTCGATTTTGCCGTCGACGCGCCACTCAATACCGACCCGCAGGTTCGTCACGTCAAGCTGCTGGATGATCGCTATGTCTGCGCCATGCGCCCTGGCCACCCAATGGCTAAGGAAAAGATCAGCCTCGACGAATACCTGTCGCTGAGCCACATCCACATCTCCAGCCGCCGCAGTGGCTTAGGCTATGTGGATCTGGCCCTTGGCAAGATGGGCATCCAGCGCAAGATTGCCCTGCGCTCGCAACACTATCTGATGGCCAGTAGCGTGATACAGCAGACCGACATGGTGATGACCGTGCCGGAGCGTTTCGCCCGCCGCCACAACCTGCATCATGTGACCTTACCGGTCGGTGATGTGCCGGCGCTGGAAACGCACCTGTACTGGCATGAG